>VFLI01000114.1 GCA_009885105.1 Spirochaetia bacterium | reverse complement strand
ATAGACCTTGTAGCCGTTGTATTCAGGAGGGTTGTGGCTGGCTGTGATAACCACGCCGCCCGATGCCTTGAATTTCCGGACGGCAAAAGATAAAATCGGAGTGGGAGTGACAGAATCAAATAGATGCACCTTCATTCCCAGCCCGGCGGCAATCCCGGCCGTGCAGCGGGCAAATTCGGGGCTCATTCTGCGCGAATCGTGCGCTATTACTATAGAAGGATTTTTAAACCTGGACTTGAGAAAATTGCAGAAACCCAGAGTTGCCTTGCCGACTGTCCACAAATTCATCCGACCGGCGCCGTTGCCGATCGTTCCTCTGAGCCCGCCGGTGCCGAATTTCAGCTCGGTGGCGTATGCCTCAACTTCCTCACCGCCTTTTTCCTTTCCATAATCATTGAAAACACGGGCTGCTTCCTCCCTTACTTCCATGGGGAAGGATGGTCCCGCCCAGTCCAGGATTCTGCGTCGAACAGGGCCGTCATTCTGGGTCGTTTGTGAGCTATTTTTCATTTGCTTTATTACCGTAGGTCAAATCTCCTGCTTCAGTGGACGACGGGCAATTAAAAAAAGCCCTGTCAGATACAGTTATTTCTTGAAATATCCGTCAAATATTGTGTAAACAGTATTAAAGAGAATTTTATTTGACCGCCGGAACCAGTATTTTACTTAGAGTTGAAAATGATTCAGTCTGAATCCAGAAACAACACGCTTATCCTTCACATCCAGGAAGCGCGGGTAGATATGGTTGTGGCCCGTAAATTCCGAGAAGGGCTGAGCAGCTTTATCAAAGAAAAACCCAAGAGGATCGTACTGGATTTAAAGGAAACAGAATATTTTGATAGTTCTGCTCTGGAGGCTCTGGTGGCCTTTATGAAGGATGTCAAAGGCTACGGTGGTCAACTGATCCTCTGCAATCTGTCCAGGTCTCTCCTGACCCTCCTGAAGCTGTCCAAACTGGATCTTCTGTTTGAGATCTCGGATGATCTGGAAAAAACGGTCATCTGAGCACACTTAAAAACGCACTCTCCCTGCTTTTTACCTCTCCGCAAGTCGATTTTATTAATACCTGAGTTAAATTCAGGAGATTGTCCGCAGAGTCACTGAAGATATGGAGACAGAAATGTGGAGTGCCCTGTCGGTATTCCGGTCAATTCTGCAAGTCGATCTCTTCTCTCCCGGTCCGTCCGGAGATCTCTGCGTCTTTGCGGTGAATCTCTTCTGAATTTATCAAGAAAATACTATGCCATCCAGCTTAGAAAACAGTGAAATCGAAGAACAGGAAACTCTGATCGAGCAGATCCAGCGTATTTCCGGATCCAGGGCTGAGGACTACACAGAGGATACGATCCTTGGTTCTGAAATCAACCGGATACGGCATCTGTTCTACTATCTTCATTCCGAAAAAATTCGACTCATGATCAGCTACCAGTCGGAGGTTTACCGGGCTTCTGTTGAGCAGGTTTACAACAACCGCATCGTCATCAGTACTCCGGGAATTGAAGAAGGCGGTATACGGCGCTGCCGTCTGAAATTTGAAATCGCCAGTGAACTCTATCAGTTCGAAGTGCCAATTCTGGAAATGGGACAGGATAAGATCATCGTAAAGATGCCCGCCTTCATTCAATCCGCCCAGCGCAGAAAGAACAACAGGATAATGGTGGACGATCTTTTTATGAAATTTATAGTTCTCTACCGCCCGGTTTTCGGACGGAGGGGAGCAGGGCAGCTCGTTGAGACCCGGTATCCGTCCATCACCGCGGAACTCCAGAAGGACGAACCGAATCTGTATCTTATAAACCGCATCATCACGGATGAAATTGTCCGTATTTCACCCGACTACCATTTTAAGTTTTACAACGCCGGCGAAGATCTCAACAAAATCGAGACGCTTGTCACGGAGGAAAAAAAGAGTTTCTATCTGCGAGATGTTCTGCGCGTGGAAAATTATTTCGAAAGGCAGACGCTCTATGGTCTTATCAATTACCACACCGAATACCAGCACATGCTGAGAACTCAGTCGCATGAAGATATTGTGAAGCATTTTGAGGATTTACGTCAGAGTGACATGAGAAATTTTCTTTCAAGCTATGTTATGTCGCCTCTGATGATATATGATAACATAATAGGGAATCTCTATGTGCATTCATCGCTTCTTGAAAAGTATCACATCAGCTACGACCAGGCGCAACAGGTCGATCTTCTGGCCCAGCTGATGAACTACGGCATGAGCAAGTCTCTGATTTCGCGAATGTATTTTCAAAATGCGGGAACCCGTATTATCAACATCAGTCTGAGCGGACTTCTGTTCGAACTCAATGATAAAGCCCTGTTCGACTACATGACATTCCATGATAAGCTCAAAATTCTTCTGCCGATACGGCATCATGTTATGGAGCTGCATGCGGAAATAACCCGGTACTATCCCACCGCGCACGGTTACAATATTGGCGTGGAATTCTTTAAAGCCGGTCCCGACGATATGAAGGTTCTGGAAAATTTCATTCATGTCCGTGGAAAAATGTCCTTCCATTAAAAAAAAGGGGGGTTCCCTTGCGGGAACCCCTGGAGTTACACGAATGACATTTTAAGAATCGGTCGTTTGCGGGGATTCCAGTTGAAAAAAAAATATTGAGAAATGAGACCTGGCTCGTTATTTTTCACGCTGAGCACGCAAAGACCGCGGAGAAGAGGAATCCTGCCCTGGTGGTATGCATCCACGGACAGTTAAGTGCGAGATTAACAGTAATTTCTTTTTCCTCTGCGCCTCCCTGCGCCCTCCGCGTGAAATAGCATCTATATGCCGGCGCTGCATTAGCCGAAGGCTATGTTGACTTCCATCAAACCAAAGCGGCTGTAGAGATTCAAACCCAATGTGGTGGTTTTCTTGAAAGTCAATTTGCTGAGATTTGTATCGACAACCATGGGAACGGTCAGGTCGACATCCTCATTGAGATTTGCTGATAAATTCAAAGCATTCCCGGTGATCATATTGCCGATTTCACCCAGAACATCGCGGAATTCTTTTCGAATGATGGCATCGCTTGTGCCGGGCATCAGTTTTCTCGCAATTTTATAGGCAGTAAAAATATTCATGGAATACACGACCTGACCGGCAAATTTTCCAGTCACGCCGATAATGATTGCGATTTCATGAGACGGAGCTGCGGAAGCCTTAATGGACGTTTTGCCGCGAAGTATATCGGCCTGAAGAAGGTTCTTGAAAACAATACTTGTGGCTTCGAGAAAAGGATTTACAAATTCAGCTTTCAAGAATCATTCCGGATTATTCGTTTTGGGGCGCGTCCTGATCCTGTCCCTGAGCGGGAAGTCCATCTGTCTGCGCAGGCTGCCGCATCTGATTCAGTTTAAAACTTCCTCGTTTCGCTTCTTCATCGACAAGATAGTTTAAATAAAATCCGGCGATTTCCTGGCCCAATTTTTCCTCCTGCTCCTTCTTTTGTTCGTCCGTCAGGGTAGTGGCTGGAGTTGTCAGGCCCGATATTTCCGCGTACATTGTGTATTCATTGTCCTGGTGCGGGCCGGAAACCAGAGGTCCGGTTGCTTTTTTCAGATCCAGCAGAAATCCCGGCATTGTCAGCGGTATGTTTGTTTCTCCGACTTTCACGGAAGCGAGACTCTGCAGAGTGACTCGGCCCAGATTTATGGGGGAGATTCCAGAAACCCGGCTTATATCTTCAATAGAAGGCCGGGTCAGAGCGTTGAGCCGGCTTTTGATATCATTCAGGGAGGTCTGTTTCAAATCATTCAGGAGTCGGTTTTTTACAAATTCCTTCTGAGTTTCATAAGGTTTTTTGTCCGCCGCAGCCAGTTTTTCCTGTTCTCTCGTATAGGCTTCTTTGATCTGAGCCTCGGTAACTGTTACGGGAATTCGATTCATCAGTTCTGTGTTGGAATAGCGCACAATCCGGAGCTGAAAGGAAATCTTATCCGGGGGCGCCTGTATCAGGCTTTCAGGAACCGGGAAGCCCGCGGCCAGATTTTCCGAGATTTTTTGCTGTTCAGCCGTTCTTAGCTGCAGGTCGCGAGGATAGTATTGAACTTCCCGTCTGTAAAATTCTGCAAGGCTCAGACGATCTTCTTCTGAAACGACCCTCTGGGTCTGATAGGCCAGCTTTGCCCGTTCCATGATCTCTCTTTCCAGCGAATCATTGGAGACCTCCAAACCCATGCGTTTTGCCAGCACAGGAATCACATAGAGATTTTTCAATTGTCCGGCAACGCAGCGGTCCAGAAAGAACTGGGGCAGGTTGCCATAGGAAGCATACTGCCTTTTGCACGAATCTTCCGCAAGATAGTAGTATTTGAAGGAAATAGCCTCCCCGTGAAATGATCCGGCTACGTCTTTACCGGCTATGATGTCCGTAATATCACCCATATCCTGACTGGAGAACATCATGGCCATCATGATGGCCAGAATGACTATGATCATTCCTGCTCCGATTTTT
>VFLI01000058.1 GCA_009885105.1 Spirochaetia bacterium | reverse complement strand
TAAAAAAGCAAACCATCAAAAACGCCGGCCAGGGAGGCCGGCGAAGGCGAATCGATTCAGCCGGAATGTTCGCTCAACGGTCAGGATATGCGACGTTTGGCCGCAGGCCAAATGTGGTCAAGCGCGATCCGGCGGGCGCGTTTCCCAATCTACCAAAATCCGCGCCCGTCCGGACGAGCGAAGCGAGAGCGCGAAGACCCGAGCACCGAAGCGCGTTTCGCGCGAAGGAGCGGAGCGCCATATCCGGAGTTGACCGAAGTGGTGGGCGAAATTAAAAGGCATAAGCCATGGATGGCGTTGGATATGCGACAGAAAATTTTCAAGTTTCAAAGATGGATGTATCAATGATCGGGTCTGTCAAGAATTTTATATTATATTTGTACTGATTATCAGGATTGGCTCCGGTAACGTTGATTCCGCCATCCCCAATCCAACCGGGCGATAGATTGAAGCGACGAACGAGTTGAAGTTGGAGGAGAGCCTCAATGTCATGAGTAAGTGCAATCATTTCACTTGGCGAGTATGGGGCAGGCGCAATCAAGTAGGAAAAAGAAATCCTCATATCACGAATAAATTGTTTGATAGCACTTTTCCACTCTGGTGTAGCAATTTTTGCTTCGTCATCAGGCTGAAAGAATTGTGAGCGGTTGATTGGATCAATGAAGCATTCTAAATTCTTTAATTTATTGACATCCCGTGGAACCCAATACTTTCCGTTGCGGTAGTCATCCAACTCATCCCAGACGCGTCCAAGAATGTTATAGGAAGAAGCCGTACATTTCCCGATGTAACACGGAATTTTGCTATCACCAAAGGTATAGAAATATATTCCATGGGGATAATTGCTAAAATACCTATATAAATCCGACCATTCTTTACCTTCGACGAGGATTGCCTGTGCTGGCAATAGTTTATGAACGATTAGTTCTATATCCATTGAAAAGGGAGTCCAAATACAAGGCCATACAAATATCCAAAAACGTGGCCAAGGAAGAATGCAAGAGCTCCGAGGCGCCATAGAAGACCTATTGGACCACTCGGGACAACATTGTCTCTCCATCCAGTTTTGAAACGTTTATCGGGGGTGCCAGATCTCCCCAAAATGAGGGAAAGAGCTACGAGAACCCCGCCAATTATATTTGCATATAAGTGGATATTTTCTAACTTTTCTTGTCTACGATTCTTGATGAGAGCACAAAAAGCCCAGCCTTCTACATTGATTTGGAATGGGTTTTTAGTACGGACACGACACCAATTAGATTTAAGTCCATAAAGATCATCGGGAGGTCCGTTAAGATCAAGTATCTCAAGGTTTTCGCCTACGGGTAAGAGTTTTACAGCGGCGTAGCCTTGGCCTGGTCCGCTGCGCATATAAAGGCCTGAGGGAGTGGAGACAAAGTACTCCGATTTTCCACAGAAAAGCGATCCTATACACAACAATAAGATGGAGAAGAGAAGGTTAGAGAATTTTGATAATTCTTTCCAAGCAGGCATATCATTTCCGAGAATGTCCCACTTCCCCATGTGGAAAATATTAGCAGTTGTTTTCCAGATATTTCTATATCTTGTATGAATATTGTCAAGCATAACGTTCGTTGTACTGAGCCGCAGAAATATTCCATTCCTCAAGCACAATTTTGAGCAGATCCCTTTCGCGTTCTGCGACTTCTCCGTCAGCGAGAATGACATTATGGCATTCATCAATTATCGCAAATTTTTGGCTTAATGGATCATTCTTAAAGATCTCTAAAGCTTCGGAGAGTCGTTCAGCACGCTTTTTTGCATTGGTATTTCCGAGGAATTCAGCTTCCTTTCTAAAATCAAAATCTAATTCGTCAAAGTTATTGTTAATGAAATCCATTACCGTTTCAATTTCTGTATCATCCACATCGCCATCGACGGCAGCAAACCAAGCCAAAATGATGAAGACCGCGTGACCCCGAGTAAGTTTTTTGCCGAACATATGTGGACTCCTATTATTTCATTTTTTGAATGATAAAATAAAGCAGAATAATTAGGCCCACTGTAGATATTAAAACTTTTATAGAAACCTCGCGGACACTTTTGCCGAGAGTGTAGAAATCCTCACGATTTATGAAGCGGCGATCTCCGCGACCTCTACCACCGAGCGTTATGTATTTGTCCTTTGGCATCAATGAATAAAGCGCGATCAGGATGACACCGCCCCAGCAATAAATTAGAAGCGTAGGAAACTTGTCAAAGACCGGGGAATTCGGAAATAATCCGAACAAACGGATATTGTATAAATGAAAAATTGCGTCTATTAATGTGAACAGTAACGCTCCAAGGATTGGTAGTACAAAAGGAAGCCCGAAAAGGGCTGCAATATTTTTTGTCCGCATATCCGCGAGTTGGCTAACAATGCGAAAGACAAGGAAGGCGATCATGATAAAACACCAAGCGCTAAAAAAAACATAGCGGCTGACGCCCTGACCTTTACCGTCCTTAAAAAAATCGTCGCTCATGAATAGAGTCAGTGGTCCCATGATCAGGAAACCCCAAGTAAAGAGCTTAAACAATCCCACGCATCCCCCAGCGCGGCCATGGAAGGCCGCGCAATGGATACAATAAATTCAGCCCACCATTTTGGTCAACGGGACAGGATAAACGACGTTGCGAGCGCTGTCAAGCGCGAAGCAATGTGTCCGCAGCGCGGTGCGGCGCGCTCAATCCAAATCCTCCAAAAAGTGAGCGCGACCGCACGAGCGAAGCGAGAGCGCAAGGACCGAGCACCGGAGCCCGTCCTCGGGCGCAGGAGCGGAGCGGTTATCCTTTAGTTGAGCGACGTTCCGTCTGAATCCGGCCGCTCCCGTACCGCTTCGGCGGCCACCCAAAATAGGCCACCTGTGGCCACCTGAAACCAGGCCAGAGTAATGTGACATAATTCGGACGGGACGTTTACTTGCCCCCAAAAGGGGGAAACGAGGTGAACGTCTTGAAAAAGCAGAAAATTAGTGATATCAGCGCTCTTTTGCGCGCAGGCTATACCCGGCGAGAGGTCGCCAAAAAGCTGAAGGTGCACCGGGACACGGTTGCCCGGTATGCCGGTCCGGCCGGTCAAAACAGGCCGGGGTGGCCACCGGCTCCGTCTCCCGGCCCGCAGAAATCGGACTGCGAGTCGCACCGCACTTGGATTGAGGAACAGGTCAGACTCGGGCGAAACGGGGTCAGCATTTACCAGGATCTCGTCGAGCAATTTGGTTTCACGTCAAAGTACAATAGCGTTAAGCGATTTGTTCACAAATTGAAGCAGCGCGAGCCGGACGTCTATGATGTGCTCGAATTCGCGCCCGGCGAAGAGTGCCAGGTGGATCTCGGTCAAGGCGCTCCGACAAAACATCCGACCACAGGCAAGTATCGCCGCCCGGCGCTCTTCGTCATGACGCTGCGATATTCGCGGCGGTCGTTTCGCAAGACCGTGTGGAAGGTCGATCAGGTCGCGTGGGCGCGGCTGCACGAAGAGGCGTTCCGCTATTTCGGCGGGGCAACGCAGTACGCGGTGCTCGACAACCTGAAGCAGGGCGTCATCAAGCCCGATATTTACGAGCCCGAACTGAATCCTGTTTACGTCGCGCTGCTTTCACATTACGGAGTCGTCGCCGATCCCGCGCGCGTCGCGGATCCGGATCGCAAGGGCAGCGTAGAGAAGGCCATCGAGCACACGCAGGACACCGCGCTCAAGGGCCGCCGGTTTGACAGCATTGAGCAGCAGAACGACTGGCTCATGCACTGGGAGGAGCGCTGGGCCGCGCCGCGCGTCCACGGCCGTGCGAAGCGACAGGTCGAGGCGATGTTTCAGGAGGAGAGGCCGTTCCTCAAAACGCTGCCGCTCGAACGCTTTCGCTTCTTCATCCAGGAGGAAAGAACTGTCGCCGATGACGCACTCGTCGAGGTCGCGCGCGCCTATTATTCCGCGCCGCCCGAGCTTCTGCATCAGCGTGTGCCGGTGCGATTCGACGATCTGACCGTTCAGATCCTGCATCCGGCGACGCTGGAGACTGTGCGGTCATATGCGCGTAAAAAGCCCGGAAATTTCACGATTTCCGAGACCGACCGCCTGTTCAATCCGTCGCGGCAAACAGAGTATCTGCTGGCCCGTGCCCGCGCCATCGGAACACAGACCGGCGAACTCGCGCGCGAAATGTTCAAGGAGCAGGGTCGTATTGCGCAGCGTCGCATTCAGGGCATAGTTTCTCTGGCGCGGCATTTCACGGCGGCTGAAATCGAACGGGCAGCGGACGTCTGCATGAAACGCGGTGTTCGCACGTATCGCGCCATGCGAAAACTGATCGAGCTACACCGGGCGGAGGAGCTGCAAGGGCAACCCCCGCTCATTCAGCTGCATAAGATCATCCGGCCCACAACCGAGTATGCGGCCCATTTCGCGGCCCGTGCGGGAGGCGCAGTATGAGCATTGTTGAGATTGAAAAAATGCTTCGCGCACTACGGCTCTCCGGTATGCGCGAAAGCCTTGAGGCTCGGGCCATTCAGGCCGAACAGGGGAAGCTCCCTTTTCTTGAAGCTTTCACGCTCCTCCTGAACGATGAGCTGGACCGCCGGCGAACGAAGCTCGTTGAACGCCGTGTGAAAGCTTCAGGGCTCGTGGATCTGAAGACGATGTCTGATTTCGACTGGGCCTTCAACGCGCGGCTGCCGAAGAAGATGATCTTCGAACTCCTGACGTTGAAATTTGTGACGCGGCGAGAGGATGCTCTTTTTCTCGGGCCTCCGGGCACAGGAAAAAGCCATACGGCGAAAGCCATCGGTCATGCCGCGGCGCGCGGCGGCTTTCGCGTGCTGTACCGTCCGGCGCACCAGCTCTTTGAGGAGCTGAACGAAGCGACAGCGCTCAAGGGTCGCCGAAAACTCATGAAGGCTCTTTCGCAAACAGACCTGCTCATCATCGACGATCTGGCCTTGCGAAAACTGCCGGAAAGCGCCGGCGATGACACTCTGGAGATCATAATGAATCGTTATGAAAAATTCAGTACGATCATTACATCGAATCGCCCGCTGGAAGACTGGCCGAAACTTTTCGGAGATGCGGCGACCGTCTCGGTCCTTCTCGACCGTGTCATGCATCATGGCCATCTGCTGAATTTTGAGGGACTCAGCTACCGGCTTAAAAGTCAAAAAAAACTTGCGAAAAATGAGCCTGAAAATTGAGCGTTCATACAGAAACGTACCGTCCGGGTGGCCTATTTTGGGGTGGCCACGGGTGGCCTGTTTTCAGGTGGCCATCGAGGCGTACCGGGAGCCTCTGAAAGAAAAACAATGAAGCCGTATCAAGCCTAGCAGAAAAACAACTTTCAATATATCCGGGGGGCCGGAATATTTCTACAGAACTGAGCAACCGAAAGAAGAGAGAATCTGGTAAAATAGCATAAATCAAAAAAAATATAATACAGAAATAAAAAAAAATCAGTATAAATCTAAATATATAAAAAAGCAAACCATCAAAAACGCCGGCCAGGGAGGCCGGCGAAGGCGAATCGATTCAGCCGGAATGTTCGCTCAACTTCTATTAGACGAAATACGTTAAACCAGTCAACCAAAATTGGCGGGCGGACTACAATTAATTCGTAAAACCGGCAAATTGTCACTGGTGTAACGTATTTCGATAAACCTGCACCCCGGTATGAACGAATGGTTAAAAATAACCCGCCAGTGGAGGCATGGATGCCGACACTGGCAAAATTCGATGGAAAATCAAGGTGACATAAAAAATAAAACGAAATCAGCGCGGCCACGGAAGGCCGCGCAACGGATCACGCCAAATCCGCACGGCAATTTCCTAGTCAACTTCTATTAGACGAAATACGTTAAACCGTCAACCGAAATTGGCGGGCGTACTACAATTATTTCGTAAAACCGGCAAAATTTCAACTTTTTAACGTATTTCGATAAACCCGCACCCCGGTATTAATAAATGGTTAAAAATAACCCGCCAGTGGAGGCATGGATGCCGACACTGGCAAAATTCAGTGGAAAATCAAGGTG
>VFLI01000001.1 GCA_009885105.1 Spirochaetia bacterium | reverse complement strand
GATAGAAAACGTCGCCCGGAAACGCTTCCCGTCCAGGCGGACGACGAAGCAGTAAAGACATCTGCCTGTAAGCATTGGCCTGTTTGGTCAGATCGTCATAGATTACAAGCGTCGCCATCTTTTTATCATACATGAAGTATTCCGCCATGCTGCATCCGGAATATGGCGCCAGATACTGCAGAGGAGCCGGGTCGGACGCTGTTGCCGCGACAATAATTGTGTAATCCATACAGCCGAGTTTTGCCAGTTTCTCTTTCAGAGCTGCGACTTTTGAGGCCTTTTGACCGATAGCCACATAGACGCAGATCACATCCTGCCCTTTCTGATTTATAATCGCATCGATGGCGATGGCTGTTTTGCCTGTTCCCCGGTCGCCGATGATAAGTTCGCGCTGCCCCCGGCCGATCGGAATCATCGCGTCAATCGCTTTGATTCCCGTTTGAATCGGCTCCTTTACGGGTTGTCGTTTGGCGATTCCAGGAGCCAGAAGTTCAACCGGTCGCGTTTTGTTTGTGTTTACCGGACCGGCTCCGTCAATGGGACGGCCCATTGCGTCCACAATGCGTCCCAGCATCGCCTCGCCCACCGGGACTTCCAGAACCCGGCCGAGTCTTTTCACTTTGAAACCTTCGCGGAGATGTCTGTATTCTCCAAGAACCACAGCGCCCACTGAATTTTCCTCAAGATTGAAAGCCAGCCCCAGCGTGCCATCTTCAAATTCGATCATTTCATTGGCCATAACCTTGTCGAGGCCGTAAATTCGCGCAATCCCGTCTCCGACGGAAATTATTTCGCCCACTTCCTCAAGATTGAGCTGGGATTGAAATCCCTGTATTTCTTTCTTCAATACGGAAGTTATTTCATCTGTCTTAATTTTCATAGAATTCCTCGCCGAGAATTTTGCGTTCCAGAAGGATCTTTTTCATCCGTGACAATTGATTTTCAATGCTGGTATCAATCATCATATCACCGCTGTGGATTATCAATCCACCGAGCAGTTCCGGATTTTCCTTTATATCCAGAATTGTATCAACTTTAAAATACTTTGTTAAAACCTCTCTGAGCTCGCGAGCCTGTTCCTCGCTGATCGGCGAAGCTGATTCCACAGAAACATGCATCCTTCCCAGCTCTTCATCCAGCAGTTCCGAGTAGGCTTTTACTATATCAGGCAGTTCCTTCATCCTTCCGCGTGCTGCCAGGACTCCCAGGAAATTATAAACCACATCGCGCATTTCTTTTTTAAACACCGTTGAAATGATTTTGAGCTTCACATCGGCCCTGATTATGGGCGAAATGAAAAACTTCCAGACAGTTTCTTCCTTAATGAAGATATCCACTGACTGCTTGAGTTCTGTTTCCATCTCCTCAAGAAATTTTCCTTCCCTGGCCAGTTCGATCAGAGCCGCAGCATAGAGCGTTGCTATTTTTTCAACTCTGGCCATCTGTCAGTTTATACTCCGAATTTTCTTAACGCTGTCTGTCACAAATCGCTTGTGATCCTCTGCATTCAGGTTTCTGCCAATCAGTTGACCGGCAACCGCGATGGAAAGATTTACCACTTCTTGATGAAGCTGCTCCAGCGCTGTATCCTTTGCCAGCTGAATTTCGCGTACGCCGCGCAATCTGGCAGCCTCTGCCTCTTTTCGTGCCGTGTCCAGGATCTCCTGACGCAGCTTTTCAGCGTCTTTCTTGGCTTCCTGGACAATATCGTGTCCTTCCTGCCGCAGCGAGTTTAATTTCTGTAGATACTCTTCATACTTTGCCTCCGCTTCCTTTCGGATACTTTCAGCACGCTCCAGATCCGCATGGATTCTGTCCGCCCGGGCATCAATTGCCTGAGCGATCGGTTTCCAGGCAAAGAACCGAAGCATAAAGAATACAATAAAAAACGTGATCGTCGTCCAGATCAGAAGACCTGGATTGACATCAAGAAGAGCGATCCCGCCCCCGCCAGCAAGATACTGCAGCATAGAGTCCTCCCGAAATTAATATCAACCAGACTATCGCGTCTGAGCGGGCGCAGGAGCTGTGCTCTGATTCTGTGCCGCGAATTTTTCAAGAATCTCTTTATTGAGCAGTCCGCCCATTTGGAAGGCGATAACAAGCGCAAAAAGAGCAACCCCTTCAATCAGGGCCGCCGAAATAATCATGGCCAGCTGGATTGCGCCAGCCGCTTCCGGCTGTCTGCTCACGCCTTCCGCAGCGGAACCCCCGATTCTGCCAATTCCAATACCGGCCCCAAGAACCGCCAGTCCGGCGCCCAGACCTACACCAACGAAAGCTATTCCAATCATGCTGTCCTCCTTAACAAACTATCTTAAACATACATCCTGATCTGAAGACCGCGAAAATCGCGAACTTGCTGTCAGTTCTCTTCTATAAAGAATAAATATAGAACCCGGACATACCATCAATGCCTGTGCATGCTCGAACCGATAAAAAGCGATGCTAGAAGCGAAAAAATAAATGCCTGCAAAAAAGCCACCATCACTTCCAGAAGATAGATGGCGCCCGCGCCCGCAACGGAAATCGGAGCGATAAAATACCAGAAATTCTTAAACTGGAAAATAAACCCAAGAAGCGCGATGATGATAACGTGTCCAGCCGTCATATTCGCCAGAAGGCGAATGGCCAGAGCAAAACCTTTGGCCAGCGGGCCGATAATAATTTCTAAAGGAAATAAAAGCGGCCACAAGCCTATCGCAACAGGAAGCGGCATTCCGGACGGTATGCACGACCATAGGAAAGAAACGCCCTGAGATTTAAATCCTGTTACCCAGATCATTATCGTGACCATGGAGGCAAGAGCCAGCGTGACGGCGATGTCTCCCGTTACCGTAATGCCCGGCCAGAATGCCAGCATGGAAGATACCTTTGAATCGGCGCTATGGCCGTGAGACGCGCCGTGACCCGACACGCTTCCCGCGATGGTCTCAGCGATTTCACCGAAAGGCGGGAAAAGACCCAGGAGATTGCTGAAAAGAATAAAGAAAAACAAGGTCAGAATGTACGCATGCCAGCCTTTTTCATGATGCATATTTTTATCTGCGACTTCCACTCTGACATACTGCACAACAGCTTCCACAATGCCTGTGAAACGACTGCGGATTTGAAATGGATTTCGCGAAATAAGACGGGCCGCCAGAATCATGATGACGAGCAGCAGAAATGAGGAAACAAACATCATCGACACACGTTTTGTAATATGGAGAGGAATCCCTCCCTGCCATTTGTACTGTCCTTTTTCATCTGAAAACACATACCTACGAAACGCATCGTTTTCAAACTCTTCCGATCCGGCATAGACCTTACGGCCGCACAAATCATACGAGCCCAGCTTTGTATTGGCCAGGCAGAGATTCCATTCAAAAATTGGGGCATCCATCAAATGATGGACGAGCACTTCGGACAAGTCAAAAGTTTCCGCTTCTTTATGCGATTCTTCCGCGGACATCGGGCTGGATGCAAGCAAAGAAAAAATCAATAGAGCCGTGTATGCATACAGGCGTGTCATTACAAATCCACTCGTTTGACGGCAGAAAATCCAAATGGGACAAAGCTGACAACCTCAAAAATTAAAAAAATCAGAACCGTGGCAAGATAAAGGAGCAGGGTTTCAACAACCGGAATGGAATCCAGAAATCGCAATAAAAATCCAAGCAGAAAAAGTCCTCCCAGCCGGAGGAAACTGCCGGAAAGAAGAACAGGAACAGAAAGGGCCGGATTTCTACCGGCAAGGAAAAGACCGACCAGTATTGCCGGATAGGACAATGCGAAAGCATAGATCTGAACACCGATCCTCACCTCGAATGATATCAGCGGGAAAAAAAAATATCCGGAAAGCACACAGAATGGCATGGCGGTGACAAGAATTGCAGCCTGCAGCCAGCGCCGGGCAGACCGGGAAAAAATCTGAGCTTCCGATTCAAGAGTCATCTTTGAGCCGGTCAATTTTTTTGTTCAGAGAATCAAAATCGTCCCGGATCGTTTCAATTCTTTTCTCCACGGTCGGCGCTTTTGATCCGATTTTTTTTTCAGTGGAATTGACAGAGGATTTCATGCTGTTGATACGCCGAATTAAAATCCAGAATCCTCCGAAAAAACCAATCCCCATTCCGACAAGCAGGGCCCATGGATTTGTCTCTTGCCAGTGCATGCCGATGAAATATCCGCAGAGGCCGGGAAAAGTCAGAAATCCCAGAAATTCAAAGCCGACGCCGACCGCGTCTGCCGCGGATATATTTCCGCCTGACTCTTTTGTATCTGTTTTTGTTTTAAGTTCGCTCATAAAAGCCGATAGAAAAATATGCGCTCACTGGAGATCATCCGGCTTGCCGGCGGCGGTTTTGCAGTGCACTCCCGGCAGGATGCCGCCGGCTGCACCGGTCAAAACAGACATGATACTCTGATCCGCATGATGCGTAAAATCAACGAAAGTTCGCCCGGCGATTCAACCGTTTTTTTTAAGCTTGCGAAGCCCGGCCACCATCATTTCAAGAGTCTGCCGATTCTGTACCATCGCACCGACATGCGCGGTATCCGCGAATGAACTGTCCGATAAAGATATTCCGGAATCGTTTCCATGCTCTCTCTCAAATCCAGATCCGTGCAGTATTTCTTCTGACTTTCCGGCGGAAAATCAGGCAGTAAAAATCCGTCATTGGGTCCGGGCGATTCCGGATACACATGAGACGCTTTGCAGATACCGTCGCGCCAGTTGATGCTGAAATAGACTATCACCGCTTTGCCGAGTATTTTGCTTCTGTGGATCAAACCGATGAATCGCGAATCTTTTGAATCGTCCCGATTGTCCCCCATTACCATGAATTGATTATCCGGAATAATACAGCCTTCGCTTTCCAGCAGCGAACACGGCTGCATTCCCGGCTGCGCGCTGGAGGATTCGACAATCATGTGCTGTACTCCGTTAATATTTTCCTGAAAAAGAACAGGAAGATATTCATTGTGACGTGCCAGCGGACGCATATCGGGAGGAAGGACCATTTCATCATCGGAATCAATTAGCAGTTCACGCGCTGACTGAGCCGGCTGTTCTTCCGGCAGATAATTCAGCCAGGGACCCCGATCTCCGGGTTTGTATTCAATGAAGGCAACAAAGGGCTCGCTCATTCCGAAAAAGCCTGTTTTCTCTCCGCATATAAAATCTCTTTTCACATCTCCCTTCTTTGTTTCGACAGCGCGAAGCGGCAGCTGGCAAGCAGGAATATTGCGGATTCGAATCCGGTCGCCCGGCATACCGACGACTCTTTTCACGTAGTGACGCGAAGGATCTTCCGGCGGAGGCGGTTCGAAAGTGACAATATCCCCGCGGGACGGATCATCAATGCGCACAATCTCATAGTCCGTGAACGGGAAACGAAGTGAGTAGCGCATCTTATTCACAAAAAGATAATCGCCGATTTTCAATGTCGGGATCATCGATCCGCTTGGTATGTTGTTTGCGTCCAGGATTGACGACTTAAAGGCAAACACAAGAAGTATCAGCACACCGAATGAAAGTATGACGGAAAATGCATTTTCCTTGACTTCAGGATTTTGATTTTCTTTTTCTTCTTCTTTATTTTCTGTATTCTTCAATCCGCTTTTCCCGCCACGGAAGGTGTCCGGAGCTCTCTCTGACCAAAGAGCGTTCCGGCGACTCTGGGGTAAAGTAAGAAAAAGCGACAGGCGCCGGCACAGATTCAGCAATAACAGTTAAGGCTCAGGATTTGTTGCCGGGCGGCAGCAGACCGAGATCTTCGAGTATTTTCCTTTCATTGTGGTTGTAGTCAATGTGGTTCAAGAACAGATCATATCGTACTCTGGGAAGTTTTTTACCCTCTACGGTTTTTATCTGTTCAATTATCTTTTCAACGCTTACATCAACAATCAGTAAAATCCTGGGCCGTTTGAAATCCACAGCTTCCGGCCTGACATCGGGCACAAGATGAAAGGTGCCGCAGTACGAGCACTTTATCCGCCCCCGGGAATGACTGCGTATCTCCAGGGAAGCTCCACACCTTACGCAGGTCAGGACAGAGACTTCTCTGTCATTGTGAATGGGAATTATTTCAGTAATAATACAGTCCAGCAAAGGATGAAGGGGCGCTCCTTGAAATTCGATCTGGCGGGTGACATCAAAGAATCCTTTGCACGAAGAGCACTCATATGAGTCGCCGGAAAAAACCGTCTCGATCTCCAGAAGCTGGTTGCAACGCGGACACTTCCCCCCGGACGGAGCCACATTCAGCTGAATCCAGAAAAAACCGCTCGTTTCTGTTCGATCTGCCAGCCCCGCGTCAATGGCATGAATCGCCGGATTGCCCAGAGAGAGCAGTTTTGGAACGGCAAACTTTCCGGTCAGACTCTGCTGGGTTTTGCACTGCGGACATTGGGTTTTCTTCGCCAGAAGATTTCTTACAGGCACGGCCGCCTTGCAGACATCACATAAAAATCCCAGCTGCAGCTTGAGGATTTTGATACGGCGGCCTTTTGAATCAACGACAGTATTCTGTTTCATGATTACACTATGGAGTAATATGAGGCATTATAAGCCGCGTATTTCTGAGTCCCGGGAGAAGAGAACGGTACGAGGCAAGAATCGCCGCACCTGTCAGCGGGCCCGGCCTGCCGAAAAGATCTGTAAAAAATCTGGCTGAAATCTCTTCATCGAACGAGGCATCCACTTCCAGAATCGCCGAGCCTTTCTCAGCGAAATGACGGGAAAAAGCCCGGTCGAGTTCGAGTTCGCTTTTTCTGGAGCGAAAAACAACCAGCCCCGGAGCCGACGGAGAAGAAAACCTTTCCATATCCCAGAGACGAATTCGCTCATCTCCACAGAGAAAATTTCTCAGATACACCATCCGAAAGGATCCCTGGCTTGTGCGGCCTGGATCAAAAGTATCCGGCCATATCCATACACCCCTGGGAGCGCTGGTTTCCAGGCCGAATGAGTTTTCAAAATTTTCGACTGTCTGCGGAATTTTACCCGAGGCGAGAGTGAAACAGGAACCCCTGTAGATTTTTTCTTCCATAGAAAGGAAGGGATGATTCACCGTCGATGGCGAGTAGAAAAAGACCGCCTGCGGCTTCACCTGCCAGTCAGGGAAAATCAAGGACTGATAGTCGATATCAAATTCAGGATTGTAATGGATTCGGATCAAACCGCCGGGAGCAAATTTTGCGCGAATTTCTTTTCTGAGAGCATCAAAGTCGGCCTGAGATGCCGCGCACCTGCCTGCCTCGGATGAAAAGAAGCCGCAGGAAGACGCGGCCGATGCGGTGGACTCCGCACTCAGTTTCAGAAAGGCAACTCCCATCGTGCGAACGTAATTGTAGAAAAGCCGCCTCTGACGTCGGATGGGAACGGCAATCACTGTTGGAAATGCCACGTAGATAATTTTTTCTGAATGCAGCGAGAAGCTGAATATGTACAGATCCGTATACTTGAGAAGCTCCGGCCGGACCGTGACTGATGCAGTCTGCGGCAGAAAATCACGCGCCTTCAGCCGCGCTGAAGGCAGAATCCCGCGCGAGCCCGGAAACAATGCATTGATATAGGAAAAATTGGCGATCTCCTTTGACCATTGCACGCTCATTAAAAAACCGCGGAGACCTCCAGGATTTTTTCCCGGTTTGAAGAGCGATTCCTGACTTCGGTTGTACTCGAGGAGCAGATTGAGGGCTCCCCAGTTGTTGCGTCTGAGATTTACTATCGCTTCTTTCAGAAAAAAATCAGGGTCGGCGCCCGGGGGCATCCATTCCTGGATGGTGAACATTGCCTGGTTGTACGGCTTCTGCTGCAAAAGAGCATTCAGCCTGGAAATCAAATCCATCTGAATGGCGCCGGGACGAATTTTATTCATCGATGCAAGCATTCCAAGCTGGCGGGAATATTCCGTGGCATGATCGCTGGAGGCGCCCGATAGTATTCCCTGAGCCTTGGTAAAATCGACAATGGACACAAAGTAATTACCCGAAAAATAATTCGCCCATCCGTCTATGACTGTGCTGTTGTACTCAAGCACCTCCCAGCCTTTTTCCTGGGATATGTACATCACATCTTCCGCAATCTTGTGCGCCAGGGAAGGATTTTCTCTCAGAAGAATCTGCGCGAGGCGCAGCCTGGCAAAATATTTTGCCGGCTCACCTGTGGCAGTCTGGCCTGACATGTCCGTCAGAAGCTCAAGAGCCTGCGCGGCCTTTCTGACATCGCCGGCAAGATAAAGCAGCATGGCAAGCCGAAGCCGCATGCCTTCGCGCGAGTAAGGAAAATCAGTCCAGCTATCTTTCAGAACTTCCACAGCGGGAGTGATGAACCGGTCCGGCCCGCCGTCCGTGATAATGCGAATCGCATCTGTGTATTTTCCCGCCAGAGTCAGCCAGTCCACCTGAGCGTGGATTTTCAAAACCGGCAGAGCGGAGCTGGAACTTACGAATTGACTTGCTGAAGAGAAGTCGCCGGCAGCGGCAAGGAAAAATGGAAGCATCGACCGGATTTCTATCGCGAGAGCGCCGGTCTCTCCCTGCGTCATCCGTTCAGAGAGAATGGCGGCCTCCAGAGGCAGACCGATTGCAAAAATTTTCATGGGAAGCTCTTTTCCCATTTCCTTGAAAAAGGGAGGCCGCACAGGATTTCGTCCCAGGAACGGACGGCCGATTTGAAGAATATTCTTTAAGGCCGCCGTGGTAAGAACAGGAAGACGGGAAACCCGGTCTGTTTCCGCCGTCATCTTTACAAACCGGCAGGATGAATCCTGCTGCGGCAGATTGCAGACCTTCATCAGCTCGGCTGGAGACAGGTACTCCCCGCCCGCGCTTTTTTCAAGCGCCAGGTGAAATTCCAGAACGCTTCTGTACTGAATATCAGAACTGCCGGCGATACCGGCGCTGATCGAATTGGCTCTGTCTCTCGGATTGTCTGAATTAAAAAGCGCTCCGGCGACAATAAAATAGGCCCGCAATGTCCCGTCGTTCTCATGTCTCAAGGCATCGAGCAGCGTTTTTCTTTTTTTTTCATCTTTTGTGTCGGCCGCGCTTTCTATCAAATACGGCGCAAGGATTTTTCTTTCTGCAAGAGTCAGAATAGGCCACAACTCCTCAATATTCGTCCGCGCAATCGGCACTGTCCGATCCGGAAGAACTACATTGCCTTCCAGGGCATGGATCGATGGATAACTGAATAAGCATATCAGGAGCAAGCCTGCACGGCAGAAAATCATCCCGATGGGGTAAGAAAAAATCTGCCTGATGCTTTTGGATGCGGGCATAGAGTGTTTCATGAATTGTGGAAGGCTCATTTCCGGGCAATCAGGATATTAATTATTTATGCCAATTACAAGGAAAATTGCACCTGTCCCCGGGCAGAATTTAGTCTTTGATAGATTTTTTTATTTGACAGCTTCAGGAAACAAACAGGATGGATGTTTCCAGGGAATTCAACAATATGAAAAATATCACACAATCCAGTTCAAATACTTCAGCAATCAGGTTTCATTTCTTTTCTTTAAGATTGTTCATGGCCGCTCTTCTTACACTGACAATATCACCGGCTTATCTGTCCGCTCAGGCCGGGGACGCCAATCTGGTGGATGCGGATGAACCGGAACGGGCTTCTTATTTACAAAGGCAGCATGCAGCCAGGGAAGTCGACGATCTACGAACAGAGCTTCCGGTCATGATCCAAAAACTCAATATAGTAATTGCAAACTTCGGAGGGGATGTTGCGACTTCCAAACCCGATTTCGAAAAAATCCGGGAAACCTACAGAAACGCCGCCAATAAGTATCTGCGCGGACGGTACGTGGAAGCTCAGGCCGGTTATGCGGATTGCAGAAGGCAGATACAGGAACTGTTCAAGAAATTTTGCGACAAATACAAGGAAAAATCCATCACCATGCTTACCGAATGCTCGGACAAAGTAGCGGCGATGGAGCTTTCGCAGACTCTGCTGCCGGGACAGAACGTCAGGGCGGCTACCAGTTTCCAGGCCCAGGCATCGCGCATGAGAATGGCTCAGGGCCATCTAAACATGGCGGAAGAAAGAGAGAATGTGGGACGTTATGATGTTGCCATCGATCATTTCCGGCTCTGCAAGCTTTTCGCCATCAATATTTTGACGACGCTGGAAGATTCAAATTCCAAGAAAGACGCTGTGATTTCAAAATACAAGGTCGATACGGATGACGCTGACGGATACATTTCTCAAGGTCATGCATCTTCCGGTGGAAACGCCGCTCCGGCTCCTGCCCAGGCACAGCCTCAGACTCCCAATCGCTGATTGAAGTCATTCAGATTCTTATCGCATACAGCCGCGGCGATCGTTCTCTGGAACGCTCCCGCTCTGTATGCGCAGATTCCGTTTATCACTCCGGAATACCGGATTGTAATCGATCCAGGACACGGAGGAATCAACAATTCTCACAACGACGACAAATGGAATCCGGTAACGGGCGCCTATCTGGAGCCCTATGCCTTCGGAATGTCGTACCAGAACCTCAATGAACATGAAGTGGTGATGGATCTTGCCAGACAGTTGAAGTATTATACGGATCTCACGCTGACCGGCGACGGCTGGACAAAATTTCAGGAAATTCTCAAGACTTTTTCGCCGGGAAACCAGTTTGAGCGTATCCGGCTGGATGCAGTCCTGACCAGGACAGAAAGCTGGAATCAGAGGTTTTCAGCGCCTGATGTTCCAGAGGTCAACGCTCCCTATCGTCTGTACGATTTTCCCGACCCGCAGAGCCGCAATATCATGCCGGGAAGAATCTCTCAGATAAACAAAGTTCAGCCAAGCCTGGTCGTATCGCTGCATTTAAACCCCGCAGAAGGACAGAATCCGGGCGGGATGGCAGCAGTTCTCGCCCCGGGGTATCGCACTTTTGATTTGCTGCGCGAAATCACTATTGGACAAAAATCCATTTCGCTCTTTCGACGGCTTCCCTGGTACAACGGCTGGCTGGTTACGGATGTCGGCTGGAATAAATTTGAATCGGCCCGCGCCGACGCCTGGGTGTATTTTCACGGCTATCGTTCTCTGAAAAACGGATCCGGCCCCTGGCTGCAGCGCAACAGGGGCATTCGCTACAATATGGTCTCCTGGAGCTACCGAGACGATGCGAACTGGACCGAAAGGGCGCGCAGGGGCGGCCCTGGTCCTTACAGCATGGTTTACCGGGATTTTCGTGCGACAGGACGATTCTGGGACCGTGAAAAATCGCGCGCTGAACTCTGGCGTCGCGAAGACGGGGAAGCGGGATACGGGGGAGACAACCACTTTGCAAGCGACGAGCTGCTGCGGTTTGTTCAATACGGCGTTCGGTTGATGGAACCGGCCAAAAGGGCAAACGGCGCGATCGGTCCTATACAGACGCCTTTCGTCAGCACATACGCCATACCGACCTTTGTGAATGCGATCTGCGCCTATCTGGAGATAGGATTTCTCAACCGGGACAGAGACAGAGCGCTGGTGATCAATTCCAGGGATGCTGTGGCGAAATCTCTGGCTGTCGGCATCTATTCCCTGTTTCGCGGAATATCTCTTCGAGGAAATTACGGACCGTACCGGCCCAGGGGAAAGCCGGTCAATTTTTCCCGGTACGAGAATTACGAAGGCGGCAATTATTTCGAGGCTGTGGAACCTTGAAATCACGGACGACGCCGCCGAGATTCAGGACTGGGCAGCCGGTTTTCCTTTCTCCTGTTCGGCGACATAGGCTTCCAGCACGGCGGATTTGATTCCTGCCTCTTCAAATTGAACGCCGATTCGGTAGGCTTTCTCCAGAGGTCGTATGTTGCGGATGATGCCGCGAAATGCCTCACGGGTTGGATCGGGTCCGGGAAACTCCATATCAAAGATAACTTCCTGCCCTGCCATGAATGACTTCAGGGCCGGCGAATTCGGCGGATGCAGAAGACCGATCCCCGCGCGGTTGATATCCAGCACCGGGCACTTCTCTTTATTATCCGGGAGACTGCCTCGTTTTTCAAAATCGGCCCCGAGACTTTTAGCAGCGGCGGAAATAATTCTGTAATCCTCCTGTGTCATCTGCTTTCCAGAAAGAACCTGGACATAACCGTACAGGTAGAAATCTCTGTAAAAAATCGGTATGCTGATTTCAGACACGATCAGATCGTCCAGTTTTTCATAATTGCGGATTTCTTCATAATCGCGGAAAGTGATAAATTTATTGTCAAGATCTGATGCGATCAGAGGCCCCCAGGCGATGGGATCCTTTCTGTCCGGAGCAAAGACGCTCCGGCCGTTCTGGTTCATGATGCGCATCCGCACATCCATACGGATCGATTTTCGCAGCACAATAGAAACTTCCGGATACGTATGTTTCAATTTTTCTCTATAAATTCGAACCAGAGCCTCCCTGGTTTCATTATTCTGTGAAAGCTTCTCCGGAAACATAGCGACGGTAATGAATCCGGTGACCAGCGGACCCTCCACTGCGGCGGGGACTTCCAGGCGGACAAGCTTTCGAACCTGACGGTGAAGATGCAGCCGGATCGGTTTTACAAGCTCATTGCCGGCTGAATTTTTTTCGACAACGGTGCATTCCAGGAGGAGAAGCTGATCGTTATGCCTGAGAGTGATAATCCTGACATTGCTGTTGGGGCGATCGTGAACAATTTCCAACAGGTCCGATTGAAATCCGGTGATCTGAACTCCCACTTCCCTTTCTTTTTCTTTCAGAAGAACGGGCAGCCTCAGAAACAGTTTTTCAATAATCTGACGGAGCTGGCCGGGATCATTCACTTTCAGTGGTTCATTGCTCATAATAACTTTTATAGATCCCCGGCTCCGGAAAGATCCAGCCGAAATCCGGTGTCCATAATTTTTTCCAGGCGCCGCATTCTGTTTTTTACGCTCCGGCTGACGCACTCGACTGCGTTTGAACAAGTTTCAGGTTCCGGCAGCAGGCTGACAAGAAACAAAGCTTCTTTTTTCGACAGTTGCTCCGGATTCTTTTGAAAGTACGACCGGCTGGCCGCGGCTATGCCGTATCTGTTCTTTCCCCAGTAAACATGGTTCAGATAGAGTTCCAGGATTTTGTATTTTGTCAGCTCGATTTCAAGTTTTCTGGCTGTGCGGATTTCCAGAAGCTTTCGCTTCACCGACAATTCTCGTCCCAGAAAAAGTGTTCTTGCCAGCTGCTGGGTTATAGTGGAGGCTCCTCTGAGTTTCCGCCCCCTTAATAAATAGTCGATTAAAGAATTCTTTATTTCCCTCAGGCTGTATCCGCGGTGGTGGAAGAAATCTTGATCTTCCTGCAGAAGCAGCGCCTGAATTAAATCAACGGGAAGCCGATTGAGCGGAGTGTATTCCTCTACCGAGCGGCTGACAGGCGCCATTTCTCCCGTCCGAATCGCAACCGAACCATCCTGCCGCAGGGATAAAGTATTGCCGCCGGAATAGCCGGAAAACAGAAAAAGCGCCGCGCGCAGGCAGACCGGCAGGCAGCTGATCAAAAATAGACTCAGAATCTCTTTTTGAGTAATACAGTTTGAAAGTTTGCCTATTCTCCAGATCATAATCATAAAAATGACTGGCCTCCGGCTGAACGGAATCACAGTCTGTTTTTCATGGAATGGCGATTGGTTTCCCATCTGGAAAGAAAAAAAATTCGGACAGGGGATTCTTTTTTTAAGAATACTTCCGAAATTATGCCGCCATTTGCCGTTGAGGAGACGGATGGAGCGGTCTGGCTCGTCAGGCCCGCCGGAGATGAGGAAAGAATGCTCTGTGTCTGCTATTTGTCTCCTGATGATCTGGCAGAATCGGAAACCTGGGAGCGCTTAATAAAAACAGCGGATATTGCTCTTGTGGATCTGGCCCGATTTTCAAGAAACCATCCCCAAATAGCTCCCGGGATATTTCTCAGAGCAGCGGGCCTTTCTGCAGATTATAAGAATATTTCTGAATGGCGGGAACTCGGCGAATTTGACGACCTGACAGTAGAGCTTGCCCGTCAGTTTGATTTTCCTGTTTCCGTGCTGCGTCTTTTTAACAGGCTGGACAAAGAACAGCGCAGGACCTGGTACGATCTCTGGACGGTCCATAATTTTAAAAAAAATATAATAAAAGAAATTATAATAGATATATATGATTTAAGCGAGAACGACAGATCGGAAGCCCTGTCCGCGTCACTGGCGATCGGTGAAAAGTATCAGGCAAAATCAGGCGTTTTTCCCTGGGAAGATGTTCGCAGCCTGGTGAGGCGGATTCGCCGTCCTGCAATAGAAGAAACGCTGCAGAAAATCAAAGATGTCAAAAAGAAGCTCAATCTGCCGCCGGGTGTTTCTCTGGAGCTTCCGCCGGACCTGGAGACCAGAAAAATCGTTCTCAAACTGGAGTTTTCAGCTCCCGACAGGCTCAGGAGTCAGATTCAGAGCATGAGCTCTCCGGAGACCCTTGTTTTGATTGCAAATATAATGGAACTGATTTAAACTGATTTCTATGAACGATCAGGATTTTCGCATAAGCGCGATACCGGCTCCAAGCGCGGTAAAAATTTTTTTCGCGGCGGGATTTGTGTTATTCCCCGTTATTCCGGCAATTCTAACAGCAATTGCTTTTGCCTCAGCAAAGCCGGGAGATCCGATTCAGGGAATGTTTTCCGCGATGCTGATTGTGATTGGCGGTATTTCCGGAATAACAGGAATTTCGATTCTGATGACAACAGGTTTTGTGCTTCTTATCAGGGGAATTTCTCCGTCGCCGGGGGTAACCATGGAGCTTACAGGCAGCCCGGCGCCCATAAAAACTTCTTCCAGCCAGGCGCCCTACGGAGCGCCTGAGATTCCGGCCGGCCGACTGGATCTGCGAGGAGCCTGGAGCCCCTGTCTGGTGTATCTGGCCAGTTTCACTGCCGCTTCATTTTACTGGAAAAGCGCTCTGCAAACACCGCAAAGCTCCATGATTGCTCTTGTAGCTGCCGTTCTGGATGGATTTGCCGTGCTGTTGTTTTTTTACTTCTGGCTGGCCGGACTTCTTCGCCTGAACCGCGCCGGGGCCCCGATACCGGCCCATTATTTTTTCTGGCCGGCCGCTGCTCTGACTATGTTTTTTATGCCGTTGCTGTTTTGAAATATTGACATTATATGGTTGAAATTAAACTGCCCTGACTTTTTAATAACTTATGATCCGTGAAAGCCTGGAAGGGCTGAAAATACTCCGGTCGTACAGGCAGCTTTTATCCACCATAAAATCCAGGGTGCCTTCCCCGGATATTGAACTCATTAAGAAAGCGTTCAAATTTGCAAACCGGGCGCACAGAGAACAGAAACGTCTTTCCGGCGAACCCTATATAATCCATCCGCTGGCGGTCGCGCAAATTCTGGCGGAGCAGAGACTCGACTGTCAGACAATTGCAGCGGCGCTGCTTCACGATGTTGTGGAAGATACAGCTTTTATCGCCGATGATATCGGGAAAATCTTCGGCGATGAAATAAACAAACTGGTGAAGTCCGTCACAAAAATCTCCTCCGTTAAAAACAAGGGGACAGGCAAGAATGCGAAAGAAGCCAACCTTCGTCTGAAGGAACGGGAATCGGCGGAAAATATCCGGCTCATGCTTCTGGCGACAGCGTCCGATGTGCGTGTGATTTTGATCAAACTGGCGGACAAACTCCACAACATGCGGACCCTGCAGTTTCAAAAACCGGAAAAAATTGAGCGGATTGCCAGCGAGGTTCTCTATATTTACGCGCCGATCGCCGGACGGCTGGGAATGTTCCGGATAAAATCTGAGCTGGAAGACCTGGCTTTCTTCTGTCTTCATCCGGATGATTTCTCCCAGGTAAATGAAACCCTGCGGCAGACTAGAAGCGAACGGGATGATTTTATAACAACGGTTCGAAAAATCCTCAAACAGCGTCTGAAAGAAATCAATATTGAGGCGCGCGTGGAAGGACGCGCCAAGCACATTTTCTCTATCTACAAGAAAATGAAAAAATACGACAAGCGTTTTGAGGAAATCTACGATCTGCGGGGAATCCGTATAATCCTGAATGACATTCGCGACTGTTACGGAGCGCTGGGCATCGTGCACACGCTCTGGCCGCCGATTCCAGGACGATTCAAAGACTACATCGCAACGCCTAAAGTCAACGGATATCAGAGTCTTCACACAACAGTCGTCGGTCCGGACGCACGCCCTCTGGAAATACAGATTCGAACCGTTGAAATGGAAGAAATGGCCGATCATGGAATCGCAGCGCACTGGCTCTACAAAAGCGATACCGGTATTCCGGACGCCGCCCGTCTGCGATGGCTGAAACGACTGTCGCGCATTACAGAGATATCGGATGATACCGGCGATTTTATCGAGGATCTCCGGCACGAACTCGATCCCGGGGAAGTCTATGTGTTCACTCCGCGCGGCGACGTTTATGATCTGCCCACGGGATCGACAGTCCTGGATTTCGCCTTCCGAATTCATACGGAAATCGGGCTGACCTGCAAAGGCGCGAGAGTGAACGACAGAATCGTTCCTCTTAGAACGGAGCTCAAGAGCGGCGACAGAATTGAAATAATTACGGATAAAAACACCAGCCCGTCGCCCGGCTGGCTGCGCTATATCAAATCACCGCGCGCGCGTCAGAAATTGAGATCTTACTTCCGCAAAGAAGAAGAGGACCAGGACACCGCCGACAGAGCCGAACGGGATCGCGACAGAAAAGATAATACCACAGATGAGCAGGATATACAGGAGCTCAGGATTCGCCGGAGAAAAACTCACGATCCCAAGAGCGTCCCCATCGAAGTTGAAGGCGCAACGGACATTCCTGTGCGGTATGCCGGCTGCTGTTCTCCTGTCCCCGGCGACCGAATTGTGGGATTTGTCACGCGCGGCCGCGGCGTCACTGTCCACAGGGCCGACTGCGGACTTCTGCCGAAAAACGGCCAGGAGAGAAGCCGGATCATGAATGTGCGCTGGGCCGGCCTGACAGAAAAATATCCGGTTCGCATCGAAATCAAAGCAAAAGACAGACAGGGCCTGTATCTGGATCTTGTGGGAGGAATTACCAGAACTTTTACCAATATCTTAAAGGCCGAGGCGGACATTCCCCGGGCCGCCAATGATTTGATGAAAGCCCGTTTTTTGATAGAAGTCGAGCACATCGACCATCTGCAGGATATTATAGAAAGTTTGCAATCCGTGAAGGGCGTGCTGACCGTGGAGCGCGTGGCGGAAAGGAAATAGAGGAGGCCCTTACGTTCCGCTGATTCGCAAAAAATCCTGAAAGAATTCAGGATAAGTTTTGGAAACGCAGCCCGGATCCTGAATCTCGATATCGGCCCCGTAGGAAGCCAGCGCGAACGCCATCGCCATGCGGTGGTCCCGGTATGTTTCGATTGAAGCGCTTCTCACCGATTCCGGCGGCGTGATGTAAAGGGCATCCGGTTTTTCCACGACAGCGGCTCCCAGTTTCTCCAGCTCAATGCGTAGCCCCCTGATTCTCTCCGACTCTTTGACGCGAAGATTGGCGATGTTGCGGATTTTTGTTTCGCCACGGGCGAAAAGAGCCAGCGCTGCGAGAGTCATCGCCGCGTCCGGCATATCGTTCATATCAACATCGACTGCTGAAAGCACGGAGCCATGCGGCGGACCTGATGCCGTGATTGAATTTTTGTCAGAAGTGATTTGCGCGCCCATCCTTGAAAGGATGCCCGCAAAATGGACATCACCCTGCATTGACCGAGTTGAAATACCCTCCACAGTTACAGGGCCGCAGCCAGGCAGTGAACCCATCGCCAGAAAATATGTTGCCGCACTTGCATCGCCCTCGATTGAATACCGGCCGGGGGTAACATATGGGACAGCATGCGGCACTGTGAACGAAAGGTATCCGCTCCGCTTTACGGAGACTCCGAACTCATCCATCATTCGCAGAGTCAGATCGATGTACGGTTTTGAAACCGGTTCCTCGGGAAGCAGAATCTGCAGCTCAGATTCTGCCAGAGGACCCGCCAGAAGCAGAGCTGATAGAAACTGAC
The DNA here is from genome assembly GCA_009885105.1 of Spirochaetia bacterium. Taxonomy (GTDB): domain Bacteria; phylum Spirochaetota; class Leptospiria; order Leptospirales; family Leptonemataceae; genus VFLI01. The sequence goes on along the minus strand of VFLI01000001.1, from coordinate 21,129 downwards.
TGGAAACACTTCCGGCAATCTGAGTGACGCCTCCGGGCAATCCGCGGGCTTCCAGACGAACCGGAGGAAATCCATCGCTCGAATCGATATCAACACCGAGATTTTTAAGAGCATCAACCAGATCCTGAATCGGCCGGCGCCTCATCTGCGCATCGCCGTCGATGAGAAAACTGCCCTGCCCTGCGGCAAGAATCGCCGTCAGAGGCCGTAGAGCCGTGCCGGCATTTTCAAGATTTATTCTGCCTGATCTGACGGCGTACGGTCCTCCCGCGCTTTTGACCAGGCAGGAATTGTGTGAAAGACGCTGCACAGACACGCCCAGTTCCGGCAGCGCTCGCAGGAGAACCTGAACATCGTCTGAATCCGGCACATTTTCAAGAATCGTCTCTCCGCTGCAGAGCGATGAAAGGAGGAGCGCCCTGTTTGCGATGGACTTGGATCCGGGAACTCGCACCGATCCTTTGAAGAGCCGGCTGCGAGGAAGTTTGAGGTTCGGTGTTTTTTCGTTCATTGCGTTGACTCAATCACGGGATCTGCGGCGAAAAATAAACACAGCGATACAGGCAGCGGCCAAAAATGCGCAGAGAGGCCCGTCGCCCAATCGTAAGTATACGGTTTCCTCGCCGCGAATTACGGGAACTCGAACCGCGCCGTAGGCGGCAGCGCCGGGCCGCGTCGGCGTCATGATGTCTCGTCCGGCCGGATCGGTGACGGTGCTTACGCCGCTCAGAGTGATCCGAACCAGGAACAGCCCTGTTTCAACGGCGCGAAATTTCACGGCCGTTGAATGCTGGTAATTTTCGAGATAATCGCCGAACCAGGAATCGTTGGAAATGTTCAGCAGAAAATCGGGCCTCCGTTCGCCTGCAAAAAAAGAACGGACCAGATCCGGAAACATTCCCTCGTAGCATACCAGCGGCGCAAAATATCCTTTGACAGAATCTCCGGGCGCAGGCCAGTTTCGCATCACAAGGGCGGCGTCAGACAGGACGTTCATATCATCCTGCGAAAGATCCGGTAAAACAGACCGGGCGCGGTTTTCAATACGACGATATTCCAAGAGAGTAGACCCGGTTCCGGGTGAATAGGAACTGGCTTCCGGAAACAGGCGCCGCAGAAAGGTGAATATTCTCTCCCCGGGCAGATATTCGCCGAAAGGCAGCAGGTGTTGTTTCTGATAGGAGGAGCGGCGTTTTCCTTCTCTTCCGAAAATTGTGGCCAGATTAAAAAGTTCCCCCGATCGAAAATCGAGTTCATTGTAGACGACGTCCAGACGGCCATACCGGGAGAGAAATGCGACAACGGCATGGAATGTTGTAGAATAAATATTTCTTTTCCTGTTCTCTTCTGTGTCGGCGGTTCCGAAAAAGGGCACGCTCGATTCGGGTATGATGAGCAAATCCAGCTGTCCCTGCGAATCCACAATCGTCTTCAATCCGGCGTTGAAAACAACATTGAGCGCCCGGGCGGCAAAATCCGCGTCGTCGCGAAGCTCGTTGAGACCCATGCCCGTTGCCGGCTGAATGAATCCGATATTCACGGATGGACCCTGAGGATTTTCTCTGCCAAGACGATAAAATCCATACAGGTACACGACTGCAAGAACGACGAGAGCCGGAAGCATACCGGCGCGAAGAGAAACCAGAGCGCGGCGCAGGCGCCGATACCTGGACCGTCTGCCGCGCTGCTGTACTGTTTTGATTAAACAGTACAGCAATGCCGCCTGAAGGAACATCAGAGCGGAGACGCCGTAAACGCCGAAGAGCCGCGCCGACTGAATAAACGGAGCGTTGCCGAACTGAAGATTGCCCCAGTACCAGGGAAGCACCTGAAAACAGAACATATCACCGGCGGCGGCAAGCGCCGGGAAAACTATTATCGCGGGGACGCGTGTTCTTTTTCGCAGGATGTCCGCGCCGATGATGAACAGCGGAATTTTAAGATTGAACAGAACCGACTGCATTGTAAAAAGAGCGAAAGCGGCCGGAAAATTCAGATGCCCTACGGTAATAACGGTTACAATCGTCCATTGAAAGGCGAGAAGAGAAACACAGAAAGAGGCCGCTGAAGACCAGAGGATCTGCCGCATCAGGCCGCGGCCCTTCAGAGAACGGTAGAGATAGATAAGACACAGAGCGCTCAGTGTGCCGCCGAGAGAACTCTCAACCGGACCGAGTCCCAGAAACACTCCGGCTCCTGTACCGGCGCAGGCGGCAGTCCGGATCCAAAAACCGGAAAACCTTTTCATTGCTGCTGTTTTTGCTGCTGCTCCAGGAACTTGTTGTACGCTTCCCGGCGCGCATAGGCCTCCGCCTCTTCATCGCCGAGAATTTTCCGGCGCAGCTCGGAAAGCTTTGCGTCTTTTTCCGTCTGCGAAAGCGAAGGATTCTGGCTCAGGAACTGCTGTTCCGCGGCGCGATAATCGGTTTCCTTTTTTTCTTCCTCTGCCATTTCCCTGTCCACGACCGCCATTCTGTCTGCGCCTTCCCTGCCGAAATACCTGGTTCGAAGCTCTGTGGTGAGCGCCGACCGCTGATCCGAGGACGCGCGCTTGAGATCGTTTTCGCGCAGGTGAAGCTCTGTGTCATACCTGTTGAACGGCGGTTCCGCTTCAACGACGGTGTTGTAATAATTGCCGAGAGATTTTTTGCGCATCTGCTCGTATCCCTGGATGCGCTGCGCTCCGGACTGACCCGCCGTGCTTTTCAGGAAAGAATCAAAATCGAATGTGTAATTCACTTTTGCCTCTTCCAGGCCGAAAACAAGATTGGCGTCATCATCGCCGAAAAGCTCGCGGCGCTTTTTTCTGAGAAGCTCGTATCGCTGCCGCTGAGAAATGTTATCCGGCAGTTTGTAATCCACCATGGCCTGTTCATAACGCAGGTATTTCCGGAACAGATCGAGAAGACGTTCATTGCCGGGCGGGGGGAATTTTTCGGACAGGAAAAGCCGTATCCTCAGATTGCATTCATTGTAATCCATGTCCGGCGGACACTGACGGCGCAGACGCCACAGTTCGGAAATCATATTCACGCGGCCGTCCTGGGCCTGCTTCATCAGTTCGTCAAAGGAAAGCAGACCGGGATCGTCGAACATACTGTAAGCATCCTCGACAAGCCTGTCCTTGTCCGCGATGGGAGCATCCCAGTTTTCAAATTCATGATCCGGCATTCGCGGCCCGGCACTGCCGGTAGAAAACACTGTTTTGTCCAGAATAAAGTAAACGGCTATGAGTAGAATAACGGCCCCGACTACAGATCCGATGATGGCTTTGTTTTTCATTCAGGCTACAGCTTTTAAGGCCGCCGCGATTGCTGTAAACAACAATCACAACCATCCGCCGACTGTTCAACAGATGGCTTTAAAATAAGGCCGCCCGGCACAGTCGACAGACAGGTCGATCTGAATCGGGCGGTCAGTATTCAGCAATCAGGAATCTTGATTACTGATTGGCTTTTGCGTTGGAAGCCATCTTCAGGAAGAATCCCTGCACATCAAACCAGGTCTGGCCGGAATAGAGCGTGTTGCTGGCTTCCAGATGGTCGACACCGGATACCCAGAAGGCATAGGATGGTTCGCCCTTCCAGGTGCCCCATTTTGCAGATGCGATATTCACAAGTCCGTCGTTATCCGCGCCCAGCCCTTTCATCATACCGCCGATTGCCATAATCGGATGCAGAATGAACATCAAGGGATGCTGTATAGGATCCGCCCAGGTCATATGCGAGCCGTAGGAGTAGTATTTCACTGTGGACGCATTGGGTGTATAGCTGTTGAAAGACGCCATTCCTTCCGTCGTCAGGGATTTCAGAGCCGCCACAGCATTCTGATTGGAACCTCCCCAGACAAGTTTAACAAGAGCGCCAAGCACGATATTCACGGATGGTTTCAACCAGTCTGGAATTATTACATTAACCAGGTCCGCTACAGGGCTTCCACGGTGAGGCGAGCAAAGCGAAGTGTAGATTCTCACTTTTGATGCCATACCCAGATTCGCGATCATATAACGGCTGTCCAGGCCTCCCTGGGAGTGACCGATGATATTGACCTTGCTGTATCCATTGGCCGCCATCCACAGATTGATTTTGGTCTTCAGTTCACCGGCCCGGTATTCATTGGACTGCGTGGCAGTTTTTGTTGGAGCGTAAACAGCAGCTCCCTGGGAACGCAGATAATCATCCATTCCGCCCCAGTACCGAACAATACCGATCAAACCAGCAGGATCAGAATCGCCCCAGCCAAACAGGCCGTGAGATAGTACGATTGGGTAGCTTCCTGCAAGAGGTTTGGAGGAAGATCCGCCGCCGCTGGCGAAAACTGTTGATGTCATGAGCACGAGACACAGTAGCAGTATTTTTTTCATATATTTGATTCCTTTCTATTTTTGAGCAATCATTGGATTGCTACAATCCTGTTGCAATTTCTGTGCCGTGAATCCCATATTCTGTGTTATATTCTTTCAGATTTCACAAAAACACCTTTTGCCGGATCAGCCCTTTGTAATAGTAGGGAGAAATGTTTGAAATGCTTTAAATTCTTCTATATGTAAGAGAAATAACAGAGAGCAATAGCCATTGAAATCTTACAACAATCCAATTTCTTGACACTTTCTCCATGGTATGCACTACTTTGATGCGAAACATCAGGGCTGTTTTTCGCTACATTTAAAGCCAGCTGCGCCATTCGAGTGCAAGAAACGATTGAATCCTATGAGAATTGTCTAGGAATTACTTAGCGGCAAGCCATTCTGCCGCTTCCTTCGCATGATATGTCAGAATCATATCGGCGCCGGCGCGCTTGAATGCGGTCAGAGCTTCCAGAACTGCCGGTTTGTATGTGAGCCAGCCGTTCTGGGAGGCGGCCCGGAGCATGGCATATTCCCCGGAAACATTGTATACAGCTACCGGCACCGATGAAATTTCAGCCACAGCTCGGACCACATCGAGATAGGGCAGACCGGGTTTGACCATGACTATGTCAGCGCCCTCTTCAATATCCAGCCGGACCTCATGCAGAGCTTCGGTCACATTGCCTGGATCCATCTGGTAGGTCTTCTTATCTCCCTTTTTTGGCGCGCTGCCCAGAGCATCACGAAAGGGCCCATAATAATTGGAGGCATATTTTGCCGAATAGGCAAGGATTCCCGTATCCGTAAAACCGGCACGGTCCAGCTCGTCCCGGATAAAGCCCACGCGGCCGTCCATCATATCTGAGGGAGCGACGATATCCGCTCCGGCCTGCGCCTGCGAAACGGCCATCTTTGCCAGAATCGGCAGAGTCTCGTCGTTCAGTATACGGCCGTCGCTGCTCACAAGACCATCGTGTCCGTCGGAACTGTAAGGATCCATGGCGACATCCGTGATCACGGCAAGCCCGGGCACTTCTTTTTTTAAGCGCGATATTGTCTTCTGATAGAAGCCGTCTGAATTGTACGACTGCGTGGCCGTGCGGTCTTTGAGCTTCTCATCGAGCGCGGGGAAAAGAGCAACGGCCGGAATTCCGAGCGCCGCTGCAGCGCGGCACTCCTCCACGGCAAGTTCCGGCGAAAAACGAAAAATCCCCGGCATGGAGGAAATCTCCGACCGGATGGAAATTCCATCAACCAGGAAAAGCGGGAGTATCAGATCTTCCACTGACAGTTTATGCTCCCGGACAAGACGCCGTAGGCTGTCGGAAGAGCGATTTCTTCTGGGTCGAATTTTCATAACTTTTTATAACTTTTTATGACTGCCATCGCAGAACGGCTGCTTTGCAGATTTTCCGTACCGGCACCAGTGGTATTTTCCCGGTTCCAACTCGATTACGGCCGGATGTTTTGCGAAGATATTTGGTTCAGACATTTTTGAATTCCTCTGCTGCCTTCGTTTGAGGTCGCATGCAGAATCGACGCTTTTTTGTCACGAGTATCCTGTAAATCCTGTTTCATTCCCTTCAAATGATTTCAAATCGCAGCGACTGGATAATTCTTTCAAAAAGAGTGCGGTTGCGCTCGAACAGAGAGTCCAGAGTCCAGGCAAGATACATGTAGTTTTCATGATTGTGGGTAAAAAAATACTGAATGTATCTGTAGCCGCTTCCCCGGAATGTGCCGGTGACTTCCCGCACGATCATGGTTCTGCTGTTGATGATTCGTTCTTCTGTTTTGACTTCTCGGTAGTTCTCCAGACTCTGACTGTTCATGCGGCCGATGATTTCCGCATATTCTCGGTTTGAAAGATCCAGGCCTTCTTTGCGGAGAGCTGAGAATACAGCTTTATCTTTATTGAAGATTTCAACAACGGCTCCTTCAACTCCCAGCTCGAATGTGGAATAGTTGAGAGTAAATCCCGGATCCGCGAATTCCAGCCGCAGACCGAGCGCTCGCATTTTTTCTGCGCCTTCCGCCAGTTTCTGCTCGATGGAAAAAGACCGCAGGCGCGACAGGGGCACATTCAGATCCGTATTGTTTTTTCTTATATGAAGAAAACCGTCGCTCAATCCAAGGACATTTCCGCTTATGGTTTCATCCGGATTGGTGAGAGTGATTGTGTCTGCGCCAAGCGGGGACAGCAGGGTAAATGAAATCCCGGCTGTGAATAATAAACGAGAATATAATGGCAGCGAGGATTTCATTGTTGAAGCTCCTGAATTTTGTTGAGTCTTTTCTTGATTCTTTTTATTTGGAGTATCCTTCTGCCAGACCGGTTCATTTTGGATAGTTTTTTTTAAACTCAAACCGGCCTCTTCTGCCCTGCAAAGGAAAACAAAAGTGTCGTTTTCCTTGACACAACACAGCATTGCTGGCGGCAGTGCCCTTCACATTCTATGCCAGTCCTTCATGCCGGATCCGACCCTATGTTTCTCCTTCTGGGGGGCATCATACTTTTTTCTTATACCACACAGGCGATCACAGGGTTCGGCAGCACGGTAATAGCCCTGACTCTGGGTGCTCACCTGTATTCTATACCGGACCTTCTGCCAATTCTTGTGGCCCTGAATCTGCCGCTCTGCCTGTATTTTGTTATCAGACACGGAAAGAAAATCGACCTGCCGCTTCTCGGAAAGGAAATCCTGCCCTGGATGACGATCGGTGTGATCGGCGGGCTTGCGCTTCTGTACGTATTTCCCATCACTTTTCTGCGTCCGGTCTTTGGCTGTCTCATTGTGGTATTTGCCGTCCGTGAAGGCTGGAGACTGATGCGCCACGGAGCGGTAATGCCGATCAAGCCGGGACAGTTTCGATTCTGGACTGTCGGCGCCGGGATCATGCACGGACTGTACGCTTCCGGCGGTCCTCTTCTCGTCTATGCCGTCAGCCGGAAGAACCTGGAGACTTCAATTTTCCGCAGCACACTGATGAGCGTCTGGCTGGCCTTCAATATTTTTTTAATGGGAGCCTATTTCACACAGGGACGCTGGACTCTGGAAGCGCTTCGCGCCGTTCTTTTTCTTTTACCGGTCATTCCGGCGGGCATCTGGATCGGGGAACTCCTGCATGACAAAATTCCTGTGCGGGCTTTCTGGATACTGGTGCAGTCTGTTTTATTCATTTCGGGAGCTTCATTTCTGATTCGTTAAGAATAGTTATAATAAATAGATTTGCTGTTACTCAGGAGTGTAAGAAATGGGGATGGGGGGATTGGGGAGATATTGGGGATGGGATGAAAAGTATGTTGTATCATGAATTGAAATTCGAGAAATTTTACAGAATCATGTCACATTCTTATTTTAATTTCTCCTCATCCCCTGTTATCTCCACATCCCCAATTTTACACATACATTAGAAATAATATAAAATAAACAAAGGAGATTGTTGTATGGCGGAACTCAGCGGAGGAGAACTCATTTGCCGGATGCTCAAACAGGAGGGCGTCAAAGTCGTTTTCGGCATCATCGACGGCACGTATTTTGGATTCTATGCAAACTTAAAAAAGAACGGCATCAAACTCATCGGCCCCAGGCATGAGACATGCGCCGTTCATATGGCGGCGGCCTACGCGCGGCTCACCGGAGAACTCGGTGTCTGCATGGCTTCCAACGGTCCGGGCGTTGCGAATGTCCTTCCCGGAGTCGCCGTTGAAAACGTGGAGGGAAACCGTGTGCTTCTCATCACAAGCGCCCGGCGCGTCGGTATCATGTACCCGGACCGCGGCAACGCGTATCAGTGTTTCGATCAGACCGGCGTCATCCGCCCCATGTCAAAATGGAGCGAACATGTTCCCAATTTCGGACGCATACAGGAAATGATGCGCACGGCGCTTCGTCAGTGCTGGGAGGGACGACCCGGCGTGGTTCATCTCGATGTTCCGGAAGATATCATGAACACTAAAGTAAAAGGAAATCCAGGTCTGCTTCCGCCGGCACGATACCGCCGGACAGAGCCTGTGTTTCCTTCCGAGGATCAGGTGGATCGCGCCGCAAAAATGCTGACCGCCGCGAAACTCCCTCTGATTCACGCGGGCGCCGGCATCATCCATGCGATGGCATTTGACGAACTTGCAAAAACATCAGAGCTGCTGGACGCGCCTGTTTCTCTCAGCTGGTGCGCAAGAGGCGCGCTCGCGGAAACACCGCGGATTTTCCCGATGATCGATGTGACAATGAACAACAAACTGCGCAATGACGCCGATCTTGTGCTTACCCTGGGTTCGCGGATCGGCGAGACGGACTGGTGGGGCAAGCAGCCTTACTGGAGAAATCCCGCAGATCAGAAAATGATTCAGGTGGACATCGACAGCCGATGGATCGGAGCCAACAAGCCGGTTGATCTGGGGATTGTAGCCGATGCGAAAGTCTTTCTCCGGATGCTCAACGAACGACTTTCGAAACGAAAATCTTCGCGTAAAGCGCTTCTGGACCGTTATCAGCAGGAACGAAACGCGGAGCGGGCAAAACTGTTCGAAAAGTTGAATGACAACTCTTCGCCGATGTACCCGGGTCACATGGGTCACATCGCCCGGCAGATCATGCCGGACGACACCGTGCTCGTCGCCGATGGCGGAAACACGACAATCTGGGCGAATTTCTTCTGGGATGTCCGTTCGCCGAACACCGTGCTGTCCACATTCAAAATGGGTATGCTGGGCGCCGGCGTTTCGCAGGCCCTGGGAGCGTGCGTGGCCCGTCCAAATTCGCCGGTTCTCTGCATCATCGGAGATGGAGCGATGGGATTTCATCCCCAGGAAATCGAAACGGCAGTCCGGAACAATCTGAGTCCGATCTATGTGGTCGCCTGCGACAAACAATGGGGCATGGTGAAAATGACACAGCAGTTCACGCTTAAACCGTTAAAAACAATCATTAAAAAATCTTTAGGACCGCATGAGACGATCAACGCCGACCTGGGAGAGATACGATTCGATCTTCTGGCTCAGAGCATGGGCGCGCACGGCGAACGCGCATCAACTCCCGCCGAATTCCGCGGAGCTCTGGAACGCGCTCTGAAATCCGGACGCTGCGCCGTGATTCACGTCGACGTGAATCCGGTGAAGCACATGTGGGCGCCGGGGCTGATGCATTTCAAAGACATGCACAAAGAACCTAAAGGAAAATGAAAAAATCAGGCATTAAAAAAACTCAGGCGAAAAAGTCCGGCGCAAAAAAATCGACTGCGAAGAAAGCGGGGACGATTTGGTCGTCCGGCGGGACTGCACACGCCGGATCAAAATGCATACTGGTCACAGGAGCGGCCGGATACATCGGCTCGCTTTTTGTTCAACGGATGCTGGAAAGGCCGGGGGATTTTCGTATAATCGGAATCGACGTGAAGCTTCCGCGATACATTCCTGAGGGGCTTGAGTTTTTTCTCTGCGATATCAGCTCGCCGAAATTCAACGAGGTCTTTGACAGAGTGAGGCCGGATGTTGTCGTGCATCTTGCATCGATTGTCAGTCCGCCAAAGAACAGCGATCCCGATTTTGAATACCGCGTTGATGTGCTGGGCACAGAGAATGTGCTGAAAGCCTGCGTGAAATCGGGAGTAAAAAAAATCGTGCTGACATCCAGCGGAGCTGCGTACGGCTACCATGCCGACAATCCTGAGTGGCTGAAAGAAAACGACGCTCTTCGCGGAAACGATTCTTTTTCTTATTCCAAACACAAGCGCCTTGTGGAGGAGATGCTCGCCGTCTACAGAAAGCAGCATCCGAAACTCGCGCAGCTCATCTTTCGTCCCGGCACTGTGCTCGGGGCCGGCACGCACAACCAGATCACGAATTTATTCGAAAAGCGTTTCGTTCCCGGTATTGCCGGATCGCTTTCGCCATTTGTTTTCATCTGGGATGAAGATGTTGTGGAATGCCTGGCGATCGGAGCCTCGTCGAACAAATCCGGCATCTACAATCTGGCCGGAGACGGAAAACTCACGCTTCCGGAAATCGCCCGGATTCTGGGCAAGCCGTTTCTGCCGATCCCTCCGAAATTGCTGATGACGGCGTTTGGTCTTCTCAAGCCAGTCGGCCTTTCACGTTACGGCCCCGAGCAGGTGGACTTTCTGCGTTACAGACCCGTGATGACAAACGAGGCATTAAAAAAAGTCTTTGGATTTATTCCGAGAAAAACTACGCGCGAAGTTTTTCAGTTCTATGTGGAAAACAGCCCCTACATCAGGGGCAGGAGATAAAATGAATCAGTCAAATGAATACAAGCCCGGGAAAGGTCAGGCAGCATTCGCCTTCACGCTTCTTTTTCTGCTCTATTTTTTTGACTACGCCGACCGGATGGTCGTCAATTCGCTCTTTCCATTTCTTCAAAAAGACTGGGGACTGAATGACGCGCAGTGCGGTCTTCTGGTTTCTGTTGTCTACGGTTCCATCACAATCGCAACACTGCCGATTTCCATACTCGTGGACCGATGGAGCCGCAAGAAAGTAATCGGCACAATGGCCGTCCTCTGGAGTCTGGCCACCGCCGTATGCGGCTTTGCCGTCAGCTTTCCGCAGCTTCTGGCGGCCCGGATCGGAATCGGCGTTGGCGAAGCGGGCTACGCGCCGGGCGGAACAGCTATGATATCCGGCATTTTTTCGGAAAAACGCCGCTCGATCATGATGGGTATCTGGAATGCTTCCATTCCGCTGGGAGCGGCCGCCGGAATTGGGATCGGAGGGTACGTTGCTCAGAATTACGGCTGGCGTCATGCATTTGGAATCGTCGCCCTGCCCGGACTGATCGTGTCTCTCATGTTTTTTTTCGTAAAGGATTATAAAACAGTGGAACTGCGCTCGTCCACTGGCGCAAAACATATGCCGATTCCCGAAATTGCGAAACGTTTTCTGGCCACACCCAGCCTCTATCTTACTTTTTTTGGTTTCGCGGCGAATACATTTGTCACAACGGCGCTCATCACCTGGCTTCCCACCTTCTTCCACAGAATAGAAGGAATTCCAATGGATAAGGCCGGGCCAAAAGGCGGAGCTGTGATGCTTCTTGCGATCATCGGCGCGCCTCTGGGCGGATTTCTAACCGATCTCTGGGCGCGTAAGAAAAAAAACGCCCGCCCCGTTTTCGCGGGGCTTTCCGCCCTGGCAACGGGCGCTGTTTTTTTCGTCGCCTTCACATTCCTTACCGGAACAGCTCAGTATGTGATGATTCTTCTCGGCGGACTTCTGGCGGTGTCGTATGTGCCGGCGGCCGCGGCTGTTACACAGGATGTGGTGCATCCGGGCCTTCGCGCAATAGCGTACAGTCTCTGTGTGGTTGTTCAAAATCTCCTGGGCAGCATGCTCGGTCCGGTATTCATCGGCGCCGTTTCCGACCGGACGGATATTGCGAAGGCGCTTGCCCTACTCCCGATATTCTCGGTAATTTCAGGATTGTTATTTCTTCTGGCGTCGCGGTTCTACAACGCGGACCTTGACCGGCAGGAGAGAGTTTCCCTGGCCGCGGAGTGAAAAGCGAAGCTGATGCCGCAGATGCTGCGTCTGCTCCGGTGATCGTGTTCGCCGAAGAATATCACTCCGCTGCGGGCGGCCGAACTTCAAGCGGAGTCTCCCATAGATAGATCGTGTGGTCTCTCGGGGGATCTCTCAGCGCGGCCTGGTTATCCGGGCTGCTGTCCCTGGGGCCGGTAATGTGAACTTCCCGTTTAGGCGTGACTCCTTCCATTTCATATTCATGCGATACAATTCTGGAACCTGGCCGCATTCTCTGGAGTTGAGGAATGAGTTTCTCTATCACTTCGGGAAAAAGATACATGAATATGACAGTGGCCGGCGTCAGATCAACGGTAAAAATATCCTGATTTCGTATCTCAACCAGGCTTTCTACGCCATTCTTTCTGGCGTTATCTCGTGAATCGGCAACTCTATCAGGACGCAAATCAAATCCTACTCCGCGTGTGCCGTATTTCTTTGCCGCAGTTACAAGGCTTCGTGCATCGCCGCATCCCAGATCGTATATCAAATCTGTTTTGCTGACTCTTGCTGTTTCCAGCATTTTGTCGACCACAACCTGCGGCGTCGGCCAGTACACGACATCCGGCCGGCCATTCTCAGCGGACAGCCTGGAAGTTGAGCTGGCGGCGGCGAAAATTACCGCGCCGCAGACCGCTGACATGGCGGCAATGATCGCGGCGGTTCGTTTTATATTATCATTCATTTTAGTTTTTCCTTTAATACGACAACCGTAGTTCAGAATTCGCCACGAAGTTTCATGGCCGCCCCGCCGCCCACAATTTATGAAAATAGGTTTTACCGGAAGGCCGCTCTCGGACTTCCTGTCCTTCGCGGCATTCCGGCCATCCTGGCCGTCAGACAGGATTGCAGGATCAGCCTGGTCTTTATCTCCACTCATCCTGTATTTCCTGCTCATCCTGTTATTTTACTCTTCTTCCTGGGCTGCATTTTCGACGAAAAAGGCACGAAAAACACGATATGTTTTAGCGTTTTGGGCCTTCCTTTCATTTTCGTGTCCTTTCGTGAAATTTCGTGGCTAACATATGGTAGTAGTATTAAGCATCAGATTTATTTTATAAGGCGGAAATCTCAGCCTTCAGCTTTCCATCTCCGTTTTCAGTCTTTTCGCCATGATCCTTGAATAAAGTCCTGGAAAAAATTTGTAAACCAGAGCGGCGCGTTTCGCCAGAGATCCTACATATATAATATCTTTTTTATTTATCAATCCTTTTAGAACTGCGCCGGCAACAATGTCCGGCGAAAGCGCTCTGCCGATTTCCACTTTTTCTTTTTTCATTTTCACTCCGGACCCGTCAATGGCATTTTTCCCGATCCCCGTGCTTGCAAATGAAGGACAGACCATCATTACGTGAACATTGTCTTCATAGAGTTCCGTTCTGAGGCTTTCAAAAAATCCGTGCAGCGCATGCTTGCTGGCGCTGTACATGGTCCGGGCGATGAGAGGCGCAAAGCCGGCCACGCTGGATAGGACGATGATCGAGCCGCGCGCCGATTTGATATGCGGCAGAGCATGCCGGGTCATGTGGACCGATCCCCAGAAATTCACATCCATGATCCGATGCATCGCTTCAAGGCTGGTTCCGGAAAATGCGCCGCGCATGCTCAGGCCTGCATTGTTGATCAGAACGTCGATATGTCCGAATTTTTTTGTCACGGCTGCAATCGTTCTTGCACACTGCTTTTCACTGCTCACGTCGCACTGCAGAAAAAGATCGTCGCGATTGCGAAAAAGGGGCTCATTCTGAAATTCTTTCAGGGCCGCTGTATCAAAATCGACTACGGCAAGCTTTGCATCCAGCGCGGCGAACTCTTTTGCCAGAGCCCGGCCGAACCCCCCGGCGCCGCCAGTAATTACTACGACTTTATTGTCAATATTTTCAGTATTTTTCATATATATTATTGTTTTTGAATATATTTTACAGAACCACGGTCAATGTTGAAAGAATGCCTCAAATAAAAAAGCTTGAATTTACACTGGAAAGTCTTTTTCCGGCAAACGATCGGAGAATGCAGAAGAACGGGCTGCCAACTCTATCCTGGTTTTAGCAAAATCCGGCTGCCGCTATATTGACTTGACATAAAATATGCCGGATGCCTGCTGTTCTACATGCACGCTGCAGAGCATAAAAAGCACACATACTCAGACTACTCGGCGCTTCCGGAAGGGTCGCCGTATCAGCTGATTGATGGAGAATTGATTTTGACGCCAGCCCCTGTACCGGAACACCAGAGAATTGGACTGAACATAAAAATTGCCCTGGCAACCTTCCTTACGAAGAAGGATCTGGGACAGATATTCGATGCTCCGATCGATGTATATTTTGGAGAAAATGAAACATACCAGCCTGATATTATTTATATTTCAAAAGAGCGCAGACACATAATCGGCGAAAAAAAGATCGAAGGGGCCCCGGATGTCGTTGTGGAAATTCTCTCGCCGTCAACAGCATACTACGACCTGAAACACAAAAAGAGAATCTACGAATCATCCGGTGTGCGAGAATACTGGATCGTCGATCCGGATGAAAAGACTTTTGAAACATTTGAAAACATTGCCGGTAAATTCCAGCTCATTCGGGAAGTCTCCAGAGAAGGAAAAATCCAATCAAAAATACTGCCAGGTTTTGAATTCGACTGGACGCAGGTTTTCAGCTGATCGGGGCGCCCTCAGCGCAATAAAAAGGATGCCGTCCGCGCCGGGGCTCTTTTTATTGGATCGGTATGCTTGAACTGCACGATAAACTCCGGCGCATCTGCGGATTGTCTGGAATCTTCACCGAGATCCGCTACCACAGCCGACGCGCAAGATCCATCGCCGTTATAAAAGGAGAACTCAATGAAATGAGTTTTCGCAGGTATGAAGGAGTGGGTATCCGGATTTTACAGAATGGAATCTGGGGATTCGCGTCCACATCGGATCTCAGCGAGGCCGGCCTGGAGAAAACATTAAAAACTGCACTGGAAATGGCCGCAGTGCTGGCCGGCAGAAAAAAAGAAAAAACGGACATTGCCGCAAGTTCACGCCTGGCAAAAGGCGAATTCATTCTGCCCGGTTACCGAGAGCTTGAAGCAATGCCGGCAGAGCAGAAATTGCAGATGGTGCGAGATGGAGAGCAAAAACTGCGCGACAGCTCGAAAAGCATCGAATCGGCGCAGTGTTCCTATACAGAAATCTATGAGGATAAAATCATCATCACAACCGATGGAGCGGACTGTCTGATTCAGCTGGCGCGTCCAGAGCTGCGTTTCTCCGCATTTGCGGCGGACGGTTCCAAACGGACTCGAGGTTCCGACTCGGTCGGAGGAACGGGCGGCTGGGAGTGCCTGTTTCAGAACCGCCAGTTTGAAGAAATCATAGATATTGCATCCGGCAGCGCTGTGAATCTGCTCACGGCCGGCATGCCGGAGGGCGGCAGAAAAAAGGCAGTTCTTTCCCCGGCCATGGTGGGTCTGCTCAGTCATGAAGCGATCGGGCATACAGTGGAGGCGGATTTTGTGAATTCCGGCTCCGTCGCTCAGGGGAAGATCGGAACAATGGTCGCATCGCCTCTGGTGACTCTCTGCGACAGCGGAAAAAGCGAGCACGTCTCCGGCGCGGGCGGAGAGCTTCCCGTCGACGACGAAGGCATTCTCACTGAAAAAACAACAGTTATCGAAAATGGAAAACTCGTCTCATATCTGCACAATCGCGAGAGCGCGCTTCAATACGGCGTGGAACCCACCGGAAACGCACGGGCCTGGGAATTCAGCGACGAGCCTCTGATACGCATGCGAAACACCTGCATCGAGCCAGGTCAGGACAATCTGGACGATATGATACGGGGGATCGATGACGGTTTTTTTATCGACGGCCCGGAAGGCGGACAGGCGGACGCAACCGGCGAATTTATGTTCGGCGCCGCGCGAGTCCGAAGAATTACAAAAGGCAAACTGGGCGATTTCGTGCAGAAAGTGACCGTGTCCGGCAATGCCTTCGACGTTCTGAAATCCGTGGACGCCGTTTCAAAGGATTTCAAATGGGATCTCGGCGCTGGATATTGCGGCAAGGGACAACCGGCCAAGGTGGACGCGGGCGGACCCTTCATTCGGTGCGAACTTCTGGTCGGCGGATCGCAGAATTGAATCCGCGCGAGAAATGCCTGGATCTGATCCGGCAGAGCCGGATAATTCTGGATGAGATGTCGCATACTAAAAATTCAGAGAGCGAAGTCTACGCCTCCCACCGATCGGAAATTAAAATAGTTTATGAAAATAAAGATTTTTCCGTAAGCGCTTCAACATCCACAGATCTTTACGGCATACGAAGCATCATCGATGGAAAGCCCGGCTTTCTGACGACAAACTCGTCGGATCCTCAGGCTCTTCTGGAAGCGGCGGCAGAAGTCCAGAAAATCGCCAGGCTTTCGCCGGCCGGAGAATTTTATGCTATTGCGGACCCCGTGGACGGCGGCAAAAGCGCCCCTCTGATTCAGTCGGATCCCGGAATTGAGAACATGGGGCCGGCCGGCGCCGTAAACTGGACGCAGCGAGTCATTGATGAAGCAAGAAAAGACGATCGTATTGCAATCGACAGAGCGGAGTTCAGTGTTCAATTGGGCTGCGATGCGATAGTCAATTCCCGCGGCGTTGAGCGTTCTTTCGCGCAATCGTCAACCTCCTGGTTTGTGATGGGCATGGCAAAATCCGGCAGTCAGGTCACCAGCTTTGACTATGACGGCGCCGGCACGGATAAAAGTCAGAACATTGAGAAATTGATTGTGGAATCGGTGGCCCGCTTCCGGGATTCCGTGATCGGTTCGCTCGATCCGCGTCCCGCGAAATCGTACCATGGACAGGTATTGCTGCATCCGCAGGCTGTTCTTTCTCTTTTTGGCGGTTTGATATTTTCTAACTGCAGCGCCAGGCTTCATCAGGACGGTGTGAGCGCCTGGAAAGATAAAATTGGCCGGCAGGTCGCCTCGGCCGCGCTGACCGTGTTTGAAGATCCTCAGAATG
This sequence comes from Spirochaetia bacterium, assembly GCA_009885105.1. GTDB lineage: Bacteria > Spirochaetota > Leptospiria > Leptospirales > Leptonemataceae > VFLI01. Next base: position 4,243 of record VFLI01000001.1, on the reverse strand, counting down.
CATCGCGTCCGGAGGGCTGGATGCCGTTTGACAGAGAAGGAATACCGACCTCCCGACATGAACTGATTAAGAACGGACGGCTGAATTTTCTGGCTCACAACTGCTTCACGGCAAAACGCGGCGGGACGACTCCGACCGGCAACGCGTCGGGGGGCGCACGATCGAATCCTGCTATAGGTTTCTCGAACACGGGAATCCTTCTGGAAAAAGACGCCGGCGTAGAACTCCTGGACGACGCCTCTCTCATGAAGAAATTCAACAACGGCCTGATGCTCAAACGATTCAGCGGCAATTCCGATCCCGTTTCCGGCCGTTTCTCAGGCGTTGCAAAGAATTCCCGCATGATTGAAGACGGAAAAATCGCCTACCCGGTTGAAGAAATTATGATTTCCGGCAGTCTTTTCGATATTGTGAATCAAATCATTGCCGGCGGGCAAAGGCAGCATATCATGCAGGGCGGAAGCCTTGCTCCCTTTATACTGGTTGACGGTTTGAGCGTAACGGCAGGCTGACCGACTCTAAAAAGACAGTCGTTTTATAAGCTTGACAGGTAATTTGAACGATTTAATATTTCTCGAATCCTGTCCGCATGAAATTTCCAGTCACAAAAACCATCAAATTGCGTCTTCTCGACGATCCGACCAAGGATATGATAAAGAATTTATTCTACGAGATTGAAGGACAGTTGAAAATCGAAGGTCTGGGTTACACCCTTTTTTATGTTGTCATGGAACTGGTTTCCAATGCTGTGCGTGCCAACCTGAAACGATTTTATTTTAAACAGCACGGCTACAGTCTCACAGATCCAGATAGCTATCAGACCGGTCTGACGGCTTTCAAGAGGGATTATCTGCGCATCGATGCGGATATTTCCGCGGCCGCTCTGGACGAGCTGGATTTTCAGGTGACGGTACGTGTGGATATTAACAATGACAGACTGCTGATATTTGTTGAGAACAACATCATTCTCCTGGAAGAGGAAGAAAAAAGAATCCGAACCAAACTCGCCTCCGCCTGCGAGGCGAAGGACATTATTGAGTTTTCTGTCATGTACGGCGATGAGACGGAAGGCAAAGGCCTGGGACTGGCGATGATTGTGCTTCTCATAAAAGACATGGGATTTGATCCCGGCTACTTTCGCGTGTATCCCGGAGATAAAAAAACCGTGGCTCGCCTTGAATTCCCTCTTCGCAAAGATTACAAACCCATCCGCGAACTACATTCCGCGTAGGCCAGGTTCCCTGCAAAACTGCCCTCTGCACATGGACTTCACTTCGCTCATCAACGATTACGGCGCGGCCGGGCTTTTTCTAGTCTCCTTTCTGGGGGCGACGATTCTGCCTTTCAGTTCCGAGGCGGCCCTTCTTGCCGCGCTGGTCTCCGGCATGGACTCCTGGTCAGCTCTGATTGTCAGTTCCGCCGGGAACTGCCTGGCGTGCACGGTGAACTATGCCATGGGTTTTGCCGGGGGGAGATTCACGTATAAAATTCTTCTGACACGGCGGGGAAAATTAGTCAACAGAATTTATATAAAATTCAAAACTTTATCGCTGCTTTTGAGCTGGATGCCTGTGCTCGGCGATTTTTTTACGATTGTAGCGGGGCTCTTTCGATATCCGTTTTACAGATTTATGCTGATCGTTTTTTCTGTCCGCATCGGGCGGTATGTGATTCTGATGTGGATGACAGGATATTTTTGAGTGAGGAAGATCTTTTAACCACGGGGGCAATTGGAGCGCGGCGACAGAAAAGAATTTTGGCCACGAAATTTCACAAAAGAACACGAAAAAGGGATGGGAAAGGTTCGAGGGGATACGCGCGCATTTTCATGTTCACTTCCAACTGCACGTTGCTCAGGACCGCCGAATATGTTGCTATATTTTAGAATCGTTCTAAATCAGAAGGCCGGTATTCAATCCTCAAAATGCCATAAATGTCCGGCCGTTTTTTTTCTATTTTAGATGGAAATTGTCACAGGCATAGTTTATGATGGAATCATGGATCAGTTCTGGCAGTTTATGAATTCCACAGGATTTGCGCTTACGGCTTTTGGGGCTTTTGTCGGATATTTATCGTGGCGGGGCGGAAGGGAGACAAAAGCTCTGTTGATGAAAATTCAGGAATCGATAACAGAAGGCAACGGGCGTCTGGAACGTTCGATATCAGAAGGCAACGAGCGTCTGGCGCGCATGATTGAACAATCGGAGCGGTCAATAGAAGAAAGTCGCCGCAGCACACAGACTCTGATTCAAAATTGGCAGAGTCGCTGGGAACAGTCGGATGAATTCAACAAACGGATGCTTGATAAAATACTTGACAAAGCCATCTAAAATTGTTTGTTGTCGAACGAAAGCCTGTCGTTATGCCGTTCGATTATTCGTACCCGGACCCCGTGACGAATCGATTACAGCCGACATAATTTCACTCAGCTTTTCAATACTGTAGGGTTTCGCGCAAAATCCGGCAATCCCCAATTCTTCAAATATTCTGACCTCCTCATCTTTCAAAAATCCGCTCGAAAGAATAACACATACCTCTGGATCGATTTCTTTAAGGAGCATAAACGTCTGTCGGCCGTCGATGCCAGGCATCTTAAAATCAAGGAGCACTGCCTTGATTATTCTATAATTTTCTCTGAACAACGCAACGGCAGACTGACTGCTGTTGGCCGAAATCACCTCGTAACCGAGATTTGAAAGCAGGTTTTCAGCCATTGTCCTGACGATCAATTCATCATCCACAATCAGAATAATCCCGCTTCCGCTCTTCAAACCGCCCGCCGATGTATTTTTCTTTTCAATCCCATTCTTGTTGAAGGGAAAATAAAGATGGAAAGTTGTGCCGGCTCCTTCCTGAGACTCGATATCAATAATGCCGTGATGTCTTTTTACAATCCCATAGGTGACTGCCAGGCCCAGACCTGTGCCTTTCACGGCGCTGCTGGTTTTTGTGGTAAAGAATGGTTCAAAAATTCGCTTTCGCGTATTGGCATCCATGCCGGTACCTGTATCTGTGACGGAAAGTTTCACATATGATTCGTCCTGCGCTTCAATATGCAGGCTTTTGAATTCTCTGTCCGGTTTGAAGTTTTCAGTTCGAATGGTGAGTCTGCCTCCCTCAGGCATAGCCTCTGCTGCGTTGATGCATAGATTCATGAGAACCTGCGTGATCTGTGAAGGATCTCCAGCGATAAAATCCAGTTCTGCCTGGAGTTCCAGCTTCAATTCAATGGACTTATCCAGGGTATGATGCAAAATAGAAAGCGTATCCTGAATGCACTGGTTTATGAAGATCGGTAGAATACTGTGATCGCCCGCTCTTCCGAAATTCAGGAGTTTACGCGTGAGATCGGCTGCGACTTCTGCGGAGCTCACAATAATATCCATGTATTCTTTCTTCTCTATGTCAGTTTCAATCCGCGCCAGCAGCGTCGCATAACCCAGAATACCGCCCAGCATATTGTTGAAATCGTGCGCGATGCCGCCGGCAAGATTCCCGATGGACTCCATTTTCTGAGATTCAAGAATTTTTTCCTCCTGCTTGCGCTGCAGGGTGACGTCGTGGATCCGGAGCGTTATTGAAATAATATTTCCTTGAGGATCGAGCACCGGCCAGGAGAATAGCTGATAGATTCGGTCCTTTTCTTCATATTCAGTAATGGACGGTTCTGATGCACTGTCTGCAAAAAAGCAGGCACAGGGACATCCTGAAATAGGCTTGTTTTTGCAAAATAACAATTCGAAACACTTTTTTCCGATGATCTCCTCTTTGCTCATTTCCAGAATGCGACTGACTTCTTTGTTTACATTCAATATTTCATACTGAGGTGAAATAATGACAAGCATATCATCCATGGCGTCGAATGTGCTGCGCCATTGTTCCGCGGATCTGTTGATGAACTCCTGCGCTTCCGTGCGTTCGGAAATGTCGCGTAAAAAAACAATGAATTGACCGTCGTCGGGCCGGTACTGAGCGTTTACTTCAACCTCGTAAGTGCTGCCGTCCTTGCGCCGATGTCTGGTTTCAAAGTGTTCTTCGCTATTCTTAATTACTCTATGAATATGATCTTTCGTATCCGCGGGTGATTCTTTTCCTTCGACGTCAGGAATCTTCATGGTCAGCAGTTCCGCCTCGCTGTAACCGCTCATCCGGCAATAGGCTTCGTTGACTTCCAGGAAATGCCCTTCCCTGTCCACAATCCAGAAACCGTTCATGGCAGAGCGTAGTATGTCTCTGCGTTTTT
>VFLI01000082.1 GCA_009885105.1 Spirochaetia bacterium | reverse complement strand
ATCGCCTGGATATGCAAACTATTAAAGCTTACTTTCAATCGGTAGATTGAAGCTCGGTTTTCAACTCCGGCGCAGCGCAAGGTGGGGTGGGGAGGAATTGACGGTTACGAATAATTATCCGATTTTATTCTGATATATTAGAAAAAATTGATTTTAGATGTGAGTTCCAGGTGACTTATATTATTATCCGTAAGCTACTGGCGAGTCCTTTTTGGACCAGGTGGCATTTTACTGATGATATTTACATTATTTTATTAAATTCTACTATGGCACAACCACCGATGTAACTATTCCGGTTGCTGCCGAAGTTGGTAGGGCTTCGCGGCTCCAGTTTATCGCATCTGTTGATCGAATGATTACCGGAACTGCTCCAGCATCACCGGCCAGAAAATAGGCTGAGCTAGTCGAACTACCAGTTCTCAGTGCTGTCGACGCCGGACACGTCGTTCCAGTGGTGGTCCAGCTGCCATTTGTACCCGATGCGGACTTATTTATTGTACACGAAGTGCCTGTAAATGTTCCGAGAAAAAAATTTCCATTCGCATAAAAAACTCCTCCGCTATAACTGCCTGCAGTAGTGAAGCTTGTAACACTTGTGAAATTAACCGCTGAATTGGAGGATACATTGCTTTCTGCATTGGTGGACTGATATACATAGAACACATTCGTGGAGTTATCGGTTGCCAACCGCGAAGTGCTAGAAGCAACCGGAATTCCTGTGAAAGAAACTGTATCCGTCCAGACCGCTCCCGTAGGTGAACGCTTGACGAGTTGTGAACCCGACCCCACGACAACATAAAAGGATGAACTGTTGCAGATCAAATCATACGGTAATGATGTCGAATTGCCATCAACCGTGACCGGTCCGCTCCAGCTGCTACCGCCGTTAGTTGAATACAAGCCGTATGTTCCCGTATTTGTATACAGTATTACGATTGTACCATTGCAGGCTGCAATGTAGATATTGGGTCCTAAAACACCGGAAACTGTTTGGGAGGTCCATGTAACTCCATTATCCAATGATTTATATAAGGTATTGTTCACCGCAGAATTTATACCAAATAGAGTTCCGTTCAGATTGGCTACATCTGTTATGCGCGCTGCTCCTGAAAAAGATTTTGCTATCCAGGTTCCATTCCCTGAAGACTCATAAAGAACATTCGTATTCGTAAAAGCCAGAAACTTTGACTGTGACGCCGTCAGTAAATTCCCCAGGATGGCCAGCGCATTGTTTTTGGTTTTTATATCGTTGATATTGGCCGCCAGCTGTATGCAGCCCGGCGTCAGCAGGAATGACATCAGGCAGGCCGCTGCCGCCTGGCCCATGGATTTACTTACTTTTTTTAAATATTCTATTCCAGTCATACAATAATATAACAACGGGAAGGATTTGTGTTTTCAGTTTTTGATTAAAAAAAATAGTTCACGGAAAAAAAAGTATCCACTGATTTTCTGCTTCCTGCGGCAAGATCGCCCCGGGCCGGAGCGGCGGCAGGCGCTGCAAACACTGTCATAGTGAATGATTCCGCCTGGATATCATTCTGCACGAGCCAACCAGACTGCCAGGCAATACCGTTAAATAAAATATGCAAAATTTGCAAACCATATACGGCGCCCAAAAACATTACGGCACGGTTGTAGTTATCAACTCTTCCCTGCTGCTGTGTGGCCAGTTGGTGATTCGAATTGAACAGGAGCAACATTTTCAAATCATTTCCCTGCCCTGGCTGGAAATAAAGCATTGTGGCAAGATTCAAGTTTACCTGGTCTTCATTCTCTTTTTTCATGGCAACGGCCGGACCCCGCAGCGTGGCGACGGCATACAGGGAAAGCGCTGACAGACCCATGTACGCGCCGCCGATGATCGGTTTACCCAGATAGAAGTGACCCCATCCGGGAACAAGCGCGCTCCTCCAGGCAAAGTCAACGAAGCTGAGCGGCACTCCCGCGGGTTTTTCAATTTTTTTTGCGGCGACCAGCTCGCGGTAGTACCGGGCCCGGGCTGCCCGGATCTGAGCCTGCTGGTAATCGAAAGTATGGCGGGCCATTCTCACTTCATTCTGAAGTCGCAGGGCCGCTTCTTCCTTTTCTCTGGCTTTTCTTTCCGCGGCCAGACGAATCAGTCTCTGGCGCTCCGCTTCCTGACGTGCTTTGGCTTCCGGATCTTCATCGTACATGATTTTCCGGATGGTCGATTTGGCGATGTATCGCTGCGCCGTGCGCGTCTGTATTGTGATATGCGTCATCGTCTGCGCGGTGATTTTTCCCTGAAACAATTCTCCGCTTTTCAGATACAGTACTTCCGCGGAAAGTGCGGCGCAAATAAAAAGCAGCAACACGGCAGCGCCTGAATAGACCGCTTTACGAACCGGGAGGGAAAATATTTTTACCGCGACCTTGTTCATCAGAAACTCTGTGCTTCGCCGGGAAAAACTCCGCTGTGAACTTCCTGGTGATATTCTTCTGCCGCTCTGCGTATTATGACAGCAAGATCGGCATATTTTTTCGCATGACGCGCCTGGAATTTTGGATCCATTCCCAGAAGATCGTGCATGACCAGGACCTGACCCGTTGTGCCGATTCCGGAGCCGATTCCAATCGAGGGAATGCGTATTTTGTTTGTAATTTCAGATGCGACCTGCGCCACAATCAACTCCATTACGAGAGAAAAACATCCGGCTTCTTCCAGCGTTGCCGCTTCCTGCGCCAGCCTCTGCGCTTCCGTTTCTGTTTTTCCCTGGACTCGGTATCCGCCGATTTTCAAATAACTCTGCGGCGTCAGTCCGATATGTCCCATAACAGGAACGCCGGCCGCTGTCAATTGTTTAATTATTTGAACAGTTACTGCTTCTGCGCCTTCCAGTTTTACAGCATCCACATGTCCTTCCTTGATCATTCGAAAGCAGGCGGATATTCCAGGTTCCACGCCGGTCTGGTACGATCCAAAAGGCATGTCTCCAATGATAAACGAATCGGGCGCGCCTCTGCGAACCATTTTGCAGTGGTAGATCATTTCATCCAGCGTGGCCGGCAGCGTGGTTCGGTGTCCCTGGACCGTCATGGCCAGAGAATCGCCGACCAGGATCGCGTCGATTTCTGTTGATGCAAAAAGACTGGAGAATGTTGCGTCGTAGGCGGTGATAACGGAAATACGATGTCCGTTGGTTTTGCGATCCACCCAGTCCCGGGGAAATTGAATTTTCTTCAAATTAGGCATATTCTGCTTTGCGCGATAACGCCCTCATTGTCTGCAATTGTGAAATTCATAGATCCCAAATTTGTTGATTGCAAATGAAATCCAGGTTTATTTGTCGGCCGGCTGTGGCAATCGATTTAACTCTCTCTATCTCCACAAATGAACGCTGCTGTACGGATCCGATCGGTCCCCGTAGACAACTTCCGCCAGAGCGACTCGATCGGAATAGACGGATCCTGGATAAACAGTCAGCACTGTGATCTTGCATATTATATAGTAGACATTCTTCGGGTATGCCGGCGATCCTAAAACCCGGTTCAGATGGAGCGGTATGTCAAAACTGCCAGGTCGGTCCGGGAAATCGTACCTGAATACCAGCTGCGGAACGGCCGGCGGAATCACATACTCCACATCCGGATCGTTGGCCCTTCTGTACAGGATTTCAATGCGGGCCGTTTGAATCCGGCCGTATTTCTGAAACTCGGAAAGCGGACAGTTCAGGCACAGTCCGTTGGTTATGCGGAGAAGGGAGGGGATTCTCCTGCGGGGTTTGCCGTTCTGGTGCAGGGGCGGCCAGTGGGTCAGGGCGGTATCCATAAGATAGTAGCTGCCTTCCGGCGGCGGAGCAGGGAAAGGAATGATTCCGGCTGTGTTTTCATTGCCGTCCATCACATTCATGCGGCTGCCGTTTCTGTCCGGGTCATCGCCGGCATAGAGAAATTCGCCGGGAGTCAGAATGATTCTGCCGCGGTGCAGGGTCTCGGAAGGCACATCGCGGATGGAACTGGTGGCCTGATAGAAGGATACACCGGCGACTGTAGCGCAGACCAGAACGGCCGGCACGGAAAATTTCATTTCCGGGATCCTGGTGTGGATTTTTTCTTCCCGACTTTTTTTATGCCGTCCCCCAGCCAGGACATGAAATCGGCGTTCGGCTTTATGGGACGTCCGTTTTTATCCAGGATTGCCAGAGTGTTTGTGGCTGTCAGCACCGGCAGTCCTTCCGGTATTTTTTTGATGCTCTGTTCAAAGATGAGGCGTATTCCCTCAATCGACAGATCCGTCTGGATCTGAAGCGTGTCATTCAGGTATGCCGGAGCGCGAAATTTCAGGCGGCTCTCCGCGAGAATCAGAGAATATCCCTGCGCGAAAAGATTCCGAAAATCGCTGCCTCTGGCCAGAAAAAAAGAAACGCGCGCGAATTCCAGATAGTTCAGATAGACTGCGTTGTTGACATGACCCAGAGCGTCGAGCTCGTAACTGCGGACGGTGACCTTTACCTTTGCCATCAGAGGGAACGAAGACCCAGGGCGGTCAGAATATAACCCGGAGTCAGGATATAGTGAAATAGATCCAGTCCGGGCATCCCGTACATCGTGCCGTTTGTGTTGACGGCAAGACCGGCGTACGCGATCAGTCCGGCTCCGATGAGGCTGAAGACTGCCGGGCGCGGAGCTTCAAACATTTTGCGCAGAGCAGAAAGAGCGATCATTCCGAGACCCAGCGCTCCGATGATAACCGGATAGAGCGGCTGAGAATAGAAATGACGAAAAATAATAAATAGCGCGATGAGAAGTACGATGGCAAAAATATATCCGGCTGTTTTCCTGGGCATCAGGAAGGCGGGCCGAAGAAACGCAATTCCAATCATGGGCAGTCCGATCTGCGCGGATACTGCCGATGCAAGGCTGTGGTAGTACACCACGTCCGCCAGACCCAGAAACCGAATTGCTCCCAGAAAGCAGGCAATCAGGACCAGAATGAAACCCAGAGCGGCGAATCTCTGGTACTGGGATCCGGATTTCCAGAGCCGGGAGGCTCCGAAAAGCACGGCGGCTCCGAGCACGAGTTCTGAGATGGCTGTTGATAGTTGCACAGGCAATCGTCCTGTGCCGGCACTGCGGAAGCAACAAAAAATAACAAAAAAATTCAGAGCGGATTTACAAAATCAAAGCGGGATGCGTACTGTTTTTCCGTGGAATTGCAAACCGTGACAAAGGCCGACGAACCGTAGAGACAGGATGTCTCCAGAATCAGGGAACCGGAAACAAAATTACCGGCCGTGTCTTTTTCCCACTGGGAATATGTTATGTCATTGAAGCAGCTGGTTTGATTCAATTGTCTGGCCGAGTAGGCCAGCACACCGCGGGCGGAAATCAGGAAATTGTACTGCTGGCGGTCGGCCAGCTTGGACAGATTTGTGTTTCCCAGATCACCGCAGTCATTGATAGCCGTCAGCGTATTTTTTGTGGATACTGAAGAATTGAAAGAAACCGAAGTTGTTTTGTATCCCGGCAGATTGAGGGCCGCTGCGGAAGAAACAGTGCAGTGCGGCAGGTCTTTGGTGATCTGACCGATTTCAGTTTTGAATCGATTCGACGTTTCCGACGTCACCGTAAGGGTGCCCGCCGTATCATAGAGAGCATCCTGCCGGCACAGAGTTAAGGGCGCTCGGCTGCAGGTCATTTTGCCCAGCTCAGAACCCTGCCTGTAATTGTGCAGGCAGTTGCCGCTGTTGTAATAAGACAGAACAACAAAATTGGCGATTTCGCCTTGTCGGATTGTATCCAAATTCTGCTGCGAAGTCTGCGAACAGGAAATGGCAGCAAGAAACATCCCGGACATCAGAAGCTGCGCTGCGCTGAAGCGGCGGCTTTTCTGTGAAGATATCATTCCCGACAGGTATAAACGGACGGGCCGGAAGCAGTCAAATGAAAAATCTGAGAATCAATGCAGATACATTCCAGAATATCAGTCCAATGTCTCTTCAAACAGGACCGGCAGAGCCGAACGGGGAATCTGGATTACCTGCTGTGGATAGACGACCATATCGCACAAACCCAGATTGTGAATCTGATGAAAAATTATATGAATTCCTTCACTGTCCGTTTCAACTCTGCTGACGCTTGAGACAATTGTCTGACAGCCGGAATCCTGGCCGAAAAAAATCCCGACCAGCATGTAGCGCGAAAAATCCACTTCCGGAGCCGGGGCGCGCCTGTCGTTGATGTATGCGTTTGTGTGCGAATCCCAGAATTCGGTCCAGGTTTTGCGATCGGTGAAAACCAGGTGTTCTCCGGCAGGATTGATCAGAATGCCAGTGTCCAGAGTCTCAAACGGCAGGGATGGCCGCAGACCCGGCGGGCCCTGCAGGGGTCGGGTACGGCATGAAAATACTGAATAAATTAATAAAAAAATAGATAAATATATTAAATTAAATTGGTGGATTCGTGTCATGGTTCAGATTGTCCGGCGGTTGTTGCCCAGATGCCTTTCAAGAAATTCCTCCAGTTCATCATAGATGAAGGATTTTCTAAGGCTGCCCGAAAAACCGTAATCGAGCGGATTCTTCATTCTATGTTCAGCACAACTTTCCCGCGTGCGTGTCCCTCATCCAGATAACGAACAGCCTCTGCGGTTTTCTCAAGCGGATAGCGTCTGTCAATCACAGGCCTGATCCGGCCGTCTTCCGCCAGCTTTGCGATAAACTGCAGATCCTTCTGGTTCGACTTCGCCGCAAGCGAAAGCATTTTCTTTGAACCCAGAGAAAGCGCCCAGCCGAACAGCAGCGACTTAAAAATCTGAAGCAGTGCGCCGCCGACCATTACATAGACTCCGTCAGGATTCAAGAGCCGACGGTATGCGGTGAGCGGTGTACTTCCGTTGACTGCGACAATCAGATCAAACCCTTCAGGGCTTTTTGTGAAGTCTTCTTTCGTGTAATCAATGACATGATCCGCTCCGAGTGAATGTGTCTGCTCGACATTTCCGGCGCCGCACACGCCCGTCACTGTCGCGCCAAAATACTTCGCAAGCTGAACGGCGAATGTTCCCACGCCGCCGCCGGCGCCGACGATCAAGACTTTTTGTTCTTTCTGGATATTGCCCTTGTCTCGTAACGACTGCAGAGCTGTCACTCCCGCAAGAGGCAGGGCGGCTGCTTCATCAAACATCAGGCCGGCCGGTTTCAATACAAGCGCTTTTTCAGGAGCCGCCGCATACTCGGCGAATCCTCCGAATCCGCAGTCGGCCAGGTCGCCGATAACTTCATCGCCGGGTTTGAACTGACGGACATTTTTTCCGATTGATTCCACCCTGCCGGCGATGTCAGCGCCAAATATTTTTCGCTTTGGTATCATTCCCATTCGCATAGAACGGTAGTCTGCCGCATTCACCGAGGACGCGACTATTCTTACCAATACTTCATTATCGCCCGGCGCAGGTTTTTCGACATCCTGATAAATCAACCTGTCGGGCGAAGCTTTTTTATTATAAACGACTGCTTTCATTGTTTTAGTATCCATGATTGGGCCTCAACCTGTAAGATCGACCGGATTGAAAGATTCGCACAATCTTTTATCAGGATGGAACATGCTGATTGTGGCTCCCTTTCGTGGTTTTCATTCTGTATCGATACAGAATCCATCCTGCGGCGCCGAATAAGAGCGATGTGACAATTCCCTCGTTGGTAGGAGTGAAAATAAAACCCAGCGGGCCGTGAACTTTTAGAAAGCCGTTCGCAAGCAGCGGCATGCTCAGCGCGTTGATGAAATTGTGCAGAAGGAATGTTGTCCAAACAGATTTGCTGAGAAGCCGCAGCTCTCCAAAAAGAATTGAAGTGGGCAGCATGACGATAAGTCCAATGGCCAGAAATACCGGGAAGCTGGTCGTAATCGCCGCTTCCAGAGCTGCGCGATCCAGAAAATAAAAGTAGTACGGTAAATGCCAGGACCACCACAAAACACCGACAATCAGGTGATTCAGCATCGGATGAATGTTCGCGGCTTCCAGTCTCGGGGTGAGATACCCGCGCCAGGCGAATTCTTCAAAAATATTTTTTATCAATGAGCCGGTCAGAACAATCCCGGCCGCGGATACGTACGCTCCGAAACCTCGCGCCAAGAAACCGTCTGCGGTGACGACCCCGACTGCCCAGGCCAGGGCAAAAGTAAGAAGCGCGGCAAGCGGATAAATGACTGCCGCCGTGAGATACCACTTCCAGCCTGCAAAGAGATTCAACCGGAATCCGGAATCCTTCCAGCCGTCCCCGGCAAAAGCGCGCAGAAACAATCCGGACAGGGCAGGCGTCGTAAGCCAGATCAAGGCTCCCAGACTTTCCATGCGCGGCATAGCGCCAGACATAAAAGAATTGAGCCATATTCCGAGCCAGCCGCCGCCGGCTGCAAAAAGTGCGACAATAATAATATTTCGAGTGGATTTGTTCATCGTAGCCATCTTCCCTGCTGGTATTCATCCAGCGTATCTTCATCGCCGCAGTTGTTGCATTTCACGCTGAAGAACACCTGTCCTCCCAGGGATCCGCCGCCGGTCTGTTCAACATCGCCGGAGCCGCAGGTGGGGCATCGATATTCACTCTCGGCTGCGGCCGTTATTTCAATTTTCCGGGAAACATTCTTCTTCATATGTTTTCCATGCTTTAACATAGGAGAGATTTTCTCCACGATCCAGGTTCTCATTGCGTCATGACTTCCACCGGGCAGGGAACATGCATAGCTGTAAAGAAAGCCGCATTCGGGACACTGCAGAGTCGATTCCTTATAGTACCCTTCAAAGTTTCCTTCTTTCGCAACGTTGTATGTGATCAGTCTGTCGTATTCATCGGGAAATTTTTCTGAAGCAGGTTCTCCGGCGATATTCTCCACCGTCCAGCCTTCTTTCTGAAAGATTCCGCATATCCGACACGGTTTTGCCATTAACTATTTCACCTGATATTTTTTTTTCTACTTTTTCCGGCGCAACACGCGTTTTGTGCAGAAAATGTTGGCGCCGGTCAAATTCAAACAATGAGCAATGATACAGGACATTATACACAATTTCAAGCAAAAAATAAACGTGACCGAACCGTGGCATCATAAAACTGCATTCGTTCGGAGCGGTGATACTGTATAAAAGTGTCAAAGACTAGAATTTCCATCATCGTTTCGACGCCGGAATTGTTTGTGATTTGAGTGATGCGTTTTAACAGCTCCATTCATACTCCAGGAAAATAACCTTGCATACGCATCAACTAAGCATCGTAATCTGATGCTGTATATTTGTCCATGAATTCCTCATTCCCACACTCCAGGCATTTATACCATACCAGAATATCTTTTTCAACCTTGGTTTCCCGCAGTTTTTCAACATTTCCTGAATGGCACTTTGTACAATGACGTGAAATATTAATTTCAGCGAAGTGAGGTTCCGCCAATCCTGGATTTATTATTTTCTGAGCCTTTTCATTTTCAATCGGATACAGTTTATCAATGTCAACCATTGCATCGTCATACATATCCCATTCATGCGTTCGATGCCGAAAAAAATATGTTTTACATTCAGGGCACTGATATAAAAAATAAGGAGATATTCCCTCATGTTTCATTATTACATTCAACAAATCCATTCCGTCAGGAAAAGTATCGATATTATTTGAATTTATTGAGTATGTGGTTTCCCACCCATCATGCAATTCGCCGCATATCTTACAGCTCCGATTGTTTTTTCTCAAGTTTATTGTACTGTCCCTTCGTTAAATAAATTCTGTGATGAAAGGGATCCTTCAATTTCTGTTCCGCCAGCTTTTCTCTCTGGTCGCAGTCCCAGTTCAGGATTTTCTTTGTTTTTAGATCCAGATCTATAAAAAATCTGGTATTTCTGTCTACTTTTTTACTCATTTTCAGACAACTCCCAATTGATATTTATGGGAATCCTCCCGGGCCCGAAGGCCTGGATTGAGGTTCTGTATTATATAGAATATATGCTGTGGTGAATGTGGTCGAGAAATTTGATGCGCCTTCAATGTTCCGCAATATTCCGATCGCTGTAAATCCAGAACCGGCCCTGCTTCGGTCCAGAGTCGGCCGTCGGCATCAACGGCCAATGTTCCTGTGCAGTTTTCTCCCGCAGGGCTCGTGACTTTGAACAGGGGCCGGGGAAGAGAGGAAAATGAGGCGCAGCCTGCGAAAACGAGCACACAGGCAAGGCTGAATTCCAGCAGGACCAAACTTTTAATGATGTAACCACCAAAATATCTTCTCCGCTTGCGGGACTCAGACCGTCTGTTCTGCCGGAAAAATATATTCTCACAATATCCTTTTTTGACACAATTTCCGCCGTCTTGAAGCCCGCCTCTTTTGCCATATCGAGCATCTGATCCGCTGCGCGAAAGTATCCAGACCTGCGCCCAGAATTACATATTGGCCGATGCCTTTTTTGCTTTCCTCAATGACCGCATTTTCCACAAAGCGGGCGCGGGCTGCAATGGAAAGCCGGACGCGACTTGTAAAATCTAGATCCATGTCGGAACGTTGCAACCTTCCTTCTTCGGGATCTACGAGTTGAAGAAGTAATCATTCACTCGATTGTCAAAGTCGACAGATTCTTGACTATGGCGTCTGTTTGTGCTTGTGTTGGAATCTTGCGTGTGGAGTATAAAATACTTACAAGACGATTATTTCTTATAATAAGGCGAACAATGTTGATTTCCATGGAGGGCTCTCTGCATTTCTGATAGTCACGAGAAAATACAATTTGATCAGAGTCCTGGACGAGCGTACGGAATCCTTCCGATAGGCACCCGTCTGACGCATACTTTTTTTGCATCTGTGAGAGCGCAGCGGATAAAGGGACAGAACCCGCATAGTTTACGATTGTAAGTAATTGGCTCCACGCGTCCACGCTCTCTCCATCTGTGACGAATTCGCGCATTAACACGCCATTCTGATTCTGACTATTTGCGAGAATCCAATTCGATCCGGCAAACGATAAGGATGCTTGCGCGCCGGCCGGTTTTACTTCCTGTGAAAGACCGATTTGGTTGCCTATCCGAATCAATTCGAAGTCAATTTGATGAACATTGATAGTGCCACAGGCATCAATCCTCCACGTTTCTGACCAATGATCACCGGCTGAGAAAGACTTCTTGTCTATCATTGCGGCCGGTTGCAGATCCAGAAGTTGCAGCACATGGATGGAGGGGATCGCGCAATCCGGATAAAACTTACTATGAAGATCAGTTTTGACACTGAAAATAACCTGTGATGTAGCATTGCTGCCTGGCAATGAGGATTGTGCTTGGGCAAAGATTGGCAATGATAACCCAAGCAATAAAACTAGAATCTTTCCGCTTTGCATAAATTATCTCCATATCCCGCGCGTCCCTGGATGGCAGCGTGCTGAACACCAATTTTGAGCACCGAAGTTCAGGCAACAACGAGGATGCGCGATGCTGCGAGCGCTGTCAAGCCCGAAGCTTTGTGTCTGAATCGCGGTGCTGTCATCAGCTTTCAATCTTCGGATGCCATTGTCCACGCTCGCGGCCAGTTCTCACGGTCAAAGTCAGCCACGCTCTTCCTGTCGATCAACAGGCGATAGAAAGGCACCGCGTCACCGACCAGGATGAGCGTCCATTCTTGTCCGGCGATTGAAGCCTGCCCGAAGCTCCACCAGACGAATCCTGTTTCGTCAGTTTCGTAGAGTGACTTGATGCGCTTCCAATGGACCTCGGTTTGAAACTGGGGCGGAAGCGGTCTTTGGGGCTCACTAGGCCTTAAACAAGTGAATAAATTAATATTTATACGTATTACATATCAATCATTGCCCTCTCGCCCGGGCACGTTGTT
>VFLI01000071.1 GCA_009885105.1 Spirochaetia bacterium | reverse complement strand
GATTGCAATCGGCGCGCTGGCAGCTTTGAATCGGTTAGGTGGCAGGCTTCAATCGGCGGGGTGGCAGGAATGAATCGGTTTCAGTGGCAGCTTTGGATCGGCGCACGCAGATTTTACATAAAAAAGTATCGGTTAGGCTTAATAGCTCAATCATTGATTTGCACAGGCGCCATTGGATTTGCTACTACTCTATCGAGTTTTGTGAAATCAATGTCAGGCTCTTTTCTTTTCCTGACCTTCATTTCTATTGAGCCTCGATACTTGTCCAAGGCCCAACTCCCTGATTGCCTGCACAGTATTTGAATGCCTTTGTGATCGATAACGCGCAGGCAGAATTTCAACCCAGGAGTCTTCGTAATCGGGCAGAGAAAGCGCGACTATTCCAACCCCTTTCTCTGCTGCGAGTCGGTGTAAGCGTCGTTTACGCAATACTTCAGCAATCGAACATTTCACTGCAAGATATGCGAAGTTGGCAAACTCAAAGAATGACTCTGCTTCTGCAATTCCAGAAGGATGAAAATCCAATTTGACCTCGACAGCAAACATCTCAACATCGTAGGTACCGATATTATCAGAATCAGAACCACGGAAACCACGAATATCAGGATTCTGCCACAAACCGTGATCTGGCTCCTGCATTGTTTCCCTTCGCGACTTTCCACCCCGTTTGTCACAATTTACAGTCCATTTATGCCCGTGGAGTTTGGCAAAAAAACGAACCAGGGGACGGTTATTGTCTTCGTATAGGTCGTATTCATCATTGACAATCCATTCTGTTGTTCGGCCAAATACGTAAGATTGCTGCCCGATCATGCGTTTCGCATCCGGAATTTCGGCTGGATGGCATAGTTCAAAACCACCACGCCTGTCTCGGATTCCCGAAGCATAAGGCGTTGCTGCAATACAATCCTGTATCCCTGGATAGTAGTCCTCTGGAAATCCAAACTCTTTCAGGATTCTTACTATTTCTTTTTTCTCATCCATCACACGATGCTGAACAGGATACCATTTCGACGTGAGGTGCCAGAAAACAAGATGCAGAGCCTTTGCCTTGCGTATCATGTGGCGAAGGGACGGTTTGCAACGTCGGTATGTGTGCGATTTCCCAACAGACTCGATGTAACCAAAAAATCGAAGAATGCCTGTCGCACGTGTAATAAGCTGTGGATCGGCATTGATTGGTACAAGATCACGACGGCTCAGAGACTTACCACGCGACAGGCGTTCGTTAGCATGGACAATAAGTTCGGCTGTGCTGTTGAGCCTGGGATCAAATCGGAAACTTATTCTTTGCATTATTATTCCTCTATTCTTTATTCGATCTTGATTCGGAGAGATTCAAAAAGCCCGCCGTCTATTACTGCGGAAGCTCTTTTAGTAATCGAATAAGTTCATCACGTGGAATATTCTCGCCATCTTCAAGACGACGAATCAAACGATTTAGTGAGGTTTCCTCAAGTCTGACTTGATCGGGCACCTGGCAGACTAAATTCAATTGTCCTGCTGCTCGCTCCCGAACACAAAGCCGCCGTCTATTGGAATCTGTCTCATTATCCCAAACCTCTTTTGATGTAAAATCGTAGATTCCCGAAAATGATTGCCCGCCTGGGGACCAAACATGGACTGGGAAGGTTTTCGCGTCGATATTCGGTAAGATTCCGTCCAGCACGACACCATTCGCATAGCGCATTTTCACTGCCACCTGTCCTGCAAAATTTTTATCTCGAAAAATCCACTCAAGTCGAGCAGACGCTCCTTCACCGTCTATGGTTAACACCGCACGCCCGGATGGTTTACCGGAGACGAATATGGCTTCGATTCTCCCTCCATTGAAGGATGCGATCCCACGCCCATTCACACAATCGCCGGAGATACAGGTTAATGATTCCGATGCAGATGAACCGGACGATACAGATGTAGAGCTGCCTTCTCTTCGGTAGCGACCAGAAATAAGAATATCATCCGAAATGATTTCATCGCCATTCATTCGCAAAATAATGTCTCCCCCATCGGGGCCGCCACTTTGCACAATGATTCTGTTCCCGCTGCGCTGAAAACGGAACCATGCGTTATTTATTCCGAATGTAACAAATCGTAAGTGTTCCCCGGAAAATTCGATGTACATGTTTTTCTCTGCGTGCCGGTATCGTTCATCATCCGCCCAGAGATAGGATGGGAAAGCCAGTAAGAGAAATAATACAAATACCTTCACGGGAGAGCTTTGAACAGACCTGTCCGACAATGATGGCATCCCTCTCTTCCGGGAAAGGGCCAATAAGAATGAATAAATTCCAGCTTTCATGGCACCCTCCGTATAGTGAGTTTTTCTTTTACACTCACTATATGCAGTCTGAAAATTGTAAAGTCTATTTTACCATACTGGATGGCAAAATTTGAAGATATCCAACGTAAACTCGGCAAAAGGCTTCGCCAGCTGAGAAAAGACCGCAATTTACGGCAGGTGGACCTCGATGAAGGAGAATATGCCGTATCGCTGACTTTTATCCAAAGTGTCGAGCGTGGAACAGCGAATCCGAGTCTGCTGACTCTGTTCCGAATTTCGAGGAGTCTTGGCATTCGCATGAAAGACCTCCTCGATTTCGAGTGACGATAGACTCTCATTTATCAGGCTTCGGCTTCTTCTTTTTGGCCAGTCGTAATTTCTCTGCCATCCGTTCCTCGTCAGTGGTTACAACTGCACCGAGAAGAGCTGCTTGAAGCTCCGGTGGAAGCTCCGACATTTTTTTTCCCCGATATAAATCTGTTACGTCTACTTCTTCAACTTCTGCTTTTGCCTGTTTTTGTTTTTTCATAATTCCTCTCCTTTTTTTCGGAACGCCGAGACTGCCCTGTAGATCAGATTCCAAAATCGCGGCGTACGATTTCAGACTAGCCGGAGTTACCGGTTCTCCATTCGCTTCTAAAACCTGGCTGATTTTTTTTGCCAGATAATCTGGCTCCCATCTGCTCAGGATCGGGTAGTGTACTTTTTCTTCTCGTAGATCGAGTAACTTGCTTTTTTTCGGCTTTTTCATCTTTCTCCTCCGCTTCAGTTAGATTATATCACGCCC
The DNA here is from genome assembly GCA_009885105.1 of Spirochaetia bacterium. GTDB lineage: Bacteria > Spirochaetota > Leptospiria > Leptospirales > Leptonemataceae > VFLI01. The sequence continues at coordinate 11,139 of VFLI01000071.1, read as the reverse complement.
CTGTGACAGAATACGAAAATGGAGCGGATATTTTTTTGGGCCAATAAAGGCCGGAAGTGGAAATGAGGTTCCGAAAAGTCTATGAACTCGGAAGCTTGACAGCGAGCGACCGCAAGTCTAATCCGCGCTCAATCGGGAACCAGTGAAACCATGTTGCGCAAAAAGGGCTTGGCTGCTTCAGCAAGCTCGACCTGCGTGTTCGGAACCCATGCACCATTGTCGAAGCGAGGTGGACGGACCAGAAGGCCTTTTCCCATTAAATTCGCGACCAGTAATATGGTTTGGTCAATGGTTAAATTCAGGGCCGTGGCTATTTCCTGTATTGACACCGGAGGAGGGGGATCTCGCGGCAGGCGGATGTCTGCGATCTGAATAACGCCCGGCGACTTGGGTGGAATTGGCTTGTTACCATGCTCGTAGTAAAAAACCAAAATTCTAACTTGTTGAAGGGAGAGTTCCCGAGCCAAGTCAAGGTAGAAGCGTAATGAGTCCGGGTCTGGGTCGGCAGCGGAAAGCCCATTGCAAAGAAGGTTTCGAAAATATTCGATCTTGTCGGGAGCAGGATCTTGAACAGAATATCGCGCATAGGTTTCGACGAGGCTTGGCGTTGTTGACCGGTCACCTTGCACTTTTTTTTGGTTGTGCTTCAACTCCACCAAACCTTGAAATAAGAGAAACATAGTTCGGATGAGACGGTTCTCACGATCCTGACTTTCTGCATGCTCTGCTTCTTTGAAGAAGAACTCAGCCATACCAGTTGGGTCCAGTTTGGAAGCAAAATGACTGAAAGCACGCAGACCAAAACCGCCTATTTCGGCTTTCAAAGAATCAGCCGAAGGGTCATCCAAAACCAGCTTCTTGAAAGAATCATAGTCAAGTTGGCGACCATCGTCCAGACGGATAAGCTCTTTTGGGTTTGGGTTCATGTGCGCCGGACTGTCACTCTACAACTACAGCTTTTGGTTGAAAAGTGGTTTCCGACTTTGCAGCCCTTTTCGCGAACCAGAATTGACGCAGTTGAATGAGCTTGCCTGAGCATTAGGATGGCGGCACAATGTCTGAAAAAAGACATCTGCCCGATTTGGGTCCGCTTTACCATCTCAGAATCTTCGTCCCGTCATAGTAAGGCCTCAGATAAAACCTCCCAGTCGTTGCTGGACTGGAGTGACCAAGCAGAATCTGAGCCGCAAGACTTCCTGCCTGATCCATGATTTTCTGACCCGCCGTGTGCCGGATCGAATGCGGATGGACCATCTTGCCGTTGCAGCTTGTTACGCCCCATGAGTTCACGATCATCTGAAGACCACGGGTCGTGAGATTTGTCCGCTCTCCCTTCCGCGCCCGGTTTGGCAGGCTCAAGAAAAAATCATCTGCCTGGATTCCTGCGATTCTGTGATATTCCTTCACAGCTTGAATGGCTTCCGCCCCCGGCAGCGTTATTCTGACCTTCCCGCCTTTACGAATGTATCGAAACCCCACATCCCCTTCCGGCGTCGTTACCATATCCGAGAATTTCAGGCCAACAATCTCTTTCGCACGTAACCCGGTTCTGGACATCACAAGAAAGAGAGCCAGGTTGCGGAACTCTTTCTCGGTTACTGGATTTGAGAAGCTTTTATTTAGTCTCTTCATATCCAGATCGGTCAGGCCTTTGCCAAACATAATGCCAATTTTTGAAGCGTCAATTTCGGATGTGTACATGGAAACCTCCCTGCGAAAAGACCTTTCGCAAAATACATTTTTAGATTTTAGAGAAAAGACCGGGCGATGTGTCCGGTTCAGGTTTGCTTCCGTGATGAGGGACTTTTCGGAAGCTCGACTGTTCCTGAATGATACCTGAAAATGCAGACGGGCATGATTTTTTTTATGTGTTTTTTATTTTTCTTCCGGGAAGACTGTCACACCCGTGTGATATGGTCTTTGTATGGAATCTATAACCACACTGCTGCACAATCCGGTGTCCGATGTTTTGATGGAAGTCGGCACACCCTATCCCGACTCCTTCGAGTCAGACGGCGAAGATGTTTCAGTAATAACCTGGCCTCTCCGGTTTACGACCGCCGCAGAGGCGGAGCCAGAACTGGAAGTAAAACTCTGTGTTTCTGCCCTGCCGGCTGAAGACGGCGAATTTTCCTGGATGTCCATAAGTGCAGACTGTGACCGAGACGAAGAGCTTTTGGACAGGTGCATGATGATCGACTCCACATACGACGACGGTGAAGTTTGTGATGTGTGCGGACAGACTCAGGATGAAATTTATTTTTACAGAATGGTGGCAAAGCTTGTGGACTGGGCTATCTCAAAGGCTCAACAGAAAGAAATCAGATCGGGGGACTGCATACTTTCGTCCGCCATTGATTCTTGATTCTATCCAATTTAGTCGGGGTACATTCTCTCAATGAAAAAAGAAAAGGCAGAGCAAAAAGCTCTGCCAGATAATTAGGCGCCGGTATTTTTTTCGATCTTGTCCAGTGCCTGCCGGATCATTCTTTGTCGCTCCAAAAAAATGATCCCTCCCCTATCGGTTCCCAGCTCTGAAAGTCGAATCTCAGCATGGCGGATGTATTCGCGGCATGCCGAAATTGTCTGAGCGAGATATAGAGCCTCCTGCTTCTTCGATTCTCTTTCAAGAGTCGAGCCGAGCATCAAGCGAAAGCGGGTCGCGATTGAATGACTGTCGAATCCGTGTTCGCGCTCGCGAAAGCCTTCTCGAAAATCATTCGCCAGGCTGTAATCTATGAAACGCTGAACGCTCTCGACTTTCGTTCTGCGATTCGAGACAAGTCCGGCCCTGTGCAAGGTCTGGATGAGATTTACGAGAGGACCTCGAAAATATCTACCCGAAATGTGAATTGACTTTTTCTGATCTTTCATACTTTATTTTATCAGACAGAGAAGCACTCTCCAAAATTATTTTTGAGCGATTTTATACTTGATCCCCGGAGGATCAGTTCTCTGGCCTCCAGCAATACATTCTTGAGTCTGCGTTGACAGCGCCAAAAGCGCAATTGCGCTTCTGGCATTTTCCAGATATACATTCCAAAGCTGCCGTGTAGTATGTAGCAGCCTTTTAAGTAAAAACTTCTCTTTTGAAATAGTTTTCAGTTCCAGCCCGCTACATACTACATTCAGGTTGCACCCATTCTGGAAAAAAACACCTCGGCAATACATAATGCCATGTCTCCCCCACCGTCTGAAAACTCATTGACTGGGCGGGAAGAACGAGCAAATAGTGCTCGAATATGCCGAAACGGAAGTCCCCTGATTTTCATATAAAAGACCTTCTCTTCTTTAATAATTTCGAGGAGATCGGGTCTCTATTTTCTGCGGATTCACGCTCTGCAAGTTTTGAGATTGTTGTAAATATTATTCTGAATTTGACAATGTTCTTTAAGGAGCATGCTATCAAATATGCGAATGAACGACTCTCCTTTGAGCAACGGTCATTCAAATTCGATTATGTCTTGCCGGGGCCATTAAAATATCCCCAGCAGCCAAAGACTTTCCCAGAGCTGGAATCGGCAATAACGCTCTTAAAGAGTTATTTGAAAATTGCCGGGTGGGAGATTTTCAAAACCCTTGCCGTTCTTTCTGGTAATTCTTTGCACAGGTCTCCTCCTAATAGTGACCCAAAGAATGAAACGGTCGAGAGACAATTCAATCAACTTGTGTACGGGGGTTCGACTATTGATATAATTTCACTCCAGGACCCAGCCTGGATAAAAAACTACTTTTCAGTGCCTGATTCTCAGAAGCAGGCGTTAGCAGAGAAACTGAACATTGCCAAGCAGGATCAGGATCATGCCGTCATCTTTGGTTTTCGCGAAATAATTGGCAGAGACTTTACTTTTACTGGGGCATGCTTATTTACTGTAAGCCCATTGACTTTAACGAACGGGCGAATCGTTTTCTCTCTGGCGATTCACTTCCCATTTGATGTCTCGGCGAATGACAAAACAAAAGAAGGAACGGGGGTCCGTTATCGCCCTTTGAATTGGCCCACAGATTATGTGAGAAAACTCCTTGATCGGCTGATTCACGAGTTATCGGTCAGCCTGGAAAATATTCGGCAGTCTTCCGTAATCCGATCCTTCGGATTCCAAGATGTATTTGCGGTTCCTGTTAGTCGCAATGTCGATTTCCTGTTGCCCTACCGGACGAAAGCTGACTCTCAAAAAGATAAAGGTGAGCAAATTAGATTATTCCTTGCATGTCTTGCACTTCTCGAAGCCGAAGGCCGAAAGAGGCAGGTAAGAATCAATGTCGATGAGATTCTGGAAATACTAAGTTTCGCAAGAAAGAATGGTACTTTTGACAATAGAGACAGACGACGCATCATGACAGGAATCTCTAAACTTTCTGTTCCTTCGCCAGCCCTTGACTCTGATTTCTGGTTTAAGATTCAAGAACTGTCTGAAAAAAAAGGATACGTTGATCTGGAAGCTGGCGAATGGTATAAAGCGGACGGCGCCTTCGCGGTATTCCCATCGCACCTGTTGAGAGCAGCAAAAGGAAGAATCAATCGCCATAGATTATTACTGGTTTCTCTATGGATACTCATCGAATCTGGTAAGAATGACTTAACGCTGACTTGTCCTTTGAAAAAGATTTTTGAGGTGGTTGATCTTGCACCAAACCAGACAACATGGCGTGAAATCCTGGCAATCCTGAATGTTCTCAAGGACGAGAGAATAATCCTGCACTGGGAATGTGAAATTCAAAAACTAACGGATTCATTAGAAGAAGCCCTTATCATTTCACTGTCACCTTTTCTCGATCCCATCCTCTTCCCTCCGAGACAATCAATCTTTCGCAATGAAATCCTTTCCGTGAATGAAATCAAAATGATCCTCGACGGTTCTGGATTGTCTAAAGCAAAGTTCGTCAAAAGGATGGGATTGAGTCCCAGCCGCTTCGAGAGTATCCTCAAAGGCAATGTCTCCCGAGAATCAAGTAATATTATTCGCGGTCACTTCGGATACTTCCTCAACAATTCAAATCCAAATCAGATTCCAGTCAGTGGTTCCTTATTCTCTGTGACGCGAAGGAAAAAACGCAGTAGTCCGCCGCGAAATAATCCCAAAAACAGATAGTATGCAATAGCATACTTGTTATTCACAAAACCCACCGTGCTGGGCATCGGAAAATAATTAGTTTCATTGCTTTTTTTTCCCTCTGTGTTACTATGCACGACAAGCTTCTCGGTGATGGAAAGATTAAGACGACCGAGGGCCAGGAGCGAGAAAAAAATGGAACAAAACATATTATCGTTTGCGTCTTTAAAGGGCGGCGTCGGTAAAACAACTGACGCGCTTTTCATGGCCAAGGCCTATGCCGCCGCTGGAATGCCCACACTTTTGATCGACATGGATTCGAACAACAATGCAACAGATTACCTTTTACGAAACACAGACTCAAATCTGATCGAATCGAAAAACCTGTATCATATCCTTACAGGAAGAGTCCGAGCGGAAGATGCGATTCACCCGGTTGAATTTAATCTTTCGATATTACCATGCACTTCGGCGCTTCATCGAGTGGGACCTGAACTGGCCGCCAGTGAATCTGCCATTTCACGTTTTTCTTCAATGCTGCGGGAATTGCCTGACTATCAAAGAATTATCCTCGATCTTCCACCCGCAATATGTTTTGAACTGCGTGCCGGTCTGTACGCGAGTGATATTGTCCTTTCGCCGATTCAGTCAGCGCGATGGGCTATCCAGGCTCTGGAACTTCTAAAAATAGAAATCGAGGCAAGCAACCTTGCATCGGGCAATCACTCGTCCCTCATAGCTGTGCCATCGATCATCCGGGAAAAAGAAGACATGGCACTGCGGCAAATCGAACTCATAGCGCCCCTTTCTAAGACATCAATACACTATGCACCCGCCATAAAGCGGGCAACTGCTCAGGGGCGCAGACTCCAGGCACGCAAAAGCTGGTCTGAATTTGTGGCACTCGCGAAGGAGTTTTGAAATGGCGAAACTTACACAGGAAGGAATAGATAAAGCGAAGAGAGGACTCGAACAGGAATTGGCGGGTGCAAGACCTGGCATTTCCGTTGTTGCCGCTAACCTCACCCCCGGGCCAGTGACGATCGGGAAAGTTCGGTACTCAGCAATCGATAATGTGAATCCTGAATTGCTAAAACCAAATCCTCGTAATCCGTATGTGAGACTGGATGACGAGAAATTGAAAGTTATGGCCGACGATATGAGGGAACACGGAGTTTACAATCCCCTTATCATCGACAAAAACTCCAATATCATTTGCGGCGAAAATCGCTATTGCGCATCAATCATTGCAAAGCTTCCGTCCGTTCCGGTTCGGACTGTTCTGTCGGAGCTGACTCCAGAACTGGAACTCAGAATCATGCGCCGCGAGAATGATCTGCGACGCGGGGGGAAATGGTCTACAGATAAGAAAAAGGATTTTATCGAAAACAATTTTGCCGAGGAACTGGCGAAAGACAGACGCGGCGGAAACCGGGGAAACCAGCATGTTGGTGGAAGAAAAGCTGCCAGTATTGCAGATGCCACTTTACCTCTTCCCGAACGGATCGAAGAAGCATCAAGAGGTCAGATTACCAGGCACCAGGCGAAAAGACTGATTACTGAAAAACGCAGGGAAACGATTCAAGCGAAGAAAAAGGAAAAATCAAAACCAAAAACTATGCACACCTTTCCACCTGATTTTACTCAAATATTGGCCTCGCTAGAAAAAGCCTTCAAATCAGAATCCAGACAAGCGCGCATCATTTTAGCAAAACACCTTCGCGGCCTCGCGAAAAGACTTTCAGTATAAAATGGAAACTGGTTTTGATGTATCGTCCTGCGAAGAGGTGGCCATGCTACCGGAAAATGCACTCCCTGGGGTATGTGAACTGGCTTCTATAATATATTTTCCATGTGGCTTTCGTGATGACCCAAAACTCAGCGACACCGATGAATTTCTTATTATAACCGACAGCATACAGAATGCTAATGCCTGTGCGTCGCATGGCCTGCTGGGTATTGGAGTGACTGGCCTCGGCTGCTGGCGATCCGAAAATAGCTTGGACTATCTACATGAGGGCCTTGCCGCTCTGCCTTTGTCTGGTCGAAAAATCCTGATTGCTTACAGCAGTGAGACGGATAAACACCACACATCGCTGCGCGAGGAAGGACAACTCTCCATCGCTCTCCGCAGAGCTGGGGCCAATGTGATTCGTCTTCGGCTACCAGATGCCGACGGCATCCCTGTCGGACTTCATCAGTTCCTTGACAGTGAAGGCGTCGATGGTCTTCTAAAATTGATTAAGAACTTAGAGCAAATTACTGACTCCGGCGAGGCCGACCGCGAAGAGTCCTGTTGTGCGCTTCTGGTCGCCAGACAAACGCGATGGCTGGACGTGGACATGCTCGACGCAGGAACGTATCGTCAACTGGCCGCAATCAGTCCAGCCAAACGACCGATGCTCGAAGCGGTGCTTCATGCTGTAAAGGTGGTGCATCAATGAGTGGAATAAAGACAGAGTATCCGACAGAGAATTGGACGCGCCTGCCGAACTGGATAGCGGACAATCTCCCGAAGATTCACGAATGCGAGTTAAAAATCCTCATCTGGATGGTTCGGCAAAATCTCGGCTGGAAGGAAAAGCGAAATGAAAGATTTTCTATTTCTTATTTAAAAAAACATACTGGTTTAAGCAAACCAACTATTCTAAAATACTTAAAGACACTCATTAAAAAGAATTTCATTCTGCAACATTCCGCCGGGAACAACAATAGATCGGCGGAGTATTCTGTAGCCTGGGAGTCTTGTCTCGCGGTAAACGTGATTGACCAGGGTGTTCAACCACGTTTACCACGCGCGGTCAATCACGTTGACCTATCTAAAGAAACAAACTTAAAAAAACAAGTATCTAAAGAAACAGAGCAAATCCCGGAAACCGGCTTTGCTCTAAGTAGCGAAGAAATCAAAAGAAACCATAAAGAACTCATGGACCTTTGCTCGGACTCGCATCTTGATATTTACGGGCATCGCCCAAAGCTGAACGGCATTTCAGGGAAAGCAATGCAGCGAATGTTAAAAGAGCATGACGGCGAAGAAATACGAGAGCAGATTCTCCGCGCAAAAGAAATCGTTCAGAGACACCGTCGCGAAAATTCAAGGTCAGACTACTGGCGGTGCTTTACCATCGTGCCGGAGCAAATTTCAAAAAGATGGAATGAAATAAAAACAAATTATGGATCGGCGAAAGTGAACGAAGAAAATAAAACAGAACAAATGGAAAAATATGTTAGAGAACACAAAACAAGCGACTGGGTTGAGTCCGAACTTGCTTCGACAGATGTCGCAAGCGGTAATTGATCGCGGAAGTACAGAGGTCCTTACGACAGCAGAAATGGCGGTATTGTTTAAAGGTTTCAACAACGAAGAAATCTACCTTTCCCTCCGGTGGGCTTTGATGTTCCCTGAATATCCGATCACTCAAGAAATCTTAACAAGATACAAGAACGATAAAAAATTCGCACTGCACGCCGCACATTGCTTGGGAGTCGAAACGGATTGGACGAAATGAAATTTCATCGGTATGATATTTACTTAAAAATCAAGAGTTCAGGTTCGCCGCCCCCTGAACCTCCAGATTCTCAGCTTCCCAAATTTTCGCAGGACAATGACGGAGAATCACAATGAGATACGAACGCGATACGGTGATGAATAGAGACACCAAGCTCACTGATCTTTTCGTCGAGCAGCTTAAGAGAATTTACGCACCGAATAATTCACATTTCAGTAAGTCTGCCCTCGGTCTCTCAGACTTCCAGCGGGCCTCATGCGAGATCGCCCCGGAGCAAGCTTTCCAAACGGCGGATATTATATCCATGGGAATCGATTACGGCGAAAAACTGAGCCACATTGTTATTATCGGGACACAGCCCGATCTCGGATATGAGACCTGCTATGTTATCCACACCCGGGAAATCGAATCCATCCCACTTTCAAGAATCCATGAAAAGCGTGATTCTCATGTGGACCAAATCAGTCGGTTCGCCGAAGAGTTCGAGGTCGACGTGATCGTCAATGATGCGAATGGCATCGGCACCGACAGGCACACTCAACTCAGGGATATTTGTCGTGACATTGAAGTATTCGGCGCATATTTCGATACCGGCGAATCTGCGCGTAAAACCGGTAATGTGATTGAGCCAATAATTAACGGCGACCGGATCACATGCTCAAAAGTGGATCGAGTTGCTGAACTCATCCAGGCAATTCGCAGCGGACGAATACTGTTACCAGAATCTTTGGCAGGACGCGATAAATTTCTTCACCATCTCACTTCTATGTCAGTTCACGCAGCATACAACGCTAAAACGAGGATTCATGGGTCTGAGATAGAATATCATCACAAAGACACTCATTTTTTCTGCGCGCTTCTTTATGCTTTACTCGGAATCTGGAGGCGTAAGAATGAAACGTAATCACATAGACGACAGAAACTATCCACCAAGGAACCGGCGGCGCCGCCCAAGAATGAGCGAAACACGCGAAGCATTGTGTCTTCTGGGAAAAACTATCAGAACATTCGATGGTGTTCTGGAACAAATGCTCCCTTCGGAAGAATATCACAAAATCCGAAACACCGTCCATTACCGCCTCATGGAAGAATTGAAGGCAGAAAAATGAGATTGATCTTTTTTGCCATTTTCTTAATCTTGCAACCTATGCAGGCAATCGTAAGGGAAACCGACCAGTTTAGCTCAAAGTACAGGCCGCTGGGAATATATAGTGCGCTCCATCCACACACCCGCAATCATAAAACAATCGACTCCCTGCCCATCCTTGCTGTTGCTCCCAATGATAAGGCCGCGCAATCTCTGCAAGCCATCCCTCTCGACTCTCCAGTAGAGAATCCCGCGCCGATAAAAGAAGCAACTGCCCCCTGCTCTCCCTGGCAGATCGCATTCTATGAATCCATTTCTGACCTGACCCTCGGCCGCTTTTACCCGAAAGGATGCCCAAAATGCCATACGAAGATGACTGTGCGAATCAAAAATCGGCCCGCCTCTATTCGTTGCTCCAAATGCAAATACCAGGGCAGCCGCTTCTCCCAGACCCCATTTGATAACCTGAGACTGCCCTTCTGGATGCTGGGCTGGCTAATCGAGGAAAGCCTTCTAAGACACCCGGCCGTGATGACGGCAATGGAGATAAAGAGAAGACTCGGTATTGCATATAACTCCGCCCGCTTTCTAAAGCAGCGCGTACAGTTTTTTGCCTGTCAGTTAAAGGACGCCCAGAGAGAACTAATCCGCAGAGAGCTTGGCATCCGCTTCAAGAACTTCAAATTCCCCCGGGAAGCCGATGCCGATTTGACCGAATATACCAGAGACCAGGCCATCCCCGCCGCCGACACCGTCGTCCTGTATTCCGCCTCCCAGAGAGCCAACAAAGGCCGCCGACGCTATCGCCATTCAGGACAAACCGCCAGTATTTACATGTCCGACAAACTCGGCGGCAAACAGGTCGGCACCCTCACCCATATCACAAGCTGGAAGAAAGGACCGCTCGCCGTAGAGAGCATCCCCGATCTCACCATGCAGACTGTCGCGCCCATTCTGGACGAGGTTCTGCCGCCGCACACCCCGCTCTTTACAGACGAAGGCTACAAGTTCTACTTCCGCAAGAACCGCAACCACCGCATGATCAATCACTCCGCCCGCGCCAAAGACACCAGGCGCAACAGATGGGCCAGAGATCGCTGGTCCAAGAACGGCGTACACAACCAGGTCGCCGAGGGCAACGGACGGGTTCTAAAGGCGGCATTTGCTCAATATGGCTGGATTAATCCCCGGAACTCCCAGCTTTACCTCAACGAGTATTCATTCTTCCGAAATGTCAAATATTTCGGCCTCAATGCCATCGCGGACGAATACGCCCGCATCAATGGCACCACCCTTGCGGGACCTCCCGTTCAAGACGACTCCCGTAGAACCATGGTTCCGGGTATACAGATCAGGGCACCTCAAATCTCAACAGAGGTCCAACTGAATGCGGGCTACGCGGGTTCGCACGGATCAGACCGCTCGGTTATCGACGGCGCAGAGGCTGGTGACGGAAGGTCCATGAAAGAAAATGCCGGAGGCAGTCTAT
>VFLI01000046.1 GCA_009885105.1 Spirochaetia bacterium | reverse complement strand
TTTTTTCATTGGTTTATCCTTTTTGTTTTTTAAATTGCGCTGAAGAAGCGCAATTTTAGTATATTTTCTTTTCGCATCCTTTCCTGCATCCATCCTGTACGACGAATGCAGAGACGCCGGCCTCGGCGGTTGCCTGACTTCTGCAGGCATTTGTGTCATTCGCCCCGGTGCAGCGCAAGCTTCGCAGGGAAGTATAATATGCGTAGTCGTTCTTCCAGAATTCGTAATCACAGTCTGTAAGGCACCGCTGTTTGGATTGCCCGCAGGCGATGAAGAGAGATGCGAAAATAATAATGATCAATCCGCCAATATTTTTATATTTTCTTAACATACAATCTTCCAATATATTTAATATTCATGAAATTTTTCCGCGTCACATTCAAAGAAATTCCGCTGCAGCAGAATTTCATCCTGAAACCCACTTTGATCCACCCAGAGCCCAGTCGAACCCCTAAGTCTCAAAGCCCCCCATATATCACACTCCATGTGCCCCCTCCGGCCCGGCAGGTCTGCGCGCAACTCGCGGCATTGCAACCCCCGCCCTGGTAATACACAGTCTCGATAGTTATCGATCCGGCAATGTTCGTGCAGGCGCCAAGGGCCGTCCCTGGCGGGCATTTTTCAGTATTGAGCGTGCTGCCCGCGCCGCCACATACGCTTGCGCCGGATGCGCCGTAGAAATTACGGCAGATGTGTCCGGTGTAGCAGCTGTTGGTGTAGGGGGATTGCGAATGATAGGACATCATTAAAAAATCTGGGCCCTTTTTAAACCTTGTGACGGAATGACTTGTCGTCACAGAAAGAATAAAAACTACGAATAAGACGGTCATTTTCGATATTAATTTCATTTAATATACTCCTCAGCCTTTAATATCATACGCTTCTGTAGTAGCGTAGTAACAGACTTTTATAAGCTTCAGCCTACCCAATCTCGCAGGACGACATTTCTACAGCCTGGACATCCAACCATTTTATTACAACTTTAGGATTATAAGGAATATCTGACTCTTTATCGCATTTTTCTTTTTTGTGCATCATATCCATGCATGTTTGAACTACAAATTCGCAATGCCCGGGTCTTGTTTGCCCGATTGCTTCCCTTTCTTTACACTGCGAATATGTCGCAATTAAATAAACGCAAATTGCTATATCTTTATCCTCTGGTGCGTTCCATTCACAAATTTGCCGATCGGAGACGCAGCTAGCGAGCGCCAAAGAGAGGGCTCCCGCAAAGCAGATGCACATTGTAGAATTAGACCGTTTAGCAGGTGTACCAGATATTTTTGCCATACTATAAGTCTTTCCAACTATTGCGCTGCGGCATAGCAAACCACAGCATAGTTCATGCATCCAAGAACGATCACGCCCCCTCCACCTACAATTATTGAATCCAAGGGCTTTTCCCAGAATTCCTTTGTAAAAATACCTTTGAACCACCCGGCAATATAGTGATTGCCTCCTGTAAATATTTTTAATGGTGTTTTTGCCCCCTTGTGCCATTCTCTGTCATGACGTTGCGCGAGCTTGTCTGCGAATGACTTAGGCTTCGGACTTAAAAAGGGAACAAGAAGGAGAAATCCCAACAATTGAGCATCATTAATTGGACCATCTCTGAGTAGCATTAGCTTTATCATAAATTTAAGCCCCTTCTGGCCCGGAAGTGGTGCCTGCTTCCGATAATATTGTGTTATGTCCGTATTTCCACCATTTTTTATTGACCGGGGGTGTTTTTTGATTTGCCGTATGACCGGAGTATTTTCCTATATTACCATAGATCCTTTTAAAATTCTACTGGCTCAGTGGATGCTATTCCAGTTAAAACCGCACCGGTACCATGGAGGCACGGTGTTCAGTAAAAAGGCAAGGAAAAATTTATGCGACATATGTTCCCATTTCTAATGTTTAATCCTTCGCTTAAATACTCGGCCATGGCAGTCTTTTGCATGCTCTGTTTCAGTTGCTATACTGAACGAAAATGGTGCATGGCGCATCTTGAAGAGTCTGCTGTGGCAGGTTGGTGTGATCCTTTTTTATTGGCTATGGCTGGAAGGGCCTACACAAATCCTAACATTGGACCCGCCTTTGGTGACTTAATTGTAGCACAATGTGCCCAATATCTTTTGCGCGAGCAACAGTGCCAGAGCAAATCGAGTATCAAACCTGTAATTGACTTATCAGATTAAACAAGAGGGATTTTTTATGAAAATATCTCATATATATTTAGTAGTTATTTTTATAACATCAGCGTCAATGTTTATCGTCGCCGGTGTTATGAATCCATCCCTTCGCGCATCCAATCTCCCCACCTACACCAACAGCTGCTACACCGGACACATCTGCCGTAATTTCTACGGCGCATCCGGCGCAAGCGTATGTGGCGGCGCGGGCA
>VFLI01000066.1 GCA_009885105.1 Spirochaetia bacterium | reverse complement strand
TCACCCATATCCTGACTGGAGAACATCATGGCCATCATGATGGCCAGAATGACTATGATCATTCCTGCTCCGATTTTTTTTACAAGGTCAAGGGGTTTGATTAGCAAAAACATTTCGATTCGTAGTTTTTCGATGCCCCCTTATTCCGTCACTCTAAAAAATGGTTAAGGAATCGATCCGGTGTCCGTAGATTAGAAAGATTGTATGATATATGTCGCGCTGTTATTGTTGTTTCTGGGATTGATATCCATACTCATTTTTGTGCTTTCCCAGTCGGTGCGTCGTCCCGGCAAAGAGCGGGCAGCAGTTTCTCTGGTATCAAAAAAGTCCTCAAAAGAGTCGGTCCGGGAAACCAGAGAAATTGTGTCATCCAGTCCTTCACCGGCAGAAAAAGCGCCCGTTCTTAAAGAAATGCAGGAAGCAGACGTCGGAAAGGGCAAATTGACAGATATCCAGTCCAGTTCTGTATTTACACGCCCTTCAAAATCTATTCGGCCGTCAGTGGACAGAAGTTATCCGGAAGAGGAGCAGTTGATAGTCGCAGGTGTGCTCTTCATCGACCAGGGCCGCAGCATACCTTTCCAGCTGGAAAAATTTCGCGATGTGCCGGGTCGTTTTTTTTCAGGATTGAGACGAATCGGCAGAGCCAGTCTGGTCATTCAGGGAAGCCAGTTTATCATACACTGCGGCAATGCAGTGTATACCGTTTCCGCTGCAGAACTGGAGCAGGTGCTGTTCCAGGATCAGGGAGTCGCTTTTGTGCCCATACTTCCGGACAAACCTGTAAATGTTTTTATCACAGAACACTCGCAAAAGATAAAGGAATATATACAAAAAAGAAGTCTCTCGGGCCTTCCCGCATAACCCATGTATACACCGGAACCACGAATGAGAAAAAAGAAATCCAGCCGGGCCTGGCTCTGGATTTTGTTGATTCTGCTGCTCATTGGCGGTGCGGCTGTGCCTGGCTATTTGTATCTGCCCGGTCTTTACTACCAGTACACAGGGGATGCAGTCCAGAGAGTATCCCGTCGGGCAGAACAGTTTGAGGGATTCCTTGCCGCGGGCAAATCGGGCGAAGATCTGAATATTTTTATCCAGGATACGAATAAGATGCTGGATATTCTTGAGAAAAGCCAGCCGGCCCGATGGGAAGTATACTATTATCGGGGTCTTTTCCAATTTTTTGAATATACAATTCGCCTGCAGTACGATGCAAGAAGTCTGGTTAAGCTTGCCGGCAGAGGATATCTGCCTTCCGTTATCGAAGATCCAGATGCCGGCAATGCTGCGATTCTGCCGCTGGCTAAAAATTCCGCGATACAGATGCGAAAAGCTCTGGCAATAAAGCCTGATTTCCCGCACTGGGAAACAGCGGTGCTTGTTATTGTCTGCGGAGATCTATTTCTTACAGGCCGCACGGATATGAATCTCTTTGATCAAATGATGAGGATTCATACAGCAGAATTTCAACCCGGTATCGCCGTTTATGCCGACTGGATGAAACTGGCTGTGTATTCGATGCTGGGCAGGATAGTTGAGATGGAGGCAATCGTCAGTTCGATCCAAAAACAGGAGAGCGAAAAAACCGGCACCCGCCTCCATCTGACAGCCGACCAATCGAATCTGCTGCTGGCTTTCTCGGCTCTGAATGCAAAAGATTATCTGCGCGCCCTGCAGTTTGCCCGTCTTGTGAAGTTCAGCCCCGATGCGCCCGTCGAGCTCAAAGTTGAAGCTTCCAGGCTGGAAGGCGAAATATTCCTGGTGCAGAGCGGACCGATTCAGGCTCGATTTTATTTCGAAGAAGCGCTGAAACTCTCGAACGGATCTGACGCATTTCTTGAAGAACGCATCAAATCCCTGGGGCTTCCTTGATATGAAATGTTACTCGCTTGACATGAGACGTTATTCCAGTTTTGAGGTCATCTGGCAGTTGTATGATTCTTGATAAGTTTTACGCATTATTCTCCAATGATATGGGCATCGACCTTGGCACCGCCAATACCCTCGTGCATGTGAAGGGGCAGGGCATTGTCCTCTCTGAGCCATCGGTCGTTGCCGTCCAGTCGTCAACCGGAAAGGTCCTGGCAGTCGGTCATGAAGCCAAAAGGATGCTGGGCCGGACTCCCGGTGATATTGTGGCCATCCGCCCCATGAAGGACGGGGTGATCGCTGACTTTGAAACCGTTGAAAAAATGATCCGTTATTTCATTCAAAAAGTGCACAAACGCACCACCCTGGTCAAGCCCAGGCTGGTGATCGGAGTTCCTTCTGGTATTACAGAAGTGGAAAAAAGGGCTGTTCGAGAATCGGCAGAGCAGGCCGGGGCCCGGGAAATCTACCTTATAGAGGAAGCGCTTGCGGCTGCCATCGGGGCCAATATGCCGATTCATGAGCCGGCCGGTACGATGATAGTAGATATTGGCGGGGGCACGACAGAAATTGCTGTCATATCCCTGGGCGGTATGGTTATTGCGGATTCTATCCGGATCGGCGGTGATGAATTTGATGAGGCAATCATTCGTTATTTGAGAACTCAGTACAATCTGGTTATTGGAGAACGCATGGCTGAGGATGTGAAACTCACCATCGGCAATGCCTTCCCGGAAAAGAAAACAGAGGTCATGGAACTGCGAGGAAGAGATGCCATCAGCGGTCTGCCGCGCACCCTTGAAATCGACTCCAATGAAATCCGTAAAGCCCTCAAAGAACCCATTGACGCAATCCTGGAAGCTGTTAAAAGCACTCTGGAACGCACACCTCCGGAACTGGCCGCTGATATAGTTGAGAGGGGAATTGTGATGACCGGAGGAGGAAGCCTTCTGAAAGGTTTCGATAAATTCCTGAGTAAAGAAACCGGAGTGCCTGTGTTTCGGGCCGAAAATCCTCTGATCTGTGTTGTTCTGGGCACCGGCAAATATCTTGATGAACTGAAATATATCAGATCGGGTATGAAGTAATATTTTTAAGGCAGATGTTTCACGCGGAGAGCGCGGAGGTCGCGGAGGAAGAAGGATGAAGAGAAATCTTTCAGAGCGCTGGCAAGCGTTCCGGGACGCTTATCCACGTGCCATATTTTATTTTTTTTCCCTTAATTAACTCTGCGGTCTCTGCGTCTCTGCGTGAAAAAATCTTTTCCGGATTAAAACTTTATGCTGTGGGAAATATTCTGGCGATATAAAAACACAATCAGTCTGAGTTTCTGTCTTTCTTTTTCTACTCTATGCCTGATCTGGCAGACGAATCCTCTTGCTCGCGCCGTGAATGTTTTTGGAAAAGTTTCAGACAGGATCAGCGGCGCTCTCAATTCAGGTCTGAGTCTTCCCGGCAATATCTGGGTCGAGGTGGATAAGTATCGCGCGCTCGAGCAGCGGTATTCGCAGGCGCAGAAACTGATCGAACAGTACCGGCTTGAAAAAGATAAATTCGACATACTGAAGCTGGACAATGACAGGCTTCGCGCCACGCTCGGTTTTCAGCCGGCGCAGGAATTTCCGGAGGTTCGCGCAGAAGTGCTGGGTGTGCGCATCAATTCAATCAGTCCTCGTTTGATCATCGGCAAAGGGCGCTCCAGCGGAATCATGCCTTTCATGCCTGTTATCGCCAGGGTTACGGACTCCGAACACAATATTATACGATGTGTTGTCGGAATCATCGCCGCGGTGGACGGCTCATCGGCGGTGGTTCAGCCGATCATTCATCCGGGTTTTCGCCTGGGTGTACGCATGCCGGAAACCGGTCAATGGGCTATGCTGACCGGCAATTCCGGAAGAGTGACGGAAGTTCTTCTGACATTTATCACGACCGATTCATCGCCTGACAAATCCACAATGTCGAACGCCGATATCGTATTTCAGGAAAATCAGAAAGTGTACACGAGCGGAGAGGGCGGGATTTTTCCTCCGGGTATCCCGGTCGGCGTGCTCACGCGGGAAGGATTTCGTCAGGGAGAATTTAAAACGGCTTATCTTCGTCCTTATGCTCCCATCAGCACACTGGATACTGTTACCGTGCTCTTGAAAAAACCAGCGGATTGGTCAGAACACTGGGAGCGCGAATCGAACTGGGAAGAACATTTACAGACTGAGTTTGGACAGCCGGAATATTCTGAATTGACCAGAAGACCGGCACAGAATCCCAACCGGCGGACGGGAGAGACAACGCTTCCTCAGGCGGATAAGGAGCAGGAGAGCGCCGGCGGCAGTGAACCGGCGAATCCTCAGACCGGACCGAGGCGCATACAGAATGTGGCGCCTCCAGCGGGGAATCGATAAATGTTTCTGGAAATCAGCGTCATAGCTCTGGGAATCCTGGTTTCTTTCTTCCTTAAAGATGTAAATTTCCTGAGTCTGGATTTCAGTTTTTTGAACACAGGCGTTATTTATCCCGATTTTCTTCTGATTTTTTTAATTTTCTTTTCTCTTCAAAAGGGCGAATTTGCAGGTATATGGATAGGTTTTTTTTCCGGGCTTCTGGAAGATTCTGCAATTATCAGTTTCTCAGCTCGTGCGGGAGACTTTGCTCCGTTGATAGGAACTCATGCTGTGATCTATACAATTACCGGTTACGTGCTGGGAAGGATCAACAGGGTTGTGGATAAAGAAAGCATGCTGCCGATTTTTGTTCTGGTTCTCTGTTCGACCATTGCTGTCCGGGCGCTGACCTGGCTTTTGATGGGCATCGCGGTTGAATTCAACAAATCATATTCCTTCGTGGGCCCCGCTCTCTATACCGGTCTTTTGTCTCCGATCTGGTTTTTTATCCTGGGATGGATTTACAGGATCAAACCAGAGGAATATTCATGAGCAAGACAGCCACAGAATACCGTCTTGAGCGCCGGTTTCAGACACGGGTCTACGCTTTTTCCGGTCTGATTTTATTTTCCGCGGTTATTCTGATTCTGCAGCTGGGCAATCTGCAGCTGGTCAAAGGTTTTGAGAACAGAATTCTGGCGAAAAAATTCGTAAGCCGTCAGGAGTTCACAATAGCTCCGCGCGGACTCATGTATGACAGAAATCATCAGGAAGGGGTGCCGCCCCTCGTTCAGAATATTAACTATATAGATTTTGTAATTTATCCTTCGCGTTTCGCGGATATTCAGACCGCCGTTGCCTATGTCCAGGAATTCTGCAGACTGATGGGGCGGCCGTACGCGGAATTTGAGCCGATGCTCCGTCCCGCCGCCTGGAAAGATCTTGTGCGAAAAAACGAAAGCATAACTCTCTTGAATCGCATGACGCGGCGAGAGCACGAAAGGCTTGATGAGTTTCGCATGAGCGCGCACTACGGCGCCTTTATTACCAATCATCTGCGATACTATACAATGGGTCCGGCTCTGGCTCACGTGACCGGTTACATCGGACTGCCCTCGCGGGGAGAACTCGATCGGAAACAGGCTCTGTCCTATCAGATGATCGGAAAAGGCGGTCTGGAAGCGCGATACGACGCGGAACTCCGAGGCACGGACGGAATACGGATGCGTCACCGTATTATCGATTCAGAAGAGCAGATTGCGGAATCTGAACACGGGAACAATGTTGTGCTGACAATAGACCGGGATGTTCAGGCGGCCGCTTACCGCGCTCTGTCCGCAAGCGGAAAAAGGGGAACGGCAATCGCGATGAATGCGTCTACAGGGGAAATCCTTGCCATGGTATCGCTTCCCACTTTTGATCCCAATATTCTTTCCAGCGGCACAAGCGATCAGAGGACAAGGCATTACAATCAGGTGGTGGAGCATGAGGGATTTTTGAATCTGGCCATCGCGGCGAAATTTCCTCCTGGTTCTACTTTTAAACCATTGGTCGCTCTGGCCGCTCTGGAACAGGGCGGTTCGAACGCCATCAATGAGAATCAATCATTCAACTGTTACGGAAAATGGCAGCTGCAATCCTCGATGCCCGGCGTCCCCGCGTCAGAATTTTACTGCTGGGATCACGGCGGTCACGGCACCAACAATCTTATCGGAGCGATTCAGAAAAGCTGCAGCGTGTATTTCTATCAGCTGGGCTACAGAATGGGCCCGACCTCGATAATAGACTATGCGCGAAAATTCGGCCTGAACAAACGAACTGAGGTCGATCTCCCCGGCGAAACCGAAGGTTTTGTGCCGGACCAGCGCTGGAAGCAGATCACCTGGTCCAACCGCTGGTACGACGGCGATACCGTGAACATGGCCATCGGACAGGGTTTTATGGAGACCACACCGCTGGAAGTGGCGGTAATGTTCGGCGCCCTGGCGAACCGCGGGAAAATGTACAGGCCGCATCTGGTGCGGGAAGTTCGTGATCCACTGTCCAATCGCGTCCTGCGCTCTAACAATCAGGCGCTCCTGCGAGAAAATCCGGTCTCCACGCACAGTCTTGATGTCGTGCAGGCCGGGATGCGCGCTGTTGTTACCAACGGTACGGCGAGTTTTCTCAACCGCCGGGATATGGTAGCCATTGCCGGCAAGACCGGAACAGTTCAGACTCGCAGCGTGCGAAACGGTCAGAATCATGCCTGGTTTGCCGGCTACGCGCCCTATGACGGCCCGATCGAAGACAGAGTTGTTGTCGTTGTCTTTGTCGAATTCGGGATGGGAGGTTCCGCCGTGGCGGCTCCGATAGCAGGAGAGATTTTCAGGGCCGCTTTCCCCAATGAGGTTTCCACCAGGCCGGCAATCAGAACCGACTCCAATCCGGCGGAATCTTTGCCGGCGGCTTCAGTATCGGTCCCGCTAGAGGGAGACAACCGCCAATGAACGCCAATGAACGCGAATCGGAGGATATGCAGACCATTCCGTATCTTATTAGCGTTTATTCGTGTGCATTCGCGGTTAAAAAAAGTCTGGATATTATCTGAAATGGAAAAACGACTGCGTATCGATATCGTCCTCTTCCTCTGCGTCGTATTCGTCGCTGTGGCTGGAATTTTCACTCTGTACACTCAGGAAACGATCGGCGCGGAAAACGGAGAAAGTCGGTGGGTGCGTCAGGCTGTGTTTTTTGGCGTCGGTCTTGCATTCTGTTTTATTCTGAGAAAGATCAACTATCAATTTCTGGGCGGGTATGCGGTAGTCGCTTACGGAATCGGACTTCTTCTTTTGCTTGTTACGCTCATCCCCTTCATCGGCTCCGAGGTTAAAGGCGCGCGGTCCTGGATCCGGCTCGGCTGGTTCGGCATTCAGACCTCGGAGGTGGCCAGTCTTGCGACGATACTTCTTCTGGCCAAATATCTAGAATTGAAGGAAAGGGAAATGGAGCGCATCCCGTCGCTGTTTATTCCTTTTGTGATTGCTGTTGTTCCTATGCTGCTTATTGTAATCCAGCCGGATTTCGGCGGAGCGTTTTCGCTGGCTCCGGTGCTTCTCTCTATGCTTTTCATCGCCGGGGCGGATATGTATCACATCGGGTCGGTGCTGGCGTTTTTCAGTGTGGCGCTGTCGATTCCGCTCTATATTGAATATCATAATATAACGCTTGTCGAGCCCCTGCTCGGTCACATGTCGGATCTGGGTCAGACAAGTCTGATTCCCGCGGTGCGAATCCTGAAGACAGATGTCTGGAAATTCCTGGAAAATTCTGTCATTCCGGCGGGCGTCGATGGAACAGACCGGGAGTATCTGGCCGGTATTCTGTCGAATGGAAAGATAATGGCCGCTTTTCGCGAAGCTTCTCTCGCAGTCCGTTATGAATCGGGCGGTCTTCTGCTGCGCATTATGGAGAACGACGCTCTGCTTGTGATTGTCGGCGTTATTCTTTCGCTTGCCGCTCTTGTTCTCTTCATCATCAGGTTCACGCAGGGGACATCCATGCAGGCGTTGAGGAAGCTTTACATTCCGCTGGGCGTTCTGGGTGTTTCGCTTCTCTCGGCGGTTGCCGTGCATCTGACGTTTTCATTTAAATATCATCAGGTTGTTCGTGTGACGGCTTTCATCAATCCGGATAAATTTCCCCGGGATCTGGCGTATCAGATTCGCGCATCAAAGGCCGCAATCGGATCCGGCGAGATGACCGGGCGCGGTTTTTTCCAGGGCGATATGACTGTCGGCGATAGACCGCTTGTACCGGAAGCTTACACGGATTTTATATTTACTTCCTGGAGCGAACGAACAGGTTTCCTGGGATCGGTTCTTCTTCTGCTGGCTCTGCTGGGAATACCGCTTCGCGGCATGCAGATCAGTTTTGAGGCCAGAGACAGGCTCGGATCGCTCCTTGCGGCCGGAATATCATTCATGTTTTTTTATCATATACTTTTCAATACAGGCATCGCACTCGGGCTTCTGCCCGTCACAGGTCTGCCGCTGAGTTTTATGAGTTACGGAGGATCGCATCTTATGACCTGCATGATTGCCGTCGGAATGCTTCTCAGCATACATCGGAAACGATATGCCAATTAAAGCGGTCCTAAAAATTGCTCAGTTGCAGCGCCTGATCGCTCAGCTGCAGGAGGCTGTACTATCGATTGAAAAACTGGAAATTGAGGTGTCGCAGAAATTCCAGGATTCCAGGCAGCTGTCCTCGGCGCTTGCGCATGAAGCCGCCGACGCTCCGATGTATCTGCGTGAGCGCTCCGCCCGTCTGGCCGCGCTGATAAAAAAAATGCATCTGGAAATCGACGATCACAGACAGCGACTTTCCGTTCTGTTCCGCCAGATCGACAAAATGAAAGACCCTCTACTTTCCGATTTTTTCTCCCCGATGATAGAAAAAGCCCTGGAAAGGATCATGGCAAACCGTCCGGAAGCACGTCATGCAATCAGGCAGGCCCGGCCGCTGTATATGCTGGGAAATGTAAGATTCGCAGCTCCCGGATTGCCTTTAAAAAGGATTAAAAATATTTCCTACAGGGATCTCCCGCGAATACGTGAGATGATTCAGGCAAAAAACTTTGACCTGTCCGGCGAACCTGCAATTCTTGATGTCTTTCCTGAGAAACCGGAAGAGAATTATTTTTCATCTCCCGACAGCCGCCTTGATCTGCTTCTGTGCAGGCTTGGTGATGGTAAATTTCTGGGTCTGTGGTGCGAGAAAATTCTTTCTGTTCTCCCCGACGAGGAGGAGCCTCTTGAGAAAAAAGCTGTTCCCGTAAACCTGAACCGATGGATCACTGGCTCCGTAACTCGCGGCGGAGAAAAATATTTTTTAATTCGAAACAGCCCGCTTCCGCTGGAAGGCGTTTGATGCCGGCTGGCGTTCAGAACCAAGCCTGAGTCGGTAACCTGTAATGATATCAACCACAGATACAGATAGAAACACTGATGGTGTCAATCTGTATCTGCGGTTGAAAATCTCTTTTACTGATTAATTCTGCAGATTGGAAATGAACTCGTTAAATTCCGCCACATCTTTGATAAACTGATTGATGCGTGCTTTGCCCCAGTCCTTTGAAAGGTTATTCAGAAGCTTGTTCTCTTCATCCTGCAGCGTTTCTCCCAGCTGTTTCCCTTTTTTGGTTACAGTCAGGCGCTTCACACGTCTATCTTCCGTATCCGACTGGCTGAGAATCAGACCCGCGTTTTGAAGCGCGCGAACTGCCTGGCTCATAGTCATCGGATCACGTCGAAGACTCTTTCCAAGCTCGCCCTGTGCTATGCCGGAAGATCTTTCTACATCCAGCAAAATTGACAGTGCAAGAGTGGATAATTTCTCTTTTTTGGGCACGCTTTCGCGGATGATATCAATCGATCCCCGAAACGCAGCGCCTAAAGATAATACTAAATCGTTAGAACTCATAGGTACAAGATAATAAAGATTTGGAGATGGTCAAATAAAAAAATATAAAACCTTGATATTTTTTCTTTTTTGAAATAATAAATAAGCTAAATTAGTAAAAATTACTAATTCGGGACGCCAGACCTGGAAATGTAATATTTTTAGCTGTCTTTTTGTAGTAATGTCAGTATTTGGAGTCCTGAATCCGCTTTGCGCGATCATACTCATTCAGTATGAGTTGAATAATCAGCGGTCCGAAAATCAAGTTGACCACCGGGATTATGACCAGAATCTCCAGGAACGGACTCGGCTCATTTTTGATAATTTTTTCCGCTTTTCTATAGTATCTTGAGAAAACCACAGATAAAGGAAGAAGCGGAATGATGAGCGACATTGCCACGATACTGAACGGATCGTGGCCCATTTTTTTTGAAATTCGGATCAGCCACAGAAATGAGTATAAACCCATAGAGAGAATCAGAAGAAGAGTGTAGACGACCAGGTTCATTTCCAGCCCGCTGGATTGCTGCACATTGTAAAAATCATCCGGAGTCTGCGCGAAAGTCGAAGAATCTTCTCTGTCCGAAAAATCGAACCGAATCTCTTCTTCTGTTAGTTCGCCGCCGTGAAACGGGGGGAGTTGGTTTGTCAGTCCCAGAGCGAAGGCAGAAACCCGCACCTGAAATCGCAGAATTTTTTCCATCAGCCGAAAGATCGGCTCATTGGCTCCTCCTGTGGCTGCCAGAATTCCCCAGTGTGCCAGTGATAGAAAGCCGAATACGATATTGGAAAGGATGAGCAGGACAGTCCAGGGAATCATTATGATAAAAACCATACCGGTAATCCTGAGCAGAGACCAGAGGCGGCTGACAGAATTCTCGGATCTGACCATAACAACAAAAGGCATGGCATCCTTTTCACGTCCGTAAATATCAATGTGCGGATACTGGTCGATCATGCCGGATAAGCCCAGGGAGACTTTCATATTGTAGTTGATAAGATTGATCAGATATCGGTCAAATTCCTCGTTTTTTCGTCCTGTAATGAAGCAGATCACGGTATTCAGCAGATAAACAATGCCGCCGGCGACATTGTAAACTATGCTTAATAAAATTGAGGGTATATAGAAGAGAAAGACAACACCGGTCAGCAGCAGGATTTTCAGAATCCAGACATCAGGGAAAAGCAGCGCCGGGAAAAAAACCAGCACGGCGATCAGACGGGCTCCCATTGAGATTCGGTTTACGTCTTCACTTTCTCCAACCTTGAATACTATGTCCATTCTGCTTCTCCTTTTATATTGGTTGTGCCGGCAGCCGATTGCGGCTCCAGACAAACACTAAACTAAAACAAGATCCTTATAAAGTTCATCGGTAAGAAATTCCAGAGCGCATCCTCCGCGGGAAACATATCGCCGCAGAATTGTGCCGTTTTGCGCGTTCCGGATGAGTATTTCGCCGTGCGCCACTTTGCTGTTGTAACAGTAATTCATTTTTCCATCAGGATCCGAATATCGCAGGCCGGCCGTGCATGTTCGATCCGCGTAAAAAATCCCTTCTACCAGTATATCGTCCTTTTTGGCCTTCCATGTCCAGGAGAATTTTTTGAAATCTACCCTGACCGATCTGTTGAAGTAGTTTTTCAGAGCCAGAAGATTGATGGTATTTTCCTCTCCGGTATCCGGTATTTCCATATACAGTCCCGTCATGTAAGGCGTCACCAGAGGTCCTATTTTTATTTTCCCTGAAAAGCCTTCAAAAACGGCTCGTTCGCCGGTTCTTTCTTCAAAGAAATTATTGCCGTGGCACCAGACATATCTGTGTGAGTGTTCTGTTCCCCAGTTGTGGCCTTCCATTGCCGGCGCTTTCTTAAACACGATTTTAGATGTTTTTTTGGCGGTAATTTTTTTACCTGTAGACTTTTTAACCGATTTGGACCCCGCGCCGTAGGCAATCTTAAAGTAACCGTCCGCCTTCGCGTCGAAAAAGGGAGACACAAGTTTCCTTTTGGGAAATGCCGATGTGTACATGAACGGCTTCGGGAAGTGTTCCAGCTTTGAATTGCCGCGAAACTCAATTTCCCATGATGCCGAAACACCCTGGTCATTTGAGATAGAGCCCTGACTCTTGATCATGCCGTTTTCTTTCTGCTGAAATAAGTTCTTTCCGAATCGAACCTCACACCAGGACATACTCTGAACGATCTTGATTTCGCTCTCTGGAAATTCATTTTTTATCGCCAGCACGGATTCGAATCTTCCTTTTCCCCAGGCCGGGAAATACATGGCCCAGACTTCGTAGAGCCTTTCTTCGCCCGGTCCCGGACATATGGCGGTGAATTTTATCCAGACCGCCTGTCCGGTCCGGTCATCATTGACCTTGAAAAACCAGCTCTCCTGTATCTTTCCGGCAGAAGGAAAAACAGGCAGATTCCAGCTCAGCGAATCTGTATTGATATGGCTCATTATAGATTCTCCATTAGTGACAGACGGTGTTGTTCAATCATTTTTACCGCGCGTTCATTGTTCGGCTCCAGTTGAAGGGCGTGACCGGCCAGCATTCGCGCTCTTTCCTTGTTGCCTGTCTTAAAATAAATTTCCGAGAGATTGATCAAATTTTTTACCAGGCCGGGATCTCTCAGACGCACTCTTTCGCCGAGGTCGAGAGCCTTCTCAAGTTCGCCTGCGAGCTTGTAGCAGTAGGACGCCATGTAGACGAATTCCAGCTCGCCCGGATTGATGAAAACAAAATCCTCCGCAAAAGCCGCGGCAAGCTCGAATTTTTTTAAGTGAAAATATGTGCGCGCAAGGCCTTTGAGAACCACCGGATGCGTGTCATTCAGAGCATGCGCTTTTTTCAATACCTCGAGAGCGGTTATCCAGTCGCGGGAACGAAACAGAGCCTGCGCCTGTTTCAGATATTCTTTGAACGTATCCGCGCTTTCCGAGGGAATGACGGCGCTCTGATCTTCTCTGTAGGCGATCCGGACCATGGAAAGATCATCTGTCAGATCGCCGTGTGTCAGTATTCCCGAATATATTTGCTGAAGATCGCCGTGCCCTTTCTCAACAATCCGAAGAAACAGCTGCTCATCCTCGTTGATGATACGCTCTCCGCTGTCGTCAATACCGACAAGAATGTCGTCACGTCCGTCCGATCCGGCGATGATGATGTCGTCTCTCTGCAGCTGCAGAGTGCGTATATAGATAGTCCCGTCCATTCCCTGCGTTCCGAGTTTTCTGAACAGAAGTTCACTCTCAATAAAAGAGGCCTTCCCCCCGCGGTACAGCACTGTCCAGGGATGCTCCGCATTCAGGAAGTACAGGAGTCCGGATTCATCGTCTACAAGACCCATCACCAGCGAAACAAGCATGGAGCCGTTGAAGCTCTCAAAAACTTTCTGAAGTTCAATGAACGCATACTTCAGCCAGCGTTCCGGATACTGATTCTGCAGAGCGGGCGTAAGTTTTGTGCGCTCCACCATGGCGTCGAAAACAGAACCAAGAACCAGAGCCCCGCCGGCGCCCTGCATGGACTTACCCATGGCATCCGCATTGATAAAAACAGTGTGATTTTTCCCTTTCAGAACAACGGAATGCGCCATGCAAAGGTCGCCGCCGATCTCCTCTCTCCATTTGCGGAATTCGAACTGCTTCTTTTGTTTTACAAGAAATTCCACGCTCACAGGACCCGGCTCCGACTTGTCCGCGGCGAAAGGCTTTATCAGCAGGGAAGTGAGGAAATAATCTCCATCCTGCTGCTGTTTGAGGATTCGGATTTCATCCAGAGAATTCTGCAGTTCCCTGGTTCTGTCTTTGACTTTTTCTTCAAGATGGTCCGCATAATCCTGTAGTTTTTTCTTAGCGTCGCTTATGGAGGCGACCATCCCATTGAAGGACCTGGAGAGAAATCCAATTTCATCCTCGACCTTTACCCCCACAACAACGGAGAGGTCTCCTTCGTTGACATGCCGCACGCCGTCCAGCAGCGCATCCAGCGGATTTACGAGGGCGCCGGAAAAGAAAAATCGAAATCCCACAAGTATTATTACGAGCACCGCGGCGAGCATGAGAATCAGCGTCAGGCCGGCGGGGTGGACGTAATCCCTGTAGGCTGTGTAGGAATATCCCAATTCGTGCACGACATTGTTTTTGAGATCGGATTTCATGAACGACACGTAGGCTTTCTTTGCATCACGGCGGTAGTGCCGGGTGCCGGACGGCTGGACAGGACGGAGAAATTCGAGTGTTTCCGCTTTTAGCGAGGCGCCTTCCGACAGGCTGATCTGGAGATGGTTCTCTATGGCCTGACGGAACGGGCGAAAAGCATCCCCGGATTTCGGTAGAAACTCTTTCAGATTCCGTCGAAAATTTTCATCCGGCAGTTTTTTGATTTTATTAAATCTGTACAGGACTGTATTTTTCAGGTCGTTCAACTTTTCTGCCGCTGTTTTTCCGCGTTGAATCTGTCCTGCCGGAATCCGGGAGGCGATTTCTTCCAGGGCTCTGCCGTAACCGCCGAAAGTTACAGGACTGCGAGATAGGCATTCCTTCAATGTAGTATCGAAATTTTCATCCGGCAGATTCTGTATTTCATCAAGGACTGCGGTATTCAGGAGCTCCGTGCGAAATTCCTCAAAGTTGAGCGCGATATTGGCGCCGCTGCGCGATTCAAACCGGTTCTCAGGAATCGAATACCGTACGGAATACTCAAGGTCTGCAGGCACGGAGTTATCAAGCAGAATTCTAGAGGAGAGCTCGCTGTGGGCGGCGTCGTACGAATTGTCTCTCTCCCGTATCAGAAAAAAACTCAGGAATTCCATTATCAGAAGCACGACGACCAGGCTGATGCCGGTTATTTTGTCCATAAACGATGTGCGGTCTTTTGTGTTGTTGATAAAAACAACCAGCATGCCGAATGTTCCGAGCACAGCCAGAAGATCCCATACAGTCGTATATATTCCTCGGTCGAGAGCGCCCTCACGGCTCAGAGTGTTCAGAATGCTCGGAACGACCGTTATTATCATCAAGGAAAACAGCATGGCCAGAATGGCCCATCGGTCCGGTCCTGGAGTGATGACGGCCCGCCAGATTCCAAAAACTACAAAAACAAGAATGTAGAGCATTACGGCGAAGGCGATGACAGCGCTTGCCTCTTCGCGGTCAAAGTCCCAGTAATGACCGGCGAAGTGATAGATCTTAGGCGCGAAAGCTGTCTGATAAAAAAAATAGCCGATAAGCAGGGCGCTCAAACCGTATTGAATTATGAAAACAATTTTGGCCAGACGCGGATGTATGAGTCTGGGAAAATGAAAGAAGAACTGTGTCACATGCAGCGAACAGGGAAATACCATGCCCACGGTTAACCAGCGATGGAATGCGGAGGATTCATGATAAATGCTGGATGTCCAGAAATAGCCCCAGGCAAATATCCCGAGCAGCAGAAAAGCTATGCCCAGATGGAAAGAAGCGCTTGATTTATTCTTTATGGACAAAAGAAAGAAGCCGCAGAGCGACATCATCAAAGCGGCAATCAGCGATCCCAGTGAAAAGAAGTTGAAAAATATGCTCTGGAGAAACAAATCGGCCCATCCTCAGGTAAATAGAGCCGGTCACAAACTTAAAAACAGCTGCCGTACGGGCTCTTAATGGAATTCTCCAATCAGGGCCGGAAATAGAAAGTAAAAAAAAATAATTGGCGCGTTTTTCTGCCGAACCGGACCTGTTTCAAGCATCCGGTTTATTCAGTTGAAAATCGATCAATTGGGTCTTTTGAGACGACCGCGTATCATCAGGGTCACATCCAGAATTTCAGCATCCAGACCTTCCATCCTGGGTGTTTCCAGGGAATCGATGGGAATGTCGTAAACGATACTGGTGTCCACATCTATAAAATGATGGTGGGGAGTGGTATTGGAGTCATAGTAAATTCGGTCAGGTGAGAATATCAATTCTCTTACAACGCCTTTTTCAACGAACAGCCGCAGCGTGTTGTAGACTGTGGCCTGGCTTACCTGCTCATATTCTTGATTGATTCTGTGAAAGATTTCTTCCGCCGAGAGATGCTGGGGTCGCCGGAACAGCAAATGTCCTATTTCTATTCTCTGGGATGTCGGATTGATCCCGCTCACCCTCAAAGTTTCCGCAATGTCTCTTTTGCACTGTCCGTACAGGGCGTCGTTCTTCTGAATTGCGCTGCCATTTACCATAGGTATCTCCACTGTGAATATAGGGAAACAGGCTTTTTCCGACAACCTTTTTCTTTAAGGAAAAAGAATGCCTTATATCATATAGTCTTCCCAATGCTGCATCCCAATCCTCAGAATCAGGCTGTGGAGTTCGGAGCCTACATTCAGGAATTGGACCTTTCTATCCGGATGCTTCTGTAGGAACATTAGGATTCCAGCAATTACCATGGAACTGATAATGCGCACATCCTGGAAATCAAAGACCACCTCTTTCTGGCTCATGGGTTCCGGAATCGTCAGGGCATCGTCTGTGATCTGGATCGTGGCAGGAGCTCTAAAATGGAAAATGATTCTGTCTTTCTCAAATTCTGTTCTCATATTCTGTCCTGGAACTCTGCCCTGTGCAGATCGGGCCATGATCGGCACAGGAGTCTTTTCTCAAGCGTTCCGAAGTGTCCGAGATGTCTGTCAGAAACTCAGATCTGTCAACGACCTGGTCTGGGCCGGCCCTGTGTTTCCATTGTCAGAGTTTTTGCTGAAAGCATGATTCCGGTGCTGACTTCTACCAGCCTCGTGACGATGCTGATTCCCTGAGGGCTTCTCTCAATTCTGGTGATTACAATGGCCTGAGCGCCGGCCAGCTGTCCGATTGCCTGCGAGTCGGAAGTTTCGTAAAGACCGCTTGCCTGTTTCCCCTGCTGCTGCAAAATCTGTGCGATCCGGCTCTGTTCGATAACTCTGAATTTCCCGGTATTCAACAGTGCTGCGGCCAGTTCTTCTGCCTTTGCCTTTCCTCTCTCCGTCTCCGGCACATCAGTGCTGAAATAAAACGGCATGACAGCGACAGTCAGATTCTTGTCCCCCGCTTTCTCCGCAAAATATTCCGCAATTTCTCTGGCAGTCTCTGCCTGTCTCTCAAACCGGTTCTCCCGGCTGCGGCAGGAGGTCAGAATCAAAATAACCGTTGCAGCGAAACATGTGTATTTTATCAATCCTGTCATGGGTCTTTCAGCAGTCCGATTGCGGGCGGCTTTCCTCAAGAGATTATTATTTGCTTCCACGCCGCAGTCAATAAAATTTTCCTGCCAACGTCTGTTTGATGAAAAAAGTATTTACCTTCATTTCGGTTCTACTGGGGCTCCTGGCCTCTTTCTGCTCGAGTCTCGATCCCGCTCGTATTAATTCCCTTTTTTATAAAAACGGGAAATACACAAATCTGGATCTCTCCGCCGAAACACCGGAAAGATCCGTTCTGGATGTTCTGGCCTGGAAAATTCTGGGACCTCATGATGCGGATGTGTTTGAGGATGAGATCGATACACCGCCTTCTGTTATTCATATAGCGGGTTCAGATCTGACAGCTCCAGATGGAAATATACGGATTACCTTCATCGGTCATGCGACTTCCTGGATTTCAGCTTCGAGAAACGGGAGTACTGTCTCAATTCTGACGGATCCAATTTTCGGCGATCTTCCGCTGGTTTCGCGGCTGACGGCGCTGCCTTTTTCTCTTGAAGATTTGCCGAAGGTGGACATCGTTATCGTCAGTCATGCGCATTACGATCACTGCGATAAGGATACGCTTCTCTTCTTACAGAGCAAAAATCCAGAAATTGTTATCATTCTCCCGGATGGGATGGGTCTGTGGGCGTCAGACGCAGGTCTGAATTATGCCCGCACCATGAAATGGTTTGAATCGGCTGTAATGCATGATATTG
This sequence comes from Spirochaetia bacterium, assembly GCA_009885105.1. GTDB lineage: Bacteria > Spirochaetota > Leptospiria > Leptospirales > Leptonemataceae > VFLI01. The sequence continues at coordinate 94,237 of VFLI01000066.1, read as the reverse complement.
AAATAAATTTTCTTCCTGCTCACCACTGGTCCAACCGCGGAATCCTGGACATGCTGCAGTACCATTGGGGAAGCTACATGCTGAACATTTCCGGCAGGCGGCTGTATTTTGCCGGTGATACTGGATTTTCGGGTCATTTTGAAGAAATCGCACGCCGGTTCCCGGGGAAAATTGACGTCGCTCTTCTGCCCGTAGGAGCGTACGCGCCGCGCTGGTTCATGCGCAGTCAACATATTAATCCGGAGGAGGCGGCGCTCGCCGCCAGCATTCTGCGCAGCGAGCTGGTTCTTCCCGTGCACTGGGGCACATTCCGTCTAACCGATGAAAAACTCGGCGAGCCGCTGGCTTTTCTTCGTCACTCAATGTTGCAGATGAACAAAAGAGCGGAATACTGGAATCCGGGCGCTCATGTGGATCTGCCGATTGACCGATGAAACAGCGGGGAATGGCGATTAGCGGATGAAATTCAATACACGGAACTGGAAAGCATGTATGCTTTTTCACCGTGTCTGTCAAATGTTTCGTACATGTGATCGAATCCGGCCGGCGAAATAATGCCGATAATGCGGAATCGATGCGAGCGGGCCGGTTTGAATAAAATGCTGCGATTGAAAAGATACAGAATCGGCGATTCCGGAAAATCGCCTGCCAGCCGGGCCAGCGCGGCGCGGTTGGAATCCCAGGTTTCATAAATATCAATTGAATTGGCGGCTCGAAAAATGATCGGTCTGCCGTTCAGGGCAGACGGTGTTTTCTCCGATTTAATCCATCGTGCCTGATCTGTGATCGTTTCAGAAAATGGATGCACACCGTTTCCGGACACCACGTTGAAATTCGGAAAGGAAAGCAGGCGGTTTCGCAGAACCGGCGCGACGGTCTGCCTGAAAATGGCCACCTGTTCCGGGAGATCCATGGCTATTACTTCCATGGCCGGAAAATCTCTTGCGATGGAAACTGTGGTTACGGCGGGCGATGCAAGATTTGCGATCGCCGGTCCGATATCTACGAACACAATTCCCGCGCCGGAAACATCCGCCCTGAGGATAAACTGCGTCCGCAGACGTGTCAGGGCTTCATCGTCGGTCTTTTTTTCATCCAGGAGATCTTTTAAGAGAACATTCGTATCGTCCAGGCGTCCCTCGTAGGTTCTCGCCTGAATCTGCCGGCTGTGCAGCGCAAAGTTGAATGATTCGCAGTAGCTGGAAAGAAGTCGTCCTTCATCCAGAAGCATTTCCAGTTCGTTTTTGACAGGCAGATTTTCCAGAGAGAAGAAATCCGGGGAATCACGCAGGCCGCCGTTCCGGTTCAATATTTCCTGACCGACCGACGTCAGATACCGGCCTCTCGCTTCATCGCCGCGGAATGAAGCCATCAGCCCTGCGGATTGAGCCGCCTCTCCGTAAAGAGAAGTCTGGTCCAGTCCCAGAATTTTTGCGGAGGTGAGAACGTGATTGAAGGATGTTTCCGCATCTTTTAAATTTCCGGAGAGCCGCTGAACGATTCCGTAGTGCAGCAGAACCGAAAGATAAAGATGCGAATTTGTCATTTCAAGATTGGAAAGAATTTCCATAGCTGATTCGTAATCTTCGATCGCGCCGTCCCGGTCCCCCGATCGCAATTTCGCGCTGCCCAGATCGGCGCGAACAAGAGCCGCCTGGGTATAACTTTCCAGACCCGGTCGGGAAATATGGTCCAGCGCCCGGTTGTAGGAATACAGCGCCAGAATATTTTTTGCGTCGATGATGTACGCGGAACCCAGACGTATTTCGCCTTCCAGCGAAAGGAAGGTCCGCAGGCCGCCCATCGTTTCCAGCAGCATCTGCGCCGCATGAGAAAAGTAGAGTGAACCCATATTGTTTCTGCCTTTTAAGGACAGGTCCGCCAGTCCGTACAGCGCGAGCACTCCGGCAATATTTGCCTCTCTTCTGCCTGTGCTGAGCAGGGTCATTGTTCTTCTGAAATAAGCCTCCGCAGCTGTGGTCCAGCCTTTCCGCAGTGCATTGACGCCCAGATCGCGAAATGCAAGTCCGAGCGGCACGACAGTGTCGGCGTCCAGCCTTACACGCGTCTGGTTGGTGATATCCCCTTCCGCATAGGCGGGATACGCCATTGACTCGTAGCATGTGTAAAAAAGCCGGGCATACGGAAGCAAAAAATCCGGATCGATGGCCAGGGCTTTTCTGTATTCAATTGTCGCAAGCGAAGAATTTTCCTTTTCCAGGTCCAGTCCTCTGGAAAATGCCTTCAGCGAATCCATTTGCGGCTTCACCATGCGCGAAGCGTCGTTCTGATTCTGCGCCGACCAGAAACCCTCTCTGATGAGCTTCTGGTTCCGGGCTTCTTCCATCATCAACACAAAGGTTCTGTATAATAGCTGGCTGACATCCCGTGAGGGCCCCGGTGTCTGCACAACAAGTTCATTTTCGTCTCGCGACAGCCAGCGCAGTGATACTGTCGCCTGATCGGCCTGAATTGTGATCTCCGGAACAATGCAGGCGTCGGCTCCGGAATATTCACAAAGCGCCGCCGGATCGTTCTCGTCAGATCCCAGCAGAGTATTCAGCCGGATAATATCAGACGATGGTATAACAGCCAGTCCACCAGCCGTAAGAAAGGATTCCATGAGGGCGCGCGCACCGGATGATATGTCTGCGCCGCCAGAAACTTTCGGCCTGGCGACAAAAACGACGGCGGCCGATTCCGATCGATCGGGAAGAATGGGAGACAATCCAGGACCCGGACCGCTGCTCTGGCAGGATACGGCAAGCAGAAAGCACAGAAATATGCGGCTGGTCGCGCGCATTGCCGGACTGGAGTTTTCTCCGTCAGAGATAAATATGTTCTTCAGATGATCCATGAACAGAAATCTTATGAGACGTAATCCGGAATTCTATTATTAGCTGAATTTGCCGGCCCTATATAATTATCGTCATTGACTTCGGTTGATTTCAGATTAAGAAGCAAATAAGCCGGTTTCATGCGGCTGTCAATTGGAGGATTATGTCGGCTTGGCCGCAGCCAGGTAGAAGAATATCGTCCAGGAGATAAGCAGAAAAGGAATGCTGAAATACACAAATCTATCATAACGTCTGAAAATTCTGACAAGCTCCGGCGAAAAACTGTCCTGTGTTTTATCGCGTCGTAAGGCAAGAACAGGCGAAATCTGCCCCCACCAGATGTCGAGAATTTCTATGGGGATAATCACCAGGCAGAAAATCAGGATTTTCATCTGAATCCAGAAAAAAGTTAGAAAAACCCATTCGCCGTACCAGAGCATTGCCAGGGCCCCTGCCATAAGCAGCGCCAGGGCCGCGTGTTCCAGAGTGAGTACGGCGATAAATGCGCGCCTCACAATCAACGCCGTTGGTCCGGATTTGTCCTGTTTATTTAAAATATACAATTGCATAAGATATGCGCCGAGAGGAGGCCCGATCCATAGAACCACGCCGGCCAGATGGAAAATCTTGAACCAGAAGTACAACTACGTTTCTCCTTTTCTGCAAAAATACATGCCGATCAAAAATGACCAGATTACAAAAAGCGCCATAGTCGATCCGACAGCATAGGGCAGAAGATGCGTATCAAGAGTGAAACTTCCGTAGCTCATCAGGAAGGTGCAGAGCCACAAAGGGATACTTAGCGTCCGGATGATTGAAGAAAAACGTCTCCGGTGGAAAGCGTTGATTGTCAGAATCGTTCCTGCAAGACCGTAAAATGTATTTCCCAGACCACCGGTGCAGAGAACCGTAAATCGATCCCACAGTTCGAACTGAGAAACAAGGAACAATTTTTGAGCTTCAACTGAGTTCTGCCAGGCCGCTGCCAGATGAGGAAGAATACCCAGGGAAATGAGATCCGCTAACGTATCAGAAGCGCCCCCGAGCAGGGCCGTCAATGCGGCGAAGGTGTTCCAGAAATCAGGAGCGCCTTTTTCATCAAATGAAAGCGCATAGAATAGAAGGACCAGAGAGATCGACGCCGCAATCCAGATGGACCATCCGATCTGAACTCTCAGAGTGTGCGAGGCGATATAGGCGAGTCTTGTTTCAAGGGCGCCTCCTGCGGCCGTGGCCGGTGCCAGCCAGAAAAGCATGGCGGCGCTGGCAGCCAGATTGACGGCGGCAGCCGTAAAAGCTATGTATGCCTGCCTGGAGGAAAAATGCATATGCCACTGAAGGGATTGGCGACCAATTCAGTAAAGCCGATTTCCTCCGGGAAAATGATATCAGTCTATCTGGATCCGATATCGACGGTCAGAAGAGTGATATCATCAAATGTTTCTTTTCTGCGCCGTGCCAGCTTTTCCAGCAGAGTTCTGTGAAAAAGGTCGGCCGGCAGAGTATTTATTTCCTGGATGATTCTGTAAAACACCTGCATGGAATCTTCTTCATCAGTCAGCATTTCGAAAAGCCCGTCTGTGAAAAGCAGAAGTCGGTCCCTGGCGGCAAGATTGAACGATTTTACCTCAAACAATGGATCTGGAAAAACTGCCAGCAAAGATCCCTCTGTTTCCACGGGAGTGATTACTCCGTCCCGAACCAACAGCATCGGGGGATGGCCGCCGCTTGCAACAGATGCCTTCATTGCCCCCAGGTCCAGATATAGATACAGGGCGCTGACGAACCTGTATTCCAGCAAGTCCTTGAGGAAGTGATTCATATTTTTCAAGAGCGCCGCCGGCGATGTCATTTCCATTATTTCCTGACGAAACGCAATCTTCACCGTTGATGAGTCAAGCGCTGCCCCGACACCGTGTCCGGTCACATCGGCGATAAGGATTCCAGTCTGGCTTCCGTCCGTTTCGTGAAAATCGTAAAAATCCCCGCCGACGGCATGCAGAGGGAGATAACTTACGCGAACGCTTGCATTCTGCAGAATCGGCATCTGTGCGGTAAGTATTCTCGCGTGTATTCTGCGCGCAATTTCCAGGTCATTTTCCAGCGACCTGAGGCGGCTCTGGGCCGATGCCTTCTCTTCCGACAGACTGCGGATTCTTCGTCCCAGAGAAACCGAGAACAGCAGGACTTCAAAGAGACTTCCGATCTGTGTGCCGAATCTTCCCGGCGTCGTTACGGGAATGACTCCGAATTTAGTGGCGAATTCCATCAGAGTCCCAGCAGCCAGCACAATCCAGGCGAGAAGAAAATAGCGCGACTGGCTCACTCCGCGGTTCGCGCACCAGGCGGCGGTAGAAATCAGTGAAATCGTGAGAATTGGAATTATCAAATTCACGATGCGGACTCCGGCGCTGTAAGGAATAAGCGGTATGATTAGCGCGCGGGTCAGACAGAAGATTGACAGCCCCATGATCCCTTTGTCCAGTTTGCGATTTATTTCACGCAGTATCAGAAAATCTCGTGTAAAAAGACTCACAAACACCATCGACAGCAAACCCGTGAAGAGCATCAGCGGCTTGAAATAGGAGCGATCTTCGCCCGGCAGAAATTGTTTCGCGAAACCTCCCATAATTGCGTAGACAATGAAGATGCAGGTCAGATAGGCACAGTAGAGCAGATAGGAGCGGTCTCGCACGAAGAAAAAAACGCTCAGATTATAAATCAGAAGCGCGGCAATCGTCCCAAAGTAGATCCCGTGTATTGAGTATTCGGCGGGAATTTTATGCTGGAAATCGTCGGCGCTCCAGAGGCGCATCGGCAGGGTCAAGAGACCTGTCGTACGGGCGCGGATAAAGATTACGGCGGTCTCGCCGGCAGGGAGAGAAAAATGAAAAGAGGGATGTCTGTGATAGATCAGTCCGCCGGCCGGTCGCAGGAGACCGGCTTCTAAGTGTCTGAAGTTGGATTTTCCAACCAGATAAAAATCGAACCGGTCCACCCAGGGCGCTCCTATTTCCAGGACAAAATCTCTTTCACCGGACTCTCTGTTGATAACAGGAAATTTTACCCATACACTTCGATCGTATCCAAGATTCGGGATGGAATCCCGGGAAAGATGCCAGTCGTTGACGAATTCTCCCAGCTGTTCAAATTCAACATCCCTTTCCAGAATCTGCAACGCCGGCCTGGGAACATCGGCGCAGGACACCAGAATCAGGGCGTTGAGAATCAGGAACTTTGGGCGCATTGGCTTGATCATTCAGAGGGTGAAAATTCTTTCAAGAAAAATATTAATAAAAATATATTGAAAGCCTTGCATATGTCTTCAAAACCATCCTGTTTGACGACCCTTGAAGATATCATTACCGCCGCAAAAAATATTGAAGGAGCCGTAGTCCTCACGCCTTTTCTGCATTCACGGACGCTTTCTCAGCTCACCGGAGCAGAGATCTATATCAAATTTGAAAATCTCCAGTTTACCGCGTCTTTCAAAGAGCGCGGCGCTCTCAACAGACTGCTGAGTCTGTCGGATTCAGAAAAGAAGAGAGGCATTGTGGCGGTTTCTGCCGGGAACCATGCTCAGGGCGTCGCCTACCATGCGCAGAGATTGGGCATACCCGCCTGTATTGTGATGCCGGTCGGAACCCCGTTCATCAAGGTAAGGCATACACAGGAATTTGGAGCCCGTGTGGAAATTCAAGGCAGCACGCTGGACCAGGCTTTCGCCTTTTCTGAAAGATTCATCAATGAAGGAATGACTCTGATTCATCCGTACGATGATGAAAAAGTCATCGCCGGTCAGGGCACCGTTGGGCTGGAAATAATCCAGGCGAGAGAGGATCTTGAAATAATTGTTGCGCCCGTCGGCGGGGGAGGTCTCATCTGCGGAATTGCGTCGGCCGCAAAATCTCTGAAATCCTCCATCAGGGTGATCGGAGTTCAGAGCGCCTCCTATCCCGCATTCTATCATGCGCTTCACGGCGAATCAGTACACGGAGAGGGAGAAACCATCGCAGAAGGCATCGCGGTGAAATCGCCTGGCAGACTGACGCTTGTTGCGGCCAGGAAACTGGTGGACGAGATGCTTCTCGTGTCCGAGGAATCTCTGGAAAACGCCGTCTGTCTGCTTCTCAATATTGAGAAGACGGTTGCGGAGGGCGCAGGAGCGGCTCCCCTGGCGGCCATCTGCACATACCCGGAAAAATTTGCTGGAAAAAAAACCGCTCTGGTTCTCAGCGGAGGAAATATCGATACAAGAATACTGGCTTCCCTGTTGATGCGCAGCCTTGTCAGAGAGGGACGAGTCGCGCGTCTTCGCATTACCATTTCCGACCGGCCGGGTTCGCTTGCGAAAATTTCAGGAATTGTGGCGGAATGCGGCGGCAATATTATCGAAGTTTCGCACCAGCGCATTTTTGCGCAGATTTCCGTCAAAAATGCCTATCTGGATCTGGCGATCGAGACCAGGGATCCGGAACACATCCAGATCATTCTTGAAAAAATATCGGGCGAAGGATTTTCTGTGCGAAGGCTGGACGAGGACTGACAGCAGTCACTTATCCGCAACGACGCAGTTTCTCCCATTATCCTTGGCCCGGTACAGCGCGGCATCAGCGCGGGTAAGGACGCTGTCCAGCGGTTCACTCATCTGCCACTGTGCCAGGCCGATGCTGGCTGACAGAGGTATTCGGTTCTCTCCCGATTTTATTTCCATCTTTTCGATGGCCGCGCGTATTTTTTCCGCCAGTACCAATGCTCCCGCAATATGGGTTTCCGGGATTATCAGCAGGAATTCCTCCCCTCCGTAACGTCCCAGACGGTCGTGAGAGCGGATGCGGCTTCGCATTGCATCGGCCGCCATCAGGAGAGCGGTGTCTCCGGCTGCTTGGCCGAATGTGTCGTTGACGGATTTGAAATGATCCAGATCCAGCATTGCCAGGCTCAGATCGTGTCCGTGCCGGCCCGATCTGGAAATTTCCTGATCCGCAATTTCGATGATATGCCGTCTGTTGAAAGTCTTTGTCAGAACATCTGTCGTGGCCAGCAGGTGAAGTTCGCGGGTTCTTTCTGCGACAAGAGCTTCCAGCTGGATTCGGTCTGCCTCCGCTTTTTGTCTGGCAGCCTTCATGTAAAGATCCAGCTCCTGAATCGTGTTGTTCACGAGGAAGGCCAGCACATCGGCTGTATCTCCGCTGAAATCGCGCGGAGCCTCAACTGAAAAATCGCCGGCGGCCACTCTTAAGAGAAGCTGTGAAAGGTTTTCCAGGATTCCGCTGAGTCTAACTTCCTGTTCCTTCGTTGACTGGATAATATGCTCGATTTCTTCGGCGACTGTGTTGAAATAAAATGCGGTCAGGTCCGAGGCGTCTTTTAAAAGGCTTCGCGGCAGCCTGTAAGAGAAATTGCCCGCGCATATCTGCTCAAACCCCTCAATCAGGGCGGGAGGCAGATCCGGATTTATTTTTTCTTCAGCTGTTCTCGAATCCATTTCAGCGCTTCTTCCAGAGTTGAAAACATTTTTGTGGGAACCCGGGGCCGGCTGAGCCCCAGAAATACCGATCCGACTGCCCGACCGAATCCGGTGCCGCCCACCAGCGCATAGCAGATTTGAAAAGCCGGATCCGGCAAATCCCGATAAATCCGCCGTGCCCCCGCATCCTGCTCGAGAATCGGATCCATAAAGACGACAATCCCGGCGCGCATTCCGAGCGGACGTAGATATTCCAGCTGCAGTTTCACGCTCTGACGCGCGGTGGTTTCGCTGTCCGTGCTTCCTTCGAAAGGAAGAACGCCCAGGATATTCGGCGCGATTTCAAAAAAATCGGCGTTGTCTGTTTTGCCGATGGATTTCCACTGAGCCGTATCCGGATTCATTGTTGTTTTTCCGGCCGATTTTCTCTGATCCAGGCGACTGCGTTTTCGTAATTATCGAAAAGCTTTGTGGGGAATTTTGGTTTTGAAAGACCCAGAAAAAAACTGCCTATAGCTCGTGAGATAGGATTTGTGACAATCAGAGCTGCGGCAAAAAAATTCATTTTTTCACTGTACACCCGGCGGGCCTCGCTGTCCTGGGAAAGGAGGCTTGAAATAAAAACGATGGAAGCGCAGATCCGTCCGAGCTTCTCCTGGTAATTTTTTTGAAACTCTGCATTGACGAGAGCGGAAGGGCCGTTATCTTTCAATCCCTGGTCGGGCACGACGATCATGATATCCTCGTCTACATGATAGTACCGGGTGTTGGATGTCTGCCCTATGGGTGTCCATTCTGTTCTTTCAGCGTTTTGCATATTCTCGGCTGCCGCTTTTTCCATATTTTGTTTTCTCGGTAAATAAAATACATCTATAAATTTCTGTAAATATAAATATATTAATGACGGGCGGGGCTATGGAGTCAGGATACCAGGCGTGAACGGGCAACGTTCGTATGGTGGACGTTGTGTTTCAAAACAAAATGCACAAACATTCTGAGATTCATTCCGCCGAACATTCCGCTCAGAGAGGTCAGTTCCTCTTCCGTTCTGCGCCGTACCGCAATCTTCAGTTTCTCCGCAGAAGCCGAAATCTCTGCAAGTATTTTTAATTTCAATGCATCGTCCGGTTTGCCGTGCTGTTCGTAACGCCCATAGTTTTTGATGTTTGGTCTGTTTGTCTCTCGCAGCTGCTCCACTGTGATGTCTGGTTTTGATGGGCACCCCCGTAGTTTCAGGATGAAAAGGGGCAAACGGATCCAGGCCGCCATGTATCGATTTGTACTGGCCACATGTTTCATATTCTTCAGTATACTCCAACCGTCTGGAGAGGCAGGTGATTCAAGAAGGTCATCCGGCGTTTCTCTGTAAAACTCAATGATCGCATTGTGGACTTCATCGATTTGACGTAAAAGATCTTCTTTGTCGGGAGAAAAACGAATAACAGGCAAACTGCGCATTGTGGTAGAATCAGAGACCTGCCCCTCACGAGCCAACTGTTTTTTTTGCTCGAAAGTTTTTTGTTTGCCCGCTTCGAGCTATGCAGTGATGACGATCCATGCTTCAAATTCTATGGAATCAGCTGGCCTATCTGGGCGTGTCGTATGCCGATGATACGGCCGAGCACAAACATATTGTGCTCACGAACAGCCTCTGTCTGATTGTGGCTGCATTCACTCTGCTGAACATACCGGCTTCTATGTTTATTGGAATTTCGTTTCAGTACAGCATCGCTTCCCTGGTATATTCACTCTCTCTGATCATCTGCCTGTATTTAAATTCCCGCGGCTCCACAAAAGCGGCGCGCTTGTGTTTCGCTTTTTTTTCACTTTCTTTCCTGGGCGGAAATTCCGTAATAGCGGGGACAGGAACTCACTTCCATTATTTTCTTCTGACAGAGATCATGGTGATCTTTTTTGTTTTTCCGGCTGCGGAAAAACGCTGGATGTACGCGCTCTCGATCCTGGCATTGTTTGCATTTGGCTTACTTGAGGTATTTTCAGATAAATTCCCCGGTATGGGCCATGCCGATACGTCTCTTGTCTACCAGCAGCGACTTGCCATCAACCTGGGTCTGGGAATTCTTGTTTTTGCGTTTTCTTACTATATATATACAACCTTTCATACTGCAGAAAAGTTTCTGAAGCAGGAGCAGGAGAAATCGGAACGACTGCTTCTGAATATACTGCCTTCTTCCATAATAAAGAAGCTCAGAGAAAGCCCGGATACAATTGCGGATCGTTTTGAAAACTGCACAGTACTGTTCTCAGATATTGTCGGTTTCACAGAAATGTCGAAAAAAATGCCGGCTGTTGCCGTGGTATCGCTGCTGAACGATATTTTTTCTTCATTCGACGATCTGGCCGAAAAACACGGACTGGAAAAAATAAAAACCATCGGCGATGCTTACATGGTTGTGGGCGGCCTGCCGGAACCGGACCCGATGCATGCAGAGAGCGTCGCCCGGTTTGCGCTTGAGATGCTTGATGTTATCCGAGATTACAGAAATAAGAGCGAATTGCCTCTGGAATTGCGGATCGGCATCAACACCGGCGACGCCGTGGCAGGCGTGATTGGAAAAAAGAAATTCATCTACGATCTGTGGGGGGACAGCGTCAACACGGCCTCGCGCATGGAGTCGCACGGACTGCCCGGGCAGATTCAGGTCACAGAGTCTACATACAATCTTCTGAAAGGTAAATTCAAACTGGAAGAACGCGGTTCGATTGAAATCAAAGGGATGGGATTGGTGAAGAGTTTTATGCTGCTGGCCTGAAGCGAAATGCCGGCGATGCAGATGAATATGAATCCATTGCGATTATTGGTGGTGGCGCTTGCGGGGCTTCTCTCCAGCTGCTACATACACTATGCGAGCGTCCAGGAGAGCAGATTCAGCTCGCAGGATGAATATTACGAAAGGTTGAAATTACCGGCGCCCGTGAAGGTGGATTTTCAATATTTCCTCACGAATGCGGATCATATGGAACGGCTGACTGAAATGGTAGACATATCCGGCGCTCTGGTTCGAGATTCGAACTCCAATTTAATTTTTCGCACATATCAATCAGGTTTTTCCGGGAAACCCTTTCCAGGCCCAGCCGTATCCTGCACAACACTTCTCATCATTCCAAGTATTGGAAAAACGGAACACAGCTCCCGGTTCGTCCTCTATGAAAAAAGTTCCGGCGATGTTCTCTATCAGGATTTGTACAGTGTGAATGACTACAACCTCTTTGGCTGGATCTTTCTGCCCCTTTTCTTTATAACGCCATTTTTTGATAATTTTTATATGGATCTGATAGACCAGCAGACGCGCGAAATTGCCATGCGATATTTTCTCTCCCGGCTGAAACAAAACATGCGAAAATCGCCGCAGCTGACCCAGCGGCTTCTTGCCAGCGCCCGGATGACGGTTCCGAGATTGAAAGTTAGAATTGTGTCTCTTCTTGATGAAAAAGGCGTGAATCGGCTTTCGCAGTATATTGACAGTCTGCAAAGCGGATTGCCACGGCAGGAAATCGATCTGGATGCTGACGGCACTGGCATAATCATCCAGATTATGAGAACATTCTATCTTCCCGGTGGCAACGAGTATCAGATTCGCTTATCAATCGACCGACCGGGAGGCCAGAGAAGAGAGGTGCAGCTATTTGCTCCCACGCAGCCCGGTCTGCTTGTTGAAAAACTTGCGCCCGCAATCAAATCGATTGTTTACGAACCTTCTATGAATCACGATTAACCGCGAGAACTCTGTCCATTCCTGATGGCGGTGAAATTGTGAGCTGATTATTTTTCAGCGGAAAAATGCAGGGCTCGCCCGCCCGATTTCTTCAATTGTCGACGCGGCCGGCGATATCGAGAAAAATCTTCCTCAATAACTTCAGGTAAGTGTCGTCGTGCGAAATTTTCCATAAATTCACGCAGCCCTGAAAAGAGACCAGAATTTCCTGCGCCGTTTCTCTGATGTTCGCATCCGCCTTCACTTTGTTTTGAGTTTTGAGAGATGAAAGATAGTCGGACAGCGTCCTGAGCCAGCGCCGCTCAACGGCAAGAAGTTTGTCCTGGAAGATTGCTTTGTCGTTTCCTGTCATCTGTCCGGCAAAATTACTGAAGGGACAGCCGTTGAACATTCCGGCCCGAACCTGTCGATCGATAAGATTCCACCAGGTTAGCAAGTACCCCTTCAGGGACGAGTTGGATTTCATCCACTTGTCGTACCTGGAAAAAATTCTGTTTTCCTGGTGATCCAGATAGGCAAAGCCCAGTTCGACCTTGGAATGGTAGTAGTAGTACAGGGACGGTTTTGTTATGTCGCAGGCCTGAAGAATCTGCGACAGGCCCGTATTGTGAAAGCCGTTCTGGTAAAAAAGTCTGGATCCTGCTGCCAGAATTTCATGTTTTTTGTTCAAAAAATCGGTATCCCCGTTGACAATATACCTACCGGTAGATAGACTGTCAATCGGAAAAACCAAACAGGACCGGATAATGGAAAATCTCCTGAATATTGACGAAAATCAGTATCTAAGCTCAATAAAACGACCCATTGTCGGATATTTCTGCTCCTACCTGCCTCTGGAGTTGATGTATGTTTTTGGCCATCCCGTCCGGGTGTTCGGCATGGACCGGGCCATCCAGCGCGCTGACAGTCTCATGCATACCAATGTCTGTCCTCACTGCCGCAGCTGCCTGGATTCTTCGCTGGAGGGCGAACTGGACTATCTTTCGGGCGCGGTGTTCATTCATTCCTGCGATGCCATGCGAAGGCTCAGTGAGGTCTGGCGGAATCAGAATCCGGGCAAGTTCTGGCAGTTTGTTGATTTGCCGAAAAAAGACGGCGCTGCCGACATCGCTTATTTTCGATCCGAACTGGATCATCTGCAGCGCGCTCTGAAAGAATACTTTCATAAAGAACCGACGATAGAAGAACTGAAATCTTCCTTTGCAATTTACGCAAAGCTTCGCGAACAGCTGCGAATCCTGTACCAGCGCAGAATGGAAGGCACGACGGATGTCACCGGCGGCGAGTTTATCCGCATTGTGAACGCGTCGAGTTTTGTGGATCCTTTTGAATTCCTGCCCCTGCTTGAAAATTTTGTGAAAGAGAGAGGCTCCGCTCCCTTCAGAAACAGCGGAGTGCGAATCATGCTTACGGGCAATCTGATACATCACCCGTCGATATTTGAGCTCATTGAAAATTCAGGAGCCAGCATTGTGGCGGACAATTTATGCACGAGCGCCAGAGCCTTTGATATATCGCCGGAATGGATAGAGGACTATCTTGGTGCTCTGGCCAGTGCGTATCTCTTAAAGCCGCCCTGCGCTCGCATGATGGACGAGAAAAAAGAAATCGACTACATCCTGGACATCGTAAAGAAATCAAAAGCCGACGGCGTGATTTTTCATTCATTGAAATTCTGCGATTCCTATATCCACAGCGTTCCTCATTTAAAAGAAGTGTTTGATAAAAATAATATTCGATCTTTGTTTGTCGAGGGCGACTACACAACGGGCAGTTTCGGACAGCTGCAGACAAGAATCGAGGCATTTGTCGAAATGATAAACTGAGGAACAGATAGCCACGAAAGCACACGAAAATGCACGAAAGAAGAAAGAGAAAAGTCATGGTTTGTGTTATTCGCATGGCTGGCAGCATTTTACGTGTCAATGTATGAAATTTCGCGGCTGACCGGAGGATTCTATGCGAGCGGTAAAAGAAAAAATATTAGAAGAAAATTTTATACAATCTTTTTTTGAAGGCCTGGTAAGAGTTCTGGAGAAAAGAAAGCTGAGCAATACTCTGAGCCCCCGGCGTCTGATGGTCTATCAGACGGCGAAAATCGTAACACGTCTTTTTGAGCCGGCTCGCAGTGTCGCGCTGACCGGAGTTTTTGTTCCTTTTGAGATCCTGCACACGATGGGAATCGACAGTATGTTTGTGGAATTTGTCGGCAGCACTCTGGCCACAACGGGCAGGGCGGCTGAATATCTCGATAAATCCGAACAGCACGGTTATTCCACGGATGCCTGCTCGTACCACAGGGCGCTCATCGGCGCGGCAAAGGCGGGTCTGCTGCCAAAACCGGATCTTTTGATCGGGGCCAGCACGCCCTGCGACGGCGGACTCAAGTCGCTCCAGACTCTGGGGCGGTTCTTTGACATCCCTGTTTTTGTTCTGCAGATTCCGTATCGTCTGAACATCGACACGATTAAATATCTGGCGGATCAGTACCGCGCGATGATCGAGCATATAACTTCGGTCACAGGAAAAAAATACGATGAAGGAAAGATGAAAGAAGCTCTGGCCCTCTCGAATAAATGCGTGAGTCTGGCGCGAAAAGTTTATGAATTGAACAAAGCTGTGCCTTCGCCTCTGGGCGGTGAAGATCTGAAAAATTTTGGAGTTATTATCGGGCTTTTGCTCGGCACGCAGGACGGAATCGATGTCTGCGAAAGATACTTATCTTTTATGAAGGAAAAATCGGCGCGCCCGGCGGAAGAAAATGTGGAAGAAAAAATCCGTCTGTTCTGGCTTCAGAATCGAATCCAGTTCGGAAATAAGCTCCTGACAGCCATGGAAAAGAATTTCGGCGCTCGCATTGTAATAGATGAGCTCAACCATGTACACTGGGAGGGCGACCTGGATGTGGATCGTCCGCTGGAGGAGATAGCGCGCCGGCAGATCATGCATCCATTCAACGGCGATGTGTCAAAGAGAATTGAAGTCATTCAGAAACTTGCGCGTGAATATTCTGTTAAAGGCGCGATCAATCCTTCTCACTGGGGCTGCCGGCAGAACTGCGCGGGCCGCGACATGTTCAAAGAGGCGCTGGCAGAAATAAATATTCCCATGATCAATCTGGATGTCGACTGCGTGGACGAGCGGAATTTCGCCGAAGGACAGTTGATGACCCGACTGGAAGGATTCATGGAAATGCTGGAATGAAACGAACAACACAGTTGTAAAAAAAACAGAGAAAGACAGAAGAAAAGGAACCGCGAATAAGCGCCAACGGACGCGAATAAAAAAGTGCAGGATTTGAAGAAATTGGAGTGATATTTATGATTGAAAAAACATACTACGCCGGAATCGATATTGGATCTCTGTCGGCGGAAACTGTGATCATCGATTCGGATAAGAATATTATTCTGTATAATATTTATCCGACCGGCGCCAACAGTGAAGCCGCGGGAAAATTGTCTTTCAACCAGGCGTTATCTCAGGCGGGCCTTGTCCGCGAAAATATAAAGACCATTGTCGCAACAGGTTACGGACGAATCAGCGTGCCTTTTGCGGATAAAAAGGTCACAGAGATTTCCTGCCACGGCCGGGGAGCGCAGCACCTTTTTCCGCAGACGGGAGCGATCATCGATATAGGCGGCCAGGATTCGAAAGGCATTCAGGTGGACAAAAACGGGAAGGTATCGGATTTCTGCATGAACGATAAATGCGCCGCCGGAACCGGAAGATTTCTGGAAGTGATGGCCAGAACTCTTGAATTAAAATTATCGGAGCTCGGCGAATACAGTCTCAAGTCGAAGGAAAAAATCGCCATCAGCAGCATGTGCACTGTATTTGCGGAATCAGAAGTTGTTTCGCTCATCGCGCAGGGAAAAGCAAAAGAGGATATTGTCAAAGGACTTCACACGGCGATCGGGACGAGAGTCTTCAACATGGTAAAACGAATGATCAACGGCGGTCAGGTTACGATGACGGGCGGTGTGGCAAAAAATGCCGGTATGGTCAAAGTGCTGGAAGAAAAACTGGGGATGAAACTCAATATCCCGGAAGAGCCGCAGATTGTGGGGGCGCTCGGCGCTGCGATCTTTGCTCTGGAGAGCAAATGAGGGCTGGAAGTAAATGAGATCTGGAAAGTAAATGAAAGTATCGCCCACTGCTGAAGTTTATTTTTTTTCTCTGAGCTTCGCCAGCAATTCCTCCACATTGACCAGAGCAAAGGCCGACTGCGTATCCGCCATCGCATAAGGCAGAAGCAGAAAACCGTCATGGATTATGCTGCCGCAGGAATAGACCACGTTGGGCACATACCCTTCGCGCTCCTCTTCATTGGGCGCAAGAAGCGGTTCGGACAGACGGGCTATCTGCTTCGTCGGATCATCAAGGTCAAACAGGCTCGCTCCCAGACTGTACTGTCTCATCGGGCCGACGCCGTGGGTTATGATCAGCCATCCCTCTTTTGTTTCAATCGGCGAGCCGCAATTTCCGATCTGTATGTACTCCCAGAACGACTGAGGTGTCTGAATCAAAATGGGAGCGTCCCAGATATTGATATTTTCTGACAGACCGACGTAGCTGTTGATCCCGTCGATTCTGGAAAGCATGGCGTACCGGCCTTTTATTTTACGCGGGAACAGAGCCAGATTTTTATTCTGGGCTCCCACGCCGTGCAGCGGCCTTATTTTAAAATTATAGAAGTCTCTTGTCTCTATGAGTTTGGGAATCACCGTATGCCCGTCATAAGCGGTGTAGGTTCCGTAGTAGAGTGTCCGGCCGTCATCTTCTATGAATTTAACGAATCGTGCGTCTTCAATGCCTTTGCGTTCCGAGTACGATATCGGAAAAATCACCCGCTCGGATATTTCTGTGTCTTTTGAAAATTCAATTTCGTAATGGGACTCGGCCAGCCAGACAATTTCCGATATTGAGCGCTTCCTCTCCGAATCGTAACTGTGCTTCTCGTTCAAAATGCCGTCCACAGCATTGAGCAATTCGCCGTATATGAATTGATCGCCCAGACGATTCATGACAAGCAGTATGTGCTCTTCCGTGACGTTCATTTCCCGCAGTTTATTGATGAAATCATTTTTTTGATAGACGTGACGCTTCACTATTTCCGGCTCTTCCACATATCTGTTCACGGGTAAAAAATTTAGATTCTTTTCTTTATCAATAATGCCGGAACGAAAAACGAGCGAAGAGATATGTCCCTCGCCGGTTGCCCTGAAACTGACGATGATTCGTTTGCAGCCTTCTTCCAGTCCGGTTTGATCCGGCGATTCCAGCACTGATGGATTGAAGAAGGCCGCTGACTCGATCGAGTATTCGAGAGAGAAAAATGAACCTATCAGGAGTTTCTTAGTCATGGACAGATCATCGTGTTCGATATTGCGAGCGTCAGCTATCGCTTTGACTCGGCCGTAATTTTCTAAGAACTTCCTGGTGATGCTCCGGTGACGTTTGGCGAAATCACGCAGTGTGGAATTCAGAGCTCCCTGGGCTTCTTCCTCAGTGAGCGGGATTATCTTTTCAATCAATGAGATCACTCGATCTGGATTCAGATCGAAGTACCGAAGTATCACCCGCCGAAAATCAGGACTGAAGCGTATTGGCTTCCTTATTACAGATATGCGCACAAGATTACCCCTCAACAATAAAATTCGATCAACAAAAACCGGCAGAAACTGCCATCATTGGCGGCGGCGAGATTTGTATATTCTTAGGCCCGGACGGGCCGAATATCCGCAGAACGACCGACAATACATCTGATGTCTGAAATATCCAGCTTTTTACACATTGCTGGCGGTTCAGGCTGCGGCTGAAGGGGATAAGGAGATGGAAGAGATATTTTTTTCAAAATCCCCCCCCGATCTCGTCTATCCCCGTATCCCCCATCTCTTCATCCCCTGATTCTTACACTCTTCCTTGCGCTCAATGCCAGGCGTCAAAAAAACACCAAAAATATTGCTTGAAATTCTGACACCATGTCATTGAATTGTCCTAAATAGAGGGTCGAGGTATACCTTGATCCAGGTTAAATTTGGAAGAGTGTGCAATTGGGGCGGCCGAGACATAAAAATCGGTCTGAATTTGTAATAATACCCTCCTGCACTCAATAAGGAGTATAATATGAAGATAAAATCGTACGCAGGTCTGGTCCTGCTGACTGTAAGCGCGCTGTTTGCCGCGCCTGCCTTTGGGCAGACGTATTCACTGCAGCAGCTTTTTGCAAAACCAGGTGTGATCGGTGATTCGCTGTCGCAGGGCTTTTACGGTGTGACCGTAGAGCAAAAGACGCAGGACTGGGCCTATCCGGTACTCGTTGCGAAACAGGCTGGATCCAATGTAAGCTATAATGTTCTGAAAGGACCCTACGCAAACCTGGAAGATGTTCTCAAAGGCAATTGCGGTGTGATCTGCCTGGCGTCGAGTGTGCTCGGCGGCAATGCATCCACAGTCGGCACGCCGACTCATGCGGGCATCACCGGAGCGGACTATTCGGATGCTCTCTATAAAAGCGGAACTTGCGCGGATATCCGCGCCACCAAGCAAGTGCGTCAGTGGTACTGGGCAACCTGGTACTGGTATACCTACCGCTGGATCACTGTTGCTGACTGCCAGTCGCCGGATAAATTTTTCCAGTACGGATTGCGCAGCTCGGGCACTCAGATTCAGATCATGGAAGCGGTAAAACCGACCTTCCTCTTTGGTTCCGTTGGCGCCAACCATGTTCTCTGCACGGCTCTTTCAACCAGCCTTGCCTGCCTGGATTACAATCGTTTCCAGACTGACGTGCGTGAAGCAATGCGCCGTCTGAAACTGATGGGATCACTGAAAGGCGGCGTTATTTTTACCGTGCCGAACGTTACGGCTATCGCGTATCTGGAAAGATACACCGATCCGTCCGGCCGGGCCGCTTACACCGGTCTGAAAGCTTTCTATCGTTCTTCCGTTTCAAGCACGGATCAGGTTCTGGATGCGGGCGAGGTTGCCACCATCACATCGTTCCTGACAAACATGAACAACGAGCTCAGAAACCAGGCCGCTTCCATGAATTTCGCCCTCACAGATGCGAAACTTCTTTTTGACGATATCAAGGCCAACGGCCGTATGATTCGCAGCTCTTCCGGCTACAGCCCGGGATCCGCGCAGGGCAACTGGCCGCTGCCGGGCAAGCCGGGTCTTTTTGGCCTGGACGGAGTTCACCCGAACCGTTACGGACATGCCGTGCTCGCAAACGAGCTGATCAAAGCCATCAACAGCAAATACGCTGTGAGCATTCCTCAGGTGGATGAGTATTCAGCCTGGTATTACGATTCACTGAATCGTTCGCCGGTGGATCTGAAAAATTTCCTGACGAATACGATTATCGGACAGGTGATTTCCTGGCTGATCAATGTGTTTGCTTAAATAAAGTTTAATTACTTTATTACAATTAAAGGGAACCCGCAGCCGGGTTCCCTTTTTTTTTGATGCTTTTTTTTCACCGGTACATTTTTAGTGTCCGTATGAATCAGAAAAAACTTCTGCTTGTGGCCGGCTCGATTGGGGCCTTGCTTTTGATTGTTATAGTTCTATATTTTGTGCTTTCAGACAGACGCGGACCTGGCGGACCCGGCGGCGGGGAAGACGGTCCCGGATCGCCCCTCAACTTTGGAAACTTTGAAGATGCCTATCCAGACGCGCCGGACCCGGCAACAGATCCTGAAATCGCGGACCAGATTCGGAATCTCTGGCCGGATGTTTTCAAGCCCCGTCCGGATAAAGATCAGGTTCGACGGGAATGGATGGACTTTGCAAAACAGTATCCCAACAATATCTACATACCTGATGAATTCAAAGCGCCGCTCTCGGATGAAGACAGAAAGCAGCGGCAGGAGACTCTGGAAGCCGTGGGCGGTATGGAATCGCAAATCGCGGCCCAGCGCGGTCAGGCAAGAAGCGCGATACCAGGTCAACCCGGGCCCGGCGCCCCCCCCCAGCCGACTGTGACGCCGGCTGAACAGAAACTGTACTTCAATTACAAGATCAGCGAGCTTCAGTCACGAATCCAGCTCATCGACTACATGCTGAAAAATTCGACTGTGACAGATGAACAAAAGGCGAACGCGGACAAGGAAATGGCAACCTGGAACAAGGAACTGGCGGAATACCAGAGTCTTTTGAAAAAGATTCCTTAGAGCGCTGAGAACCATGACTTCTTTTCCTCTGTCGCGGTGGATGCCGGCGGCTGCCAGAATGTGTGTTCTTCTTCTGGCGGCTTTAATGTCGATGTCGAACTGCGGTCCACCGCGGCCGGAAGAAGCGCATACAATGGAAACTCCCGCCAGAAGTTATGCTGAGCTTAAAAATGACCTGAAGTCGCCCGAATGGTCCGTGCGCTCGCAGGCGGTTCTCGAAATCGGTCAGCAGAAATACAAACAGGCAGCGCCGGATCTAATGATCCTTCTGGAAAAAGATCCCCATCTGGCCGTCAGACAGACATCGGCGCTCGTGCTTGCGGATTTCGGCGAAAAGCGGGCGGCGCCGATTGTCGCTTCTCAGCTGGCAAACGGTCTGGGCGATCCTGACGTTCTCCTGGAAGTTCTACAGCGATTCGCCGATCCAGCATACGCTTATGTGGTCCTTCCCTATCTTGATTCTTCACAGCATATACTGCGGCTGAAAGCCGTGGCGGTTCTTGATGCAATGAAGGCAAAAAATCAGGGGGACGCGATTCTGGCGATGGCCCGGCGCAGTACGGATCCGGAGAAAGCAAAAACCTATGCGATGGCGCTGGGCAAACTGGAAGTTCGACAGGCGGAGAGCTATCTTATCGGGCTGGCCCGCACGGCGGAGGCAGGTCCCACACTTGCCGCGACGTATCATGCACTAGGACATATCAAGAGTCTGGCCGGAGTGCCAATTCTTGTTCAGGCGCTTGCCGCGGACTTCCCGAAAGGAAGGGACAATGCAGTTGACGCTTTGCTTGAAATAAAAAGCGTCTCGGCTCTGCCTCTCGCTTTTGGGCTGATCGAGCATGAGCGCGAAGACACGAGAATTGCCGCCGCTGAAGTCATCTCCGGCATCCCGGCTCCGGATTCCGGTCCTCGTGCGCTGGCGGTTCTGCAGAAAAGAGAAGCAAAAAGCCTGGGGCCGGCCTCATACATTCTGGGCCGGTTGAAATACACACAGGCGCGTCTGCCGATTGAAAATATTCTGTCCGATCGCCGCTCGCCGGAAAGAGAAAAACTTGCCAGGTCCCTGGGCTGGATGGGAGAGAAAGCCAGCGTTCCCGTTTTGATCCATGTGCTCGGCGAATCAGACGGCGAAGGACGTTACGGCGCGGCCTGGTCTCTGGGCATTATGAAACCGGAGGAGGCTTTCGAGCCGCTTCTGAACGCTGCGAAAAGCTCTGATGCAAAATTGAAAAGCCTGGCTGTGGAAGCTCTGGGGTCATACCAGTCGGAAAGAGCTCTGCCGATTCTGACCGGTATTATGGAAAACGACGCCGCGCTGCGATTCTATGCCATCGAATCGATTACGGCCATACCCGGAGAGGAAGCATCGAAAGTCCTGGAACGGCATCTCGATTCCGGGGATCCGCGTCTGCGGCAGGCCGTGCTTCTGGCCATCGGAAAACGAAAAGAGAAACGATCGCTTCCGGCATTGATGAATCTTCTGGAAGAAGAGGAAATGAACCCTGAAGTTAGGGATTCTCTTTTCTCAGCGCTGCGTGAAATCACCGGCGAAAATATTTCCTCCCGTGGAAAATGGCTGGAATGGTACAAAAAACAGTAGAAGGGATTTTCATTCAGTAGATAAATATCCGCGCCGCGATATCTTCAAAACAAAAACATAAAAGAAATACTTACGGAGGGCCGGTCGTTCCATTTCCGGAAACTGAAATCGGCGTATGCGCTCTGACTCCCGCCGGGACGACTCAGCAGATCCCAGAGATGGAACGCAAAAATCCCGCCAAGACCGGAAAGCGCGCCTTTGTACATTTGTTTTCGAGCGGAAAGTTCACGGGCCATTTTCCCGCCGTCATACTGGCACGAACAGAATGGATCGGAATTTGCATCGCTGGCGAACTTGACGGCAGACGTATATTCATACACTGCGAAAAATGAAAACAGAAGAAATGTTCCCAGGATGACGGAGCCCCGGAATGACTCCCCGCTTCGAATTTGATTGACGCCGGGAATAAAAAAAGTAAAGGGCATGGAATGAAAACCGGGATTTGATCCGGCAGCTGATATATCTGTGTCGTTGCCGATGACGACAAGGGTTCCCGGCGGCACACCTGGAATTGTTGATGAGCCTCTGGTTTTTTCAATTAGAAGCTGAAGGACTTCTGTCCGCGGAATTGAAAGTGTCCTTTCAGCTTCAGTGTCATAGATCAGTATGTTCTCTGCGGTGACTCTCTGCAGTCTCTGTCCGCATCTGGTTTGGGCGCTTGTGTCTGATTTCAGACGGAGGCAGACGGGAACTGTATCGGGCTCGATCAGGAAATTCTCAACATCGCCCACGGGCACCCGGACTTCACCGTTATCCGCGGCAATGATATAACTTCCTGCGCTGATTGTTTTCAGTTTGCCGCGGATGATTTCGCCGCTGTGCAGACGTATGCGGTCGCCGAATATTGAAGACGAGGCCATTAAAAAAAGAGCCGCAGTCAGTATTGTTGTTCTGCCCGCTTTCATCTGGATGCCCGAATTCTGGCGGGAACTTCCAGCAATCGTGTGGGACTGGAATCGTCGGCCCCATCGCTCAGATAGATTTTGCCTTCCTGTAACAAAAGCCGGGAAGTTTTCAATACCTGTCCGCTATCGGTCCGAATGATTACGAAAGCGCCAGGTTCGCCGGCACGAATTTCATCAATGATATGACTGTCTGCCTGCAGTGTGCCGCCGCCTGCAATTTCAATGCGTATGATGGTTCCCCGGATTGACAGAGAATTTGCGGGAAAAACACGCCCGTCCGTAAACTGGATTTTGAGCCCAATTTCCGGAATGACCGCCGGTTTCACAGCTGCTGTTTCTTCCCGTCGAGTTTCTGCCGGAGCCGGTCCTGTCTCGGTTTCCGCAGGCCGGTTCTCCGGCACCGATGGTTTGTTCTCGGTCGCGGCGCGATTTGCCGTCGTTACGGGCCGGTTCTCAGCAGCCGCTATTTTTTCCTGGGCTGGCCGGCTGCTCGTTGGTTTCGATCTCTGGGCAGGAATTTTTACGGGCTCCTGGGTCGGGACATCCACAATCGAGCGGCTGTCATCGGCTCTTTGCTGAATTATCTGTTGAAAACTCTTCAAGTCCGGGTCGCCGGCGTTCGCCAGGGTCTCAAGTTTTTCCATACTGGGAGGAAGAACGGCTGTCTTTAAATTCGATACTTCGTTTACTGCAGCGATGTCGCCGTTTTCGCGGGCACGCTCCCGGGCAATGCTCTCCATCTTTTCGCCGCCGCCGAGAAAGGCTCCGAACAAAAGAAGACGCCGTCCGCTCTGCCGCCGGATATTTGTATCCGTTGCCGTTCTTGAAAGCGAGTCATACAGCTGGAGGGCCTCCTGCGATTCGCCGGTTTCCTCCATGCTTCTGGCATACATGTAATCTTCCCGCTGGTCGCGGTCTGTCGTTTTCCGGAGTATCTTTTTCACCTCCATATAATAGCCGGCATTGTAGAACAGCGCTGCTCTCTGATGATCGGTGAATTTTCCCGATGCGAGCGAAATCTGGAGTTCTTCATGATTCTGAATCATCGAAATCAGGTCCTGCGCGGACCGCGAAAAATGTGTGTGCGGATAGGAATCTACGACCTTGCGAAGATGCACGACCGCTTTTTCATCGTCTCCGAGCGCCGAAAGACAGTATCCCAGGTGAAGATACACGAAGGCCTGAGAGGAGCCTTTTCGGCCGGAAAGCAGAGGTATCAGCCGATTGTAAACCACCACCGCTTCCCTGTACGATTTTGTGCGTTCCAGATAAAAAGCGATGTAAAGCCTGTTCAGCAGAAGAACGCTCGCATCCAGATCAACAAAAGGTTTCAGGGTAAGAAGACGAATAAAATTCAAGAGAGGCAGGCCGACTCTCGCCAGCGGGTCGGAAATTCTAAAATCAATATCATTATTGATCACGCCGGACTCAAGCACAGCCATTTCAACGTCCTGGGAAAAACTTGGCTGTTCTCCGGTCACGCGGCTTCTGACCGACAGCAGATTCGAGGCCAGCTCATAGTTCAGAATATTTTTTTCGAATATCTGAACTCTCATTTCTCCTTTGCGAAAAGAATCCACCACGGCCCCGAAAAAGGAAAAAAGAAGTCCTGTGAATACCGCGCCCAGCAGCAATTTTTTCATAGACGAATATCGATCATCATGGCCGTGATATCATCACTGTAGCTCAGGGATCTCTTCTGGAAAGGTTCGATCAATCGGTCCAGCATTTCCTGTGCGGTCAGATTCTGCACAGACATCACATCGCGTATGGTTTCCTCCGACAGATTTGTGCCGTCCCCCAGATCGGTCTCAACCAGACCGTCGGAATAAATAAGAAGACGGTCTTTGTTTTCAACCGAAACCCTTTTTACTTCAAATTGTGCATCGGCTGTAAAGCCAAGCGGCTGGGCCGTGGCCTCCAGCAGCACTGTTTCTCCGTTCCCGGATCGGCGGAGAAAAGGGGCCGGGTGACCGGCATTGATATAATCGATAAAACCCTCCGCGTCCATATAGATGAGAATTCCCGTCATATAAAAAAGAGAGCCTGTGAATTTCTGAACAAGAATATTGTTCAAATCCCTGAATATGCTGGAAATATTTTTACTTCTTCCGGAACTCAGCTCAAAACTCATCACGGCGATGGCCGTTACAAGCGCCGCAGAAACTCCGTGTCCGGAGGCATCCGCGAAAAATAAAAGAACACCGCCGTTCTCCTGCCGGTAGAATTCGTAAATATCACCGCTCACTTCACGAAGCGGTCTGTAAAACACGCAGGCATTTAGATTCTCCAGGTTCTGCAAGTTCGGCAGAAGACAGGTCTGAACTTCCTTCCCCACGGACAGCTCGTACTGCATCACTTCGTTTAAATTCTGCACTTTCTGTATCGTATCCACAAGTCGATCTGCCATCTGATTGAAGGAACGCCGCAGAATGTCGATTTCATCGCCTGTATTCTTCGACCAGGTGGCTCTGGCTGTTAGTTCGCCCTGCGAAAGATCCCTGCTGGTCTGCGTTAGAATGGAAATTCGGCGGAGATAGACACGAAATGCATACACGGCGAAAAGGAGATGAAAAACAATGACCCATCCGACAGAAAGAGCGATCTGATTCTGCAGACTGGCCATCCGCTCAGATATATCCCCGAGCAATACGGGTCTCGTGTGCAGAAAATATTGATGTCCCTCCGGACCCATCACGGGTATGATAAATTCCACTCCGAAATTCTCTTCACTCAGTTTGAGCCGGTACGGGGACACAAAGACGCTGCCTTTCATGCGGGTCTCTAAAGCTTTTCTGCGAATCTCGGGCGATACAGATTTTGTATTCTCATCATCGCTGCCGCGGCCCGCATGGAAAAGAATTTCTCCCGTCATATCGAAAAGCTCCGCCGACTGGATTTCATGACGGTAAATTATTTCTTCAATTTTTTGTTTATTCGGCCGCGTTCCCGCCAGAATCTGTAGGTCGGCCGCCAGACTTCGAACGGTTGTATCGGACCGAAAATGGAACACTTCATTGAGAAGATCGCTCTGGTTTTCAAGAATCATGAACGCTATGAAAACCACATTGATGAAAGCCAGCAGAGTATAGACGATTCCCAGCCGGAGGCCCATTGAGTTGAAGAAACTTTTCTTCAATGAAGCGCTGTTTGCCGGCAGGGCAGAATCCTCTGTGACTGTGTGTGTTTCAGTGGATATGGTCCGATCCTCTCAGGGGCATCGGACCATGATTCTTTTATTCTTTCAACAAAAAAAGACAGTTTTTCAGGCTTTCTTTTTCTTCAAGAGTTTTGCCACTTTCAAAATGGCATATACCGTCAGTCCGCCAATGATCGGGAAGGGCAGTATATAAATCAGAACATAGACCAGTTTGAGCAGGAAATTCAGAAACCCGACCCAGGCATTTCTGTAAACCGGCACCTCAATCTTGGCCGGCGCTTCCGGTCCCTGAAGTTGCACGGTAATTTTTGCGAAGGCAACGCGATCTCTGATCTTCCACTGCTCCTGCTCTGCCAGATCCTGGGAATCTTCGCTCTGAGCAAGGGAATTTTCTCTTTCCTGATACGTTCTGGCGGCCGGATCGACGGCCATGGCCTGACTTCGCCTGGCTCCGCGAATCTGCTCTCTGCGCAATTTTCGAGCCTGCCAGATGGAGTTCTCTGTGTGATCCTGAACCGTGATATTTTCAGATGTCAGTTCTCCCAGAGCGTCGAGTTCTGTCAGCACTTCATAAATGGATTCTGATCGGACATGGATTTCCGTCGTCATGGAGGGAGAGTCTTCGTTCAGGTACGAATTGGCAGATTTTACAAAACCATACCGCGATGCAATATTCAGAAGCAGCTTCCGGGACTGTGAAAAATCTTTATAGGAATAATTGAGGGTTACGATATATTCAAGCAGCCGACCTTTTGCATCCGGCTGGGCCAGAAATACTCCTGCGGCTGTTCCGTCCGAAAGCCCGCGTCGTCCATACGCATCCCTGCCGGCGGCCTGACCCGGTTCCGCCATTGGAGCGGGCGCTTGATCCTGCGCCTGACCAGATTGAATACCCCCGACTTCATGATCTTCTGATGCGATCCGGCTTGCGGTCGTATCCCCATCATTGCTTTCTTTGTTCTTACACTGCAGAAAAAGCAGGAAGCTCATTGTTAAAAAGAAGGAAATACTTATGAAAATTGACTTTAGGCGGTTGGAGGACGGTGCATTGTTCATGTCTATTAGTAGGGTCAGTATTAAAAAGAGTTCAAATATTTTTTTGACAGCTCTGTACATTCAGATTTTGTTGCACAATGCAGTTTAATTCTGCGATCTTCATAATCTTTTTTTCGGTCTGTTATACGCTCTACTGGAGTGTGCCGGGCCGCTGGAAGCGAATTGTGTTGATTGCATCCAGTCTGGTGTTCGGCGCCTGGAACAGTATCCCGCTGACGGTGATGTTTCTGATCCTGGTGGCTGTAAACTATGCCGCCGGAAACAGTCTGGTTGAAAATAGAAGAAAGTGGGTTCTGGTCGCCGGTCTGGCGGTGAATCTGTCTGTTCTGGTTTTCTATAAATATTTTTATTTGTTTGCGCAGACAATCGGAACTCTGGCCGGAAGCGATTATGTCGCACATTTAAGATCCAACTGGATAAAGGATTATGATTTTTCGATCGCAGTGCCGCTGGGCATCAGTTTTTTCACATTCCAGCTCATCGCATACCTTGTCGACTGTTACAGGGGCACAATAACGGAGCGCATCTCAGTTGAGAAATTTTATATATTTAATATATTCTTCCCAAAATTCGCCACCGGCCCGATCCTTCGCGCCTCCGATTTGATCGACCAGATTGATCGTCCAGTCCTGGATCGGGACAAAATTTTGAACGGCACGCTTCTTCTACTTCTGGGTCTGTTCAAGAAAGTTCTTGTCGCGGACAGAATCGGCGCGCTGATCGGGGGAATCCTTGTGAATCCCTCCGGGTATGACGCGGTGTATCTGATACTGGCTCTTCCCGGTTATGCGGCCCAGGTTTACTGCGATTTTTCCGGCTACACGGACATTGCGCGGGGTCTTGCGAAACTGCTCGGTTATGAGATGCCGGAAAATTTTCGCGGACCTCTGCTGGCATCGTCTATGCGTGAGCTCTGGCAGCGCTGGCATATTACTCTTTCCCAGTGGCTGCGCGATTACATTTATATTCCGCTGGGCGGCTCAAAGCGGGGCGAGTTTCGCGCATATTTAAATTTGATGATCACAATGGCTCTCGGCGGTTTCTGGCACGGAGCTACCTGGACCATGCTTGCCTGGGGAACATACATGGGGCTGGCTCTGTGCATCGAGCGGTGGATGGACAGACGCAGTATTAAAATTCTGCCCGACGCCGCCTGGGCGCGACCGTTGCGCGTTGTTTTCACTCTGTCCGTATTTGTTCTGAGCGCCGTGTTTTTCGCCGCGCCGAATATTGATGTTTCTTTCGCGTTGATAAAAGGCATCGCGACTTTCCAGAGAGGGCAGCCAGGTATTTCACCGGAAGCAGTTCTTGGGCTTTTCATTCTGGCGATTCTTTTCAATGTTCCGCAGTACTATCCTGCATTGAAAGAAAAACTGCAGCAGCATCCTTCGGTACGATATGCCGCGGCCTGCGTCATGACTTTGTTTGTTGGACTGTTGATAAATATTTACGGGGACATCTCCGGCAGTTTTATTTATTTTCAGTTTTAAGGCTTTTTTTCATTATTGCTTCAGACTATGTGAGGATGATCTTTTTGGCGCTGTTCTTAAAAGAATCGAATCGCTCAGAAAATTCAAGGATTCGATCGTCGAGATGCAGAAGCCCCTTCATGTTCCACTGAAAAGCGGATAATTCAGAAGTATGCTGCGGGGCGGATTCTATCAGCCGGCCGTATCCGGCAGCGCTCCAGGAAGTGAAAGTTTCAGCCGCCTGAGCTGCGAGAGCCGGCGCACAATCAAATCGCTCCGAAAATATTTCCTGGAGCCATTCAAGCCGAACAGGGAGACAGAGCCGCAAAAGTCCAATAGGAAGATCGGAAAAAAATTCTTCCTGTTCATACTGTCCGGCGTTCTCGGAAATTTGTTTGTAATATTCCGATATGTTACGCGGATTTTTAGTGCGCAAATGCCCCGTAAATCCATGCGCACCCGGTCCCAGTCCCATGTACGGTTGGTAGAGCCAGTATCGCATATTGTGCCGGCATGCATAGCCGGGTCTGGCATAGTTTGATATTTCATACATCTCGAATCCATATTTCTCCATAGTGTCGGGCAGAGCTTTGAAAATGCTGAATTGCATTTCTTCATCGGGGCCTTTCATCAGTTTCTTTTTCACATTCAGAGAATACAGCGTTCCTTCTTCTTCGGTCAGAGAATACAGAGAAATATGTTTCAATCCGGATCCTGCCAGAACTGCCAGATCCTGAAAAAAACTCTCCGCCGACTGCCCGGGGAGGCCGTAGATCAGGTCCGCTCCAATATTTTTAATGCCGCTCGACGCCAGATCGGACAGTATTCTTGAATAGCGCTCCTCGTCGTACCAACGATTGACGGCCTCCAGGCTCTCTTTCCGGAATGTTTGAATGCCCGCGTTGATGCGATTGATGCCAATATCCTTAAGGGAAGCCAGATATGAAGGTGTAAAATTTTCCGGATTTCCTTCCACCGTAACCTCGCAGTCATCCGAGAAATCCAGTTCTGTCCGGTAGAGATTCAGAAGATCCTCAATAGTCTCTGCGCTCATTAATGAAGCCGTGCCCCCCCCAAAATATACGGAATCAACCGGGTGAGCAGGAAAGGATTTTGTCCGGGATAAAAACTCTGTTCGGACAGACGAGGAGAACATTTTCATATCCTCTCCCAAAACCTCCTTTTTGCCTGTCTGATCCAGACCCAGAGAAAAAAAATCACAGTACAGGCATTTACGGATGCACCATGGAAAATGGGTGTAAATCCCAAGGCTTTTAGAATTCCGATTCAATTGAAGTGTTGTTCCTGCCGCCTGCCTTCCCGGCAGACTCAAATTTTCCTTTGCTGACAGGGTCGACTCTGAGAAGTCTGTATTGCAATCACAAAAGAAACAGATCTTCTTAACATAAGGAGGGCATATGAATCACCATTCGCGCCATTGGTTTGGCACCCTGGAAAAATTTTCAGATGAAGTCGACCGGCTTTTCGATGAACTGATCCACACGCCCTGGAAGGAACCGTCCACGGCTCAGAGCTATCCTCCCATTGATTTCTATGAAACCGGAGACGATTTTGTCCTGGAGGCGGATCTGCCGGGCATGCAGCTTGAGAACATCCGGCTGGAGACGCAGGGACATATACTTCTGATCCGCGGTTCCCGAATAATCGAGGACAGCCCGGAAAGGAACATGCTGTACGGCGAACGGCATCACGGAACTTTCCTCCGGCGTATTCCTCTGCCTCCGACGGCAGACCGGGAAAACATTAGCGCGGAATATGCTGAGGGGATATTAACAATAAAAATAAAAAAAAATATTAATAAAAAAGTTAAGCAGTAATATAGACAAGGCCGGTTTTCAATATGGAAAAAGATGGAAACGATGAACGGATCATGAAGAAGGCCCCGGATGCAGTTGAAATCACAGCGCAGGAGCTTGATTTCAGGGTCGACATACCCGGGAATTTCGCCAGCACTGCCGAGCTGCCTGAAAAGGAAGACCTGGTCGGTCAGAACCGCGCCGTCAGCGCTCTTCAGCTGGTGATCGGCATCGCCGGTAGCACCCATCATTTATTCGTGTCGGGCCTGACGGGATCAGAAAAACTGAATTATCTGAAAGAATGGATCTCGCATCGCTGTGAAAAGGAAAAATCGCCCGGCGACATACTCTATGTTCATAACTTTAAGAATCCCGACGAGCCGCGATCTCTGTATCTGCCGGCCGGCGGCGGGAAGAAATTAAAAACTCTTTTGCGGGATCTTGTGCGCACTCTTCGCGACGAGCTGCCCAAAGCGTTCAGGCAGGAAGCTTTCGACAGGGAGAAATCCAATCTGAAGGAAAAGTATAACAATCGATCCAATGAATTGAACAGTTCATTTGAAAAAATAGCGCGGGAAAGAGGCTTTGTTGTTAACGCGGGGCAGAACGGTAATTTCCTTTTCATACCGATAATAAACGGCAAACCTCTTGAAAACCAGGAAGAATTCCAGAAACTTTCGGAAGAAGAAAAGGAGAGGATTTCGCATAACCAGAACGATCTCTCGGAAGACCTGGAAAAGCTGGCCCGGGATCAGCAGGATTTAATAAGAGAACTGGAGGAAGAGATACGCCAGATTGAACGCAGATTCTGTGGAAATATTCTGAAACCGCTGATGGAGCGGATTGAGGCTCAGGTCGCCGATCCAAAAACGTCGGTCTATCTGAAGGAGATGAACGACCACATCATCGACAATCTGAATGATTTTAAATCGCGTCCGGTGCAGCAGTTTGGGTTTGCCCAGGGCCCGCCTGAGCCGGATGAGCACCTTGAATACGATGTCAACGTGGTGGTAGATAATTCCAATCAAGCCGGCGCTCCCGTGGTAATCGAAGATTCGCCCATCTATATAAATCTCTTTGGATCGATCGAACGTGTTGTCGATCGGTACGGAAGACTTGTAACCAATTTTACGCGTATCAAATCCGGATCTCTTTTGAAAGCGAACGGCGGTTATCTTATTTTCAATCTGGAGGATGCAATAACAGAACCGGCTGTATGGAAAACTCTCAAACGAATATTGCGCAGCGGCAGCATCAAGATGGAAACGTACGAGCCCTTTGCAATATTTTCAACTTCGGGGCTCCGGCCTGAACCTGTAAATGTTCAGGTCAAGATTATTGCTGTCGGCAGCCCCTACCTGTACCAACTTCTATATCAGCACGATGATGATTTTCCCGAAATCTTCCAGCTTCATGCAGATTTCAGGCAGTCGGTGGAATTGAATGAGGAGAACATCGACGCATTCGCTCATATGACAGCAGCTTTCTGCCGCCGCGAAAATCTTCCGCATCTGGACCGGTCGGGGCTGGGAACTCTTCTGCAGCTGGCGGCCCGATGGGCCCAGGACAGAGAAAAAATGGTCATCTCCAGAACCCAGACAGAAGACACCCTGCGCGAAGCCGCCTATCTTGCCCGCTCGGCAGACTCTCAATTTATAACCGGCGTCCATATTGATGAGTCGTACAGGATGAAGGTTTTTCGTTCCGGCCGGCTTGAGGAGGAGCTTCGGGAGATGATTGTTCGCGGTGTCATCCTGATCGACATTGACGGAAAGAAAAAAGGACAGGTGAACGGTCTTTCTGTGATTGATATGGGCGGCTATATGTTTGGGCGTCCGTCGCGAGTTACCGCGAGCACAGCAATCGGACAGGGCGGCATTGTCAACATCGAGCGCGAGTCGAATCTCGGCGGAAATATTCACAACAAAGGTGTTCTGATCATTGCGGGGTATCTTCGCAACACATTCGGCCAGGAAAGGCCGCTTACTCTGTCCGCCAGTCTCTGCTTCGAACAGTCGTATTCGGGTGTTGAAGGCGACAGCGCATCTTCAGCGGAACTCTACACTCTACTTTCGCGTCTTGCCGATATACCGCTGCGTCAGGATCTGGCGGTAACCGGTTCTGTCAATCAGTGGGGTCAGATACAGGCAATCGGCGGAGTCAATGAAAAAATTGAAGGATTCTACGATGTCTGCCGTGTGAAGGGATTGACCGGTAGCCAGGGGGTTGTGATTCCCGCCTCCAACATCCGGCATATCATAATGCGAAAAGATATCATTGAAGAAGTCCGGGAAGGAAAATTTCATATTTATCCGGTAAAAACCGTGGAGCAGGGAATGGAAATTCTCACCGGCATCCAATGGGGCTCGGCCGATGAAGAGGGAACGATCTGCGGGGACGTGAACAGCCTTTTTGATAAATACTACACGGCAATGAAGAATCAGCCGCCCGGTGAAGAAAAGAAATAGAAGATTTTCAGTCCAGATCCAGAGGCTTGATTGAGATATCTGCATTGCCGCAGAGGTTCACACGGTTCTGAAAATAGCTGTCGCCGTCCGCGTCAATAGCGCGAATATTCCAGAAGCAGTCGCCGAAGAAAGTCGCAAAAGAAATATGAATTTTTTCAGAGGATTTCAGAACCTTCCCTGCCAGGATTTCCTGCTCCCATTTGCGGGCGCTGACCGGTTTTATGAAGATTTCTGTTAAATGATATCCAGTCACATTGGTGATGTCGAATTCAAGCGGCGCGGCGGCAATGGACTGGATAACCAGAATTGCCGCCGGCCCAAAAAAGAGATATTTTATTCTCGTCACCTGTCTAAATCGCGCGCAGTTACGACGATTTCTGATAGAGTGCAGAGATTCTGTTTGTAGAATGTATATTTTCCACCGGATGCATCCACTGCGCGCACATCCCAGTAGCACTCAGTGGCGTTGTCGCCAAAAGTGATTTTTACTTTCGCGTTATTGGCAAGAGTATCCTGACCCAGAACATCTTCTTCCCATTCCGATTTCGACACTTCTGAAACGTATACATAATTGATCACTTTTCCGGTTCTGTTGACAAGATCGAAATCCTGCGTCCCTGCTGCCAGATTGTATGCAAAGACAGAAATTCCAGCCAAAAGCAACAGAACTTTAATCATAAGTGTTTTTTTCATTTGAACCTCCATTTAACTTCCTAAGCCTATTACTATTGTGTATAGCATTACCGCAATAGCGGCCGTTTACCAACATCATGAGACTTGTTTTTTTATCAAATTCTTCCGTAATTTTACGAAAAATTGCAAATTCAAAAAAAAATCTTCAGGACGCTTCATTCGGGCGTTAGACTGAGAGCATCCCCTGAAGTTCAGTTTTTTTTCAATCTTTTTTCGTAAAAAAACATTTATTTGAAACGGCTTACCATGCGCCCGAATTGAGACACAATCAATTTTAATTTTCTCAGAATACGGGGTAAGAATCCGGGTATCTCAATTCAGATCTGACAGCACCAGGTCGGCTTTTCGGATGGATTTTGCGCCCAGAGCGGCCTGTACCAGCGCTTTTCGGGACTGGACGGTCGGCGAGAATGAAACAAGGAGGGCGCCTCTATTTGGGATTTCAATTTTCAAGAAAGGATTCCCGGAGAACAGTCCCACCAGCCAGGGACCGCCCGCTGCAGGCGTCGATTTGATCAGGGAATTCCAGCCGAACAGATCGCGCTCCGAAAGCTCGACAATCCAGCCCTCTGTGTCTGATAGACTCGGCAGATTCTGAATGCCGGCAATCATCACCAGGCGGCAGGGGGACTTTTCTGCGGCCTGGCGGGATTCTTCGGATTGATAAAAAACGACGCACTGTTTCACGTTTGCGGATGTCCATCCTCCATATTCTTTGCGCAGGGAGGAAACGGCTTCCAGAGAAACAGTCTCATTCAGGGAAAATCCGGTCGTAATGTATTTTTTGCGCAGATTCTCATACTGCGCATCGGCTTTGGAAAACATGAGTTCAAAATATCCGCGGTAGAATTTCATGTCGATCAGAGGAGAATTTTCTGCGAAAAAAAGACCTTTCTGAAATTTCAGAGCAATCTGTCTTTCCACAGCAATATCCAGATCTTTAACGGATAGTTCTCCGCTTCGAAATCCGTCCAGAAGCGCCTGCCGCATTTCCTGAGAAATCCTGCCGGAGCTCGTCAGAAGAATGATATCCGCTCCTGCAAGAAAAGCCAGCCGCGCTGCCTGTCCGCGGCCATACCGGGCGGCAATCGCCTTCATTTCCATGGAATCGGTCATGATCAGTCCGCGGTAGCCGAGTTTGGCGCGAAGATAATCTTTCAATATTTTGGAGCTCAGTGTGGCCGGATTTTCCGGATCCAGCCGGTCGAACAGTATGTGGGCCGTCATAACCGCCTGGGCTCCGTTCTCGATTGCCCGGCGAAATGGTATGATTTCGCACTTTTCCAGCTCTTCCAGAGATTTACTGATTCGCGGAAGGTCCAGATGGCTGTCGATGTTGGTATCCCCATGTCCCGGAAAATGTTTGATGATCGCCGTTGAAAGAGCCTGGTGCGCGCCGGCCTGATAGGCCGTTCCCATCTTTGCGACCAGATCCGGCGTCGATCCGAATGATCTTGTGTTGATAACCGGATTTGCGGGATTGTTGTTAACATCCATCACGGGAGCCAGGATAAAATTTATTCCCAGCCGCCGCAGTTCATACGCGGTTACAAAACCCACATCGTGAGCATAGTCGGGATTGTTAGTCTGCCCCAGGGCCATGGCGCCCGGGAACTGCTCGGTGCCTTCCTGCCCGACACGGAGCACCCGTCCCCCTTCCTGGTCTGAAGTTATGAAGAGTGGAATCCCTCCCGATTCGACCGATTTTTTCTGCAGCTGCCGCGTCAGATTTTTTATTTCATCAACTGTGCCAAGATTTTTGGCGAACAGAATGACGCCGCCTGTGCGGCCTTCGACAATTTCCTTTTCAATTTCCGGGGTGATCACTTTTCCTGCAATGCCGATATGCAGAATCTGCCCGACCTTCTGTTCAAGAGTCATCGCTTTCACAATATTTGCCGGACTCATCGCCATCTCTTTTTCGAAGTAGTATTCACGGCCGGCGCTGTAAATCGCATACACAATAAAAACTGCCGGGAAAAGAACCAGCAGAACATTTCTGAAAAATACGTTCAATTTCAAGTCAATACACCTCGAGAGAGTGAAATCCGAATCAGCAGCTTTTTTTTCTTAAAATAGGAGAGCGGGCCGGGTTTGAATCCGGATAGATTTATTTCAAGAATCTGTCCGTCTGTCAGGCCCCCGTCGATGCGCATTTCAACCCGTCTTCCGATTTTGTAGGATCCCCGCCCGGAACAGGCATGACAGTTTCTGTCCGAGCCGCGGCAGTCCGGGCAGATATTTCGCACGATTACGGGAATTGAAACAATCAAAGTCGAGTTCATTTCTTCGCGTGAAAGCGGGAGCTCCAAATCGTAATCGATATTTAAAAATTTTCTGTGATCGTGGGAACGAAATTTTTTTCGCAGCAATCCCCGTCGCGCCAGAGAAACCACATTGCGCGGATATACCAGCCGTTTTCCGGGAATTCGAATGCCGGCAGTTTTTATTTCCGATTTGGATTTCGCCTCGGACAGAATAGAGATCCTGGCCTGGTCGAATACACGCCTGGATGACTGATCTCCGAGAATCCGGTAGGCCGAATATATTTCGAGAAATTTGAGCGCGTCTGTGCCGGACCTGTCCGGATGATGAACTTTGGCCAGCCGGCGGAAGGCTTTTTTTATGTCTTCCGCCGACGAGGATTCTTCCAGTCCGAGGACGGCATAGTGATCAATAAAAATTCTGTGGTTTGTTACTGGCAGCTGCAACTTGAATCAATGAATTCGCAGAATCCTTTCTATTTCAAGCGCTTTTCTCTGTTCTTCCGCGCGGATTACCCAGTCGATCCGTCTTTCCAGAAGCCTCAGCAGTGACAGATATTCCCTTAGAATTGCGATCCTCTGATCGACGTTTCGAACAAAGACAACCATCATCTCTCTTTTTACTCCGTCAAATTCGATTTCTTCTTTTACATCCACGGCTTCTGCGGACGTTGGAAATCGAAAATTCACTGACTGACCGCGGCCGGAATCCAGCAGCTCGACCACCACCAGATTCAGCGGCGATTCGTTCACACCCATCTTTTCCGGATCTGTGATTGTTTGGCCTTTCAACTGTTTTCTGGCCACATACCCCTGATTGACCTTTCCGCTTCTCTGTTCAAAAGTAAAAGATACAATTTTGTCCTGGTTCCACTCGATCAGACCCTGCTCATTGAACACATTCCGGCCCCGGACACCGTATTCTGTCTGCACTTCGGCCAGCATCGGAATTCTGGAGATCTGTTTGACCGGATCGATCAGATTGTGATCTTTCATTTCTTTGTGGTAGCGACTGATATCCGCCTGGACACGGGCAATCTGCCTCTGCAGATCCTTGATCACCCTGGTCTCAACTTCATCCGGCATTTCGACGGCATTGAATTCATTCTGCCTTCCCTCTGAGCTCGAGGCAGCGGTCCTCACCGGAGGTGTTGTGCCCGGGGAAGCCTGTTCTGCATTCACCGCCAGAAAGGGGATCACCGTGCCGAGTATTGTGTAAAATAGCAGTTTCTTCATATAGTTCTTACCTGTTTATTATTTTCGGAATACCGACCCCCCCAAATAGAGTGGTCATCGGGAGATTGTGAGATATTCGTTCTGCGTCCGGAAATGCCAAATTTTTCCCTTTCCACACCGATTAGTTTTTGACTCCATCACGGTATACCTGGAATGTACCCCCTGACAGTGTATTTTACGGAAAGTCCATGGAAATAAACGTTAAAAAAAATAAAAACCAAATTTTGTTTGAGTTGGAGGGTAGTCTGGATATCTATACCTCCCTTGATTTGAAAGCCGCCCTCGAAGAGCATGTCAAAGGCTCCTCGCCTGAGGTCATCATTGACATGGATAAATTGACTTATATCGACTCCAGCGGTATTGGAATATTGATCAAAGCGCTGAATTATGTTCAAGGATTGAACGGAAGCCTCTGTGTGGCCAATCTGAAGCCGGTGATAGAAAAAGTGTTCAAAGTAAGCGGTCTTACATCGTACTTTGAGATACTGACTCCGGAAGATTTTAAAAAGCGTTATCCTGCATAGGATTCATATCCTCCTGAATCGGACTTACAAAAGCGTCCCAGATTGCAAAGGTATCGTCTCCCGGAGAAGGACGCAGATAAACATGGACGATTCGATCCATCATTTCTTCCCGGTCGATGGTTATGCGCACCGGTGATTCGAAAAAAGAGCCGCCTCCAAAATAGATCGTTTTTTTTACCCTGCCGTTGATCTGTATTTCCAGCCACTGCACGCGCAGCAAATTGTACCGGGGACCGGGTTGAAAGGTCACAAGGTCGAGATACAGATAAGATCGGCTGTTGCCAGGAGCCAGCAGATCGAAGGATAGACCTGTAGTGGGCACATAGTTTGCTTCATAATCCTGAATATTTTTCAGCGGGCTGTCATTTCTTAAGTGAAAGTTTCTGGCCAGGCCCCAGGTCTCCAGTTCTTTAGCCGTTACGAATAGACCATCTTTTGTGTTTCGGCCAAAATTGATTTCTGACGATGGTCCCTGACTGTCCGCGAATGAAACTCCTGCGGCAAAAACAAGAATGGAAAGGAAACGAAAGAACCGCAGATCTGCCAGAAGACCTGGAATATTGTAAATCCATCCCAATGATCGTTTCAATGATGCCATATTCTTATTTTCGGACAGATAAGCGCGGCGACACGGCGAAAAACCCGCCCGGTCTCATCGTACCTTATTATTTTTCTTTGCCTGCGCGGCCCCTTAAGGGACCTGGATAAAATGCGTGTCGTTCATGGACTATCCGACTTTGAAGCGCCCTGGGAATCTTCCGCGCTGACTCTGGGCGTTTTTGACGGACTGCACAGAGGCCATCAGGAGCTGATCAAGAAGCTTCAGAAAAGAAGCCGCGGAAAAAATAGGGCCAATATCATCGTCACATACAATCCGCACCCTGATTTTGTTCTGGGGAAGAGAAACAACAGGACTGCCGCGGAGCTCTTCACGCTTGCTGAAAAAATTTCGCTCTTTCAGATGTATAATTTTGATGCGGTGATCTTTCTGCCCTTCACGGCGGAACTTGCCAGGATGACCGCGCTTCGTTATCTAAGAGAGATACTTCTCGACAAATTGAAAGCCGGACATATCATCATCGGTTACGATCAGTGTTTCGGGCGCGGGCGCAAAGGCGATTTTAAGTTTCTCAAACAGATGAGCGGACGTTACAATTTTCGTGTGGAACAGATCCGCGCCGTGCGCGTCGGCGGAGTGATTGTCTCCTCCACGGCAATCCGAGCGCATCTGGAAAGCGGAGAAGTCGAAAAAGCGAATCGAATGCTGGGCCATGATTTTTTTGTGACCGGCACTGTCGTCCGCGGCGATGAGCGCGGTAGAATCCTTGGATTTCCCACGGCGAATCTGGATATTTCCGAGACAAAAGTAATTCCAGGGGAAGGCGTCTATGCCGCAAGACTGGAACGGGGGGGAACACAGTACCGAGCCATGGTGAACATTGGATACAGGCCGACTTTCGGCAAGAACCTGCTGAGCGTTGAGGCGAATATACTGGATTTCTCTGAAACAATATACGGCGAGCAGGTGAGGCTGTACTTCATCAAACGTATCAGGGACGAGATTCGTTTCTCCGGCGCGGAGGCCTTGAAAGCGCGGCTTGAAATAGATAGAGCGATAGTCAGAAAAATAAAACTCTGACCGGCGATCAAACTCAGGCCAGGGAAGCGGTTGAAATTTTATCCCCGAGCCGCCTGTTCGCCTCTTCCAGCGAGGACATAGAAAGACGCAATGACGCCGATGTCTGCACAAATTTCTCGGCGCTGGTGTTGATGGAATCGATGGCTTTTATAATTTCCTGCGTTCCGCCCAGCTGCTCCTCCGTTGCCATGCGCATATCCCGCGACATCATCTGTATTTTTTTCATATCGTCGGTTATGGCGGCAAATGCTTTGCCCGATTCTTTGATCAGCTCATGGACTTCTCCCGTGATGCGGACCATGTTTTTAATTCCTTCAATTATACTTTTGATTGCGATAAAAGTTTCATCGATGGATTTCACGCCGGTCTGGGTAACAGAATTTGTTTCCTGAATCAGTTTTTCAATGCTGCGGGCGTTCTTGCTGGACATTTCAGCCAGTTTCCCTACTTCATCCGCAACAACGGAAAAGCCTCTTCCCTCGGCGCCGGCCCGTGCAGCCTCAATGGCCGCATTCAGCGCAAGGAGATTTGTGCGGTCCGCGATGCTGTTGATGACAGTAACTATTTCACCCACCTGCCGCGAGCCTTCCTGAATCCTCCGGATTACTTCCCCGGCGTGCGTCAGTTCTTTCTCCCCTTTTACGGCTCTTTCGAGCGTCTGGTTTCCATTATCCGCATTTTCATGGCTCAGGTTTTCCACTCCACGGACCATCCCGTTGAGCTGATCCATGGCGCTGTCGCTTTTTTCCGCGAGTTCATCCTGTTTCTTTGCCATTGTTGCGATGGATTTTATCGACGCGCTCAACTCTTCCATTGTGGCGGAAGTTTCTTCCACCGCGGCGAGCTGTTCCTGGCTGAGACTTTCGTTGGCAACGGCTGTTGCGTCGATTTTTGTGACCGATGAATTGATATTGGCGACTGTTGCGCGGTTCTCTGACATGAGTTCTGTGAGCTTCTTTAAATTCTCGCGGGCCGTAGTTTCCGAGCTGGCCGACCTGGTTACCAGATCGCGGACATAACCGGTTGCGACCGCCAGCACAATGCTCATCGCAAGCAGAAAGACCGTTCCGATCACCCAGTCGGTGATAGAAACTCCTCTGGGATCGAACAGAGAAGCGCTCTCAGACAGAAGTTTGATACCGGGAGTTGTCAGCAGAATAATGTATATAGCGCTGTATACTACAGCGCAGCCCAGGCCCGTAATGATGGAAAATCTGGGCGAGAAACGCAGCAATGCCTCTCCAATAAAAAGAAAATAAATAGCAAAAAAAGTGGGACTCTTAACGGCAACGGTCCAGTTGACCTCTGGTAAAAGTAGATTGCTGTACAGCACAATAAACAGGCCGATCAGTTCCAGAGGCAGGCAGAAATATTTCACATTGGAATTGAACTTTTTCGAATACAGGTAAATCAGCGATACTACCGGAGAGGCCGCATAAAACAAATTTCCGGCCAGAAAGTATTCCGTCACACCTTTTGTATTGCCCAGGAAATAGCTGAAGGCCGTGGACGCCGCAAATATTATTAGAAGAAACAGCCGCAGTTTGTTCGTGGCCCTTTCCCCTCTGATTTCCAGCTCTAATTGATACTGCATAGAATACTAAGATAAGCAGAGCCCGTATTTATGTAAACGCGATTCCAGTCACTCTTCAGCGGAAAGTTCGTAACCCACGCCGAATCGTGTGATAAAATGGCGGGGATTGGCCGGATCGGGCTCGAAAATTTTACGAAATTTAACTATGAAATTGTCGACGGTCCTGTTCGTCGGAAACTCTGCGGTGCTCCAGGCGCTGTCCAGTATCTGGTCACGGGTAACAGGGCGCCCCCGATTCTCCACCAGCAGAGAAAGAATGATCAGTTCTCTTTCGTTGAATCGTTTGGTTTTTCCGCCGGACACGGCCGTGCCCGATTCCATATCGAGCGTGAAATCTCCAATTGTTACGGTGTCCAGGGGTTTTTTACGAAGCCGCGCGCTGACGCGGGCCAGCAGCTCCTCCAGGTCAAAAGGCTTTGTGATGTAGTCGTCAGCGCCGGACCGGAAGGCTTCCAGTTTGTCCTTTATATCCGTCCGGGCCGTTAGAAATATAACAGGAAAGAAAAGTTTTCTCTCTCGAATTTTTTTGCACAGTTCCAGCCCGTCGATTTTCCCGGGCATCATTATATCCAGAATGCCCAGAGAAAAATCCGGCGCATCCGCGAGACCCTCCAGCGCGCTGGCCGCGTCCGAAAAATCGGTTACGGCAAATCCCTCTGCCTCCAGATTCAAGCGTATTCCTTTTCTAAGCGGAGCTTCATCTTCGACCAGCAGAATATTCTGTTTTTTTGTTCTCTTGTTCATAATTATCTATGCGGCCAGGGGGAGTCTCAATGTAAAGACTGTTCCGCGGCCCGGACCTTCCGATTCCGCCCCGATCGTGCCTCCGGCATTTATCAGTATTTGCCGCACGATATGAAGACCGAGTCCAGTGCCGCGCACCACTCCCCTGTCATTGGACAATCTGTAAAACGGCTTGAAAATATTTTCCAGTTCTTCTTTCGGGATGCCCGATCCGTTATCGGCAAATTCCAGGACAGCGGACTTGCGGTAAAACTTTGATTCGACTGACAGGCGTATTTTTATAAACGGCTTCCCGGTTGAATAGGAAATAGAATTCTGCAGCAGATTCCCCAGTATTTTTGAAAACAGTTCTTTATCCAGAGCCAGAATCACTTTTTCCGGCATCTGCACATCGATACGGACATCTTCCCGGCGGATCAGTATCTGATTTCTGTCCAGAAAACTCCGGACAGCGGATGCCGCATCCACAGTCTGAAGCGGCCCCCCCACGAATTTCTTCCTGCCCAGTTCCCGGCTCAGCAGAAGATTGCCGACCTGATCCTCCAGTCTTCTGGCCTCCGCAATGCTCTCCTCCAGAAGCTCTGTGCGCTTTTGCCGCGGCATATCTCGTTTAATCATCGTCTGCGCATTCAATAAGATTGACGCGATGGGAGTTTTCAGTTCATGACTGACAGAGTTTAAAAAAATATCGCGCTCTTCGCCCAGTCGAATCTGCGCCTGCATGGAACGGATGATTCTGTAGGAGCCGTACGTTATCACGGAGAGAACAAATATTGTCTCTGATATCAGCATCATTATTTTTCGTCGATGCTCGCGGCGTCTTTTATCCAGCACTTCCGGTCTGATGACAAGTTTTCCAGATTGCCGGATGATATCGGGCGGCAGACGGCTGTCGGGGAGTTTCTGCGAATCGCGAAGGCTGATCTGGTCGATCTGATTTTGAAGAA
Organism: Spirochaetia bacterium; assembly: GCA_009885105.1. Taxonomy (GTDB): domain Bacteria; phylum Spirochaetota; class Leptospiria; order Leptospirales; family Leptonemataceae; genus VFLI01. The sequence goes on along the minus strand of VFLI01000066.1, from coordinate 51,900 downwards.
GATCGTATTCTTTTCGGTTGGATTCAAAAAATACCAGCCACCAGGAAAGCTGGACAAACAGCAGAGCCAGCAGCGCGCTCACAGCGAGTATGCGCCTTTTATTCTTAAATGTGCCGGTTCTGAATTGAAATATTTTTATCATCGGGATCGGAAAAAATTCACGGCGACATCCGCCAGAAGAGCGGCATCCTCTTCTTTCATGGGAGAGCTGATGAATCCGACTTCATAACCGGAGGGCGCCAGATACAGTCCTTTTTCCAGGCATCGCCGGTGGAGACCGGCATACTCTTTCATGCTTTCGCGCTCGATTTTGTCCGCTCTGGCCGGTGTTTCTCCGCGATGGAACCAGAAAATGGATCCGATACGGGCGATTTTCCAGTCCAGACGGGCCTCATTCACGCTATCTTCCAGAATCTTGCCGACGCCGCTTATTTTTTCGTAGAGAGAATCGTCGAGAAGACGCAGCTGCGCCAGGCCAGCCGCCATCGCCACCGGATTGCCGCTGAGAGTGCCCGCCTGATAGACCGGTCCGTCCGGCGCCAGGTGTTTGAAAATATCGGATCTTCCGGCAAAGGCTCCCACCGGCATACCGCCGCCGATGATCTTCCCGTACGCCGCCAGGTCCGGTTTGATCCCGTAGTGAACTGCAGCCCCGCCGAAACCCAGCCGGAAACCGGTGATCACTTCGTCAAAGATCAGCAGCGATCCGTTTTCTTCTGTAATATTTCTTAAATATTTGATGTATTCCGGAGTCTGTATTAAAAGTCCGTTGTTGGCCGGCACTCCTTCGATGATCACCGCGGCGATGTCCCTTCCGTGTTTTGCGAAGGCTGCATCCAGGGCCCCCGTATCGGCCAGAGGAAGAACGATCGATTCATTTGTAAAACCTTCCGGAACCCCCGCCGAGTCCGGCGTTCCCAGTGTCGCAAGACCTGAGCCGGCTTTGACCAGCAGGCCGTCGCTGTGTCCGTGGTAGCAGCCGTCGAATTTGATGATTTTATTGCGTCCTGTAAAACCCCGCGCCAGACGAAGAGCGCTCATCACCGCTTCTGTGCCGGAATTCACGAATCGAATTTTTTCTATTGTGGAGACGAGAGGACGAAGACGGGAAATAATATACTCCGCCAGCAGCACTTCCTGTTCGCAGGGTGTGCCGAAAGTGAGAGCTCTGTCAATCTGATCCCGGATGGCGGCCAGGATTTCAGGATGGCGATGTCCGCAGATGAGCGGTCCCCAGGAATTGCAGAAATCGACATACACGTTTTCGTCCTGATCCACAATACGGTGCCCGCTGCCGGATTTCATGAAAATCGGATTTCCGCCCACGGAACGAAATGCCCGCACCGGGCTGTTCACACCGCCGGGGATGACTTTAAGGGCCCGCTGGAATAATTCTTCGGATGCGTTTGTTTTCATGCTGCCGCCTGTCAGAGTTCAGATACAAATTGAGCGTAATCGGGGGATCGGCTTTTTGCGTAAACAACAATGTCGTGCTTTTCCAGTGCGTCTGCCGTGGTCGGTCCCAGCGCGCAGAATCTGTGTCCCGGTTTTGAATGCGGAAATGTTTTTCTGTATGCGGGAAAGAAGGCGTCCGCGCCGGAGGGACTGCCAAAAATTATGTAACAGTCTTCAGGAATTTTCTGCAATGATTTTATTTCCGGTTCGATTTTTTCTGTCCGGTAAACAATCAGCTCCTGAACGGTCATCCCGGCGGCCCGTATCGCTGCGGCAAACTCCGGTCTTGATTCCCGGGCGCCCACAGCAATTATTTCTATACCCGCCGGGGAGTTTGATCCGATAAGAATTTTCGCCAGTTCCCCGCCTGTTCCATCCGGCGAAACAAAATCAATCCGCGCCCCCGGGAAAAGTTTTTCAATTTTCTTTATTGTTTCTGCGCCGGTTACTGCCCAAACAGCATTTGTTAAAAGATGATCTGCGTTTTTTCCGCTCTGCCATTTTTGAGCCGCGGTATGGAACGATTCGACGCCGGAAGCGCTGAAAACAGCCAGGATGAATTTTTTCCCGGACGATGCTGTTTTGATAAAAGATTCTTTCTGAGCGGCAGTCGGTTCCAATATCAAGGTTTGAATGAGCGGAAGCGGTAGTATTACTTTTCCGTTCGAGTTTCTCTGAATCTCTTCGATTCTTTCCCGGCGGCCTGTCAGAACAACGGGCAGATCCTTTTTTATTTCATCAATCACATGCTCTGCCAAACTTGCCGCATCGCGCGATACTCTGGTGAAATAAAACGATTTTCCTTTTCTGTTATCTTTTGCATCCACTCCTAAAAATATGCTCATGACATATTTTTGATTTTCCAGACGGCAGTGTGCGCCCAGCGGCAGATGGCAGCCGCCTTCCAGGGCAGCCAGCACCTCTCTTTCCGCCGCCACCGTCTCGGCAAGAGCTGCGTTGTGGAGCTTGCCGAGTATTTCGCGCGTCCAGCTGTCGTCTGTGCGGCACTGAAGTCCCAGGGCGCCCTGTGCCGGCGCCGGCACAAAAAAACTGACAGGGAGCGGAGAAATTTCAAGATCATTGAGGAGTTTGGCGTTCTCGCCTGAAAAAAATCCGGCAGTTCTCAGCCGGTCGAGACCGGCCCCGGCCAGCAGTATTGCGTCGATTCCATCCGCCCGCTCCTTCAATTTGCGGATTCTCGTCGGCACGTTGCCGCGAAGAGGGATGCATATCATATCCGGGCAGTGCATTTTCAGAAGAGATTCCCGCCGCACAGATGCCGTGCCGATTTTTGACCCCGGCGCAATCCAGGGAAAATCGCCGAGGATTTTTTTACCGCGCGCATAAACAAGAATGTCATGCTGGATCTCTCTCTGAGGCATGGCGGCGATGGTGAGTCCAGGCACCATCAGAGTGGGGAGGTCTTTGTAAGAATGAACCGCAGCGTCGATTTCGCCCGCCAGAAGAGCGTCTTCGATTTCCTTGGTGAAAAAACCTTTTCGATCATCCGGAGTCGCTGCCTGCGAGAGAGGCACATTCTGAATTCTGTCGCCGGATGTTGTGATCGTGATAATATTTGTTTCAGGGGCGCCGGCCAGCTGCGATATTCTTTTTTGAATATAGCGGCTCTGTGTCATCGCCAGGTCGGAGGGCCGGCTTCCGATTCGGAGTATTTTCATGGAGTTGCCGGGAAGATGTCAGTTCTGAGCGGCATCTTCCGCAGTGGATATGCTTTCCGGAATGTAGTAGTATTTGAGAACGGTTTCCAGTCCCTGTCTGTGGATGCGGTTGAGTTCGCGATTGGCCTGAATCGCCCAGTTGTAGAGAAGTCTTTTGTCTTTGCTGTTCAGGTGCGCCAGTCTGCCGTCAAGCAGTGTGTCCAGATGTGCCCGCGATTTCTCGCGCACATTCTTCTGTATTTTTTTCAGCACCGGTCCGGAAAGTCCCGTGATCATGGCAGCCTGAATTCTGTAAACAGCGTCATGAATCAGAGTGTCCGCTCCGGCCGCAGCCTGCGATCTTTTCTGACGATTCAATTCCAGTTCTTCGCGCAGGGTTTCCATAGAAATGACATGAGTGCCTTCAATTTCTGAACAGGCCGGGTCCACATCCGGCGGCAGAGCAAGGTCAACCAGGAAAAGCGAAGCGCTTCTTTCCAGTTTTTGCACAAACTCAGGCGTGATAAAAGCGTCCTGCCGCGAAGTGGCGGTTATGATCGCGCGGATTTTTCCAAGCGATTCTGGATTGTTAAGAAATTCTTCAAATGAAAGAACACGAGCTCCGATTCTTTTCGCATGACCTTCGATTTTATCAACAGTGCGGTTGACGAGTATCAAATTCTGGGAATACTTTGTCAGATACTCCGCCGCCTGCCTGCTCATGGGCCCGGACCCGATTATGACGATCCCATCCGGATCGTTCACGCGTGACTGAATTTTTTTTACGGCCAGCGTCGCCAGAGAGAGAGGCAGATAGTTGACCGGTATGTTGGTTCGTATTACTTTTGCTTCATGAAAAATATTGCGGAACAGAACTCGCAGACGAGAATCAAGAGCATTCTCTTTTTCCGAATCGTCGAGAGCGTTTTTTATCTGCGCCTTGATTTCCGTCTCACCCAGCACCAGGGATTCAAGGCCGGTGGCCAGACGAATCAGATGGCGGACTGCTTCCTTCCTCTGGAGAAAGGCAGGACGAATGCCGTCACGAAGGCGGGGCATTGTTTCCATTACAGAGAGCGCAAAATCTGTGTGCCGGGCGGAGTCTTTCAGGCTGTAAATCAGTTCGACACGATTGCAGGTGGATAATAAAATGAGTCCGGAAAGGCAGGGATTTTTTGCAAAGAGCTGAGAATAAACAGTCCGATCAACATTCTTCCACGGAAGAAGGCCGGCCAGCTCGCCCGCTTCTTCAAAACTCAGCACAATGGTTCCAATGTTTTTCATCGCAAGATACTGAAATTCCTTCTCAACTTCTATATTAGAGCACTGATTGAAATTGTATTTGTCAGAAAGTTGTCACAGAGGTCTATTTTAGTCGAAAATGAGAATCATTCTCAATATGTAATTTATTCGGATACCCTGCGAAAAATCACAGTCGTAAAAAAGGCAAAAATTATTCATGTACAAAATCCGGTACAAATCCGGTAAAACCAGGTTCGGGGATCCTGTTGAATTTGCATCGGGAATATGAGGAACACACAGAAAAAGGCTGAATTTTTTCTTCTGCTCTGCACTCTTTTCTGGGGCGGAAGCTTTGCTGCCACAAAAATTGGATTGGAGCAGGCATCTCCGATGTTTTTTCTTTTCATTCGATTTTCTATTTCCAGCATCCTGTTTCTGCCTTTTGTCTGGAGGCGGCTGAATAGCGGCGAAAAAAAGCACAGGCTCACGATCCAGCGCGGTCTTCTTCTGGGATTTCTTGTTTTTCTGGGATTTGCTCTGCAGACAGCCGGTCTGCGATTCACGACGGCCTCCAAATCGGGATTCATCACGGAGCTGCTGGTGATTTTTACGGCTATTTTTCAGATCATCATACGCCGCCGGCCTCTGGACAGGGGAAGCATTCTGGGCATTCCGGTTGTGATCACCGGGCTCTATCTTCTCACACAGCCTACGGGTCCTGACATCAACATCGGCGATCTGCTCACATTTTTCTGCGCTATCTGCTTCGGGCTTTATATTGTGGTGCTCGATATATTTTCCGGAGAGGATGATCTGTACATCCTGATTTTTCTGCAGCTGATCGTCACTGCCGTGCTGTCTCTTCTGGCGGCGTCTGTTGAAGGCTTTCAATTTTCATCCTCCGTCGATCTCTGGCTGTCTTTGCTGTATCTTGTGCCCTTCGCCACGATCGGAACTTTCTATCTGCAGACACGATTCCAGAAGGATACAACACCGGTTCGAGCCGCCGTCATCTTTGTCATGGAGCCGGTTTTTTCCGCTGTTTTCGCTGGACTGCTGCTCGGCGAAAAACTGGGTAGCGCGGCGGTGATCGGCGGGATACTCATTGTGACGGGTCTCGTTTTCTCTGAAATTCTGGAGATGTTCAGAACGCGCCGGCGAGGGGCCGGCTGATGTTTTCTCTGCATCGTGCGTTTGGATTCAATTTATCTGAAGTCTATCAATAAAAATATCGCGGCAGGCCATTCGGTTTTTGCGCAGGCATTTCAACGCTTCGCGGCGGAAATCTTCGCCGTCGGAAGCCGTTTTCATCGCGAAAGTTCTTGCAGCTTCCATCGTATAGAGTCTGAACCGGGAATCCGGAGAAGCGCTGCTGAAGAAAAAACGGCGGATTGTCTCGGAAAATGCGGGCTTGAATTTTCTTCGGTTTCTCAGATCATACGGGTCGGCCCTTCCGGTCTGCAGTGTGATGCCCGCGTACACGCCAATTTTTTTATGTCGCTTTTCTTTTTCGTCGCGCAGATAGGACACAAGCAGAGGAAAAATTTCCGATGAGGGAATGCTTCCCTGAGACTCGTCAATCAGGATTTTTCGGCCGGATGCATGAAGGATCCCGGTTCGTACAGCCCGGCCAGGTCCAAATTTTCGGTAGTGGGAAACAAGACGCATCCGTCCGCCGGTCTCCTTGCGCATCATTTCAAATTTATCTTCCTGAGTGAGAATGCAGTCGTCAACAACGATAATTTCAGCCTGTTCGCCGTAGTATTTCCCCAGAAATGATTCCCAGCTGTGGACAGAATCAGCAAACACATTGGATGCCTGCACGGCCGGAATGACCACCGACAGTCGTTTTTTCTCTATGGATTCTTCTTTTGTAAATATTGGCCGGATGAAAACCGCCGTGGTCCGATCGCCGGTCAGGCTTAAAGAAAATCCGCCGCCCTGCGAAATACGAAGGAGATCGTCGCGGTTCCAGCCCGAAGAAAGAATCAGCACCGCCGTTCCGCCCGGTGCGAGCAGGTCCAGACGTTTGAGAATTTCTTTCACATCGAAGAACCGGCGCACTGTCTGCAGATCATCAAACTTGAAAAGTATGCCGTCCAGACTTCCCAGAAGAGCGTCGTCGGGTTTCACGCATTCAATTTGAGTCGGAACCAGGTCTCTGTATTCCGTATCGACGCCGAATCGCTGCGTCCAGGCGGCTACATTGTCATCTATTAACTTTGATAAGGCGGGATTGTTCATAAAAAAAAAGCCGCAGTGATGCGGCTTTTTCCATCACTTCTGTCAGGGTTGAGTCTGCAGATAGATTACATATTTTGCCAGCGCCATTCTGTCCGCTTCTGATATTGCGGGATTGGGCGGCATGGCCGATCCAGGCACTCCGTTCTTGATCGTTGCAGCGATCGCTTCCTGTGAGGACCCCTGTTTGTAGTCGCCCATGTTGCGGAAATTTCTGGGTTTTGGATTCAGGCTGACTCCAACCGGGCCGTCCCCTTTTCCTGATTCGCCGTGGCAGGTTATGCAATTCCCTGTTGAAATATAAAGCGCTCTGCCTTTTTCAGCGTCTGCATCCATAGCAGCGCTGGTCGTTGTTGTGGAGGTGGTGTCCCCTGCCGGTTTTTTACAATATCCGGTTACCATTATTGCGCCGGCAGCGAGCAGGGTCAGCAGTGCATGGAAAACTATCGTTTTCTTCATTATAAAGTCTCCTGAAAAATTAATATAGGGCCCGAATGGGCACTCTGGAAACAGTGGCGGGCCCCGTGAGTCGTCTGACAAGCAATAAACTGTTGAAAAAATTTCTAACAATTCTTGACGGAAGATCATGATTTGGATTTGTTCTATAATAGTGTAGATATGGGATGGGACAGAATTTTTCCCGGGGAGAAGTTTTTCACAGTTTTTTTGTTGACAGTCAAATCCATATCTAACAGCATTAGACAAAATAAAGATTTCGGAGGTTCATGCGTATGTTAAGAAAATTAATGGGAATGCTCATTTTGAGCGTTCTGGCGCTTCCGCTGGCAGTAAATGCAGAGCGGTACAATATCTACATTCACGGTTTTTCAGTTAATGAACAGGGCTGTCAGGGCCAATCTACCTGTACAAAAGTATGGGGAGAGCAGCAGAACAATTACCAGGTCCGTCATGTTGCCTACAATGGCTGGCGTGATCCGCTGGTATGGCAGAGCGATCGCGGCGCGTATCGTCTTGTCTCGATTCTGAATCAGTACTGCTCCAAATCGGGTCCAAATTCATGCCGGCTCTTCTGCCATTCCATGGGATGCCTGACTTCCGGCTATGTAATGGCCACCTGGGGCAGCAACTATCGAATGATCGGAGTTACGGCCATTGCTTCGGCGCAGGGCGGCAGCGAGTATGCCAGCGCAGGTCCGGTTGTTGCAGCGATGCTGATCGGTCCATTCGCCACCACTCTTCTCATTGAAGGATGGATGGACGCTGTGAATCGTCTTCGTGTTTCCACGGCCCGCAATTCGGGCTACAGCCATGACAATACGGGCAGCGTTCCATTCCAGCACACGGTCGGTTATAAGGATCTGTTCTGGCCGTTGAATCTGGTTCTGCCCGGAAAGGACGACAGTGTTGTCGCCTACCATTCCACATGCGGCATGGCCGATGTCACAGGCTTCGACAGATGCGGCGGACACAGTCAGAATTACTGGAGTGTCTGTCGCGGCTGGCTGGGAATTCCGTATCCATGCCAGAAGTCGAGATACTACAGGCAGTTCAACAATCACTCAACCTGGACAACATTCGATCAGAGTCATATCAAGATCGCGGACAAAAAGGTTTACCAGGTTCCAAACTAAGATTACAATTCGCGGACCGGTCAATCCGGTCCGCGTTATTTCTTTCATCTTCCTGAGGACAATTCGTGAAATCCCGTAAAACTTTTATTATCGCGGCGATAATCGTCGCAGTGCTTATTGTAATAATTCTCTTAATACGATATATTCCTGAAGGCCCCGAAGGGGAAGGACAGGAACGAACGGGTCTGCCGGATATTTTTGCCCCCCCACAGGATGATATAGAATATCCGGATACGCCGGAAGGCCGACTCGCGTCCTACGAACGGATGCTTGAAGATTATAAAAAATGGGCCGTGTATCCTCCCGATTCGCGTCCGCTGCTTCCGGATTATGAAGATCTGATCGACTATTCAATCATCAAGTTGCGTCCGCAGCGCCTGCTGTTTGTGGACCCGACAGATAAAAAGCCGCAGTCATCCAATTTTGAATGTCTTCTCCAGCCTCTCAAGCACACCGTGATCGGCACGGAAACTTTGAAGGTAACTCTATGGTGCAACAGCGGCGGAAACGGCGCTTTTGTTCCCGTGGATATTCAGGAAGTTGTCCTGGTAAAGCGAATCCCGGCCGGACCGCAGAGACAGCCGACGCCTGACCTGAATGACAGCGGCATGCACGGCGATGATAAATCAGGAGACAATATCTACACGATGACATTCCGGCCGACACCGTCGGACTGGGGCGAAATGGAGCTGACTGTTAAGCTGAAAATACCCTCAGAAAAAGAAAGCAGACTGTACGAGTTGAACACGAGTTTTTTTTCCAGTCCCCGTCTGGTGGCGGAATTTACGGGCAACTTCCGCGAAAATATTTCCACAGGATCTCTTGTGATTTCTGCGGAAGTTAAAGTTCTGATAGCCGGACATTATGAGCTGACAGCCAATCTTTTTACGGAGAAAGGCGACCCCGTGTCCATCAATCGGATCGACCGTGAACTGCAGTCAGGCTCGCAGTGGGTTGATTTTTTATTTTTTGGAAAAATATTTCATGACAGAGAGCTGGACGGTCCCTATGCGCTTACCGGTCTTCGCGGCGAAAGAAAAAATCTCCCCATCGGCCCGACGGAGCTGGCGGGAAAATCGCCGGAAGAAATGGAAAGAATCATGCAGGCCAGCCTGAACCGTCCGGAGGCAGCGCAGCCCAACCGGGAAGTGATGCCGTCCTGGGATAATAAATACCGCACTCAGGCATACACGATCAGCAGTTTTTCCGACCGGGAATACGACGGCGCCGACCGGCGCGAACGAATACAGATGTATGAAGAGCAGGTCCGCGATGCGCAGACCGCTGTTCACCGCTGAATCGTTACAGAAAAATAATTGCGTCGTGTCAGAATCATCGCAGCAGCAGTGTGTGCGGATGTTCCATGTATTTGCGGAATGTTTCAAGAAATCGAGCGCCTTCAATGCCGTCCACGACTCTGTGATCGCAGCTCAATGTAACTGACATCGTCTTCCCGGGGCGAATCTCGCCATTTTTCACAACTGGTTTTTCAATCAGAGCGCCTACCGCAAGCATGGCCGATTCCGGCTCGTTTATTATAGCTGAAAATTCTTTTATTCCGAACATGCCCAGATTTGAAATTGTGAATGTTCCGTCGGAAAATTCTTCCGGTTTTAATTTTCTCTCCCGCGCCCTGCGGGTCAGTTCTCGCACATTCGCGGCGAGCACGGCAAGAGGCTGCATATCTGCATTGCGCAGATACGGAGTGATCAGCCCTCCATCGAGAGCAACTGCGATTCCAATATCAACGCGGCCGTGCGCAAGAATATGATCGCCGCGCCAGGAGCTGTTGCAGACCGGGTGTTTTACAAGAGACAGGGCGCAGGCTTTCACTATCAAATCATTGTAAGTAATTTTTAATTTTTCTAAAGGATTGCCGGCTCCTTTTTCGTAATCTATGTCCTGATTGATATTTTCGCGCAGGGCCGCCATTGGTTCAGCGTCGAATTCCATCGTAAGATAGAAATGCGGAATGCTGTTTTTTGCCTGCTGTAGTCTTGCTGCTATGATGCGCCGCATACTGGAAATCTCAACACGCTGATCCGGACGGCTCTGGAATGTGCCGCCGCCGGCGCCGGATGAAGCAAAGGCTTCAACATCTTCCTTTACTATACGTCCGCCCGGGCCTGTTCCCCGGATGCGACCAAGGTCGATTCTTTGAGATTGTGCAATTTTTCGAGCAAGCGGGCTGGCGATGATTCTTCCGGATGTCTTCTGTGCGAACTCACCGGGCACGGCAGGAATTGTCGCGGGCGTGTCTGGCGCGGCAGGCGGCGGCGAATTGCTGATTTCAGTCTCGACGGTGAGTCTTACGGATGCTTGCGAAGTTTGAGATTCTGATTTCGCGGGAGACTTTGCCGATCGTTTCTTTGCCAGCAGATCTTTTGCCTGCTCTGTCAACTCCGATATTTCTTCGCTGACCTGGCCGACTATGCCTATCGGGGCCCCGACCGGAACTCTCTCGCCTTCGCCGACAAGCTGCACCAGAAGAATGCCCGAATCGTACGCCTCCATTTCCATTACGGCTTTGTCTGTTTCCACTTCCGCGAGTATATCGCCCGGTTCGACGGCATCGCCCTTCTTTTTACTCCATTTAACAAATGTTCCTTCCGACATCGTCGGTGAAAGCTGTGTGAGTTCTATGATCACTGCCATTGTTTTTCCTGCTTTACTATCGTGTGCAATTCATCTCTGTCCCGGGCGCTCAGTCAGTCCTCTGCCTGGTTTCAATCAAGACATCAGTTCGCCCACGGCCTTCATGATTTTTACAGGATTGGGCAGACTGAGTTTTTCCAGATTCGACGCGTACGGCATCGGCACATCTTCCTGGTGAACGCGCAGCACGGGCGCGTCCAGATAATCGAAACAATTTCTCTGAATCAGGTCGGCGATGTGCGAACCAACGGAGGCCTGAGGCCAGCCTTCCTCCACGATCAGAACCCGGTTTGTCTTCTTTACGGATCTGTAAACTGCCTCTTCATCCAGCGGGCGAAGAGTGCGCAGATCGATAATCTCCGGATCCCAGCCTTCTTTTTCTATCTGAGGCAGCGTATCCAGAACAAACTGCAGCGCTCTTGACCAGGCGATGATGGTTAAATCGCGACCTTCCCTTTTTGTGTCGGCCTTCCCGAGTTCGATTGTGAATTCTTCGTCGGGGACTTCGCCGGTCAGCTTGTAGAGAACCTCAGATTCAATAAAAATTACAGGATTGTCATTACGAATTGAAGATTTTAAAAGCCCGCAGGCGTCCCGGGGGGTGGCCGGCGCAACGACGATCAGTCCGGGGCAGTGCACGTAGTACGATTCAAGAGACTGCGAATGCTGCGCCGAGAGCTGGCCTCCGGATCCTCCGGGACCGCGGAACACGGCCGGCACCGGAAACTGGCCGCCTGACATGTAGAGCATTTTCGCCGCATTGTTTATCAGCTGATCAAAAGCGACCAGAGAAAAATTCCAGGTCATGAATTCTATGATCGGCCGCAGTCCGCACATGGCCGAACCGACGCCGACACCGGCAAATCCGTTTTCGGAAATGGGCGTGTCAACAACCCGCATCGGTCCGAATTTCTCGAGCATACCGGAGCTGACTTTGTAGGCGCCCTGGTATTCACCGACTTCTTCGCCCATAAGAAAGACATTGGCGTCCCTTTCCATTTCTTCGGTCATGGCCCGGCGCAGAGCTTCGCGGTAACTCATCTGCATGGAATTTCCTTTCTCTCCATGGATTTTATTTTCTTTTTATGCATAAACATCCGTGTAAAGGGCAGACGGCGGCGGCGCCTCCGATTTTTCAGCAAACTGCACCGATTCCTCGACAATGATTTTGATTTCAGATTCTATTCGTGCCAGTTCTTTTTCGTCGATTCCGCTTTTGGCCAGAACTTCCGAAGCGCGTCGGAGAGGATCCCGCCGTTTGTAGGTTTCCACTTCTTCTTTGGATCGGTACAGGGCCGGATCTGACATGGAATGCCCGCGGAATCGATACGTGGAAATTTCAAGAAGAGAAGGACCTTCGCCGCGCCTTGCGCGATCTACGCTTTGCTCGACCCGTTCTTTAACTTTAAGAACATCGTGTCCGTCAAACGAATCCCTTCCCATATCATAGGCGACAGCCCGTATGCTTACGTCGGAAACGGAGAGAGCGCGATATTTTGCTGTGCCCATGCTGTAGTGATTGTTCTCGCATATAAAAACTACGGGCAGTTTCCAGAGGCTGGCCAGGTTCAGTCCTTCGTGAAACGCGCCGATGTTTGCCGCGCCTTCGCCAAAAAAACACAGAGCGACACTGTCCTGTTTGCGGTATTTGATCGCCCAGCCGATGCCGGCCGCAAGCGCCACATGCCCGCCCACGATGCCGTGCCCGCCCATGAAATTCCGGCTCTTATCAAAAAAATGCATGGAACCGCCTTTGCCTCCGCTGCAGCCGTCTTGCTTTCCGAAAAGTTCGGCCATGAGCGAATTGGGACTGAGTCCGCGAACCAGAGCATGCCCGTGATCGCGGTATGTGGATATGATATAATCGTTTTCTTTCACAGCATTGATCGCGCCGACTCCGACCGCTTCCTGGCCGATGTAGAGATGACAGAATCCGCCGATCTGTCCCTTCGAATATGCGCGCGCGGTCGCCTCTTCAAATCGCCGGATGAGCAGCATTTCCCGGTACATTTTACGCAGAAAATCGATGTCCGATCCCTTTACAGGCTCAATCGGCAGTTCGGGTGGGATTTCTATCCTGCCGTTTTCGGAGGGAGGCGTCATCGTAAAGTAATGTATGGAATTTACGACAAACGACAAGCCAAATCTAAAAAAAAACCGCGGCCTGACTGTGAAACTGGCGCGCTTCAGGCCTGTTTTTCCGGGGGCTGATGGTCTTTTTCTATGGATTCATATCATACGTGTCGCGCAGCGCATAAACCGTCTGCCAGACTCTTTCAAAACGAGCCTCGTCGGTATTTGGTTTTTTGATCATCAGCATGCAGTGATCCATCTGCTCCGCCGTGCTTGACGGTTTTGAATACAGCTGCAGAGCGTACTTTGAAAAATCGCGCACCATAAAATCAAAAATCTGATCGAGCAGATCGTTTTCAATTTTTTCAATTTTTGCGTTTTCTATGATCAGCTGGCCGTAGGCAACCAGTGTGAAGATTTCTCCCACAATCAGCATGAAGTCGATGTCTTTGTTCTGCTTTTTGTCCGGTCCGCATTTTTCCAGAAAATCCTTGAAAATCGCCGTCTGCTCTTTGAAAACGCCGATGTTCGGGAGATCTATGGAGTCATAGGCGATTTTGTAATCATGAAAGAATATTTTTTCAAAGCCTTTGGTTGTGGCTCCCTGGTGGAAGAGAAAGCCGTCGTTGCGGTTGTCGTTGATCTGTCCGATGTCCGGCATTTGCTTTGCTGCGAAGAAATAGTTTTGAATAAACTTAATTATGAGCACCATGTTCACATGCGCCGTGCCTTCAAGTTTTGGCAGGCCGCGGATGTCTTTGGCCGCCATTTCAAAATACATATCCTTTTCAAAACCTTTGGCCGCGATCACGTCCCAGAGAAGATTTATGACTTCCTCGCCCTGAATTGTGACCTTCATTTTCACCATTGGATTGAAGAGCAGATAGCGCCGGTCCTCTTCGGATGCGGTGCGCATGTAATCCTTTGCGCGAAGGGCAAAGAGTTTCATGGACGTCAGACGGCAGTACGCGTCCGTGAACAGCTGCTTGACCTGGGAAAAATCCGTCACCATTCTGTTGTAGAGTTTTCTGTGCGAAGCATGATTGATCGACTCGTAGAAAGCATGCGTGCAGATCCCGATCGATGCCCAGCCGAGATTGTATTTGCAGTAGGCGATGGTTGCCAGAGACGCATCCCAGGCGTCCCGGTCTTTTGTGAGAATGTCCTCTTCCGTGATGGGGTAGTTGTCCAGAGCGAACTCAGCGACGTAGCTCTGGGAATTGCAGATCTTTTTGATCAGCCTGTAGTTCTTATGCCGCGAATCGACGGCGAAAAATACATAATTGCCCGAATCTTTCATGCGCGCGAAAATTGATACGATGGCGCCTTCATTGCCGTTTCCGATGTAATATTTATCCCCGTTGGCGATGTATTTTCCTTCGCCGACTTTTTCCAGAACCATGTCCGTGCCGATCAGGTCGGCTCCGTGCTCTTTTTCCGAAAGTCCGAAGGCGAAGATCTCGCCCTTCTCGAGAAGTTCCGCAGCTCTTTTCTTCACTGTTTCATTGCTGCTGATCCAGACCGGCCCGAGACCGAGCATGGATACCTGCCAGGTGTACCAGTAGGCCAGACCGTAGAAACCGAGTATTTCATTGAAATCGCATATGCGGGTGGAATCCCAGCGCGAGTCCTTGCTTCCGTAGCCGGCCGGTGTCATCATCGTCGCGAATATTTTTTCCTTTTTCTGGAATTCCAGAAAATCAGCGTACCAGGTTTGATTGCGGTCGTCTTCCTTTAGTTTTTCTTTTCCTTTTTTCTCAAAGAAATTAATTGTTTTCTGCATAATATCCCGCGACTTCTCGTCGAGATATTCGAATTTGGATTTTTTGGGGTTCAGAAGCTGCATAGGTGCATGCCGGCGAAGGGGGGCTTTCAGGGCAAGCGGAAAGCTCAGCTGAGTATATAAAAGTAGCCCGGCCGAACATCGTTAAGTTTGATCTTTATTGTATGGGGACTGTTAATTTAGTTGACGATTGTCTGAAATCAACAATTATAATTCTGTGAACAAACGAATCGTGTTCCTCTTTCCGGTTTTTTCAATTCTTTCCCTGAATTGTACGTTTCATTATATTTCCGTAAAAAACGACCGTTATGGCAGTCTGGATTATATTCAGAGGTCGTCCCGGCAGATATTTTCTGTGGATTTTCAGCGGGTGAATCCCAGCGAGGAAAACCGGGCTTCTTTTGATTATGAAATGGTTCGGCAGATGTTGGTCGAATCCGGACATTTTACCATTGATCCAAAATCAAACCTGGTGATTAGAATTGAAAGCAAAACAGAATTGCCCGCGACGGAAAGCATGTTCTTTCGATGTCTGCCCTTAGTCACATTATTTATTTTTCCGATATACCAGCCGACCAATCATGATTCCACATTTCTCCTCTATAATAAAGTTACGGGCGAGGAGCTGTACCGGGATGATTTTCATGTCGACGATTACCTTTTTCTCGGCTGGCTTGCGTTTCCCGGTTCGGTCTTTGCGCCGCTGTCCGACAGCCTGTACGTGTTTGGAGATCAGAGGGACGACCGGACACAGGAATACGCATTCGATCGGTTTCTCACACACTTTCTCATCGAGGCAAAGAGAAAGCCGGAACTTCTGAGTCTCCTGAATTCTGTGTCGGAAAATAAAACTCCTTCGCCAAAAATACGAATCGTTTCGTTCAAAACTCGCCGGGGAAGGGACCTCTGGCCGGAATATTCGGGGCCATTGCAGAAGGCACTGGCACGGCATGATATTTCCATTGGCGAGGAAGGCTGCACGCTGGAAGTAAAACTGTCAGACTCATTTGAAATAGGCTCATCCGGCAGGCACCTTCGTCGGGAAATTGATTTTGTGCTTGTTGATTCATCGGGCCGGCGAGTCCAGAAGGAAGGAATCAATGCCGCCGATGATACGGTTAGTATTTCAGAGAAGCTGGCTTCTTTTATACGAAACGAACTGTACAGGCCGCTGCCGGACGGGTCGCCGAGTGAAAAAAAAGTCATTGAAACCAGGGATTGAGCCGGCACACTGGCTTTGGATGCAGCCTCCGCCGCCGGCGGAATTAAAATATCGGAGTTTTTCATGAGTTTGAAAGTTAAAGAAGTTGATAAATATATTGTTATTTATCTGGGCGGAAAAATGGATGTGTATCTGGCCTCGGAAGTGGAGGGGGAACTCAAAGAAATAATTCAGCAGAACAAGAAAGATGTGATACTGAATCTTTCGGAAGTGGATTCTTTTTCTTCATCCGGGCTGCGAGTGATGGTATCCATCCAGAGGCTTCTGAAAGAGTCAAACAGAAACTTGAAACTCTGCAATCTGCCGCTGGGTGTACGGAAAGTTTTTGAAGTGATCGACCTGGTCAGCATGTTCCAGATCTACGATTCCGAGGAACACGCAATCACGTCCCTGTAGAATTTAGCAGCAAAACTTTTTTTCCAGTATCACCAACGATCCTCTTACAGGTTTCCGATTCCTATCACTTTCGGTGTTGTGATGGAGGGGTGTCCTTCCGGCACAATGATGGCGATGGGCGCCGGCATACCCTGACTCACATCTTTCTTCTGTATCCAGATTTTGTAAACCATGCCGCGAAGGGCTGTGCTTCCATATCCGTCTCTGTTAGTGCGCGCGGTGTTTACTCTGGTAATTACCGGCGGAACAGCGTAAACTTTCACATCATTAAAATCTTTTTTAAGAGCAAATTGAGGCACCGTCGATCTCAGGCTGCCGTCCTCATTCACCAGCGAACCGCCGGCAATATCCCGAAACTTTGCCGCGCAGTCTTCCAGACTGGACGATGTGGTTAAAATCTCCAGATACCTGACCAGGACCTGGCGCACTTCAGAAGGCAGATTCTCCACCGGGATATCCCGGGGCTGGTTGTTCTGTGAAAATAAAAGAATTGGAAATACTGATAAAGTAAAAAAAAGTGCTGTCCGAAGTCGCATAGAACATTCTCCTTATTAGACCCTTATAAAGTCGCAAATCGGCGGCCGCAGGTCAATTAAAAAAATGGCTGTTGTTCAAATCGCATTGAAAAATCAACCTTGACCCCCTGCGGTATATATCAGAACAAGGCTTCCATGAATATAAAGACTGTCACTCTTGTAGGCGCCAATGGATCAATGGGAGCCGGTTGCGCCGGGGTGATTGCCGCATTTGGCGGTTGCAAGGTTCATATGCTGGCCCGCGACATGGATAAGGCCAAAGAGGGTGTTCAAAAAGCTATCTCATCAATCAAGTCCAGTGTTATTGAATCAAACCTGATTCCAGGCACATACGATGCCGATCTGGAAAAAGCAATTTCGGAAAGTGACTGGGTTTTTGAAGCGGTCGCTGAAACATACGATGTTAAAGAACCGATGAAAAGACGGATTTCTGCGGCCAGAAAATCGGGCAGTCTCATATCGACTGTAAGTTCCGGACTGTCCATTGCGCGTCTTGCCAGAGCCTTTGATGGAGACGGGGTGAAGCATTATTACGGAACACATTTTTTCAATCCTCCTTATAAACTCACCCTCTGCGAACTGGTCACGCATCCAGGCAACGATCCCGGATACACACAGGAACTCACGGAATATCTGACAAAGGTTCTCCGTCGTCAGGTGGTGATTACCAACGACACTCCAGGATTTGCCGGCAACAGGATCGGTTTTCAGCTGATGAATGAAGCGGCCATTTTCGCGGAGAAGCATCAGGATAAAGGCGGGATTTATTTCATGGATTCTCTTTTGAGCGGGTATACAGGACGGGCAATGAGTCCGCTCGCCACGATAGATCTCGTGGGGCTGGATGTGCACAAGGCCATCGTCAATAATATTTCGGAACAGACGGAGGATGTGGCGCACGACACTTTCACTATGCCGGAGTTCATGCTGGAACTTATATCAACGGGAGCCCTGGGCGATAAGGCCAAAAAAGGTTTCTACAGGCGCGAAAAAACACCGGATGGGAAAACGTTAAAAAAAGTTTACAATATTAAAACCGGAGAGTATGAAGCGCTGCCGGTAGTGGAGATCCCATTCAAGAAAGATATGATCACGGCCATTCAAAATTCCAATTACAGAAAAGCAGCGGAAATACTGAAGCAGGCGCCCGGTATGGAAGCGGAGCTGCTCCGTTATTTCATCGCGCGGTATATATCGTATTCGTTTGTTCTGGTACCGGAAGTGACGGATCAGGACGGCATCGACGGGGCAATGGGATTTGGATTCAGCTGGGTGCCTCCTTCCGCCTGGGTTGATATTCTTGGCGGTCTGGATGAAACAAGAAAATTCATAGAAAAAGCGAAACTGGAAGTTCCTCCGGCGCTGGCCAAAGCGAGCGCTTCGCCCTTCTACAGGCTGCAAAACAGACTGGATTACAGGCAGCTTTTCCGCGCCGGCTGAGGCGCAGATGGCGTCAAAGGCTGGAAAGAAATCTCGATCCTCAGCGGTAAAAAAAAGCCCGCCTGCAGCGAGAGAGGCTCCGGAAACTGCGCAGCTGGCGGCAGAGGCAGCGCATGCGCGCAGCAGGGAATTCCGGCTTTCGGCGCTTTCTCGTCCGTCGGAGACAGTCACGGTTCGGCGCATCATCGCGGTGGCCCTGGTATTGATTCTGATTGCTCTATTATTTATCTGCTTTCCGTGCCGACGCTGTGCTCCGGGTTCTGATAAGGATACCGGCGTCACAGAAAGCAATACCAGCAGTATATCGGAAGAAAAAGAAAAAAGCAGGCCGCCTGAAAAACCCCGCCGGCATGGTCCTCGGTCCGGCCATCGTGTGATCGTTCCTCCGGAGGAAGCGCCGCCTCTTCCTGTTAAGAGCGATATTTTTTATCTGTACGTAACCCCCGGCAATGAGACAACCGCCTCACTTGCGGCGAGACTTCTTAAGAATTCCCGGAGAAAAAATGAAATCCGGGACGAACTGGGCCGGCCTCTGCCGGCTGGACGCATACTGCCGGAAGGCACGAAAGTCCTTGTGCCGGCCTGGTGAATCCCTGGAATTATTGGTTGTCGGTTTGTCGCAGGACGGGAGTATGGCAGGGAAACAATTGCTGAATCGATCCACGTCGGTGAGGCAACTCCGGAAATATTGTAAAATATGAAAACAAAAAATTATTCACTCACAGCTGTCATCATTCTATGCACTGGATTTTTTCTCAATCCGGCATGCCCGCCCAAACCGCCTGCAGAAGGGGGGCCGCCGGCTGATCAGGTGAACGCTGTCCGGTCTTTTCTGGGTCAGAACAGGCGGTTTGTCTGGATCGTTCCGACAGAGCCTCTGACCGGTGATTTTGCCGGTTTTGAAAAAAGGGGATTTGAAAGTCTGCGTCAGGAATTGATGAAAAACAGCCAGAGCCAGATCGTCAACGGGAATGTTCTCAATGCGGTATGGGGACAGAATGCATCGCTGGCATCTTTTTCGAAAGCTGTGATCGCAGATCCATCGGCCATATCAGGCAAGATTCCCGTGGAAGAGATACTGAAACAGACCGGCGCACAGGCGCTGCTTGTGATTGTATTCACTACGCCGCCTTCCACGCAGTGCATCAATGCGGACTCCTTTGGAACACAGAAGGACAGGGAGACCAGAATTCCAATTACAGGAATATTTTATAAATCTTCTAAAGAATCGATCCAGATGTCGTTCAACATGCCGGATCGCGCAACAAAGAAGACCACAACCTGTCCGTCGCCGGAAGAGGGCATAACGCAGGCGGGTCTGCGCGTTGCCAGATATCTGGGAGCTTTTTTGCCCTGATGGATCAGGGCACAACAACGGCGTTTGAAGAAATGCTTTCTCCAATGCCGCCGGCCACATTCTGCGTGATCAAGGATCTGAGCGCCACAAAGGTTCCCGCCGTGAGCAAAAGAGGCACGGCGCACAGGCGGTTCGTCGCGCCGGATACTGTCGGTGACGCGGTTGTCTGTCCTGGTTTTACCTCGATAATCGAATTGACTGCCTGATTGGGATTGAATGCAAGAGATCCGCATAACACGCCTGAGTTCTTGGCTGCATTTCTCACCGCCGATTCGGAGATGCCCTGGAATAGTTCGTACCCGGAGAAGCCGATCTCTGCATTCTGCGCGGATACTGTGAGAATATGGCCGGTTCCTTCCTGCGCAATCGAGAGAATGATCGGCGGATTGGCCGTCTGCGGCTTTGAAGAATAATTTGTGCAGGAAATCGCTGAAGCGCAGAAAATAATAGCCAGGTTCAGAGCGGCCAGGCCCAGTACCTGCTTCAGATACATAAAATATTTTCCCATATTTCCATGATAGGGCTGGCGGGGATGCACAGTTGTCCAGCCGGATTTTTCCGCAATATTTTTCAGTCGTGATGAAGGATGAACGACTGTGACTTTCTCGGCAAGTCTGAGCATGGGCAGGTCGGCGGCGCTGTCTGAGTAGGCTGCCGAATCCGGGATACGCTCCGGAAAGTAAGACCCGGTTTTGAGCGGATTGGCAGACTGAAATTCTTTCACTGTGCTCTCTGGCAGAATGTCCAGCATGGAAACAATCTTCTGTATGTTCTTATTGTTTTTTCCGACCAGGCGCGGAAAGAGCGGCATAACAGGATCGACCTGTATGTTCGTCGCATAGAAGGCATCGCAGCCGAGAAGTTCTGCGATATACTTCACATAGAACGACGGGCTGGCTGTGTTCAGAATGATTGTAAACCCTGATTTTTTTTGCCGCTGCAATTCATCGCGCATCTCCGGAAATATAGCCGGATCGATCTTTGATCTGACGAACTCTTTCGCATACATATCAAGCGATTCGCTCTTCATTTTCCAGAGAAATGAAAGAAAGCACCGTTTCAGTGTGCCGGAACCAATCAGCCTGAAAGCGGCAAGCACAACGACGGGCAGAAAAAAAATCAGGTAGAAAATACGCCATCGTTCTTTCTTGAGAATAAAATTGCAGAAAAGCGTCAATGAATCGCAGGGAAGGAGGGTGAAATCCAGATCGAAAAAAGCGTATTTTTTAGGACGATCCTTCATTGGTTCGCTTTATTTTTTATACTTCTTCTGGATTTGGACTGAAACGATTTTTACAGCCAGATAGGCCGCCAGAAGCGCCAGCACACCGAAAATAAACCACTGAAGTTTGTCTTTCATGACCGCCACCATCTCTTCCGGAGACTCCAGAAGCTGCGGACTGCCGCCGATAGTTTCTCTGCCGTACCAGCTCAGAATCCAGCACCAGAAAAATGCGCCGGTAATTGTGGACAGAGAAAAATTCAGAACCTTCATCTTAAACACGCCGGCCGGAATGGAAACCAGATGCCGGACTACAGGCAGAAGACGCGCAAAAAAAATGCCGGCGGACCCGTAGCGGACTATCCAGGACTGGGCCATGTCGAGCTTCTGGCGCGATAGAAAAACATACCTGCCGAACCTATCGACAAATTTCAGAACGATGGGCGCGCCCACATATCTTGAGATTGCGTAACTGACAATGGATCCAAAGTAGCTTCCCGCCGTACCGGCCGCCACAACACCCCAGAAGTTCATTTTTCCCTGTGAAGCCCAGAAGGCAGCAGGCGGCATGACGACTTCTGATGGAACGGGAACGATGGAACTTTCCAGAGCCATTAAAAAGAATACGCCGCTGTATCCCAGCGTTTCCACAATGTGGAACCAGTAAATTATGAGTTGGTGAAAAGTTTCCAGAAAGCCTTGATGCCGGCGGACCTTCCGATCCGCCAGCAATTTTTAGACTGTTTTATTAGAAAGCAAATTCGCTTCTCAGGAATACCTGCTTGTTGTCCACGTTTTTTCCAATAAAATAATTGATGTTGAGGGGATCTGTCGATGTCAGTCCGATTGCGCCTTTCGCTGCTGAATTGGCCGCGATCTGACTGTTCAACGTCGACGCGCCGGTTCCTGTGGCCGCATTGCCCGACACTCGTTCCAGCGCATTGGTCTGAATCCGCTGCCCATTTCTGTCCGTGCCGATCAGAACGCTCAGGCCCAGAGTCACCCGGAACAGAGGTGTAACATGGAATGTTACGCCGCCCGCCACAGATTGGAAGCGAGACTTGCCCGGATCATATCCATTCTGAGAGACTGTTCCGGTGAGCGAAGATGGATTTCTCAGCTGATGGTAACTTGCCGGAAGACCCAGATTGTAAAGAGGGGTCGCCAGGGCCTGCTGCAAATAACTGCGGCTCGACGCGACACCGACCTGACCGTTGAGAGTTCCATCGCTTGACGTGCCCTGCAGGTATCGAATGAATGCGCCGAACATGCCGGCCTTTACAGATGCGTAGATGAACTGTCCGTGCCCCTTCGCATCCTGATCGACCCGTATGTGCTGGCTCAGTGTGTTGAGGTCCACCGATGCGCCCATGGCCACGATTGTATTGTCCACTATGTAGGCGCTGCCACGTCGGTCCACTTTCACCATCTCTCCCGCTCCGACGGAAAATTTCATTCCGCTTTCCGATTTGAAAGTATAGTCCGTTTGAATTCCGTATGAGTAATCGCGTTTCGATCGAGAATCGCTCATCAGCATCGAATAAGTTGGCGCTGCGCCTGTAATGTCGAGCTGGTAGAAACGAGTTTCGTTCGCGTAATCCATCCCGTATACATTCTGCAATCGGAACGGAAAATTCACGCTGAATTGGTGCTTCTCATTTTTACCGGTGGGTATGATTGAAATCATGTTGCTGAGATCCAGCGCATAGGAATCTCCGGCTCCAGTTGAAAGACTGTCGAGAGCGGATACACGCTGCGCTCCGGTTGACGACGAATTGATTGATGGAACAAATGTATTCTGACCGTTGCCTTTTCGGAATCCTTCTCCGTTTGCCAGAAGAGTGTGGAGTCCGAAATAATCGTTCTTGTAATAGAAGGCAATGCCGCGGTCTGCAGAGGCCGACATACCCAGGAATTCAAACGCGGTCTGATCGATGTATCTGTGGCCCCAGTCATCTTCCAGATTCACCACGGCTCCGTTGATCATCGGCACATTCTGCTGTCCGAGTCGAAGTCGGGCGCCTTTGAAAAGAGGAATATTCACAAAAGCGAATTTGAGCCACATTGTGTATTCATTGTTGCAGGAGTTGACCGCGGTAGTCCCGCCGCTTCCGCCGCATCCCAGTCCCGATGATGCTGCCCGACCGGCATCCGGAGTGACGCGAAAGCTCCAACCTTTGAGCGGGCCATCCACGATTTCCGCCTGAAAATTTAGATAGACTCTGTTGAGAGTGAAACCCTGCGTTTCGTTGCCGCCGCCGTATCCGATTTTGTTATTGGGCCCCGAGGCATCCGGCGCTCCGTTGCGGGTATGATCCAGAAATTCATAACCGGAAAAAACCTGTCCGCCCAGTTTGAAGCGGCTGTTCAGGATAGGTTTGGGAGCTTCCTCGCCTTCTTTGACCTCAGGCGGCTCTCCGACTGGAAGTTTGCCGTCATTCCAGTCCGTTTCATAGGCCAGCAGCGCTGCCGGCAAAAACATTATTAAAAGAAAAAGTTTTTTTAGTTTCATATTGCCACCACAGTAAATTAATTTTGTTACAATCGGATTACAGATTTATTACAGCAACTTGACATTTCAAGAAGATTTTTCCTGAATCAGCGCGCAGTTAATTTCTGATTTTTATTTATGTTTATATTCAAATTCTTCGACCAATGTTTTTTTTCCCGCATAGCGCAGTCCATGGAAAACCAGTCCATCCTGAATTACAAATGTTTTGGAATCAATCCAGTCGCCTGTGTTGATCACTTTCAAATCGTCCAGATGGAGAAATTGATGTGTATGACCGGACACCATGAGCCTGTCCTCCTGTTTCAGAATATGGCTCAGACGGGCGTAGTAGTCCAGCATCTGTTCCTGCGTGTTGTGTCTGTCAAAATTGAAATGCTTTCTGTAGAATGAGTCGCAGAATCTGTACAGCGAGGGAAAGAGCGAGGCAAATCTATAGAGAATACGCAAAAAAACAATGTTGAAGAACCAGAATAATTTTCCGTATTGTCCCTGATGTCCGTGGGCCACAACCATCTCAGTGGTTTCATACACCTCTTTGATCTGCCAATCGCGAGCGGTCAGGTATCCCTCTATATGTATGGGAAGACGCATATCGAACCGAACAGCGTCATGATTTCCGAGAATATAGATTTTTTCGCTGCCTGCCGGGGCAAGCCTGTCGATGCGGTCGAACAGACGGTTGAACATTTTTCTCTTTTTCTTTAACTTTCTGGTTGCGCTGAAAAACCAGTTTTCCAGGATATCGCCGACCAGGATGATCCGTCCGAACCGGACACCGCGTTTGTAGATCATTTTCAGAAGATCGATCAACTCTTCGTGCGCGTGGTCTTTCACCCGTTTGTCCAGCAGGTAGTGCACGTCTGAAAGGAACAGAGTGTCGTAAAATTTGTCTTTTTTGAGTTTCAGCCGAACCGTCCTGTGATGTAGTCTTCCGTCATCTTCTGCGCCGGATTGGCAAACATCTTGAAAGTTGAATCGTATTCTATAAGTTCTCCGTGATAGAAGAAGGCCGTATAATCGCCTATGCGGGCCGCCTGCTGCAGGTTGTGTGTGACAATTATGACCGTGTAGTCTTTTTTCAATTCCAGAATCAGTTCCTCAATTCGCGCCGTCGAGATCGGGTCGAGAGAGGCGGTCGGCTCGTCCATCAGCAGTACTTCCGGCTGCATGGCGATGGCTCGGGCGATGCAGAGTCTCTGCTGCTGACCGCCGGACAGGGAATATGCGCTTTCCTGGAGTTTGTCTTTCACCTCGTCCCATAGATAGGATTTATGAAGCGCTTCCTCCACTAGTTCTTCCAGGCTTTCTCTGTACCCGTTCAGCCTGGGGCCCAGCGCGATATTTTCATAGATGCTTTTTGGAAACGGATTGGGATTCTGAAATACCATGCCCACGCGAAGACGTATTTCCACAGGATCGATTTTTTCGTCATATATATCCTCGCCGTCGAGCAGAATTCCGCCTTCCGCACGGCAGTTTTCCGTGAAGTCGTTCATGCGGTTGAGAGCGCGAAGAAGTGTGCTCTTACCGCAGCCGGACGGGCCGATGAGCGCCGTGATGCACTTCTCGTAAATCTCCATATCCAGATTTTTGATAGCGCAGAAATCACCGTAGTAAATGTTAACTTTCCGGCAGGCGAACACAGATTTCAACACTCCTCTGTTTTGTTCGTCAGGATGGCCTGAGGATGCGGCCGTGATACGTATGGGGGACTGGTTTTCTTTCATTTCAGCATCTGTTTCATTTTTTTGTTGAAGTGATTTCGCATCAGAATCGCCGCCGCGTTCATGGCCAGAAGCAGAACCAGAAGCACTATGATTGCGGAAGCGGAAATTTCATGAAATTCTTTCTGCGGCCGGCCGGTCCAGTTGTATATCTGAATCGGAAGGACTGTAAAACTGTCCATCAAATTTCGCGGCAGAAACGGAACAAATGCCAGGGCGCCGATCAGAATCAGCGGGGCCGATTCTCCGATCGCACGGGAGAGCGCCAGAATCACTCCTGTGAGGATCCCCGGCAGCGCCACCGGCAGAATCTGGTGTCGGATAACCTGCCAGCGCGTCATGCCGATGCCGAATCCGGCCAGGCGGAATGAATTGGGAACAGCGCGTAGAGCTTCCTGCGCGGCAATGGTGATGATGGGCAGGACCAGAAGAGCCATTGTCAGAGACCCGGCTATGAGACTGCGGCCCATATGGAGGGCGCGGACGAAAACAGTCAGACCCAGGATTCCGTAAACAATGGAAGGAACCCCTGCCAGGTTCTGAATATTCAGCTTAATGAAGCGCACAAATCGCGTGTTCGGTGCGTATTCTTCCATATATATGGCGGCGCCCACTCCCATGGGGATTGCAAACATAGCCGTCAGAAGCATCGTGAAAATCGTTCCGATGATGGCGGAAAAAATGCCGGATTTTTCGGGAAATCTCGACGGGTATGACGTAAGAAAATCCAGCGACAGATGCGAGTATCCGCGGGAAAATATTTCAAAAAGCAGGACTGCCAGAAATGAAAGCGCCACAATGTTGGCCGTCAGGCAGGCCGCTTGAAAAATGACGCCGTAAATGCGGTAGAGATCTCTGCGGTTGATCATCGATACACCTCGCGAAATCGCTTCACAAACCTGTAAGCCGCAAAGTTGAAGGCAAATGTTATCGCAAAAAGAGTCAGGCCGACGGCGTAGATCGTGTAATATTCCAGCGATCCGGCCGGCGTGTCCACCATGCTGATCTGGACTATGAATGCCGTCATGGTCTGGATGCTTGACAGATAGTTCCAGTTCATGTTGGGAGTGGAGCCTGCGGCCAGAGAGACGGCCATGGTTTCGCCGATAGCGCGGGCGAAGGCCAGAATAAAAGACGCCACGATCCCTGAAATCGCCGCGGGCAGAGTAACTTTCACAACAACGTGAAATTTCGACATGCCGATCGCGTATCCCGCGCTCTGAATTGATTTGGGGACCGCTCTTATGGCATCGGAGGACAGCGACGAGACGGTTGGAAGTATGCTGATGCCGACGACTATCGATGCGGAGAGTGCGTTGAAAATATCGATCTGCGGAAAGAAATTCGCCAGCCAGGGACTGACCGCCGTGATGGCAAAATAACCGTAGACAACCGTGGGAATGCCGCCCAGTATCTCCACGATGGGCGAAACTACAGCCTGCGTCCGGCGCGAAGCATACATTGTCAGAAAAATTGCGGATCCGAATCCGAACGGCACGCAGACTAGCAGGGATCCCAGCGAAACCATCAGACTTCCGGAGAGTAGCGGCAGAATGCCCAGATGTTTGGGACTGCCGAAGGGTTCCCACCTGGTTCCGGTGAAAAACTCAAGAAGGCTCGCCATCTGAAAAAAACGCACTGAATCGACGAGCAGAATAACAATGATGAGAGTCGTAATCAGGATGGTCAGATAGGCGAGAGAGCGCAGCGTGTAGCGCAGCGCCCTTTCGCGAAAGGAGTAAGAGGGCCGGTCGCCGTAACGGGCAAATACGGCCCGTCTGTCTTTGCCGGCGACAGCCCTCGTAAGCAGACTGCCCGGAGGCTGGTTTTCAGTCATCCCTTCACCTGAATCCAATTACGAATCGGCGTCAGAATGCGCCATATTTTTTCAGGTTTTCCTCGTACGCGGCTGCGGGCATTGGAATGTATCCGGTCTGTGCGGTCAGCTTCTCCACATTTTTGAGAAAAAATTCCACAAAGGATCGGACTTCCGGTTTAGCATTGGCTGTCTTGCTGACATAGATGAACAGAGGCCTGGAAAGCGGCGCATAGGTTCCGTTTCGCACTGTTTCCGTATCGGGAGTGATGGCAGCATTGGTTTTTGGATTTACAATCGGCACTACACGCAGTTTGTCTTTATTCTGCTCGTAGTAGGCGATTCCAAAAAAACCGATTGCGCCCTTATCCGCGCTCACCCCGGTGACAAGCACATTGTCATCCTCGCTGAAAGACGCATCCGCGCGGACACGGCCGCCCTTGCCGATGATTTCTTCCACGAAATAATCATAGGTGCCTGAATCCTGTCCTGGAGAGAAAATCTTTATTGGATCGGCCGGCCAGGCAGGATTGACATCTTTCCAGGTTCTGGCTGGATTGTCGTACTGAAAAATTTTCTTTAAATCCGCCACCGTCAGTTTATCTACGTAAGTATTTCCAGGATTGACGACAACGGAAAGTCCGTCAAAAGCTATATCAAGCTGCAAGTATTCAACGCCGTTGTCTTTACAGACTTTTGCTTCCGATTCTTTCATTCGTCTGGAAGCATCCGAAATTTCTGTTTCTTTTGAACAGAATTTCTTGAAGCCGCCGCCGGTTCCTGAAATACCGACGGACACATTGACAGAATCGTCTGTTTTGCGGAATTCTTCAGCCACAGCTTCCGTAATCGGGAATACAGTGCTCGAACCGTCTATGATAATGTTCTTTTTTGACTTGCAAAGCGGCAGAGAAAGCGCCAATATGATGCTCGCAACCGCCAGAAAACCTTTGTGTAGTGGATAATATTTCATTTTTTAACCTCATTTATTCTTAGTGAATGATTCTCAATCACTCCCTTGAGGATAGGATTTATTTGTTACAAATTCATGACAATTGAATTACGGGATTTCTTTTAAATCAGAACCGGTCTGAGATTTTCTGATTTTTACTTGACTTATTGTAAGATCATGCTCTCGCTTCAAAAATGTTGATAGAAAAACAGCTCGAAGCGTTGAAGCAGGAAATCACTCTCATGGCCCGCAAGGCAGAGGCCATTTATGAGAAGGCCCTGAATGCGCTGATAACCCGCAATGAAGCCACAATCCAGGGTGTTCTCGATATGGATATTGAAATCAATGAAATGGAAGTCCGGATGGACAGCCTCTGTATGCGTCTTCTGGCCCTTTCTGAACCGTATGGCGGAGATCTGCGTTTTGTTTTCAGCGTTATGAAAACAACTCGAGATCTGGAGCGGATCGGAGATGAGTCCAAGACGATCGCCAAATGGGCGCGAAAAATGCAGGGAATGGCCCCGGCTGAACTGATTGAACTGGGTAAGAAGGCCGGAGAAGCCCTGGCGACCGCGGTGGACTCTCTGATCAATCTGGATCTGCAGCAGGCAGAAAGGACCAATCAGCTAGAAATTGAAACCGATGATATGGAAAATAAGATACTGGATGCCACGCCGTCGCTGGGAGTGGCCTTCATTGCGAAAGCCATGGAGCGTGTCGGCGATCTGGCGACAAACATTGCGGAAAATGTTATTTTTTCAGTGAAAGCCCAGGATACCCGTCACGGATCAGTGTCGAATATTTAAGTAGAAAGTCGCAACGATCGCATACCTGCCTATCTCAACCAGGCTAGCCTGGAGTGAAAAAGAGCGCGCAGATCGCTAATTCATCAGTTGAAAACGAACCGGCTGCAGATACTTGACGGTTATCGGCTGGCCCTCGCGCAGGCTGGGTCTGAATTTCTTGCTCTGGTAGGCTCGGATGGCAGAGTCTTCCAGTCCGTATCCTAGACTTCTTCCGACTGAGCGCACACGCAGGAGTTTTCCTTCTTCGCTTATGATGATCTCTAGAGTTACCGTGCCCTGTGCGGCGGCTGCGCGGGCGGCGGCCGTATACTCGGGGAGAATTTCAGGATTCAGATCCACGGGAAGACTGGCGCTGGCCGCATAGGGATTTTCAGCCCCGGCGATGCGTGGATCCTCAGTATTCGGATCAACAATAGTTTTATCCTTCACAAATTCATTTCCGAAAATTTCATCGTATTCAGTGGAGGGACCGGAGACAGTTTTTGTGGTAATATCTCCCAGATCGATGGACAGGGCAATTGCGTCCAGCCGGCGGTCGGTCTGCATTGCAATGGTCACTCCGGTGATCGCCGCTGCCAGCTGCATTGTTGTGATTGCGACAAAAAACAGTATATACCGGTTCTTGCGAAACCAGGCGGTTCGTTCATAGATATGAAAACTGTTCGAAAGTCCCGGAAAGAGAGGACCGATCGACGATTGAATGCCCAGTATTGTGGTGCCGGTGCTGTCGCCGTAAAATTTTATTGATGCTTCCATATAAATTTCTCCTCAAGGCCTTCTCAGGCGAATTGAATCGACTGCCAGGCCAACCTTAGATATCCCTGCATCCTTTACCTGATCGAGAATCATCAGCACATGATCGTAATCCGTTTTACCCTCGGCTCGAAGTATGACGGCAATATCCGGTTTCGTCCGTTTCGCGCCGCGAAGTCGGGCCGGCAGTGTGCGCATGTCTTCAATGCGTTTGTCCTCCCAGAAAACCGATCCATCCGGCTTAATCGTCAGACTGATCTTCTGGGGCTCTCTTCGCATCGCCGATGCGTTGACTTTTGGCAGAGCGACAGGAACCGTCCGGTACCGGGTAAATTCCGCAGTGACCATCAGTATAATCACAAGCACAAGCATGATATCCACCAGAGGGGTGACATTTATGCCGCTGATTTCTTCGTCGCCGGACGCTGTATTTGCTGCCATGGTATTGTTCCTGGTATCCTTTTAGTTATAGCATGTATATAAAAACAAAATTATATAAATTATTTCCCCGCCAGAGCTTCCGCTCTGACCGATCCGGAACCGTTCGAACCATGAAGCACGGGCATGGAAAGTCGAATTGCGCGAATCAGACTCACAATTTCTTCAGCGCAGGACATGCGATCTTTCACCGCCTTGCCGAGCGCGTTGAAAGCGATGACGCAGGGGATCGCGACGCCAAGGCCCATTGCCGTGGCCACCAGAGCTTCCGATATGCCTTTCATGACAACAGCAGGACCGGCATCGCCCATCACTGCGAGATCGCGAAAAGCTCTCATAATTCCAAGAACCGTACCCAGAAGACCGATAAAAGGTGTGTTGTTTCCCAGCGTGGAGAGCACAACCAGCCTCCTGTCCAGCGTTCTTTTCTCAGCTATCAGAGCGGAGGCCGCGTATTCTTCCATGGCTCTTTCTCCGCTCGACCAGCCGCGGAGAGCAACGGCCGCCACCCGGCCTTCCATCCCGTATGTCTTTTTTCCAACATCGTCAGCCAGATCGTCAACCGTCGCAGGATTTTTTGCCAGTCGCTCTGTAAGTATGCGAACCAGTTCCGCGTTGTTTCCGCGATTCCTGAAGAGTATATATGTGCGCTCAATCCCCACCGCCAGAGCCAGATTGAACAGAACAATCAGAACCCAGACAGTTGGATCTTTGCCGATTTGAAATTCTCCGGCAGCGGCCAGGTGCGCGTTTTCCGCAGGCTGGTCCTTCTCAACGCCAGCCTCCTGAACAGCTGCCGGATCAGCCGGCGTTGCCAGTTCAGCCTGAGTCGGAGCGTCCTGTGCAGGCGATGTGCCGGGGCTTTGCGCAAAAGTATAACCCACATACATAAGCGCGGCAAAAGCAATTCCGATTGATATCCCTTTTTGATTTTTGTAAATACTAAACATACTGCGGCACTCCTCTCTAAATGGAAATATGGCATCGAGAATCTTTCTCGGTTTGATATATTGAATGATATTTCTGTTACAATTTAATGACAGGAGTACTACGATTCAGTGAAACGGATGGTGCCGATGGCTGGCTTCTGTGCTTTGATCATACACCTTAACACGATAATTTCACTCCCTCATTGCCCGAAAGCCGAAACAGCCTCGGATTCCGTTTCGTGCACGGAAAAGAAATTCATCAATTTCGTAAGCTGGAGAATTCTTCTTACAGAACCGTGCACATTGACTATCTTCAATTTCCCGGAGTGTTTTTTCAGCAAGGTCAGAATCGAAACCATGGCTCCGATGCCGGAAGAATCCACGTACTGAACTCTGTCCAAATTCAGGAGAATGTCGACTCGTTTCTTTTCGATGTTGTCTCCAGAAGGCTTTGGATTCTGACAATCGTGTCATCATTCTGTAATACATTCGTCTCATATTTTGAATAAAAATATTTTGTTTATTCACCGTCAGTCAGCGAATATCGCCGACGGGGGTAATCTAAAAACGAGAATTCGTGGTTGGAAAAGTTGCTGCAAGACTATGCTGCGAAAGCGGGAAAATTGGAAAAAAATCCGGAGTGAGGATCATTCCCTGTCTGAACATCGCCTGAGGGCGGCCTGTCTGCTGTCTGATGTTTATTCTTTAATTTCATCTGTTAGTGGCCTGTAACAATATTGAAACACCGCCTGTATACACTGAACTGAAATATCCTGGAAATCGACATTTCCGATGCCGGATAGAGCGAGTTGGAAATGACCACAGAAACAATCGATGCAGAAAAAAGCCTCCGTACAGCTGAGCGTCCTGTTTTCTCCGCCTATGATCCGGGCCGGATAGCACTGCAGAAGCACGAGCTGGCCCGGAACTATCCCGTCGTTCAGATTGAAGCAGACATGACCGCCCAGACCGTTCATGATCTTTACAGCAAATACGAGAATCTGGATTTCGTTCCGGTCGGCAGATACGGAGAGATTGCAGGATACCTTCGCCGTCAGAATTTCCTCGCGCAGCTGAGCGAAACCGCCTATTCGAGGGAACTGCTTCTTCGTCAGGAAGTCAATGCAGGCGCTCTCATGAATACGCGGGTCGTAATGCTGGACGCTTTCACGAATCTATCCGAGGCTTCAAAAATACTGATGGGCCGTGCCGACGAAATACGGCTCGATCCCTTCGTTGTGACTCTCGGCGGCGAGTTCTACGGGACTGCCACCGTGCAGCCTGTAATGGAAGGTCTGAACAGATTTCTTCTTCTGGATGCGCACGCCTGCGACAGGATGCAGCGAAGAATTCTGGAGCCGCTGAACCGTGCGGTGGAATTTACTCTGGACTTTCATGCAATTGTGGAGCCTCTTCTTGCCCCGGGAGGCGACTATGCAGATGTGATCGAACTCAACGAACGCTTCACGCTGGCAGTTTTATTCGATGTGTGCGGCAAGGGCCTGAAGGCGGCGATGATGGTGAATTCGATCGCATCGGTCCTGCGGACGCTGATCTTCAAGATGGACAGCGACACAATCGACCTGCCGCGGATTCTTCTGATGCTGCAGTCTCTGAATCAGATGCTCTGTGTCCATGCCGTTCATTGGAATCCAGCAGGAAATGCTGATGATTCCCCCGTTTCATTTCCGTTTACAGCCGGGTGATATTCTGTTTGCCTGTTCGGACGGCATAACGGAAGCCCGCAATATCGAAAATGAGGAATACAGATCCGCCCGGGTAAAAGAGGTTCTCAGGACTGCAACATCCGGGGACGCCAGGTCGGCAAACGAAGCCGTCTATCAGCACTGGGAAGCGTTCACCCAGGGGGCCAGGCACACGGATGATATTTCGATGGTTTCGGTGGTTATCTGAATCACTTTCCAGGAGTGTGAGATGGGACTGTTCAGGACAGGTTTCTGGGATTCTCTTCAGTCGGTGCGTATTCCCCTTCGGATACGAAGTGCCAGTGGACTCTGTACAGATCGTGCCGCCGGCTTTCCAGATTCCGTACAGAACCGGCAGTTCTCACCTGCTTGAGGAGATCGAGGTTCAGGTCCACGACAAGGGTGGATTCTGTGTTGGGCACAGCCTCAGCGGCAATCGCGTCCTGGGCGAAAAGGAAATCCGACGGCGTGAAAATGCCCGACTGAGCGTACTGAATGTCCATGTTCTCCACGTTGGGAAGATTGCCGACATTTCCGGAGATTACAACGTAGCATTCGTTCTCTATCGCGCGGGCATGCGCGCAGAGTCGGACGCGAAGGTATGCGTTTTTAGTGTCTGTAGAAAACGGCACAAAGAGGATATCCATTCCCTGCTCGGCCAGAATCCGGGGCAGCTCCGGAAACTCTACATCATAACAGATCAGAATTCCGATCCTGCCGACGTCTGTGTCCATAACCTTCAGCTTGCTGCCGCCCTGTACGCCCCAGTAATTGAACTCGTCGGGGGTGATGTGAATCTTGTACTGCTCGTCAAAAGATCCGTCCCGCCGCAGAAGATAGCTGACATTGTACAGATTCTGATCTCGGTATTCCGGCATGCTTCCGCTAATAATATTCACATTGTATGAAACGGCCATTTGCAGCATTTCGCTGCGGATCTGCTCGGTGAATCCGGCCAGCTGGCGCATCGCGTCACCAGGCATGAGTTTGTTGAATGGCGCCATCAGCGCCGCGTTGAAAAATTCCGGAAAAACAACGAAGTCCGCCTTATATCCGCTGACAGCGTCCACAAAGAATTCAACATTTTGCAGGAGGTCCGGAACGGAATCGACCTTGCGCATCTGCCACTGCACCACGCCGATCCGTACAACGGATTTTTTTTCGTCAAAGAACGCCGTCTTCTGAGGCTCCTGAAAATCAATATTGATCCATTCCAGAAGAGTGGCCATGGAATTGTAACCGCCCTTGTGTTCCGGCCAGTAGTTCTCCATCACTTTGCGTACATGAAAGTCATTGGCGAGCTGGAAGCTCAGCACCGGATCGTACAGTTCCTTCTTCTTTACCAGTTCAATGTATGCCTGCGGAGTCATTTTGTCGATGTGACTCTTGTAACCGGGCATCCATCCGCCTGCGATGATGCGCCGAAGATTCAGTGAACGCGCCAGCTCCTTGCGCGCATCGTACAGTCTGCGGCCCAGGCGCATTCCCTGAAACTGGGGATGGACGAAAATATCAACCGCGTACAGTGTGCCGCCTCTGGGATCGTGCGTGGTGAGTTTGCCGGTGCCGGTGATCTGATTGTAGTTGTGTGAATCGCCGTACTTTGAATAGTCTACGATAACGCTCAGCGCGATGGCGACGGCTCTGCCTTTGTTCTCTATGCAGAGCTGGCCCTCCGGAAAACGGTTCATCTGCTCCTCAAACTCATCGCGGGTGTAGGTCCCCCCGAAATCGGAATAGACCTGATTCATGATCTCGACCACTGCATCAAAATCGGAAAGCAGGAGATTCCGCAGCTTGAGTTTATGACGCGGGGTTCTTTTCTTCTCCGCTGGCTTCTTGATTTCCGGCTCGGCCATGAGTCACTTCGAACTGCCCGCTTCGGACAAGCCAGCATTTCTCAGAGAGGGCCGTGAATTTTTAATCTAGAGAATTAACGGTGCCAGCTGACCGTCCATTGAATTTCATAGCGTTCATTCTGAGCTATTGTACCCGCTGCACGATGCTGATTAAATCGATGATGAGCCGAACGCCGTCATCCCTGCCAGCCCTAGAATTTATACGTCAGACTGGTCGAAAAACTCGGTCCCACCCGGTAGGAGCGATAATTCATTTCCTCCCCGGTCAGTCTGCTTTCCTGAACAATTTTGAATCGCGTATCAAGAATATTTTTAGCGGCGATTTTGAAATCCAGCTTTTCGGACGCATGGATCGTTAGTACGGCATCCATGATACCTGCGGATTTTTCATACGTGTCCGGGAATCCTTTGGTCCCGACGCTGTACAGCCTGTCGCCAAAAATATTGTAGAGAAGGGAAAAGGAGCTTTTTTTCTCCTCGGAAAAATAGTAGGATAGTTTTACATTGTAGACATAATCCGACTGGCCCTGAAGGCGCCGTGTCAGATTCGTCGGATTGTAGAGAGCCCGGGGGCTTCTCAGATCCACAAATCCGTTCCGGATAAGCTCGCGGTCCACCCAGCTCATGACGTCGACCTGCGATTTGATAAAAAAGAGATTGAATTCGGCGCCGAATCGTTTTCCGATATACTTGCGCATTTCAAATTCCAGCCCGTTTATTTTACCCAGTCGGGCATTGTCAAAAGTGAAATCCTGGCCGAATCCGGCCGCGGCAACAACGCCGATCGATTCAATGGGCTGCGACAGCTGCTTTTCGAATACGCCTATGCCGATATATTCGTCCGGAGTGATGTACCATTCCCAGCGAAAATCGTAATTGTGAATATAGGTTCTTGCCAGGTTTGGATTTCCGAACAGCCTTTCGCCTCCGAAATAGGGAGTGAAAGCGAAATTTGAAAGTTCGCGCAAATCCGGTCTGGCCAGAGTTTCCGAATAGGCTGCGCGCAGATTCATATCCGTCCTGAATTCCCAGACAAAGTTGGCCGACGGCAGCACATCCACCTTGCGAAGTTCGCCGATACCTGGACGAAAAATATCATTCTCCGGCATCCCCCGGTTGTATCTGTCATAGGTGACTATGTACTGATAGCTGTCCTCATATCTGGCCCCGCCGATGAACCGTAATTTATTGACAATAGGCATATCAAACTGGCCGTAGTATGCGCGCACAGTCGAGCGCGCGTCAAAACTGTTTTTCTCCCCGATCTGTTCCTCAAAAAGATATTTAACGGTCACGAACTGAGCTGCGTTGAAAGAGAGGCTGCCGGGGACAGGATAATAGTCCGTGGCATTCGTCGCGCCGACATTGCGATTCTGATACCGGCTGGAATCGTAATTTTTCTCCCGGCTCTGGTCCAGAAATCCGAGCTTGAATTTGGATGCCAGTCCGTTCCACTGTGTGAAGGGGATCTCATAACCGGCGCCCAGAGTCCGGACAATGTCGCGCGTGTCCGAATAAAAACGGGAACCATTGTTCGTATCTCTCGTTCTCACTGCCAGCTCGAGCGGAGTTGATCCGGAGGGCAGCGCCCAGAGCTGCTGCTTGAGATCGGGTTCGTTTCTCTGAGCCTGCGAGTAACCGAAATTCCAGGTCAGTTTATGAGGCTGAGATCCGAAATTGAAGGCGTGCTTGCCCCCAAATACCTGATGCAGAATATTTCTCTCTATCCATCCGGTGGTCTGAGCGTGATACCTTCGCGTCTCCGCGCTGTTCTCTCCGTCTGACAGCCGGACATATTTATCCGAGTTTGTCGAGAAAAAAGTTTTGGTGTAGATTTCCTGATTGTTTGCGAACTGCAGAGAGAGATTCAGATTGTTGCCCCACAGAACATTCTCCTGGCTCCGCGTCGATGTTTCCTTGAGAAAGGGAGCCAGCAGGGAGGTCTCCTCGAAATTGACAAAAGTGGACAGATTTCCGTAGCGATTGTCAGTCAGTTGTGTTGTCTGATATTTATGGATGTAGGACGTGCCGAAAAGAAATCCGAACTTTTTTCCGTTTGAAAGATTTACGGTGTTGCCGACGGTAAACTTCAGATCCTGATCCAGAGGGGCATTGATATTGTATGTATCCCAGTTGTTTGGAAATGTTATGCCTCCCGCGCTCACCAGATTTGTGGGTATACCGCCAAAAGACGAGCCGCGTATAAAAGGAACAATATCGGGCAGTCCCGATACAATTTTTGGCGGGTCTCTGTAGCCGTCATCCCGGCCCAGAAAATCCTGACCGCCGCCGCGGTAAGTTTGAAAGTTGCGAAATGTGGTGTTGTTGTTTACGCCGATGCCCAGACCCACAGTCATGAGGAATTCATCGGGGTATTCCAGAGTCTCGATTTTGAGAAGTCCGCCTGAGAATTCAGCCGGATCTTCCGGCAGGAATGTCTTAATGACGCGTATGTTTTTTATCAGCGATGCGGGAAACAAGTCCATCGGCACGACGCGGCGGTCGGGCTCCGGGGATGGAAGCATGACGTCATTGAGCAGAGTATTGGAATATCGTTCGCCCAGGCCCCGGACGAATATATATTTTCCTCCTATGATGCTGATTCCCGTAACCCGCCGCAGCGCCTCGCCCGCTGAAGCGTCGGGACTTCGCCGAATGGCTTCCTGACTGATGCCGTCTGAAACAGAGCCCGATTTTCTCTGTAAATTCATCATGGAAGCTTCTGTGTTGTTCAGCGCGCGTCCTTCCACAATCACGGCCTGAGCCTGAGTGATGCCCATGGTGACGTTCAGGGCTGTCACACGTCCGGCCTCCACTTTCACATGCCGCGTCTGATCGGTATACCCTGCCATTTTTATTACGATATCGTATTCACCGGGATCCATTGTCAGGGAGTATTTCCCATCAAAGTCCGTCTGCGCGAAAAATTTCGTTCCCGGAACCAGAACGCCGGCTCCGAAAACCGGCTCCCCCGAAACAGAATCTATCACCGTTCCGCGGACAGTTCCCGTCTGCGCGAAAAGCGCGGACGTTGCCGGCAGAAAGAGAAAAAGGAAGGAGATAATAAATAATTTATTGGAAGAGATTGGCCGATTCATTTTTTATGTTACCATGCTTTGATGTAATGATCAAATTTAACATGGATATGTTACAATTGGATGACAGAATTATTTCAGAAACTGTGAAATCTCAATCGTGACGATATGAACAGACCTTGAATTTTCCGTCATGCTCCACTATGACCCTGACGATTTCAAATCGAATGATCTCGGTACCGGCGCGAACGACAACCATCGCTGGCGTGAGAATGTTCAGAGCATTGAACTTGACGGGATCTCTCGCATACTGGATGCTGAGAAGTTCGATCTTCCTGCCTCCTAATTTATCTGCCAGTCCGGATGTCAGGGCATCGCGGCCCAGTTTTTCAATCAGCCAGGAGCGATCGGGCGAAAGGCCCAGGTTCATCGTGTATACGGGAGGATTGTTGGGCCAGTAAATATTCAGATATTCCGACTCCGAAAAAGCATAGGGATTCTCGGCCGCCCTGCCGTCGGCGATGGCCTGAAAAAAAAGCCGGACCGCCGCCTCCGGAGAGATTGATGCGCCCTGAATGTCATAGTGATCTTTGATTTTTGCGCTCAGTTCAATTTTTCGCGCTTCCAGGATTGTTTGGGCTTCTTCATCGGAAGTCCCGATGACTTCTCTTTTTTTGCAGTAAAGAACAGTCAAAGACATGGAGAGTAACAGAAAAATGACCTGAAAAACTATTTTAGATCGAACCATCTTATTGCCTTTCGTTTAAATCTATTAGAGAACAAAAAAGAGCGGGCCGTTCAGCTCGCTCTTTTCATCATAAAGGGTTTCCTTCTCTCAGTTTGGCACCCAGGTAGTCCAACCGGATGTCCAGTCAGCGCCCGTTACACCGCCGTATGTTGTGGACGAATCAAAAAAAGCGTCTCCCACAAAACCGGTTGCTGCCGTAACATTCTGCACAGCTGCCGGCAGTGAAGTTGTGAAGTTGCCGGCCGTACCTGTTGCAATTACCGGATAGGTTGTAATCACCTGGACTACGGTCGTAACTTCGGCGCCCACAGTGCAGCTGGAGGTGTTTGAAAGAGCCACCGGCGCTGTGCTCGTATTTCGTATATGATTGTTCAATACGGAAGTGGATGCATTGGCGCCTGACGTCGAACAGACCCCCGCCTGCGCTCCCGCTGTGCCCAGTTTGTCAAAACTGATATGCGTGAAGTTGCCGGCCATTCCATTTCGGAAACGCGCTCCCTCGTCGATGCCCGCACCGCGGGTATTGGAGCCGTGACCGATGACAGTAACGTTGGCAACTTTAGGTGTGCTGAATGAAGTGTAAGCGCCGCCATTTGTTCCGGGAGTCTGACCATAACCTTCAGAAGATTCTCCCACGCCGTTCATTTCCATTCCACGGCTGTTTGATTCCGTGGATGTAAAATTACAATCGCCGTACTGAATCAGGTGCTGAAGTTTTCCATGATACCCCACGTCCATGTCGAAACCGTCGTCGTCCGGGCAGGAAGATACAAGGTGCTTTGCGTTAACCGCTCCGCCGAAAAATTCGAAGGAATCGTCGGCGCTTAAATGGCACTGGATATAGTCCAGATTCGGCGTGGCGCTGTTCGGAATATTGCTGTTGCCGACCGCGTACAGGCTCAAGCAATTCAATTCGCTGTTGGTTGTTACGGGAAATCCGGCATATTCAATACGGACATATTTCAGGGAGCCCGGATCGTGCGCGTCGTTATTGGAGCTGGCTCCGCCGTAATTCTGGGGCGTGGTTCCTTCCGTCGATCGTGCTGCATCGTTAGTGCTGGCGTTGCCGATAATCACAACTCCGCCCCAGTCCTGCGCTCTGCGGCTGCCGGCTGGCTGCGCCGATGTGAAGACGATCGGGCTGATTGAAGTGCCGACCGCGTTGATTTTTGCTCCGCTGAGAATGAACAGACTCGAACCGGACAGACCGTAGACGGTGGCTCCGGCGGGAATTGTCAGGATCACTCCGGAAGCAACAAAGACTGTTCCTGAGAGACAGCTCGTCATCGGAAGCGTGGTGTTAGCCGATATCGTTCCCTGTATAACTGAACAATTATTGTTCAAGAGCAAAGCCGACATCAGCAGTGAATTATCTGCTTTATCTTTCCCGCCTATAAGGCTGCAAGCGCCAGAAAGGCTGATTACAGCGCTGAGCGCAAGAACCAGTATCCATTTTGTTTTCATCATAATATTTCTCCTGAATGTAATCGCAACGGGCATGCCGTTGCGCTCATTATGTGAGATCATTAAGCAGGAGAAACTTTACATATGTATGACAGAAAAGTGAAGATTTGGTACATTGATTGTGATCGGACAGGCAGACATGGTTCAGACCGGGCGTTTTTGCGCATCATCCCTATGCCCTCACAACGGGCAGCACAACGCGAAAGATCGAACCGCCGGGCGGATTGTCATCCACACTGACCGTACCGCCGTGAAGCCGCGTGATTTCAAGCACGATTGACAGACCCAGTCCCGTGCCGCCAATCGATCGATTCCTGTCATTGTCGATTCTGAAAAAGCGCTCAAAAATCTTTTCGCGGTATTTCGTCGCTATTCCAGGACCGCGGTCCGCGACTTCAATGACAGTCTGCGAGCCGCCCCGCTCGCTCATGGAAATTTCAATCGTCGTCTGTTCGGGAGAATAACGCGATGCGTTGGAAATCAGATTCAGCAATAGATGCTCCATCAGTATCCTGTCGGCCTGAAATGTTTTTTCTTTCGAGTATGAGAAATTCAAATTTTGATTTTTTGTTCGCAGCATTCCCTGCGTAAGAGAGGCTATATCGGGCAGGAAGGTGTCCAGTTCTATAGTCTCCGATTGATAGCGGAAGCGTTTCGCATCAATGGCGGATATTGTTGTCAGGTCTTCGATCAGTCGTTCCATACGCTCTGTATTGCGAAGAATAGCTTCGGCAAATTTTATAGTGCTATGATCGTCGCTGCGTTCCTGAATTGTTTCTGTGTACCCGCGTATGCTTGTCAGCGGTGTTTTCAGTTCATGACCGGCATTCTCAAAAAACTGCTCCCGGGCTTTCCTGGTCTCATATTCGGATGTCATATCCCTGAATATTAGTATATAAAATTTAATTTCATCCTCAACGATCACAGGGGTGCAGTTGATCTGAAAAAAAGACGATCCGCACTCGATTTCTATACTCCGTGGCTTAGATTTTCCTTCAGAGGGCCCCGAATCCCGGATCAGCGTCTGGAACATGTCCAGGAGGCTGGCATTTTTTATTGCGCGAAAAAAAGGAGTCCCTGCGCATCCGGGAACGACCAGGCGGGGATCGAGCGAATCATTTGTAAATTCAACCGATCCGAATTTATCAATACAGAGGATTCCTTCATTCAAATTGTTCAGCAATATTCCCAGCAATTCTTTTTCAATGCGAACATTTTGATATTGATGCGCGGCCTGTCCCAGAATCTCCCGGATGGACGAAGTGAGATTTTCAATTTCAGAATAGGAATATCCATTCCTGGTAAACGGGCCCGGATTTGGGAATTTTCTGGTCAATCGCAGCAGGTTCCTTATCGGTTCAACTGTATTAAGAGCTGTTTTCCAGGAAAGCAGGAATGAAAGGATTACGGTAAAACTGATGACGACGGATAATTCCCAGAAAATGGATCTGAAATTCGCCCCGCTGATATACGGAAGGGCGATCAACAGAATTCCAATCGAGATCAGCGGAATGAAAAAAATCCTCTTAAAAACAGTGCGCATCAGCCGGGGTTCTTTTCTCCTCGAAATCGATATCCGACGCCGCGCACGGTCTCCAGCCTCTCTTCTTCTTCTTTGAGTTTTTCACGCAGTCTTTTTATATTCACGTCCACTGTTCTGTCGGAAACAAAAATATCGCGTCCCCAGATACGGTCCAGGAGACGGTCCCGGGTAAAAGCGATATCCGGATTGCGCATAAACAGTTCCAGAATTTTGTATTCAATCAATGAAAGATCCGCGGTTTCGTGGTCAATCATGACTCGGTGCGCATCGGCATCCATGGTGATTTTGCCTATGGTGAGGCTGCCGAATTTGACGTCCCCCTCTTTTGTGACGGTGCGCCGCAGGACGGCTCGCAGACGGGCAGTAAGCTCCCGGGGGCTGAACGGCTTTCGTATATAATCGTCTGCGCCCAGCTCCAGACCAATAACCGCATCTGATTCTGATGATTTCGCCGTGACCATGAGAATCGGGATTTCCAGCCCTTTGATCTTTTTGCAGAGATCCAGTCCGCTGATTCCGGGAAGCATTAAATCCAGTATCACGGCATCCGGCTTTGATTTTTCTATTCTGTTCCAGGCGTCAATTCCATTGTGTGAGACAGCTGTTAAGTATCCTTCCTCTTCGAGATGAAATCGAATGAGTTCGCATATATCCGGCTCATCGTCAATGATGAGAACACGAAACCCTGCATTCTGTGTATCCTTATTTTTTACCATAACAGGACTGGAAAGAACAGGACTTATTTTGAACGCATCCGGACGGCAGTCCATCATAATATATTTCTCTCTCAAAGGTAATGCCGGCCGTACCTTGCGTCAATGTTCGAACGGTTAAAAAGCAGAAAGAAATCGATTGTGCCGAAAACAGGATCGATAGCCGGCTGACCGCAAATTTTGGCTCCGGCCCGCAGATAGCCTTTGATGATTGGCGGGACGCGGGATGCCGCTGTTCTGTCGTCCGCACTCACCAGATCCGGATTAAACTGCGCTATTCTGTGCGTGGACAGGGGATGAATGTCGTAATTGAATTCCAGCCCGTCTTTCTTTTTCAGATAGGCATAAATTTCTGATGCGCTCTGTGGATCGGTGGAATGCACGGAACCGCAGCCCATCAGATAGCGGACATCAAAGTTTTTCATGTATTTTCCAAGTCCTATCCAGAGAAGAGATATTACCGAGCCGTCCCGGTAATCACGGTGAACGCAGCTTCGTCCCACTTCGGCAATTTCTGATCCGATGCGGTGTAGGTCCGTCAAATTGAACTCGCTTTCCGAGTAAAAACCGATGTTTTTTATCGCCACAGATTTGCGCAGAATTCTGTATGTTCCGACAACCTTGTTGTCCTGGGCCTGGTCCAGTACGATCAGATGATCGCAGTACAGATCGTATTCATCCCGGTCTTTCTGGGTTTCTCTTGATTCGGGAAGTCCTTCCCCGAGTTCCAGATTGAAAACATTGTAACGAAGTATCAGGGCCTGTTCTATTTCGTATTGATTTTCAGCCACACGAACAGTGAGATTCTTTTTTGTTAAAATTTTCATGTCCATATATTTTCTCCTTGTTTCGATTCTGGGCTCGGTCAGATTCCAGAGCCGGAATATTGCATTGAATCTAAGCGACCGGTGTTTCAATATTGTTACAGACGAATGACATATAAAAGTAAAGGAAATTAAAAAAAATACACAGATGCCAGCAGATTTTCTTTACATGAAGGATGGTCGCGCAAGCCTGGGAACTTGCTGAAAGGACTCGTAAAATTCAACCGGGTGGAAAGGCAGATATTCCGCCTTGCTAAAAAATCGAAGCTTGTCCGAATACGGCAGATTGGAGTTTCCCGGAGAACCAAAGACGGACTTCGTTTCCCGATCTGGCTCATTGAAATCGGCAAGCCTTCCGCCGTTAAAAAGAAGCCGGTGGGTCTTGTTGCCGGCATACACGGGCTTGAGAAAATCGGCGTTCAGATTCTGGTGGAATTTCTTGAGGAGCTGCTCGATCCCCGGAGCCCCTGCTTCATGAAAGAGGTTGAGGACGGCGAAATCGGCATTCTTGTCGTCCCCGTTGCCAATCCGGGCGGCTTTGTGCTGAACACCAGATCCAATCCGGCCGGCGTGGATCTGATGAGGAATTCCGGCGATGATGCAAAAGGAGCCCCTTTCTTTTTCGGGGGACATTTTATTTCCCCCATGCTTCCGTACTACCGCGGTCTGGCAGTGCAGCCTGAAGCCAGAACACTGCGAAAACTGATGCGCGACAATTTTTACGGCAGAAGAAAACACAGAGCGATCGTGCTGGATATACACTCGGGATTTGGCAGGAAAGATTCAATCTGGTGGCCATTCGCCAGTTCGGACGATAGGTGTCCGCACGAATCTGCATTCGAAGATATCCGCCGCCGGCTCCATCATGATGGACACACGGGCTACGAATTCGGTCCGCAGAGCGCTTCGTACAAAATTCACGGCGATCTCTGGGACAGTTTTTATCGTGAATCGCTGGATTCAGACGTCGGGACAAAAAAGAACGGTTTCATGCCGATGACTCTGGAAATCGGCACATGGGCGGGCCTTGGAAAAAATCCAAAAAAAATATTCAACAAGAAACGCCTGTTCAATCTGAAGAAAAAAGACCGCCCTTCGGCCGTTGAAAAATACAAGAAACTGCTGCGCGACATTGTGCTGACTGCCGTCGTCTGAAAATGGCTGAGAAAGAATGCGGATAATGGCTAAACGATCTGAATCAGCTCATTAATTTCATGAGAGCTGTGATCAGACCTGCCTGGGCTACAAGCATTCCGGCCATCCAGAGTATGACACTGGCTTTTGTTTTCTCGATTTCTGCCTGTAGCTCCAATTTCAGTTTCTGGAGATCGTCTTTGGTGGCCACATGTTCGTAGATTTTTAATGAATCTATTGCGGCGGGCATACTAGCATAAACTAAAATAATTTGGATTAAGTCAATTCGAATCTTTGGTTTTTCAGCGGGAATTTCACAATGTCGGCGGCTGGTTTTGATGAGGCTTAAAAACCAGAGGGAGAAATACTCTCACGCCAAAGTATAGAACAGCTGATCTGGACTCATCCGATTTTTGAAGGGAATAAGAATCACTCAGCATATTTCGCCGAACCGGCGCTTCAGTCGCGAATCCAGTTTCAGATTGGGACAGGCCGTAAGAGAATTTCTGCCCACATAACATTGAGATTCGCAGAACCATGAACTTCAGGCATGGAGAATGCTTCTATCAGCAATTGAAATCTCTGATTCAGTTCTATATGC
This sequence comes from Spirochaetia bacterium, assembly GCA_009885105.1. GTDB lineage: Bacteria > Spirochaetota > Leptospiria > Leptospirales > Leptonemataceae > VFLI01. The sequence goes on along the minus strand of VFLI01000066.1, from coordinate 7,471 downwards.
CAGATAACCTCTGGGTGGAGGCGTATATTTTGAGTGTATATCGAGGTCAAAAAGAAGAATCGGCTCACCACGAATCAAACTCGGCAGAGCGATCAATCCAAAAATCAGAACAATATGCCTCATCTTTTGCCTTCTTAATTTTTCTTACTCAAGCAAAATTTAAAAACGCTTTCAACTGTTCAAACGACTCTTCCGTCTGCTGTATGCAAAAAATATTACTGTGCCCGCCGCCATCCAGAGGAAAAGGCGAACCCAGGCGCCGGCAGGAAGACTGGACATCAGGTAGAGGCAGGAAAGAATTCCTCCGATGCATACGAAATGCACGGCCGGGACTCTGAAATGCCTGTGGATCTCCGGATGACGGTATCGCAGAACCAGAACGCCGCCGCAGACGATCACAAAAGCAAACAGAGTTCCAATATTGACCAGATAGGCCACATCATCGATTGGAGTGAGCGCTGCAATCAGCGCCACAACGGCGCCGGTTCCCAGCGTTGTGACAAACGGAGTCTTAAACCGGGGATGCACGGAACTGAAAACGGCGGGCAGGAGTCTGTCCTGACTCATGGAATAAAAGACGCGCGACTGCCCCATGAGCATCACGATAATCACAGACGACAGTCCGGCGATCGCCCCGATTTTTATAAACGGCGCCAGCCACCGGTTGCCCGTCATGTCGATACCCAGAGCGATGGGCTCCGGCACATTGAGAAGACGATAGGGAACGATGCCGGTCAGGATTCCCGCGACGGCGATGTAGAGAACTGTGCAGATCGCCAGAGACCCGAGTATGCCGATTGGCATATCGCGCTGGGGATTCTTTGCCTCCTGCGCCGCCGTGGAGATTGCGTCAAAACCGATGTACGCGAAAAAGATCGTCGCCGCTCCGCGGAAAACACCGCTCCAGCCGAAATGCCCCCATTCTCCCTGGTTGTCCGGTATGAAAGGAATCCAGTTCGCCGGTTGTATATAAAAAACTCCGACAGCCACGAAGGTCAGAATTACGGCCACCTTGATGAAAACGATGACGGCATTGGCTCTCGCCGATTCGCGGATGCCCACGGCCAGTACGGTCGTGGCCGCGAAAATAATGACGATGGCCGGCAGATTGAACATTGCTGTTTTATGAGGAAGGATGGCGGATGCCTGGAGCATCATAACCGAATTGATATCATGCATGACCGCTGCCGGCAGAAATTTCACCCAGATTGAAACGGTGGGATCGTATCCCAGAATTTCACGCGCCAGCTCGTCCGTGATCTTCATCCAGTGGCCGTGAAAAAAAACGACGGTCTGTCCCGTCGCCTGTGTGAGTTCCGGAGGAATGCTGATTCCGAATCCATGGAGAAAACTCACCATGTAGCCCGACCAGCCGATCGCCACGGCCCCTGCGGCAAAAGAGTATTCCAGAATCAGATCCCAGCCGATGATCCAGGCGACGAGCTCGCCCATTGTTGCGTACGCGTACGTGTAGGCGCTGCCGGCTATGGGAATCATCGAAGCGAATTCCGCGTAGCAGAGTCCGGCAAAACCACAGGCGACAGCGGCCAGAATGAATGACAGCACGATGGCCGGTCCCGCATTCTGAGCTGCTGCATGACCGGTCAGAACAAAAATCCCCGCGCCCACAATGGCGCCCACTCCCAGAAGCATCAGATGCACGGGACCCAGCGCGCGATGCAGCCGGTCTGATTCGCCGGCCGCCTCTGCCTGCAGCATGGCAACGGTTTTTCTGCGAAATAATCCTTTCAAAGAATTCCTCCCTCCGGATACTGATCCATGAATTTCCACATATCACGAATGCTCTGTTCCAGCGTGTACCCGGGTTTCCATCCGGCGGCTTTCAGTTTTTCACTGGATCCGTACCGATATGTGGCGCCCTCCGGCCGCAGAAGCGCCGGGTCCACCTGATACTTCAGATCGGTACCGGCGATTTTCAGAGAGATGTCCATGATTTCTTTGATCGTCACCATTTTTCCGGTGCAGATATTGTAAACATCCCCAACTATTCCCTTCTCAATCAGAAGCATGTACGCTCTTGCGACATCGCGCACATCCGTAAAATCCCGCCCCGATTCCATATCGCCGACGGTGATTTTATTTTCATTCGTTTTCGCCGCCTGTCGGATTCTCTGCAGGAAGGAGGGCACTACAAAATGCGTTTTCTGACCCGGACCGATGTGGTTGAACGGACGCGCGATGACGACCTGTATTCCGTCGCGCAGAAAGTACCCGCAGAATTGTTCCGCGGCCAGTTTACTCGATGCGTAGGGACTGTTCGGCCTTACCGGAGAATTTTCGTGTATCGGAAGGTCCGAAGCGTCCGTGTTTCCGTACACATCGCTGGAGCTGACATAGACGAATCTGCCTTTCCAGCCCGCCTCGCGGCCGGCGGACAGAAGATTGATTGTGCAGATGGCATTGCTCTGAAGCATGGAAGCGGGATTTTTCCAGCCCTCCGGAACAAAAGCCATGCCCGCCAGATGCACGATGGCATCGAAAGAATGATCTTTAAAAATGGAGAGAAGCTGATCGTGATTGCTCAGATCAGAAGCGATGTACGAAATATTTTCTATTTTGCCAGGCGCGCCGTTGTGCTGGCTTGAAAAAACTTGGTTCATCCGCTCCGGCCCTTCGCCCTTGCGGTCCAGACCGATCACCTTCCAGCCGTCGTCCAGCATCAGGCTGCTCAAATGAGAGCCCACAAAGCCCCGAATTCCTGTGATCAGCGCGGATTTCATTTGTTTGAGTTGCAAAATTTAATTACTATCAATATAAGAAAACGAACAGGATGGACAGGATGTTCAGGATCAAAAACGCCGCGAATCAGGCTCATAATCCTGCCTATCCTGTTGATTTTACGAATCTTCGATTATTTATAAACCCCTGTCCTCAGGCAAGCAAATTATCCAGAGCTTCGGCCAGATCCGGAAACTGAAACTGAAAGCCCTGAGCCAGCGCCCGCCGGGGCGAGACAGGAGCGCCCTCCAGCAGCATCGATGACATTTCACCCAGAGCCGCTCGCAGCGCAAATTCCGGCGCGGCCGGCAGTAAAACGGGTCGATGCAGAGTTCGTGCCAGAGTTTTTATAAATTCTTCATTCGTTGCTGGCTGAGGCGCCGCCGCATTGTAAATACCTGTCCAGGCATCGTTGAAGGCTGCACTCAGAATCATGGAGCACAGATCGTCGATATGAATCCAGGCCATGTGCTGCCGTCCCGATCCCAGGGCGCTTCCCGCAAACATGCGCACCGGCAGAGCCATTTTTGGCAGTGCGCCTCCGTTCGCGGACAGCACCAGACCGATTCTCAGTATTGTTGTGCGGATATTTATATCCTGAAGTTTCATTGCGGCATTTTCCCACTGCCGCGTAACATCCGCCAGAAATCCGGTTCCGGCCGGAGAATCTTCGTCCACTGTCTGCAGAGAATTTCCATAATAGCCGACTGCGGATGCAGATATGAACGCCGACGGTTTTATATCCACTTTCTCGACGGCGCTTTTTAGCAGATTCAAAGCCTGCAGACGGCTTTCGAGAATCTGCCGTTTGCGGCTTGAAGTCCAGCGGCCCTCCCCGACATTTTCTCCGGCCAGATTGACGATGCAGTCGACGCCGGTCAGCGACTCCGCGTCAATCTCTGCCGATTCCGGATCCCATTCGAAATACGACACATTATTAATTTGTTTATTTGATAAATTTCTTGTAAGAATTCGGACCTGATGGCCCTTATGAATCGCCGCCTGAGCCAGACTTCCGCCGATGAATCCGGTGCCCCCGGCGATGAGAATTCCTTTACCGTTCATAAGATTTCAATCAGAGCTTCACGACAGAGGCGCAGAGAGCACAGAGGAGATTTTAAGATAAGGAATAATGAAGAGGTCGGCAAGCGTCCCGGCAGGTTCACCAGCGTCCTGAAAGAATTTGTTCTTCATCATCTCGTCTGCCTCAGCGCCTCTGCGGTGAAAAATCCTTCTTCTCAGTGAAATTCTCTCTGCACGTCGCTCATGGGTTCCGGTTTGTAATGCTTCATAAGAAAAGAAAGATTCTCTCCCAGAACCTTGCGGCTCTGTCCCGGCATCACAACGCGGGAAACGGATCCCAGCGAAAGCGCTTCTTTGGGATTCATAAGCTCTTTTTCGTATCGTGAGTTCAGCTCTGCCAGAGTTCTGTTCAGTTCAATGCGGCCTTCCGCTTCGCGTCCATTATTTAAATCTTTGTTGAACTGCGATCTCGCCGCGGCCATTTCATTCTTGTAGACAAATTCTTTGCCGGCCGGGCCCATCACGGCGATCCTGGCAGTGGGAAATGTAAAAACAATGTCCGCGCCCGTGTGATAATTATTCCAGGAAGCGTACGCGCCGCCGAATGCGTTTCTCACGATCAGCAGAAGCCGCGGCACGCGAAGATCGACGATGCTGTCCAGAAGAGCGCGTCCCGCCTGCACGATCCCTCCGGTTTCCTGCTCCTTGCCCGGAAGAAAACCCGTTGTATCTTCCAGGAAAACGACTGGTATGTTGTACAGATTCGCGAATCGGATAAAACGCGCTGCTTTATACGCCGCCTTGATGTCGATCTGGCCGCTGGCCACGGCCGAATTGTTGGCCAGAAAAGCGACTACGTGACCGCCGAGTCTGCCAAAGGCCGTGATCATATTTCTGGCGCGTGTCGCCTGCAGTTCAAAATACTCTCCGTGATCGCAGATCAGCTGGATGAGCAATGTGATGTCGAAGGGCGTGTTGAATCCTGAGGAGGAACTGAAAGTCCGGTGAAACAGGATGTCCTCTTCCGGCGTCTCTCGTCCTATAGGATCACTTGTCGGATGGAAGGGAGCAAAGCTTCTGTTGTTGTCCGGCAGATAGCTGAGCAGCCGCAGAGCTTTTCGCAGTGCGCCAAGTTCATCGTAAGCGGTGATGTCCACCACTCCGCTCTGGCTGTGAACTCCCGGACCGCCCAGTTCGTCCGGAGTGACGTCTTCGCCCAGAACATCGCGTACGACTCCGGCTCCCGTCAGGCCGAAAAATGTATTCTCCGGCTGTATCATAAAAGAACCCTGTCTCGGCAGGTACGATCCGCCTCCGGCATTGTAGCCGAACATGAGCATCACGCTGGGAACGATTCCTGAAATCTTCCGAACGGCGCAGAACGCCTCTGAATAACCGTCCAGTCCGCCGACACCGGCCGGCACGTAGGCACCCGCCGAATCGTTCATTCCAATGAGAGGGATGCCGTGTTCGGCCGCCATGTAGATGAGCCGGGCCAGCTTGGCTCCGTTTGTTGCGTCCATGGAGCCGGCCCGGTTTGTGAAATCATGTCCGTAGATGGCAAAATCGCGTCCTTTTATATTGATGATTCCGGTGACTATACCGGCTCCGTCAAGACCGGGGCCCCAGTTCTGATAGAGGATATTGGGTTCCTGATCTGTTAAGACATGGATCCTTTCCCAGACGGTCATCCGGCTCTTGGAATGCTGTACCATAACACGGGCCGGGCCGCCTCCCTGAAGCGGTTTATCCAGTAACTCCCGCCCCATATCCAGAGTTTCCGAATATATATCCGTTTTTGTCATCGGGCCCCTGGTTGCGCTTTCCGGCCGGAACGGATTTGCCAGCGAGCTTCTGATCTGGTTGTTGGCCGCAGCTTCCGTATGTTTCACGTTTGTTTTTTCACCCACAAGGGAAAAATCTTTGGAGGCCGGCGGGCGTCGAGTAGAAAATGGGGGAGGGAAAACGGGAATTATTCTTCTTTCTTTAGTTTCTGTGGATTTGATCTGTGCAGTCTGACTGGAATCCATTTTGAGTAGTTTTCAAAATCGTTATCCAGAGAATAAATTGAAAGTCTCCGACGCATGGCGATGGCACATATTAAAAAATCGGTGTGGGACCCCTGGATTCCATGACTGTGGCAGGTGTTATTCATACGCGCTGCTTCTTCGTAATCCTGTTCGGAAAGAATTTCATCGGGGAAATCGTAAAGTTTTTTCTGAATGATATCAAATTGATCGGGTTTCTTGATCCCGGACAGCAGCTCCTGTCGAACAGCTCCAATTATCGCGATTCGTCCCGTTTGAGTCAGAATCTTCATTTCCTTCTGATTGCTTTCATCGGGCGCTTTTTTCCGAAGAACAGACGACCATACGCTAGTATCCACCAGAACTCTGACTTTCAACGGTTTTTTCTACCCGCTTTATAGTCATATTCCGGGTCAAAGTCAATCTGTCCGAACATTTCCAGAATTTCCGTCTGCCTGCGCCTCTGGATATATTCCTTCAAAGCTTCATTCACAGTGGCTTTTTTCGTTTTCTGCCCCCCGATTTTTTTTGCTTCATTCAGCAGCCTGTCATCAATAGCAAGGTTTGTAGGCATATTGTCTCCTACACATAACCTTACACATCCGTATCCTGTTCGTCAAGATGAATTTACATTTTTTTCACAATCTGGTTTGACATAAAGGAGCCTCAGGAGCCAGCTTAACTTACGGGCGCAAGTCCCAATTCTAGAACAATGGAGTTAATATGACTGGAGAAAAAAGAGAACCGATAATGGTGATCCTTCTGATGATCGTTACCTGTGGAATTTACGGGCTGTACTGGTACTATAAAATTGCAGAAGAAGAAAAAGCCAATCTGCAGGATGATTCCATCAATCCCGGCACAGAGCTTTTGCTGATTATGTTCACCTGTGGAATCTATATGATCTACTGGTGGTACATGCAGGGAAGCCGATTGAAAAGATTGTATGACAAAAAAGGAATACCGGCTCAGGACGACAGCACTCTGTTTTTACTGCTTGCTCTGTTTTTCGCTCCTGCGGCGATTTACATCCTTCAAGATCGATTGAACAAACTGTATCAGTAAAGACTTCGGGACTCGAGACTCCATAGGAATCCGCTTTTTTGCCTAAAACTGATTGACCTTTGCAGAGGCGTGAACTTCCTATGGAGACTGGGGCAGTGATGCTTCAATAAAATTTTAGGAGTATTAAAATGGATCCAGATATAACTCAATCCGCGGGCGGTGGTGCGGGTATCGGTATTGGGATGATAATTTTTTATGTTATTCTCATTGTCGGTCTCCTGGCAATCAATTGGAAAATCTATGAAAAGGCTGGCAAACCAGGCTGGACTGGAATAGTTCCAATTTATAATCTCTATATTCTGACAGAGATTGTCGCAAGACCCATGCTCTGGTTTATACTGACTTTGGTGCCATGCGTGAATATTGTGATTTTGCTGATCATGCAAATGGATTTGCTGAAATCCTTTGGAAAACCGGCATGGGCGATATTCGTTCCGATTTACAATATTGTTGTTCTCGCCCAGATGGCCTTTGGCGATGCAACGTATACAAAACCGGTAAGAGCCGCTTAGGGGCCGTAATTTAATAATTTGATCTAAAAAAAATGCTTGTACCGCAAGCCCGAGTTGCGCCCCATGGCTTGGTTGGCATCCCGGACCAAAATACTGCGCAGAGGT
>VFLI01000090.1 GCA_009885105.1 Spirochaetia bacterium | reverse complement strand
GCCGTAATTTCTACGGCGCATCCGGCGCAAGCGTATGTGGCGGCGCGGGCAGCACGCTCAATACTGAAAAATGCCCGCCGGGGACGGCCCTTGGCGCCTGCACGAACATTGCCGGATCGATAACGATAGAAATAGTCTACTATCAGGGCGGGGGTTGCAATGTCGCGAGCTGCGCACAGACCTGCCGGGCCGGAGGGGGCACATGGAGCGCGACGTATGGGGGGCTGTGAGACTGAGGGGTCCGACTGGGTAAAGTGTGGATCAAAGCTGGATTTAGGATGGGGTTCCGCGGAGCGGAATTTATCGAGATTTGAAGCTCGGAAATATTTAGTGAATATTAAATATATTAGAAAATTGTATGTTAAGAAAATATAAAAATATTGGCGGATTGATCATTATTATTTCCGCCTGTCTTCTCATCGCCTGCGGGCAGTCCAAACAGCAGTGCCTTGCTGACTGTGATTTTGATTTCTGGAAGAACGACTACGCATATTACACTTCCCTGCGCAGTTTGCGCTGCACCGGGGCGAATGACACAAATGCCTGCAGAACCCAGGCAATGGCCGAGGCCGCCGTCTCTGCATTCGTCTTACAGGATGGATGCAGGAAAGGATGCGAAAAGAAAATATACTAAAATTGCGCTTCTTCAGCGCAATTTAAAAAACAAAAAGGATAAACCAATGAAAAAAATCGTCGCAACTCTTCTCATGTCTTTCGTACTGTTCGCTTCTTGTAAGAGCGATAAAAACGGTGATGACGACATCATCATGCTTCTGGCGCTCTATGTGCTCACGCAGCCCGTGTCCAGAGCCTGTGGCTTTTCCATCAGCACCCAGGCGTACAATGCTCCGCTGACAACCGCCGGCACAGGCAGCCAGACCATTCTCTACGACACGACTCTGGGCATCGCTCCCGCAGCCATCATCCGGGCAACTCTGGGAAACAATCAGACTATTATTTTCACCTCCACGACCACCGACCAGACAGCGAACGCCCCATATCTGGCTCCCTACTCGGTTGCGACCTGTCCGGTGGGGAATCTTTCCTCCATGACTACATCGACCGGAATCAGCCTTACAACGAACACGGCGAATTCGAAAATACTTACGACATCGGGATCGGGCGCCGGGACATTCAGCATCGTGAATTATTTCACTTTCCTCTCGGCTCTCCCGACGGATATTACTGTGCGCATCCAGTAGCGGTGGCAGTCCGGATTCAGATTTGAGTGATTGCAGAAAAGGACAAATTCCTGAATATTATAGTATCATTAGTAGCGTTCAAACGGCTTCCTGGATTTTTTCCGGGGGGGGCGGTCTTGGAGCAAGCGGAATTACCGATCAAGCATTTAGCCTCTACCCGTTTACTCCCGCCGAACAGACGAGTTCGCGGGAAAGCCTCTGGATGCTACGATCGTCAAGCTGGAGTTTTATTTCCATTTTTCGAACTCCATTCGTGATTGAGCCGATTTTCTCCACGGTTCTATATTTTC
>VFLI01000022.1 GCA_009885105.1 Spirochaetia bacterium | reverse complement strand
CACGCGCTCGAAAGGCACCCCGTGCTCGCTGACTGAGAGAAGGGAGGAAAGACTGACCTCCTTTGAAATAGAGGCCGGGTCAATTTAAGCTTCGTTATCGGAGAGGACAATGTTGCACAGGAAATACCACTAAGGCATCAACTTTCGCACGCGCCGCGGACCCTTTGCTTCGCCAATCTTTTCACACGGATACTCAAAAGCCTCTTCCGGTAAGAATGCATAACAGAAAAATCAATAGTAAGATCTTTCGAGACAAAACGCACATTTCAAAAATCTTCCACTCCGTCTTTACTGTTATTTTTCCTCCAGAAGCTCCTCAATCGTATCCTCAATTGTGCCGATTCTCTGGATGACGAGCTTCAGGAGCGAATATAGAAATATCGGATTCGCCTTGCCGATTCGCATAAAAATCTGCTCATCCAGGTAACCCAGCTTCGCCTTCTTGGAAACGACTTTGATAGTCGCCGTTCTGCTGCTGTGATTCAGGATCGCCATCTCGCCGAAAAAAGATCCCTCCGTAAGACGGTTGAGCTCATGGGGTTCGCCTTCGATTGTTCGAATGACAGCCAGCTCTCCCTCGGCTACAAAGTACATTCTGCCGTTCGACGCATCCCCCTGTTTGAAAATAATATCTCCTTCAAAATGGAGATCCACGGCCAGGTTGTTCACATATTCAAAAATATTCAGAGACATCAGCGATTTTCCTTCTGGCGCAATTCTTCTCTAACCTGCTGCAATTTGTCCTCCGCCGACAGCAGTCTTGCAACGGCGTATTTCAGAAGATTGAATAAAAACTGAGGACTCTTACCGCAAAGTCTGAGAAAAGTTTCCCGGTTGATCACCGCAATTTTTGCCCCTGAAGTGACTACTCTGGCCGTCGCCAATCTCGGCCTCTGTCCGATCAGGGCCATTTCTCCAAAAAAGTTTCCCGGCCCGACCATCGCAATTTCGCGTTCTCCATCGGGTCGGTTCTTATAGATGCCGATTTCACCGCTCAGCACGAAATACATGGTGTCATCCGACACGTCCTTTTCATGAAATATAATATCCCCGCTGTTGAATTCGCGGGAACTGATGCTGCGCACCTGGTCGATTACATCGGGACTCATGACAGATTGAATAGAAAAGACCGGCAGGGCCGTCGATAAAAAAAAACCCGCTTAACGCGGGTTTCATTCTTTAACAACGATGCATATAGTATTGCGTATCAATCGGTTTTCTTTGTTTATCCGATCGTTTGGTCGTTCACTGACCCTGTACCGGGCTCAAATCTCTTTGAGCCCAGGGTAATATGGTCAAGCCTCACGACATATTAGTACTACTCGGCTGAACGCATTACTGCGCTTTTACCTGTAGCCTATCAACCTGGTAGTCTTCCAGGTGTCTTCAGGGACCGAAGTCCAGGGAGATCTTATCTCAGGAAAGGCTTCCCGCTTAGATGCTTTCAGCGGTTATCCCGACCGAACATAGCTACCCTGCGGTGCCGCTGGCGCGACAACAGGTGCACTAGAGGTTCGTCCATCCCGGTCCTCTCGTACTAGGGACAGCATCCTTCAAATCTCCAACGCCTGCATTGGATAGGGACCGAACTGTCTCACGACGTTCTGAACCCAACTCACGT
>VFLI01000097.1 GCA_009885105.1 Spirochaetia bacterium | reverse complement strand
TATTCGCCTTGGAATTGGCTTCTTTTTCTATCAACGTACTGTTTTCGGCCGGGCACTAGATAAATATATGGGAGACGGGATCATGGCCCTTTTTCCGGGAGAGCCCGTCGATGCGCTCAACGCCGCGGTCGAGTTTCAGAGGCAGATTCAAACTCTCAACTACGGGCGCATTCGCAAGAATCTGAACCAGATAAATGTTGGGATCGGTATTCACAGCGGAGATATGATTCTGGGCACGATCGGAGAAAAGGGAAGAATGGACGGAACTGTTATTTCCGACGCCGTGAACGCCGCAGCCCGCGTAGAAGGGTTGACCAAACTCTTTGGCGCGAATATAATGATCAGCGGGCTTTTGCTCAGTCAGATTCCGAATGCGGATTATTTCAATATGAGGTATCTCGGCAAGATTTCGGTGAAGGGCAAGACCGAAGCGCTGGATGTGTACGAAGTTCTGGACGGCCTGCCGCTGGAGGCCGCGGAATACAAAATAAGAACAAAAAAAGAATTTGAAGCCTCTCTTGAACTTTATTTCAATCAGCGTTTCGTCGAGGCAAAAGCCCTGCTGGACAGCATTTTTCAGAGCGGCAAGAAAGACCTGGCCGCGGATTTTTACAGAAAGCGCACCGCAGTGTACATCGAACACGGAGTTCCGGAGGCCTGGCAAGGAACAGAAATCATGGAGACCAAATAGAATGAATGAGAAGACGGGTTACGAAAAAATCTGGGACGCGGCACGGGGCCTGGCCGTTTTCACCATGTTCTGCGCGAATCTTGCGGGGAATATACTTCCGCAGCCCCATCCTTTCGCGCTAAGACTGTACGGAACTTTTGCGGCTCCATTTTTTGTTTTGATTGCGGGTATGTTCTTTCGCGCTTCTCTGGAAAAAAAAGACAGGGGATGGAAAAATTATCTGCTGAAGGCAGGCGTCATTTTTTCCATTGCCGCTCTTCTTGATCTGGACTACGGCGATTATCCGTTCATCAATATGGATGTTCTGTATCTTCTGGGCTTTTCTTTTGTGTTCGCCTATCCTCTTTGCAGAAACAACAGGCGGGGTTATTACGCCTGGATTCCAATTTTTGCGGCCGGTTGGTACCTGCAGAACTATGTAAACTATCGGCTCGATCCGGTCAGCCTGGAACTGGACCAGCCTTTTTTTGAATTCTGGAAAGCGCAGGCGGGCGGTGTCGCCTATCAGTGGTTTGTCGACGGGTATTTCCCGATTCTCCCCTGGTTTGGAATATTTCTCCTGGGAGCTCATCTCAGGTCATTACGGGCCTCTCTTTTCTCTCAGCATACAGCCGGCACACTTTCGGTTGCGGCGCTTCTGGTTTTATCCGCCATTCTCTGGTATCTTTTTCCCGGAGCGATGCACATACGCGAAAACTACAGCGAAATGTTTTACCCGCCGACGATGGGTTTCATTTTAACTTCAGGCTTCCTCCTGATACTGATCGTGAGGCTGCTCAAACCCGTGTCAGATAAAAATTTGATTCTTTCGTTCTGGTCCGTTTACGGAAGAAATTCTCTTCTGCTCTATGCGCTGCACTATCCTATCATAACTCATTTAATCGCTCCTGCCTGGAACAACGCAGAAGGCGATCCTGGCGCCGGATGGCCGGAATTTCTCGGATCCTATGCCTATCTCTGCGTCGCCCTGTATCTGATCGGCAGAGGTCTGGATTTCTGGAAAACAAAAGAATCATTTCAAAAGATACCCGAATCGGCGCGCTTCCTGTTCGGGCACTGAGGATTGCCTGACGTACGATTCCTTTTTCACTTGACGGATAAAAATATCTGTGCAGGTTTGGAATTCTCATGCGGGAGTAGCTCAGCTGGTAGAGCATCAGCTTCCCAAGCTGAGGGTCGCGGGTTCGAATCCCGTTTCCCGCTTATTTATCTATATCGAACCGGAATCCCGGTATATCCTCACGCCGCGAATTTCCAGAAAATGAAAAAAGCTGAAAGACCCAGCGAACCGGCGGCAAAAAAAGTATAGTTCAGACGAGCCGGTAAGCTCCAGAATTTTTTTTGCCAGGCGATGAACGAAAATCCAAGTATCATCAGTCCCAGCACAAATCCCGCCCAGGGGAGTTTAGAGAAAAGTAAACCGGGTTTCGCAAAAATAAAGTCTCCCAGAAGGATCCAGGCAAACCAGCCGAAATAGCCCAGATGCACAATGACAAGGGCAAGCGCCGTCAGACCGGCCCTCCTTTCCGCTACTGTTCGTTCTTTGCGGCGGATAAATTCCAGAAGCCCGATCGGTCTGAAAATAACAGCGCCGGCCAGCGAAAAAATTCCCAGGATGAGAAGAGCTAAATTCAAGGCACGGCTCTCCCAGAAAGGCGGACGTACAAACATCATAACCGGCATTGCCCCGAAAATCAGCGACTGCGCTTTACCGGCTTCATTTCTCGTGAAGAAAACTCTGTCCACTCCATCGAATTTCTGAAACAGGTCCGGTCCGATTTCGACATAACGGTCCATTTCGCGCGTCAGCAGATTGGGAATCATCAATCCACCCTGCGGAGACACTTCAACCGGAACGGCCATGAGCAGACTGATGACTTTCATAAAATCCGATTCCGGCCGACGATTCACAGCAAAACTGCCCGAATAAATATTCGCATCGGATGGATTCTGTACAGCCAGTTCCGAACCGGATTTCTGCGGGAAGTATGTATCGCTGAATTGTTGAATCAGCGCGCCGGGATTGTAGGACAGAAAGCCGGTTCCCGTGTTAAAAGAAATAAAAATGCCGAGTCGCCGGGCCGGCCAGAGCATGAGCATGGAGTGAAAATAAATGGTATCGCCTCCGTGTCCGATGATTCGCTCTTCCCCCCGGTCCAGCTCCATGAATCCGTGCGCAAAGCCGTTGATTCCGGGATTCAGGCGAAAATGCGATTGATGCATCCGCCGTGCGGTTTCCCGTCCGAGAATTCGCGCGCCGTTGAATTCGCCGTCGTTGAGATGCATGATCATAAAATTCGCCATGTCAGCCCCGGTGGAAGAAAGGGCGCCGGCCGGAGAATCGTTAACAAATTCAAATGCTTCTTCATTCCAGCGTTCCTGGTCATACATATAGCCTTTCGACATCCGGGCCGCGAGCAGTTCCGGAAGCGGCTGCTGAAAACTGGAACTGTCCATGCCGAGAGGATCAAATACACGCTCCCTTGCCAGATCCGCAAAGGGACGTCCGCTGATGCGTTCGGCGATATAACCGGCCAGGGCAACACCGTAATTGGAATAGCTGCTTTGCCGGCCGGGACTCTGGACACGAACCGGAATTCGTTGTGTCACCGAATCGCGCAGAGAAATCAGACCCGACGTATCTTTTGAAAAAAGCCCGATCACACGGTCTTCAAATCCTCCTGTATGCGACATGAGATTCTCCATTGCAATCGGCTGCGAAAAACCGCCCGGCAACTCGAAATCAATATATCCTTTCACATCTTTTCTCAGATCGATTTTTCCTTCCTCAACAAGCTGCATAACCAGAGTCCAGGTGATGAGTTTTGAAATGGAACCGGGCCGGAAGAGCGTGCGTTGCGGGTCGACAGGCGTTTTTTTTTCCAGATCGCTGAATCCGAATCCGCGCAGGAACACTGTCCGGCCGCCCTGGACCACAGCAACGACGCCTCCCGCAATGTGGCTTTTCTCAAGGAATGCCGGAGTCTCCTTTTCAAAAAAAGCAGCGATTTCCCGATCTCCGGGCGCCTTGCCGAAAAGCGGACCGGAGAATGAATTGCTGAAATATATTATAATTATAATCATATATCCAATAAATCCGTTTATGTATGGTTGACGCATTGGTTTCCTCTAATTTTTATTCCGCTCAGATTTTTCTCGTTGCCACAATTAATTTATTCAACTATATTCTGGATCAATAAAGAAAATATGCAAGAAAGAAAAATTTTACAGATAATACCCGCCGTACAGACGTTTGAGGGAGCCGGATTTCTGGTGCATCGCCCTTTTCCCGTCCCAGGTCTGTCCTTTGTGGATCCATTTTTACTGCTGGATGAAATGGGACCCATGAATCTGGAACCCGGCGCTGCAAAAGGAGCGCCCGATCATCCGCATCGAGGCTTTGAAACGGTGACCTATCTGCTTGAGGGCGAGTTTGAACACAGAGACTCGGCGGGAAATTCCGGAAAACTTTTTGCCGGCGATGTGCAGTGGATGACGGCCGGCGCGGGAGTTGTGCATTCGGAAATGCCTTCCGAGAATTTCATGAAGACCGGCGGAAGAATGCACGGCTTTCAGATCTGGGTCAATCTTCCCGCAGAAATAAAAATGTCAAAACCCCGGTACCAGGAAATCAAATCGTCATCCATACCTCTATACAAATCCGAAGATGGAAAAACACAGATCAAAGTGATTGCAGGCAGGATTGAGAACACGCATGCAAAAATAGAAACGCACACGCCGATTGTTTACTATCATGTCACAATGCAGGCCGGTGGAAAATTTTCCATACCGGTCGACGATTCCCTGAATGTCATGGCCTATGTCATTTCCGGTTCGGCGAAATTCGCAGATTCAAAAGAAACAGACAGAGCCCATCTGGTTATTTTCCAGGATACGGGCCATGTGAGCGCGGCAACGGAGAAAGGAGTTTCCTTTCTGCTTCTTGGCGGCAGACCGCTGCAGGAACCGGTCGCAAGATACGGTCCATTTGTGATGAATACGGCAGACGAGATATACCAGGCTTTTGACGACTACCGATCCGGCAGAATGGGCGAGATCGGAGGCGCAGCATAGATCCATTTCAGTTTACTTTTTTTAGCACGCCGACGGCAAGAAGCACCCAGCCTGCTATTAAAGAAACACCGCCCACAGGAGCGGTCATGCCAAAAGCTTTGATTCCGGTAAATGCGATCAGGTACAGACTGCCGCAGAAAAAAAACACGCCCGAAACAAAAGCAAGAGCGCTCCATCTCAGATACCGGTTTTCTCCGCGATCCAGGACGACTCCGGTCACAGCCAGCGCCAGAGCATGAATGATCAGATAGAGCGACGCCTTTTCATACAGCCGTATCGCTCCCTCATCCATTACTTCCCGGAGCGCATGCGCTCCAAAGGCTCCCAGACCTACGGCCAGAGCGCCAAGAAAGGCTCCTGTTGCAATGCTCGCTCGAGACATAATATTCTCCTGTTGACATCCGGCCTGCCGCCTTTCCACCCGAGTCTATCTATCCTATCCTGCCGGTCAGGCGATGATACGCTCAATTGGATGACAGCACAGGGCCGCTCAATATTTGTGTCAAGCGATGACACAGAGCTCCGGCAATCTATCCTTTTTTGAAGTCAATGGAATCCGTGTGCTGTTTGTTCAGAACAGCAGTTTTCTGACCAACATTGAGATACTGACAAACGTCGGGTCCTCCGCGGAACAACCCCAAAATCAGGGCATGGCTCATATCCTGGAGCATATGTTTTTCAAAGGCAGCAAGAAGCGACCCGGAGGCAAGGCGATCTCCAGGGCGGCCAATGACATCGGCGGAAAAATGAACGCCTACACATCCTACGATCATACTGTATTTTACATCACAGTTCTGAACGATGTTTTCGAAAAGGGCTTTGATATACTCGCGGACATGTACAACAATCCGCTTTTCCCCCCGGAAGAATTTAAAAAAGAACTCAAGCCTATCCTGAGCGAATTCAGGGAACGTGAAGACGATCCGGAAAATTTTATTATGGAAAAGGCTCTCGCGAAATATCTCGGGGATACGTATCATCCGGTGATCGGCACCAAGGAAACCATAACATCCGCCACCGTGGAAGAAATGTTTGCCTTCAAAAAAAGATTTTACGGCGGCAGCAACTGCATGATTTCCATTGTCGGCGGAATCGATGAAGATACAGCACGACGAACGATAGAGCGCCTTTTTGTGCCCGCGCATCCTGTCGAAAAAATTCCAAAATTTGACGCTCTCTACCGGCCCGATTCGATTTCTCTGACCAAACCGGGCATGCAGGAGGCGCACTACAGCCTTCTATTCCCGGCTCTGCCCGTGCGGCATCCGGACCGTTACAAACAGGATATGATGAGCTATCTGCTCGGAGGCAATGATTCCGCGCTTCTGTTTGAAAGGATTCGAGAAGAGCTCGGGATGTCCTGCTACGGAGTGTATTCCTGGATAATGCGAAGCGATCCTTTTTCATTGATGGGAATTTCCTGCGGGATTGCCCCGGAAGAGTTGAATCAGCTTCACGGCGAAGTACAGGATCAGATCAAAAGAATCTGTGACTCCCGCCTGGAAGAAGAACGGCTGGAGCGTGGGAAAGCGTCTCTTCGCACTTCCATCGCGGCGAAAACGGAAACCAGCTCAGGTCTGAACGGCATGATCAGTGTGCCCATCCTGAAAGGCGAAACAGAGAATCCGGTGGTAAAGGCCCTGAACGAAATCGAAAAGATCACACTTGACGACATCCTTTCGCTGGCGCAGAAGACTTTTTCAGGCCCGCTGTTCCACTCCGTGCTCCTGCCCGAGTAACACCATGATTGTCCGGCTGACAGCTTCGCAGGCTGCCCTGTACCTGCGCGAAGGAAAACTGGTGGCCTTTCCCACAGAAACCGTTTACGGACTGGGCGCTGATGCTCTGAATGAAGATTCCGTGCGTCGACTCTTTGCGGCAAAAAAACGCCCGGCTGACAATCCGCTGATCTGCCATCTGCCCGATGCCGGAGAAGTCTTTCGATATGGAAAAAAATCCCCCGCCGCGGAGAAACTGGCCGAATTCTGGCCGGGTCCCCTGACCGTGCTCCTGCAGCATGAAGGCCGCATTCCTGGAATCGTAACGGCAGGATCGGTCCTGGCTGCATTTCGTGTTCCGGACCACGAACTGGCCCTGCAGATTTTAAGGGAGGCAAAAATTCCCGTTGCGGCTCCCTCGGCCAACCTTTCAGGAATGCGCAGCCCGACAAGTGCCGGCATGGTGGACCTTCAGATGCAGGGCCGGATCGACGGCCTTGTGGACGGCGGGAAGTGCCGGATCGGGCTTGAATCGACTGTTGTAAAAATTACCGACGACGGCATAGCGATACTGAGACCGGGAGCCATAACCAGGGAGATGCTGGAGAATGCGGGCTGCGGGCCTGTGGCAGAAGAACAAAAAACATCAGCGAAATTATCCAACAAAAGTAAGGGAGAAGAAAAATCAGGCGCCGTCCCGCTGGAATCTCCCGGAAGAAAAGAATCCCATTACGCTCCCGCAATTCCCTTGATTCTGCTGGATGCAGACAATATTTCATCTAATATTTTTATTAATATTTCAAACCTTTCAGAAGCTGCCCCTTCAGGGATGGAAGGAAAAACACAGTTCGTTTTTGAAGATGAAAACGGAAGAACGGAAATGAAAACTGTCTGCTTGATTGCTTTTGGAGGAAGGGAACCGGATATCGGCGCACGCGAAATCATTGACCTTTCTCCGGCAGGCAGAATTGATGAGGCAGCTGCCCGCCTGTATGCGGCATTTGAAGAGGCGTCATATTCGAGCTGCGATTATGCCGCCGCATTTATTTTTCCAGACGAAGGTCTGGGACATACCATAAACGACCGACTACGCCGCGCATCGTTGCTTCGGGGACGCTTCAAAAATGGAAAAATACTGATCTCGCGTCGGGACCGTGCAGAAAGAGAGAAAGCGTGAAACAGGGCAATGGTAATTATTATGGATAAGAATCATGTATTGAATGAGGCGGCCGCTCTATTTCTCAAAGCGCAGGACACAATCATGGCGCGCCTGGAAGGTCTTGAAACATCCTTCATTTCAGATAAGCCGGCCGGCCGATTTTTAGAACACCTCTGGCATCACGAGGAATCGTCCCCCCAATCCGGCGGGGGAAGAACCCGAGTGATGGAAAACGGCAGAGTTTTTGAGAAGGCGGGCGTCAATTTCTCCGACGTGCGAGGTTTTTTTTCCGATGAAATGGCCGCATCGCTTCCGGGAGATTCGCGCCAGTTTCGCGCCTCGGGAATTTCTCTAGTTCTGCATCCTGCAAATCCTCATGTGCCGACCGTGCATGCCAATTTCCGCGCGATCCAGCAGGGTCCCGACGAATCGCCGGAGAGAATCTGGTTCGGCGGAGGATCGGACCTGACGCCATACATTCTTTATGAAGAGGACGCGCGGCATTTTCACCGGACCTGGAAATCTCTGTGCGATGAGAATCCGGCGCTGACCGACTACAGAAAAATGAAAAAAAGTTGCGATGAATACTTTTACCTTCCCCACCGGCAGGAGGCTCGGGGCGCGGGCGGGATTTTTTTCGATTATCTCCAGAGCGATCCGGAAGCTCTGCTGGAATTTGTAAGAAAAGGCTGCGAATCGTTTCTGGCCGCTTACATTCCCATCGTTGAGAAACGAATCGGAACAGCCGTCACTCATTCAGAAAGAGAATTCCAGCTCTGGCGACGAGGCCGGTATGTGGAGTTCAATCTCATGTACGACCGAGGCACAATTTTTGGACTGCGCACCGGCGGACGGATCGAATCGATATTCATGAGTCTTCCGCCTCTTGTCAGCTGGCAGTACGACCGGCAGGTCGATCCCGGTTCGCCGGAAGATGAACTCATTCAAATACTGAAAAATCCCCGCGATTGGATCTGAGAATATGGGCAGGACAATTATAATTGGAGATGTGCACGGCTGTCTGCAGGAACTGCGGGAACTGCTGATAAAGATCGAACATCAATCTGAAGACCGCGTAATAATGCTCGGAGATCTGATCAACCGCGGACCGGATTCGGCGGGCGTTGTTGGATTTGTCCGATCGGCGGGATTCGAATGCCTGCTGGGCAATCACGAATATGACTATCTGGCACGATTCGGTTCAGAGAAAAAATATATAAATCTATTTGATCAAATCGGCCGGGAGGCGCATGACTGGATTGCAGCTCTGCCGCTGTTTATCGAATCTGAAAATTTTATTGCCGTTCATGCCGGTCTTGAACCGGGGAAGCATCCTTCCCAGAGCGCGCCACAGCTTCTTGTGAATATTCGAACCTGGGATGAGACAAACGGCCGCATAGGAGGTATTGACCAAAAGCCCTGGTACGATTATTATATAGAAGAGAGACCGGTATTTTACGGCCACTGGGCCAGGCAGGGTCTGAATGAACGAAAAAATACCATCGGGCTGGACTCGGGCTGCGTCTACGGTCGTGAATTATCGGCCTATATTCTTGATGAGAGGCGGGTCATTCAGGTCAGCGCTCATCGATCCTACTTCAGTCCGGTAAAATTTTAGACTGACAGGATTTGAAGAATCGGCCATAAAGACAATAATTGAGCAGTTACAAAATGTCTGAAAATTCAACTCATACAGAATTCAAGGAAATGGAAAAAGCGAATCTCCGTCTGCAGGGGCTTCTTGGCTCATTCTATCTGCTCAACTCCTCCCTGGATCTGGATACGGTTCTGCAGAATACGCTGAAAAAGGCAACAGAGCTCATGGCGGCGGAAATCGGATCCATTGCTCTTATAAATGAGAAGGATATCAATCTGGTATTTGTCGCCTCCACAGATCCGAATTTCGCCAAATTGAAAAATTTTACTGTTCCGCTGGGAAAGGGCATTGCCGGCAACGTGGCCGCCACCGGCAAGAGCCTGCGTGTGCATGACGTGCATCACGATCAGCGCTGGTATCAGAAAATCGACGAGGAACTGGCGCACCGGACCGAGTCTATTCTCTGCGTGCCTCTTATCACAAACGACAAAATTATCGGCACGGCTCAGATAATGAACCGGCTCGACGGGCAGGCTTTCACAGAAGAAGATGAAAAACTCATGGAGGGATTTTCCCGTCAGGCTGCTCTTGCCATACAGAATGCGAGGATGCACCAGATTCTCTTAAAACAGAAGGCCATCGAATCGGAACTGCAGGTATGCGGAGAGATTCAGAGAAAACTGTTTCCGGAAAAGCTGCCGGATATTCCAGGCATTGAAATTTTTGGAGACACTGTTCCCACCCGCGAAGTCGGCGGTGATTACTATACATTCATCGCGCGCTTTGACGGAAGTTACGATGCGGTTGTAGCGGATGTTTCCGGAAAAGGGCTTTCCGCGTCCATGATGGTATCGGAGCTGCACACCGGCATTCATCTTATTTCGCGGATGGATTACGGTCTGCGCGAAAGCATCGATCAAATAAACGGTCATCTGAACGATTCGCTGCTTCCCGGAAAATTCATTACAATTTTCATCGCCCGGTTCAGGCCGGAGAGTTATGAGTTTGAGTATGTTCTGGGCGGGCATCCGCCGCCATTAATTGTTGAGAGGACAGGCGGACTTCGGTATCTTGAGCGCACCGGAATGGTGCTCGGCCTTACAAAAGAAAAATTTACCAGCCTGCAGAATACCCTGGCGCCCGGCGAGCTTCTGGTTTCGTATTCTGACGGATATTCAGAAGCGCAGAATCCGGAAGTGGATCTATTCGGGGAAGAGAACATCGCCAGAACGGTCAAAGAATTTGCGGACAGGCCTCTCAAAGAGATACGAGAAAGACTCGACGAGCGGATAAGAGAATTCACGCGCGGACATCCGGCTTCTGACGACGCAACTCTGCTTTTGATGAGACGCAAACTTTAATCCAGGGATTCTCTCTGTATGAGAAATTTTTTTTCCGCCCGCAGATTGATCATTTCTACAACCGGCCTCGCCGCGCTTGTCTTTATTATTTATCTGGTATTCAACAATATTGCAGTCCGGGAGAATCCGGTCGAGCCTATATTCTCGTTCGATTTCAGCGGCTGGCACAGAATTCACACGACTGTGGACGGGATTCAGTGCATAACAAGCAGAAGAGAGGGGCTGTCGCATCTTCTGATTTTCGCCGGAAAAAGCGCGGATTCCCGGTCTGAAATCGCGCCGGCGCGCTCCGAAATATTAAAGAACGGTTACGACATTCTGACCGTTGAACCGGCGAAAAAGGACACTCTGTCAGCGGCGCTTCCCGAATCATCGGTCGGTGAATTTCTCTCGTTCGCGGCGGCCCGGCCGGGTTATTCAGCAAAAATATTCGCCGTTTACGGCTCGCATTTAAAAACAGCGCTGAACGCGCTGCGGGGCAGGAAAATCTCCGCCCTGATTGTTATTCATCCAGGGGATGCGAACGTGCAGGATCCCGAACTGCATTTATTGGTATCCGGTTTTGATGTGAAGACACCGGTGCTCTGGATCGGTTCACAATCCTGGCCGGAGCAGCCCCGAGGAGAGTATCTTGCAACATTTCTGAAATCGCCTCCCCAGAAAACTACTTCCATACCCGTGGCAGAACGGAAGGACAGCACGAATATGTATGTATATTTTAATGATATTTTTTATTCATTTATTTTACTGAATCGGCTGCCCGTTGAATGGATCGACGCCGGAAAAGTCTTTCTGGGCGGATGTTCCATTTACCCGAACGGGTATGGAAAAGTCGGCATACAGCGTTACCGGGTGAGCGCGCGGCGCGAAGCAGATTTCTGTCCGCTTTTTATACAGAGCCCGGGAGGAACGCTTCACATCGCTCTGTCCGTGGTGGATAAAGGGTGTGAATATGCAGGCGGACCATTTTTCTGGAAATTGTTCTGCCGCTACTGATGAGCCAAATCATGAAAAAGTGCATACTCCGCTTAAAACAATCCCGGCTGCTCCAGGAAAGTTTTTTCTGTTTTTGACTGCGAACGCAGACGAACGGGCGGTTTTCTCCTGGCCGCTTCCTGCTCCAGTTCCTGAAGTTTTTCTGAAGCGCGGTCGATCACGGAATCGGGAAGACCGGCAATTCTCGCCACATGAATACCGTACGAACGATCGGCGGAGCCTTCGCGCACCTTGCGCAAAAAAAGGACACGCCCTTCGATTTCCTGCACTTCCATCGTCAGATTGAACACGCCCTTGCGCCCCTCAAGAGCTGTCAACTCGTGATAGTGTGTGGCAAAAAGAACCCGCGGCGCCCGGTCCTCCCAGCCCGTTAGATATTCCGCCACCGCCCAGGCGATGGACATGCCGTCATACGTGGAAGTCCCGCGTCCCACCTCGTCCATAATAATAAGAGATCGATCCGTACACTGATTGAGGATTCGCGCCGTTTCCAGCATCTCCACAAAGAAAGTGGATTCGCCGCGCGTGAGATTGTCCGATGCGCCGATTCTTGTGAAAATTCTGTCCACAATGGAAATGACCGCATGTTTTGCCGGCACATGAGAACCGATCTGGGCAAGCAGATGGATCAGAGCCGTCTGCCGGATAAACGTCGACTTGCCCGCCATGTTGGGCCCGGTGAGGACTGCAAATGATCTTTCTTCGCCGTCCATGGTCAGACTGTTGGGGATGAAACCCTCGCCGGCAGGCAGAAAGCGCTCCACGACCGGATGTCTGCCGTCCAGAATCAGCATCTCGCCGGACATTTCGATCACAGGGCATACCCAGCTGTACTTTCTGGCGCAGAATGCCAGAGCGCATAAAAAATCGATCCGGGCGGTCCACTCCATCATTCTCTTTATCTCTTCCCTTTCCTTCAGAGCCCTGTCGCAGAGTCGCTGAAATTCTTCAGCCTCAATGCGGGCGATTTCCTGATCCGCCGCCAGAATTTTAGTTTCCAGTTCATCCAGAGCCTCGCAGCTGTAGCGCTCATTTCCCACAAGAGTCTGCTTTCTCCTGTAATTCTCCGGGGCCGCCTTCGCCTGTCCTTTGCTGATTTCAATAAAATATCCTACGATTTTATTGTATTTAACTTTCAGAGTCGTGATTCCCGTGCGTTTTTTTTCCGATTCTTCGAATTCGACTATCCATCGGGCTCCGCCCTGAGACGCTTCGCTGGCCTCGTCCAGATCTTTCCGTACGCCGCTGCGGATAAATCGTCCATTGCCCAACAGGGCCGGAAGTTCCTCTGCCAGAGAACGCTCCAGCTCGGCGAAAAAATCCAGCAGGTCCGTGCTGAATAAAAAGGCGGAAAGAAGCGAAGATCTTTTTCCCCTGTCAGGCAGAACCGGCAGCAGAGCAACAAGTTTTGAGAGACTCTGGACCGCGCCAAGAGTGCTGCGAAGAGCGTCAAAGTCTCTGGGCGCCGCTCTCCCCGAAGAAATTCGGCTCAGCACGCGCTCCAGATCCCGCACCTGACCCAGAACGGATGCGATTTCTTCCCGCTGAGGCTCGATGTCGAGAAGACCCTTTACAGCCTTCTGGCGATCCAGAATTTCTTCTCTGATAATCAGCGGCGAAAGAAGAGCATCTCTCATAAATCGTCGTCCCGGAGCAGACCGGCAGAAATCAATCACGCCAAGAAGAGTTCTTTCATCCGTTCCTTCCTGGCGATTCTCCACCAGGTCCAGATTGCGGATTGAATGTTCATCAAGTACCATGGAACGTCCGCCGAATGAACGACGAACCGGCGCATCCAGTTCAATCTTGATACCCGGGAATGAGGCGGCCGTGTAATGCAGAATGAGCGAAACGGCCCCGATCGCTGGATCGCTGTCCGAATCGTACCCAAGAGCTTTCAGATTTTTTGAGTACCGAAGCTCCATTTGCCGCGCTCCCTCAATGGGAGACGACTTCCAGTCCTCAACTACGGTTATTGCAGTGCGCGCCTCGGGCAGAATTTCGTTTATTTTCCTAAACATTAAAGAAGCAATAATAATCTCCCGAGGCCTGTACCGGCAGTGCATATCGCGCACCCACGATTCGATCCCGGCCGGCTCGTCAGAGTGAGAAAATGAAAAAAAATTACCCGTGGAAATATCCGCGAAGGACAGCCCGATTGTATTTTCATTTCCAGCTGCGGACATAATATAATTGTTGGAGGAACTCTGCAAAAAAGCGTCTTCAACCAGCATTCCCTGACTGATGATCCGGCGGACCGTGCGCCGCATAAGCTTTGGGTTGTCCGGGTCGGCCTCCTGCTCCGCAATGGCGACTTTGCGACCCGCTGCGATCAGACGGGCGATGTAGCTGTCGCAGCTGTGGTAGGGAACTCCGGCCATAGGGACGTCGCCCTGTCTTTTTGTGATCGCAATGTCCATAATGGGCGCGGCTTCTTTCGCATCCTCGAGAAACATTTCGTAAAAATCGCCCATGCGAAAAAACAGAATTGAATCCGGAAATTTTTTTTTCAGATCCAGATACTGCCTCATCACCGGAGTATTCAAAGGATCTGCAGATGATGCCGCATTGACGCCGGGATTTTTCATTTCTCTTGCTGCAGGGCGGCGAAAAACGCCTCCAGCCTTGTTTGATTTTTTTTCCCAGGCGAGTCTTCAATGCCGGAACTTACATCGGCGCCGGCGGCGCGGGCGGTCTCAACGGCCTCTCTGACATTTTGCGGATTGAGACCACCCGCGAGAAGAAAGGGCTTTGTGACGCCGCGGACCAGAGCCGTATCCAGCAGTCGGCCGGTGCCGCCCGGCTTGCCTTCCACATAGCTGTCAAAAATATAGAATTCTGCGGGACCGTACCGAGCAAGCTGGATATCCGACATCGGTTCCGATAGGCGCAGCGCCGGAATTATAGAAATTGAATTGTGGAGACGGAGTCTCATGAAATCTCTCACACTGTCTATCATTCCCGCGCCGTCCACAATCTGCAGGCAGTCCAGATCGGCAATCCGGGCAGCTTCAATAATATCTCCCACGGAATTGTGCGCAAATACGCCGACATGCCTGATGCCCGGATGCAGCCTCCGTATCTGGGAAATGATCGAGCCCGAAGTCTGCGGCCGAATCCTTCTGGGGCTCAGTGGCGAAAAAATCCATCCCATGAAATCAGGTTCCAGCGAAGCCACCCGCAGGGAGTCCTCCCTGAAGACATTCCCGCAAATCTTAATTATATAATTTCTCGCCATCGATTTATGTCTTGTAATCTGACAGCCTTCGCAAAAAGTAATGCCAGCGCAATGGAAAAATTAGCCCCTCAGGCCTGGGAACTTGAACTTCTGGAGGAGGAAGTCCGTGTAAAAATCGGCCGGATCACGGCGGGCTGTCTGTTCCACCGGCGCTTCATAAAAGCAGGCTCCTTCAGAAAAAACCCGATCACGGTGCATTCTCTTCCCTGGGAAAAGAAATCGCATAAATATCTTCCCGCTCCGGACCGGCTGGCGCACAGTTTCACAAATCCGGATTTCAATTACAAAAAAGCCGCATCCGGCATCGGTAGAATTCTGCTCATTCCAGAAATTGTTCGCAGCGAACAATACCTGATGACGCATCTTTATGATGCAGCTGACAGGACGCTGGTTTTTTATCTCTACCCGTCCCGGTTGAACCAGCCATTTTATCTGCCTTACAATGATAGATTGGAGGAGAGAACTCTGGGAGCCGGGCTGGAAGATGAAATCCTGAATCAGATTGAAGAAATACTCTGCGACCCGGAGCCGTTCGGTCCGGCGCAAAAAGCGGTTCTTCATAAGTTCATTGTTCCCGTCTCCCTGATATCATCGGCGGAAATACAGGAAATGGAATCGCTTCATGAAAGCTACGGCTCTCTGGTGAAATATGAGTTCTGAGAGCGCCGGCGCAGTCAAGATCAAAGCTGAATTGAGCTGTTCCATCGGCCCCGTTCATCTGGGAGTTTTTGGAAAATCCGCGCACCTCCCGGCGCCCAATCCAGGGGAGAGCCGCAGTATTGAACGGGAATTCCTTACGTTGAATCTGGGAATACGCGCAGAGAATATTTTTTTCCTGAAGCAGACCCACGGGGATCGTATCTGGTTTGTTGATGAAGGCGCTCTTTCTTCTGAAAACTATTTTCGCGAAGGCGACGCCCTGTTCACCGATTCTCACGGATATCTTCTGTGCGTGCGCACAGCGGACTGTCTTCCTCTTTTCTTCGTCTTGCAAAAGACAGAAGCCGGCAGAGAGGTATACCGCACCGGCATCATTCATGCTGGATGGAGGGGCCTTCATTCGCGCATAGTCGAGAAATGTCTTTCTCAGGCTTCTCTGGAATTTTTCAAAAATTCGTCGGACGGCCGCTGCACGATTCTTGCGGGTCCATGCATTGGAGAAGATTCCTATGAAGTGGACCAGGATGTGGGATCTCTGTTCGAGATAAAAAAACCAGGCCCGGGCGGCAAATACCTGCTGGGACTGGAAAAGAACGCCCTTGTACAGTTAGAATCGGGACTGAAAGTCAATTTTAAAATTCTGCCTGTACTCGGCGCCTGTACTTTTCAAGATAATACCAATTTTTATTCTCACAGGCGCGGTGACACGGGCAGAAATTTGAATTATATTTACATAGACCCTCTTTCCGAGGGTCTGAACTTAAAATGAGCAGCAGCGATTCAAATTCGGGCGATATTCTCGCCTACAACAGAAAATTCAAAAAATCGGTGCTCGACATGATGTTCACCATCTGCGACACGTTTTATATCCACTGCATACCGGACCCTTCCCTTTTTATGGGGACGCGCGGACTGATTGACAGAGAAAAAACAGACGGGATAATTCTGGTATTCGGTCCTTACAGCACCAGACACCTCACCTGGGACGAACAGTTCATTCACTGCGAAATGCAGTTCAACCGATGGGAGAAAGTATCCATTCCATTCGAGTGCATTGCCAGAATGTTCGACAAAAGCGGACAGGTGATCATGCAGTGGCAGACGATGAGCGCTCCCATTCCTTCTCCGGCCGGCCAGAAATCAGAACCAAACGGCGACTTGATAAAAACAGTCCCGCCAGCAGAGAAAAAAGACGGCCCGGAAAAAAGCAACAGCCGGGTGATTGAAGTAGATTTCAGTAAAAAAAAGAAATAAATATGATGTAGTGCTGGCGTTCTATGCCAGCGGCCGGTGAACAACCTTTTTCATTCTTTCCAGAAGGACTTCACGCTTGAACGGTTTTGTTATAAAATCATAAGCGCCCAGTGAAATTACATTCTTAATAATGCCGGCAGTATTTTCAATCGAGAAAAAGACAACCCGCGTTCTGTACCCGGTTTCCTTCAGTTCCCAGAATGCCGCATATCCGTCAACCTTTGGCATGATAATATCCATGATGATGCAGTCCGCGCCGCCTGGATTCGCTTTGCACCAGTCGAGCAGATCCTGTCCGTTATCAAACATTGCCTTGACATGATATCCCATTGATTCCAGAATCTGGCGCACGGATGCGGCATCGGACTGCTTATCCTCGCAGATCACTATCTGATACTGTTTTCCGTCAGGCTTCACTCCATCAGTAGAACTCATAGACGGCTGATTATCTCCTTTGAAATTTCGTGTGTTGAAATGCTTTTTTCTCCGGCTCCTGCAATGTCGATCGTCCGGGCGCCCGCAGAGATTGTTTTACGGACTGCATTTTCAATCTTCCGGGCCTCATCTTCCAGACCGAATGAATAGCGCAGCATCATAGCTGCGGATAGAATTTGCGCCACAGGATTCGCAATTCCTTTGCCTGCGATATCCGGAGCCGTTCCGCCGGAAGGCTCGTACAGGCCGAATCCTGCTTTTTCGGAAAGCGAAGCGCTTGCCAGCATGCCCAGACTGCCCGCCAGGACCGATCCTTCATCGCTCAGAATATCGCCGAACATATTGGGGCACAGAAGAACATCAAATCGACCCGGCTTCTGGATCAGCTGCATTGCAGCGTTGTCCACGTACATATGATCCAGCGCGACTTCAGTTTTTTCGCGGCGGTTGTATTCTTCAGCATAAGCTGTCACAACTTCGCGCCACAGAACCATGCTCGTCAGCACATTGGCCTTGTCCACGCTGGTAACCCTGCTCTTCCGCTTCACCGCAGAATCAAAGGCGACTTTCGCAATACGTTCGATTTCATAACGATGGTAAACCATCGTATCATATCCTTTTTCCTGAGCGCCGCTGCCTTCTCGTCCTTTGGGTTTGCCAAAATACACGTCTCCGGTCAGCTCGCGGATTATCAGCATATCAACGCCGCCGGCGACGATATCAGCGCGAAGCGGACAGGAAGCGGCAAGCTCCGGATACAAAAAGACAGGCCTGAGATTTGCAAACAGACCGAAGTGCTTGCGAAGAGGAAGCAGAGCCCCCCGTTCCGGCTGTCTTTCCGGAGGAAGCTTTTCCCATTTGGGACCGCCCACCGAGCCGAAAAGAATCGCCTGGCTATTCTCGCAGATTTTCAGAGTTTCATCCGGCAGGGGACTGCCGGTCAGATCGATGGCATGCCCTCCGACAGGCGCCTCTTCAAAAATAAAATCTCCGGCTTTTGGGCCGAGAGCTTTCTGGAGAACCGGGATGGCTGCGGACATAACTTCCGGACCGATGCCGTCACCGGCGAGAACTGCTACACGATAGGGCATGACTTATTTTTTTATGCGCCGGGCGGCTGTCCAGAATTACGGATACCCTTTGGGAGAAAAAGAAGGGTTTTGGGTGATCCGGGCCGGCCCGAAATCATGTGCGGATTGATTTGAGAAAATCAGACAGATCTTCCCAGTCGGACTGCAGCTCATCAAGCGCCTGCACATCCAGCGTTCCGCGCGGGCAGTCGACCAGGATCTTCAGCGCCGTCAATTCTCCCAGTTTACCCGTTTCAATCTCAATAAGTCCGACCGGATATCTCCGGCATAATGACCGAAATACATTGTTGGCATCGGTGGAAATTTCCAGTGCGGCAACATACCTCTCGTTTGCCCAGAAAGAGTTTGAAAGGCATTCAAAGAATGCCGGGCGAATGCTTCCGGC
Organism: Spirochaetia bacterium; assembly: GCA_009885105.1. GTDB lineage: Bacteria > Spirochaetota > Leptospiria > Leptospirales > Leptonemataceae > VFLI01. Next base: position 15,380 of record VFLI01000097.1, on the reverse strand, counting down.
GGATATCTCCAGCTTCAATTCATACGCAATAACCGTGTCTTCATTGAACGCTCCTGTTTTCGTTGCAAGACCGGCCACGCTTGAATCGCGGACCGCCGGGCGAAATGCGACAATATCTGGATACCTCCAGTGATTCTCTCCCGATTGACCTTTTCTTGCTTTCGTATGATCAAGCGTGCGAGCCGTGCAGCCTCTCTCTTCCAAAAGCGCGCAGAAGGGTCTATACAGAGAATGCTCTTTTTCATCCACAACTGAATTGTCGCCGGAGCCGTAGAAATACTGCTTGAGTCTGCCCTGAAGATTCCTCCGAATACTGGCAGATTCATTCCGTGATTCCAGATCAAGCAGCTCTTCCAGCTCATCTTCTGAAGTATTAATATCCGGGAATAGAGCATTTATTGCCGAGAGAATCTTAACCGCGCTCTGGGGACGGCCGCTTTTTCGAATCGCTGCCTGCGCGGCCGCAAGAACCGCTCCTTTATGCTCATCAATTTTTTTTCTTTTTGGCAAAAGCAAAACCGCTCACCTTTATTCCGAGTCCGCCCAGCCACGCTGCGCGATTTTTTCCCGAATATTTTATTAACCTGCCATTTGAATCGGATACGTTCGCAAGCAGACAGAGCCAGTCAAGCTGCTCTTTTGACCGAGAATTGAGTTTCGCTATCGCCGCCTCTTCCTTCGCCGCGCGAATTTCCACAAGCTGCGGTCTGAGTGTGGCGGCGGCTGCGCTGCAGTTCTGCCGGGCTGATTTTGCAGCCTCGAGTTTATCCTTTGTCTTTTTATCTTCACCCTTTCTCAAGAAATTGAAAAGCGCCTGATCTTCTGCCGGGATAGATTTTAAAACCGTCTGAAGAGCCTCTCGGGTCTGGATCTGATCCAGTTTTTTCAGAGTCTGATCAATAGATCTGCCCAGCCTCCCAATCTCGGCGAGACTCAGCTTCTCGATGGAGGAAGCGGCAGCTTTCTGAAAGAGTATTTTTAGTTCCTGTGCATTCATAATTGATTTCCTGCTTATCTCTTTTGCCCTTTCCAGAGCAAGATTGAATCTACCATTTTCTCCAGCTCCACGCGCGGAACTTCATCGGCCGGCATAGATGAGATGGGCTCATAGTTCTGGGTGCATTTTTGCACAGCTGCTCTGCGGCTCAACCCGTCCCATATTTCGCAATCCTGAAGCAGCTCTCTGGCAAGCCTGGATTCTTTCTGCAGATCGGGAAGATATCTGCAGCGCACTTCCTCTGTATAACGAGCATGCACTGTATTGCCGTCTGAAAGCATCAGAGCAATCGCCCGAATCCTTTTGCTGCTGTCAGGTGAAAGCATAGCTATATCTTCTGCCAGGGTAAGCACAAGATCTCGCAGTCCGTTGGTGGAAAGAAAATCCGGGATGACCGGGACAATGATATCATCGGACATGAGCACGGCTCCGCCGGTTATCCAGTTGTAGTGAGGCGGACAATCGAAGAGGATATAATCATAGTCTTTAATGATTTCTTCAAATAAATATCCAAGAATTCGATAGTGTTTTTTCTGCTGCAGAACGTCTTCCTTGCGCGCAAATTTCGCATAGGCTCCGTACTCAACATCTCTGTCACCGGGATAAGACTGGAGAAGGTGCAGCGTGGGCCATGCTCCGCGGAACACAGGATTGGGCATCTGGACGCGGCCCGTAATATTTGCAGGCTTGATCAACTCTTGTTTTTCCGTAAGCCATCGGCCCATAACGGCCTGCAGGTTATTTTCAGGATCAGGTTTCTGTTCGCCCAGCATGTAAGCTGTGGCGGAGGCCTGAGTATCCAGATCTACCAGAAGAACCGTGAAATTTCTTTCCCCGCTTGAGCGATTCGCCAAGCCTGCGGCAAGATTCACAGCCAGTGTTGTTTTGCCAACACCTCCCTTGAGGTTGACAACTGCGATGACAGACGCCCGTTTTGCTATCTCAGTCACAGGCAGAGGCTGTCATCCGCCCGATATGTCACAAGCGTTTTTGTTGAATATCAAAAGAAAAATCGCATACAGGCGGAAGCGCCTTGCTATTCCAGAAAAGCTTTCATCGGGCCCAGAAAATAATCGCCCCAGCCGTCTCTGTGAATTTCCCGTATGCGCCTGGAGGGAAGACCCGCATGATGCAGAGTGAGTTCGGTGCCCAGCTGGTCTTCTCTCAGAGTCCAGGTGACAAGAGAATCATGCCAGGCAGGATCCCAGGACAGTTCACGCAGCGTGTACACGAGCCGGCGGGGGAACTCGATTTCTTTGATCACACCGAACATCTCGCCGTCCCAGAGAGAAAACTTGCCGTTGGTTTTGGCCTGAACCCTCGACGGTCCGCCTCCCCATTCGTCAACGATACGCGCAACGGTCATGGCGCGGAAAACATCTCCGATGGGACAGCGCACATGCTGCGAAATCATGATGTCTTCAGTCTGTGTGTATTTCAGCGTCGATACCGGCATAGTTTGCTCCCACAAAGCCGTATGGCTTCATTATATGATCGGATTAAACTGGATTTATCAGAATAAAAAAATCACGCCGGAGACTCCTCAGACAATACCCGCCAGATTCTGGTATTCTTTCAGGGCAAATCGGTCCGTCATTCCCGAAATATAGTCAGAAACTACTCGGGCAGACGACTGTTCCGAAATGCGTCCCTGAACATGCCCGGGGAGCATTTCAGGATTTTTCATAAATTCAGAAAATAGGAATTCGATGATGCGGCTGCCTCTTGCGGACATCTGAACGACGCGCGGATGCCTGTACATTTTTTCATGCAGAAATTTCTGCATCGCACCCATGCTTTCCTTCATCGTCTCAGAAAAACGGACCGGGTAATCTGTTTTATTTATTTTATATATATCATCAAGTGATTCCGGTTTGACATTTAGAAGAGTTTCCTGCGTCTTTGCAATCAGATCATTGATCGTTTGGCTCAGGAGCATCCGGATCACAATGCGGATGCGAAGCGGCTCTCTTTTTCCGCGGAAACCCTGGGACGATTTCTCAGCCTCATCGTAAACAGTCCGCCAGGGATTGATTTCCATAAGCTCTTCCAGACGAACAATGTCTGAATCGAGCGCGTCTTCCAGATCATGGTGTATGTATGCGATGCGGTCGCAGTGATCCACCAGAGCCGCTTCCAGGCAGGGGTTTTCCCTCCCGCGCTGCTCCGCCAGAGGGATCAGACTGCTGTCGCATTCATAGATTCGATTGTGCTTCATCATCCCCTTCAGTACAGCCCGGCTCAGATTGAGTCCGTTCCAGTCCGCGTACCGGGTCTCCAGTTCGGAAACGATCCGAAGGCTCTGACAGTTGTGCTCGAATCCTCCATGCGCTCTCATCAGCTGGTGAAGGGTGTCCTGACCGGCATGCCCGAAAGGAGTGTGCCCCAGATCGTGGGCCAGAGCGATGGTTTCCGCGTAGTCGCGGTTCAATCGAAGCGCCCCGGCGATGGAACGTGAAATCTGCGAAACCTCCAGACTGTGCGTGAGCCGGGTCCGATAATTGTCGCCCTCGGTGTTCACAAAAACCTGGGTTTTATATCCAAGCCTGCGGAACGCTTTTGAGTGAATCACTCTGTCTCTGTCCCGCTGATAGCAGGTCCGGTACGGATCCGGCGCTTCCGGATACATTCGACTTCCACTGAAATTGTGCTTCATGGCATAGGGGGCCAATAGAGCATCTTCATTTTCTTCAAGGTTTAAATTCATAGGAAACACTTAACTGATAGATTATTACTTGCAAACCACAACGCAATTTCAATTCTAGAATATTGTGAAACAATTCGTCAAGCCGATTAACATTAAGTATATCTACCGCCGGGCTCTCTGGCTTCTTTTGATTGCCGCCGCGTTTTTTGTCAGCGGATGCAATCTCTCCACAGCCCGGCCCATCAGGCAGGGCGCTGTGTTATTTTACAATGATATTCCGGATGAGTGCCGCACAACCCGCGGGCTGCGCCAGCCGGTTGTGCGCCGTGTCACTTCAGAAAAGGAGCTTAAGTCTCACTATGGAATGACATTCAAAGTTCATTTCAATGATAAAATCAGTCCGGCGCTGTACGGCACGCTGTACTATCAGAACGAAAAAGAAAATATTTACTGCATGGCCCTTCCTGACGGCCGGTTTGCCGTGTTTTCTGATTCCGGACCAGGGAATGCATCCAATGTGATCCAGGATGTATGTTATCCGATCCAGGAATGCAATTGAAAAGACGGGCGTTTCTTTTCTGCGCAGCCGCTCTTGTTTCGATTTCAGGATGCAATCTTGTCTCGCCTGAAATAGTCCATTTTATTAACTATCCGCTGAAAGACAAAAAAAATATTTTATTGAACTATTCCTTTGCCGCCGACGGACTCTATGACAGACCCTTCATTATCGATTTCGGCGAGTATCTGAATAAGATGTCCGGCGGCCAGGTCAACGTGGACGCGGTGAACACATACACGGTTGGCGGGTACGATCCGGCCCCGGGATGTCCCTTCCATATTCAGTATTCCAATTTCCTGAATCCCGCGTGCAAATTTGCCAATTCCTGGTTCGGCGTTTATTTCATTTTTGATGATGCCCAGGGCAGGGCCCGTCGATTCCTGCTGAAAGATCCGGCGGGGAATGCGGCCGATTTTGCCAATTTCAAACAGGAAGCTCTGGCAAGAATTCCTGAACTGGACCAGAAATTGATTGTCTGGTCGACTCATGAAAATCAGGAAAATTACAGCTGGGACACATATCAGAAGGAATTTTTTTTCAATGAGCTTGTGCCGGCGGTGTCGTCTGTTTTCCGGGACGGTCAGAACCGGGAGTGGCTGCGGCTGCGGGGATCGTACGACACGATTGCCGCATTCACGGATATCACCAGGACAAAAATGTCGCTCAGAGATTCTCTGCGTTCTTACATCGGTCTGCCCAATGCTAAACTGTACGAACTGGTGGATCCCTGGTACAGAGTCGCTATCAACGGATCTCTCTTTACGGCAAGATACGAATGCCGGCAGCCTTTCTGGGCGGTAGTATACTACAACGGCAGCGCCTTCACTATGAAGAACGGACAGAAAGTGGACACAATGGCCTCTTCCGATTTAGAGAAGCAGTTTCAGCGAATGATCAACGGTCTGCAGATCCAATGCGAATAGAAAAGAATGTCACTGCAGTTTGGCGCAGGCGCGAAGGTCGTCCTTTGTCTTTGCCGCGATTTCACATACGACACGGGCCTTAGTTTTTTTCTCAATGCAGACATCTCGCGCCATCTGGCGGCTCTGATCGCTGCGGGCCATTTTCAACATGCCTTCCAGGGCTGGATTCCCTTCGCCGAGAATTCTGATCACGCTTTCCATGCTCTGCAGGCATTCCTCCTCTGTGGGTTTGCTGCGGCAGGAGACGACAGATACAATCAATATAATAAATACAATTAATATTATTGTATTTTTCATTGCTTTTTCCGGGATGCAGCCGCGAGGCAGCAAAATGCCGTCGCGGTAATATTATCTGCGTCTCTTATCGTCCTCCGGCAGCCTGCAGTTTCTTTTCCTCTTTAAAAGCGGACAGCAGCTCGGATTTTTCGTCGTCAAAGAAATCGGGACCGCCCGCTTTCATAGCTCGCTTGAACATTTCTTCTGCGCCGTCCATATCGCCGGTGGACCATTTATATATGGCCAAATTCCAGAGAGCGGAAACAGATGTGCCGCCCGATTCATTCAACGCGCTGGTCCAGTTTTCTGCCGCCGATTCGTAATCTTTGTTTTTCGCCCATTTGTATCCCACGGCCAGATATTCCTTAACCCGGTCTTTGACTGGGTCTGGAAGATCACTGGCGTCTCTCTCAATAGACACCTGTTTCGTAATCATTTCCGGCGAAAGCTTGGATGCGATTTCATCAGCAGCCTGACGAAGAGCGCCCTCGAACGCCAGCAAAGAAGAAGGGCATTCCTGATTTCCCGTGTCATTCGCCTGGCGGAAAGGCTTATTGATCGAGATTGGCAATGATTGGCCGGTTTCCAGGTTTGTAAGCTTTGCCTGAACAAATACAGTAAGATAGAGGACGCCCGTCGGCGAACTGGCATCCGCGCCTCTGATCTGATCTTTGCCCTGTGTTGCCGCGTAAACATTGTACAGTGTGCTTGCGGCGCCCGCCAGACTCACTTCATTTTCAATTTTACATTCCTGTCGCGGCTGCGCTGTCATCATGATGTACAGCAGACCATCCACAGCCAGCTCCTGTCCGATCGTCCTTTGCTCACCGGTCATGCCGGATTGTGTGTACGCCAGTTCTGAAAGCCGCTGTTTGCGGCCTGCTAGATCCACGAATTCATAGTAGCCTTTCTGCATAAAAGCATTTGTAACGGCCCCCTCAACGGTACTGGACCAATCGCTTTCTATTCCCATCTCTGTTGCAAAGTTTTTTGGCATTTGCATGGCAATAACGCCGATTTTTCTTTTTCCCGACATCAATTGCAGAATCTGCCTGCCCGTATCTGGAGGGAATCTGGGAAACGTGATTGCCAGTTTGGCGCCGCAGGCAATTTCCAGCAAAATCGGAGCAAAAATAAACAATATTGAAACTAAATTTTTACGATATCTCATAGATTCTCCCAAAAAACGCCCGGTTCATCAAAAAACATGCCAATTCTGACACAGCCCCGGCAGTCTGTAAATAAAAATGATGGCCCGGACAATAAAATCTATCGGATTCATTTACAAAAAAATGGGTACAGGAAAAAAAATTAGAACAAATTTCCAATACTCCGCAACACTGCAAACGCCTCATTGTAAGGTATCCAGCGCAAAAGGTAAGCCGAGGCTTCCATATCACGTCGTTTCTTTTCTGCCTTAAAAGTGCTGTAAATCTCCATTTTCTTGTCGTCAAAAAAATCAGGGTTTATCTTAACCTTGGTAAAATATTGATCTGCCTGCGCAAGGTCGCCCGTGGCCCAGTAGTAAATGGCAAGATTCCACAGCGCAGAAAGAGACTGACCGCCGGATAAATCGAAAGCCTGTTTCCAGTTTTCAAAAGCCTCTTCAAAATTCGGCGAATCACTCTTCAGCCATTTGATGGCTGCTTTCAACAAGCCTTTAACGGCGTCTTTCGCGCTGTCCGGTGTGCCGGCTATGTCATCCTCAATCACCACATTATAGTCCACGATTTTAGGAGACAGATGCATCACCAGATCCTGTGCCGCGATCCCAACCGCGTCCTGAAATGAAGTCAATACAGAAGGACAGGATGCTATACCTCCCTCTGACTCATTCACATACTGTCCGGTGCTGTTTCCTCTGACGGAATTTAAAGCATTCAGCAATGCACTGTCGGTTTCCAATCTGGCAGCGCCGATATTGGAAGCCAAATGCGTCATCATCTGTCCTGTTTCCAGATTCACAAGACGCCCTTTCACGGACACCCTCATGGTGAGAGTGGCAGTGCTTATGATTACTGTTCGAAAATAGTTCCTCGTGCATTTTCCTTTTTCGTCGCGAGCGACGCATTCTTCGACCTGCTTGGTGCGCGTTGACATCCGACAATCCGCCTGCGGAGGCGCAGGCACTTCCAGATACAGAAAGCCGTTTACGGCAAATTCCTGGCCAATTTCTCTTTGCTCGGCTGTCATGCCGGATTGAGTGAAGGCAATCTCCCGCAGGCGATCCCTTCTTCCTGCAATATCAACCATTTCAAAATACCGGTAATCCCGAAAGGCATTCTCCGCCGCGCCCTGGATTGCAGTTGTCATATCGCCAAAATCTGAATACTCCGCACCGTCCGGCGATTTTGCGGCGATAATGGCAATCTTCTTGCCGCCCTTCATCATCTGCATAAAACCCTGGGGCATGCTTGCCACTACGGGGATTTTTATGTAGGTGGAGCAGGCCGTCAGAACGAAGGCTGCCAGTAGACAAATGAATCCTCTTAATACCATTACTTCCTCCCTATCTATAATTGACGTGTCAAACCCGGCTCTTTCAGCCAGAATTGAGATTCAGTCTCATCCTATTATAATAATGAGACAATCATTTTGTTCAGAATGCATTTACAGTGAAGTATGAATCTAAGGCAAACACTTTTTCAATGCCTGCGAATTCTCAAAATCCGCGCTGACAGATTTACGAAGCTGCCTGAATTTCGCGGAATTCTTTAATCGGCTCGCCGAAAAATTGCATCGGCAGGAATTCCAGTTGATTCTTAAGCACAGTGGTTTTTGGGACCAGATAGTGCACGCCATATCGTCCCAGAAAGAGGCGCGAAAGCGGCACAACCAGCGGGACATCAAAACCTGTGCTGGCCACGACGACTGTGCCGGCAAATTTCATTTTCCGGATGTCTCCCAGCATGTAGATTCCCGCAAGCTGGCTTTCCATTGTGATATCCGTGACGATAACGCTGTAATAGTCGACTCCCCGTTCGCGGACCTTATCCAGGCCCTCTTTGCCGGTCAGCGCCGTTTCCACATGGTAGCCCAGCTGCGAAAAGAAATTACTCAAGATTGTTTCGTATTTTTTATTGTCATCCACTATCAGAAGGTTTTTCATAGATCGCTTTCCCTGAATATTTAGTAATTCTAAGAATTCTCAGCCCCGGTATTTATCGTTTTATGAATTTCAATAAAGTATTGAACTGGTTCGCCCGATTTCCTGCAAGCGTGCGTAGAGGCCCTGTCTTGTCATCAACTCTTTGTGAGTGCCAATATCATTTATTCGGCCGTCGGAGATGACCACGATAAGGTCCGCTTTTTCAATGGTCGACAGTCTGTGCGCAATCACAAAGGTGGTTCTGTTTTTGAAAAGCCGTTCCAGAGCGGCCTGCACCAGCTGCTCGCTCTCCGTGTCCAGACTGGAAGTCGCCTCATCCAGAATCAGGATCTCCGGATTGCGCAGAAGGGCGCGTGATATGGCGATTCGCTGACGCTGGCCTCCGGAAAGAGTTGTGCCTCGTTCTCCTATTACGGTGTAATAGCCCTGGGGCATTTCCAGAATAAAGTCATGAGCGTATGCCAGGCGCGCCGCAGTTTCCACGGCCCGGTGATCGTATTCGCGCGATCCGTACGCGATATTTTCATGAATCGTGCCATGGAACAAAAATATTTCCTGCTGCACAATCCCGATCCGGGAACGATGATCTTTAATGCGGTATTCCCGGATGCTCTTCTGGTCGATCAGAATACGGCCGCTCGTTGGATCAAAAAAACGAGCCATCAGATCCATCAGCGTCGATTTGCCGCCCCCGCTTTCTCCGACAAGAGCTACGGTTGCGCCGGCGGGCACCTCCAGAGAAATATCGTGTATCACTTCTTTCTCCGTTCCGGGATATGTGAATCTGACGTTTTCAAAGATGATGGATTTTTTCAACGGCGCCAGAGAAACCGGGACGACCGGGTCTTTTGTCTCCGGTTCCATGTCCATGATCTCAAAAATTCTCTCTCCGGCCGCGGAACTCTGGACAATTTTACTGTACATGCCGGAAAGCTGTATGATCGGCCGGATGATGAAAAGCAGCGTCACAAGAAACGCGAAAAACTCGCCGCTGGTAAAGTTGGATGAATCCACAAAAATTCCGCCGAGAGCGATGATGCCGACAGTGACCAGAGCGCTCGTCAATTCCACCAGGTTGGGACCCGCTTCGATGTAGAACTGCTGCTTGAACATGCGCCAGAAAAATTTATGATTCACATTCTTGAATCGCTCGATCTCGTAATCTTCCATTCCAAAAGAGCGGATCACGCGGATACCGGCGATCGATTCGAGCAGGTGCGCGTTGAGGTCCGCCATAAGCCCCTGGCTTCGCTTTGTCGCTTTGCTAACCTTGCGGGTGAACAGAGTCACCGGCGAAAGGATGAGAGGCACCGTTATCACAGAGAGCAGCAGAAGGGTCGAGTTGAGATAGGCCAGTATCAACAGATTCACGCCTATATAGAAGAAGTTCGTGATGGCATCGCGCAGATTGCTGGATATGACCGCCGCGACGATTTCCACATCGTTGATGAGCCGGCTCATGATCAGGCCGGTTTTTTCCTTGTAGAAATAGGTCAGCGGGAGTTTCTGCGCGCTTTCGTAAAGATCGCTGCGAATGTCGCGCACGGCCATGTATCCGGTTTTTGCGATCAGACGCACGGAGATCAGAAGCAGAAAAAGCTTGATGGCATACACGGGAAAGACAATGCCGCAGGCTATAAAAACGATTCCCAGAGGCGAATTGCCTCCGGCATTGATGCGGAGTTTCCAGCGGATCAGAGTCTTAAGCCGCAGGTGATCGATTCTGTCCAGTCCGTAATCCAGGTTCTTTACCGTTGAATCCAGATATTTCAGGGCAAGGTGCCGGTCGATTTTCCCCGGCACGGCAGGAACATCAGGTATTACAGGAGGGTTCTCATCAAAAAATCCTGGATGGGCCCGTACATATTCCACAGTTCTTTGAAGAATCACCCGTTCGGAGGTGGTGAATTGAATTTCGAAATATTCCTGCCTGTCGCCAAGCGCGTCAAACAGAGGCACAAACGCGGTCAGACTCATTCCGTTGAGCACGGCCACAAAAAATGAGACGATCACGCCAAGTGCAAAGCGACCCCGATATTTAAGCGTGTAGGAAATGAGTCGTAAGAATATTTTCATTATCTACAAGGAAAGCCGGCTTCACGCAGAGGGCGCAGAGAATCGCAGAGTGTATCGCATTGAGAATCCCTTTCTTGGCGGACTCCGCGTTCTCTGCGTGAAACTCCGAAAAATTCGCAACAATTGTACCGTCGCTGCACTATTTCTTCCCGGCGCCTTCAGACGCCGCGCCGACCAGAATCGACATGTTGCCGGGTGGATGTTTGTTTTCCTTCATCAGCTGGTGGCATTTTCCTGTTTCTTCAAAGCGAAATGTGCGCGAGAGAACCGGGTCCACTTTTTTTTCTATCACAAGATCGTTCAGACCCCGGCAATTGTCGTCGTTTGCAAAATGCGAACCCTGAAGACGCTTCTGCCGCATCCAGAGATAGCGAAGATCCACCGTCGCATTGAATCCCGTTGTTCCTGCGCAGATTACAATCATTCCGCCCGTATCGCAGACGAAGGCGGAAGTGGGCATGGTCGATTCGCCGGGATGCTCAAACACGATCGCAGGATTTTTTCCTTTGCCCGTAATTTCCCAGACAGCCTTGCCAAACTCGCGGGCCGCTTTTGTCCATTCGACGAATACTTCTGTTTTATTGACATCCGAGGTAAGCGGACCCCAGTGTTTGAATTTATTTCTGTTGATGACGCCGGCCGCGCCCAGATTTTTACAGAATTCTATTTTATCGTCAGCGCTGACCACGGCGACGGGAACTCCGCCGGCTGCTTTTACAATTTGTATGGCCATGCAGCCCAGTCCGCCCGCTCCGCCCCAGATAAGAACAGCGTCGCCTGGTTTGATATTATTCGGTTTCCAGTGGTGCAGCATGCGGTAAGCGGTGGCGCCGACCAGCATATACGCCGCCGACTGTTCCCAGGTTAAATGCTGCGGACGAGGCAGACACTGGTGGTCCTGGACCTTGCAGAACTGGGCAAACGAACCCCAGTTGGTTTCATAACCCCAGATCAGCTGTGAAGGAGCGAGCATCGGATCTTTTCCCTCTTTGACCCAGGAATCGTTCCTGTCCCAGATTCCGCAATGCACCACTACCTCATCACTGACCTTCACGTTCTTTACATCCTGACCAATCTTATAGACAATACCGGAAGCATCCGATCCGCCGATGTGGAATTTCTCCGGTTCTCCCTTTTTGTTGCGGGCTCCGATCACATCGACCGGAAAACCCAGGGCGGCCCAGACATTGTTGTAGTTCACACCGGCAGCCATTACGGCAACCAGCACTTCATCGGGACCGATTTCAGGCACATCGACCTGTTCCGGCTGGAATGCCTGGGTAGGATCACCGAACCGTTCCGGTCGGATAACCTGAGCATGCATTTTTTTTGGAACAACCCCCAGCGGTGGAAGCTGTCCAACAGGGACAATTTCGAGTATGGCTGACATGGGTGTCAGGATTGGCATTATTGAGTAGTCTGGCGACAGTTTTTTAATGAAAAATACAGGGGCAAATTCAGATTTGACCTGTGGCACAGTTTCAGCCATTCGAATTCACGGAAGAAACGATTCAGGGATTTCGTGAAAAAAAGGAAATTCCCGTCCATTTTTACAATAAGGACGGGCAGATACTCATATATAAAAAAGACAACGCAACGGAATCGGAAATCGAAAGACTGCTTCGTTTCGTAAAGCAGGGCATTTACTTCAACATTGATGACCGGGACAGGCTCGGTTTGAAGCACGCCAAACGTGAAATCCCGGACGGCCTGTCGGACACAAAACTCATCAGCGAGCAGATTGCCAGGGATCTGACCGCAGAAACCTCAGATCTCTTTATACAACTGAAGCAGACCTCCATCACCGCATTCCAGGCAAACCGTACTGCAGAGAGGATGACGAGTATTTTCAGCGATTTTGAAAACCAGCCGGACGCCATGGTCGGTCTTGTGAACATAATTGAAATGATGAAAGGGATCAATGTCGGGGATGATATCGAAAGAGCCACAAAAAGAACAGTGGTTGCCATGGCGATGAAAACGCGCGGAATGAAAGCGGCGACACACCGGGATGCCGCGCGTCTGAAGGAAATGGTAACAATTCTAATGACATCCGCTCTCCTCTGCGATATCGGTTATGCGAAAATGAATTTGCCCGACACTAACAGTCTTTCCCAGGAACAGATGAACTATATCCACAATCATCCTATGATGTCCTATATGATGCTGGCCCATGAACCCACCATTGATCCCCGGGTCAAAAGAAATATTCTACTGCATCATCATCCATTGAAATCAGGCATACCAGGCAACAGCTATCCTGATATCAAATGGATTATTTCTCGTTTGCTCGCGTTGAAAGAAAAATACGCGGGCGACAGATCCAAAACCGCAGTTCTGGAGGACATTGGCAGGCAGCTGACCTTACTGCAGACAGACACACCGTATGACGAAGACGCAAACATATTGTCCCTGGCCTCTGAATTCGCATCGTTGACAAGCAATGTAAGCTGGAGGAAGGCATTCGAGCCGGAACGAGCCGTAACGATGATCGTGAACAATTCATTTTTTTCATATCCGGACAGGATCATACGCGAATTTCTCGACTACCTGGCAATCAGTCTCTGTGATAATAAAAAAATCATCAAAGAGGGCGACTTTGTAATTCTGTCGGTGCGACTGAGTTCAAAATCATATTTTGAAGTGTGCCAGGTGACAGAGAGCAGCCGCTACCAGAGCAAACCGGGCGTGGACCGTTTTGCAACGATCTATCCGGAAATCGAAAAATCGCCCAAGCTGCATTTTAAATTGTTCAGCAAAGAAAATCTGAAACCGGACCCGCGATATGCGCATTATGAATTGAGTATTGACGATTCGCGCCACATAATCTACATTGTGGATCCCGAGCATGACGAGGAACTGCACCACAAACTGAACGAACTCACGAACAACAGAAAGGCGCGTTCGTCAGCCCAGCCGACGCCAGGACCTGGTTGACCGATCCGTGTCCGTTAATGGCGCCGTTATTGCCATGACAGCCTGTGCCCGGCACATGGTCATCTGTGCAGCCTCATGCGCCGGGAAAAACTTTACTCTTGATTAACGCTCTTCTTTGTCATGGCATCATCTTGATCTCATCGAAAGAGGCTGAACCGTTCATACCGCCCCCGTGAATGGCGATCCAATTGAAACTCGATTTGGTCGCATCGCCAAAGGCCACACCGGTCTTCTTGGTTCCGCCTTGCACCAGGATGTCGTAGGTGTGGCTCGTATAGTTGATGTTCGTTATTTCGACCTTCTTGTAGGTGCCATCGCAATTCACACCCGTGGCGGTTGCGTTCGCTATGATGCTCGAGCCTCCCCAAGCCGAGTCGCAGTAGATGGTGATGACATTCGTACCATTCGGCATGGAGTTTTGCCCGCCGCCGGTTGTTGTGCCCGAGTACAGCCGGAAAAATGCTCCTGGACCTGAATAAGCGGCCCCTCCAAGCATGTAGAAGGTGATGGACGATGGCGCAATTTCGCTTCCAAGGGATTTGGATCCGCCAAAGTAGGTTATCCAATTTGTGTCAGCAGCCTTGAATCCCTTGGTCGTTCCATTCGCAGCCGGCGTACCGGCGGAGATCGTTGTCGTAGCCATTCCGGTAACGCCGAACTTGGTCCAATCGCTCACAATGCCGTCTTCAAAATCGTCCTCAAACAATGGGCCGGCTACCGTATACGCGCAAGTCACGTTCAGCGTGCCGCCGGCAGCAAGAGATTGCCCGGTAATGCTTCCTGTAACGTTATATCCGCTCACGGCGCCGCAGGTCACGTCATAAGTGCCGCGAGAGGTTATCTGCGATACCGTTCCGCTCGAGGTGGTCAAATTGTAATTCGGCGGACCCAGAATGGTCACGGCGATTTCCTGGCCGGGCGTGCCCGCCGATCCGCCGACCGTCGTCGATACATTGATGATTCCGGTTGTGGTACCCGTACCTGATCCTGTACCTGGTCCTGTCCCGCCAGGATTCAGGCCGAGCAGGGCCAGCAGGGCCAGTTGCTCTTCATTACCGGGTTCGTCGCCGATACCGAGTAAGGCGCAACTCGTCGCCACCCCCAGGAGCAAAACACAGGCCGCGATTCCCATGAATTTTATAGTTTTCATTTTTTTATCCTCTATTTGTTTACTTATACATACTCATTGCATTATTCGATTGTGCATGAACTGGAGCAGCCATCGCCGTTGGCTGTGTTGCCGTCATCGCACTCCTCATAGCTGTTTAATACCGGGTTGCCGTCGATTGCGCCGTTACCGCATTTGAGGCAGGACGTATCCTTATTCCCCCCCGTGTGAAAGGCGTCGTTATTCGCGAATCCACCGTGCTGGTGACAGCTCATGCACGGCTGGGAGGTAAAATGGGGCGTCGCGCCCGTATGGCACGAAGTGCACAGATCGATCCAGTTCGCGTAACCGGCCGTGCTGATCGCGACCGTTTTCTGAACTCCGCCGTAGGGCCGGCCGTCCACCACATCCTTAATGCTGTAGGGATTGCCGGCCGGGTTGGCGGCGGTATTGGACCCGTGGTGGTCGTGGCAATCGGTGCATTTCAGGGTTGTGTTAGTTGTACTGGATCCGTCCCACGTTTTGGGATTGTCGCCGCCGTGATAGTCGAACTTCCAGGTCCAACCCACGCTCCAGGGCGAAGCCTGGTAGTCGCAGGAATTCAGACCGCGCAACATGGACGCGCCAGCGGGCAGGCTCGCCGTAAGGGTTGCCGTATCCAGGGTTATAGTACCGTTGAAATAGCGCTGGGCGTAGGTGCAGCCGGGTTCCCACCAGGCGCAGTAGGAAAACGTCAGGGTTTGGCCGT
>VFLI01000032.1 GCA_009885105.1 Spirochaetia bacterium | reverse complement strand
GGACAAACACCCGGTCAGACTCCTGGACAGACGCCGGGTCAAACACCCGGTCAGACTCCTGGACAGACGCCGGGTCAAACACCCGGACAGTCGTCAGCTTCCGCAGATGAAAAGAAAGAAAAATGGGGACGCACTTTCTGGAGTCGCTGGGCAATCGGATACACAATTGCAAGCGATTTCAATGCCCCTCTGTCTCTGGAAAAAGACGGTTCCGGAAACCTTGTTGTGGATCCGGAAACACTGCGGCCTCGGGAAGGCAAAACAGAGACACTGACCATCATAGGCACGGATACGGAATTTCGGTTATCTCCTTTTGACTGGCTGGATGTAACACCGTATGTCGATGTGAATAAAATCAAATACTATGACGGCAGCGAAGGCATTCACGGCGGTCTGAACACGGAATTTCGATTTTCAAATATTATTAAGTTTTATTTACGACCTGAATACAGAGAATTGAACTCCAACTACATTCCTGTCTACTTTGATTCCTATTACGCCCTGGAACGCACGGCCTACGCGCCAGGAGGAACAGGTGCGAGCGCGGGCACGGCAACGACAACCAGTCAGACAAAACTGGCCTATCTGCAGAGTCTGGATAAATCAGGACCCAAGGTGAAAGGATATTTTGGTGAAGCAAGGCTGGAAATTTTGAATATTTTTGTGATCGACGGAACCTATGAAGATTATGATGGACCGTTGAATTCCAGGGTATTTCTGGGCTTTTATGTGCCGAATATACTTGGCTTTTTTGCGAATGGCTACTACATGAAAAAAGGATTTGATGACATCAAGGAATCCTTCATCTATGACGACCGCAGTCTGGCTGCAGCGGAAGCCGGTTATATCCTTTTCGGCGGTCTGTACGTAAAAGTCGGTTACCA
Organism: Spirochaetia bacterium; assembly: GCA_009885105.1. GTDB lineage: Bacteria > Spirochaetota > Leptospiria > Leptospirales > Leptonemataceae > VFLI01. Next base: position 61,940 of record VFLI01000032.1, on the reverse strand, counting down.
GCGTACCTGGGTATACAACTCATCCACGTCCATTTATGATGCCGTTGATCAAAAAACGGTAAATTTCGGTTTTACTTCCTCAATGTAGGCTCGCAGGGGCACCTTCCTTCGCGCTGGCGGGGCTCGCAGGGGCACCTTCCTTCGCGCTGGCAGGGCGAGCGAAAGGCATCTCCCTTCGGGCTGGCGGCGGACCGCCCACGCCCTCGGAAGACACCTTCCGCTCGCTGACTGTAAGAGAGAATAAGAGGACCGCCCACGCGCTCGAAAGGCACCCCGTGCTCGCTGAACATAAGAGAGAAGAAATAGGACCGCCTACGCCCGGCCTTCGGCGCACGAGAAGTGGCGCACTTCGTGCGCAAAAATCCGTGGGCGGAAGACACCTTCCGCTCGCTGACTTCAGAAGAGAAGATAGAGGTCTGCCCAGATTTCTTTGCGTCTCTGAATGAAATAATCTTGTCCTGAACCGGATACTTTTTCTTCTGCAAATGCCGGCTCCTGCCGATTCAACAGGTATGAATATACAAATCGAAGGTTTGAATCCGGAATTGATGAATATGGTGAACACGCAGCTTTTCAGCGGTAAAAAGATTGCCGATCTCGTTCGACTGAAAGTGGCTGTGGACCGTTTTGCCGGAGAGCGTTATGTCTCCATGCAGGAAGCGCAGGATTTAATAGCGAAGTTCGGAGTTGAGCCGGATATCATTACCTGGGGCGATTATTTTCAGACAGAAATTGGAAGCCGCTACTTTGAGATGAGCGATGAAGACTTCTCCCGGATCGTCGATACAATTCGATTTGACCTTATTTCATCGGCTCTGATATTCACAGGCAAGGATGATGCTTTTATTGAAATGGTAACGCAGGAAGGTTTGAGCTCATCAGGAATCGATCAGTCCGACTGGACCGAGCAGCAGCAGGAATGGGCGCACCTGTTTATACTGAAACAATACTTTATGGAAATGAAACTGGATTCGGCAAGAATATCCGCCGCCGATCAAAGCTGGTTTGACGGATTTATGGAAGCTGCCCGGGACGTCGGATAAAAAATGTTTTATTTGCGATGTGCAGCCGGTACGGTGAGTGAAAAAAGAAATCTAACTGTTTTCTTTGCCGCGCTTCTATTTTTAACCAGCCTGACGAGCGCCGCCGGTCAATCTCAAGCGGCCCCTGAAACGGCTGATGGTCAGACTGGACGCGATGTCCCCGCGGCTGAAAACCGGCCGACTCAGACAGAACAGACTGCAAATCAACAAAGACAGCCCGCCGTGAATGCGGCAGGAGGCAGTCCGGCTCAGGATGCCACGCAGGAAAGCCGGCGGCTGCACGGCCAGCGTCAGGAGTTTTCCCGACAGGCTGGCATACACTTTCGGTATGCCCGGGAACTCCATGCTGACGGTTACCTTCTCCGATCTCTATCTTCCTACAGTGATTTCATAATCCTGTATCCGGAAGATCCCAATGCTTACGAGGCTCATCTGGAAACAGGAAAAATTTTACGCGAGCTGGGCCGACTTGAGGAAGCCGCATCCTGGTTTTTGAAGGCGCACAGACAGGGCCACAACCAGGAAAAGGGCGATCTGGCGTATCTTGAGGCGGGAAGGACAATGCTCGAGTCGGGTGAACTGGATAGAGCCAGGAGTATTTTTTCCGAATTGATTCGATCCAGGCCTGCCACAAGGGTGGCCCGTCTGGCGGAAATTGAGCTAAAATCGATGATTTCATTGAATAGAATGGATTCAACCTTAAAGAGGGATGAGGCGCCAGAAGTGGAAAACGGCGCACAGAGAGAAGGAATCGAGGAAAAAACTGATTCCAGCAACATTGGAGAGGGGCTTGAGGAATAAGTTTGTTTTCAATACAGCATCCTGAATAGGTATTGTCATACCGATATTATATTTTAGAGTTGTCCTGATACTTTCCGTCGTATTTCCGTAGTAAAAGATTATGTCCTTTCAAATGGTCAATTTCAAGGCAGGCTCCTATGTAATCATAGAGGGCAAACGGGACGCCAATAATTTTTATATTATTCTTCAAGGAAAGCTAAAAACTCAGAAAGAGACTCCCGTGGCCGGTGAGGATGCCCAGGCTGTTCTTGGCCCCGGCGATTTTTTCGGCGTGGAGAGCGCCATGTCCGGTCACAGCCGCATTGAAACAGTCGTGGCCATGACGGACTGCAATCTGATCGGCGTGAATCATGATCAGTTCGGTCTTTTGATCCAGAAGAACGCTCCTGTGGCGATGAAAATCATCCGCTCTTTTTCGGCTAAGCTCCGGGCCTTTGACACCACCATCACCAGGATTTCATTTCGAAATGCTGTGGAAGAAGATCCCGGTCATCTGTTCGACCTTGCCGAGTACTGGTACAAGCTTCAGAGATACAACCACGCAGCGTATGGCTATCAGAGATACCTTCAGTACTGCCCGCAGGGTGAGCAGATCAGCATGGCAAAAATGCGCCTGCAGTCCATGAACAAACCGCTGAAGGCTCCGGTCATACCGGAGACGAATATCAATCGGTCCAACAAAGAAGACGATATGATTTTTTGCGAGAATGAGCCGGGCCGGGAACTTTACATTCTGCAGAACGGCCGGGTGAAAATCACAAAGATGGTCAACGGCCAGGAAGTGCTTCTGGCCGTTCTTCAGGCGGGCGATATTTTTGGCGAGATGGCTCTTTTGGACAACAAACCCCGCAGCGCATCGGCGATCGTCGCTGAAGCTGCCACGATGCTGGCCATCAATAAGGTGAACTTTGAAGGAATGGTAAAAGCGCAGCCGCAGCTTGCGACGCGTCTGATCACACTTCTGTCGGAACGAATCTGGATGGCGTACAGACAGCTTGCAAACCTCATGATATCGGACTCGACGGGAAGACTGTTTGACACTCTTCTCACGCTGGCAGAAAAAAATCATGTAAAAATTTCCACAAAGTCCATGTACAATTTCGATATCGGCGGAAAGGATCTTCTGAAAATGGTCGGACTGGATCCTGAAAAAGACGAACGTCTGCTGATGGAACTTTTGAAATCGCGCTGGATGAAGCTCGACGAGGGCAAGCTGATCTGTCTGGATCTCAGCGAACTGGAAAAACAGGTCGCCTTCTTCCGCAAGAAAGCGCAGATGGAACGCAAACGCGACAAAGTCGGTTGATGATCTGAAGAGCCCCGAGCGGAATTTCCGGTGAGCAGCCGTTTAGGAATCCGGAGTTCTGTTAATCATAGTGTAAAAAGGGATGAAAGATTTAGAAGAATTCTTAATCTACTTATAGAAAAAATTTAGAATAACTCTTGCCTGATAAATCGTATTCTAAAGCTTCTTCATGCTAAATGTTTAAAAAAATTTCCATGGTTAAAAAAAATTTGGGAATATATTGACATGTTTTGCATAGATAACAATAGTTAGCCTTTCAACAAATAAAGGCCGGTTTATTAACGTGTGGAGTGAAGCTATGCGAAACTTAATTCGGTTCATCGGTTCATCGGTTCATCGGTTCATTAAGATTGGAATGGTCTTTGCTCTTGTTGGTATGAGCGGAGAGAAAAGTTATATTCCAGAGTATCTGCTCCTACCTGAAATTTCAGCCACATCGCAGGGAGCCGCGTCTACGGTAATTCCCATAAAGTTGCCCCCCGGGTTTTCGCCTCCGGTTGGTTTGGTGTACAATTCCACCGGAGCAAATGGAATGCTGGGAATCGGCTGGGGAATGCAGGGCTTTACATCGATTTCGCGCGACATACGGACCGGTATACTTTACAACGCCTCAGATAAATTCATTTCGCCCGATGGAGTTCTTTATCAATCGGGTAGTGTTTACCGGGGTCGTGAAAACGGAAACACAACCTATCAACTGATCGGAAATCCCGCTGATCCAGATGGATTTATCGCCACCGCGCCGAATAAAACAAGAATGTATTTCGGCACGACCGCGAACTCAAAGATTATGGCTGCCGGACGCGGTGTCGGGCGTGTCTGGGCCTTGAATAAGGCTGAGGACGCAAACGGCAATTCATATACTGTCGAATATCTTGAAGTTGACGGCGAGTTTTATCCATCTTCTTTGAGGTACTATTCGACTTCGGGCAATACGGAACAGAAAGTCATATTCTCATACGAAAATCGGCCCGATGCGATAACCGCTTACACCTACAGCGCCGCTGTGACAATGACAAAAAGGCTCGATTCCATTGAGGTGATGAGTGGTGGGCGGAATGTGCGCACCTTTCTTTTGTCATATCTGGCCGGTATCGTCACGGGTAATAGCCGGCTGGCCCTTTTGGAGGAGCGCGGACCCAGCGATGAAGAAATTCGCAGAATACACTTTGAGTACCAAGAGGGCGGCGCCGGTTTTGCCGTTTTCAGCAATCAATCACAGTCGGATCAGGGCGGTTTTGGCCCCGGCGCGGATGACCCAAATAGATGGCGTTTCGCGGAGTTTAACGGCGATGGAAGAGACGACGGCGCCTGGATCGGCGGTGGTTATGTATCCATCAGCGAAATGCGCAATAATGGATTTAATCTCGTTCTTACAGTCACGCAAACGAGCCTGGGAGCGGGGGGAAGCGGCGCAGACGATCCTAACCGCTGGATTTTCACGGATTTTACCTCCGACGGAAAAGCGGATGCGATGTGGATCGGAAATGGCAGGATTATTGTAAGTAAAAAAAATGGCGGTTTTAGTTCGTGGTCGAACCAGCATCAGTCCGTGCTGGGAGCAACCGGGGGCGGCGCGGATGATCCATTGCGCTGGAAAATAGCGGATTTCAACGGGGACGCAAAACCCGATCTTGCCTGGGTCGGAGGCGGACAGATCATTATCTCTCTCAATAATGGAAATGGTTTTTCGCAGGCCTACACCATCGCGCAAACGGATTTTGGCGCTTACGGACCGGGAGCGGACGATTCAAACAGATGGATGTTTGCTGATTTAACGGGAGATGGCCGCTCTGACGCTTTCTGGCTGGGCGGTGGTTCCCTGTACCTCAGTCGCTGGAACGGCGCCGGATTTACTTCTTTGGCCAGCCAAACGCAGGCTTCGCTAGGCGCTTTTGGTCCGGGTGCGGACGACCTAGGCCGCTGGCGGTTCGCCGATGTTAACGGGGACGGTCTGAGCGATATTGTCTGGATCGGCGGCGGCCGATTTATCACTTCAGTCAACACAGGACTTGGATTTGTCCAGTACAACAATCAGGCCCAGAGCGAGCTGGGGGCCTGGGGACCGGGGGCCGATGACGTAAATAGGTACAGGTTCGGAGAATGGACGGGGGACGGAAAAACCGATGCTCTGTGGGTGGGCGGCGGCTTTGTCATTGTAAGCAGATCCAACGGTTTAGGTTTTACAACTTTTAGTTCTCAAGCTCAGAGCGAACTGGGAGCATACGGTCCCGGGGCTGACGATGTAAACCGCTACCGGTTTTCTGAATTCAACGGGGACGGGAAAACAGACACATTGTGGATAGGCGGCGGCAGTGTGATCGTTTCCATGACGCGTTTCCCCCAAAGCGATCTGCTCACGTCAATTTATAATAATTATAGAAGAAGTTCCGTTATTTACTCTTATGTTTTCGATCTAGCTGGCGCCGTTGTTCCCGGCAGTTCGGCGCCGCCGTACGCTTCGGTTTCGCTTGTAAAATGGTTGCCCGTTCAAACCGATCTGAGTATTGCCGGAACTGCCAGAGAAAGAAAAACATATACCTTCTTTAACGCGAAGGCATATATGCCGGATAATCCCTTGGATCGAAGGAGCCTGGGATTCGCGCGGATGGAAGAGCGCAAGTTCATTATAAGCAATGGAAGTCCCCTGGTCGCGCCCGGGACCAGGATTACGTATTTTTCACAAAATGAACGCAATGCCGGCTCGGTTTTACGCGAAGACACTGTGTATGCTGACGGTAATGTGATACAGAGAAAAGAAACCAACTATTTTCTCTTTGATCCCCCCTTCGCGGGCAGCCTGCCTCTATCTCTTGTGGAAAGGACTGTCGAGACAAATTTCAATTCGGACGGCACGTTCCTTTTCTCGAAGACGATTCGCAACACAAACTTTGATGTGTATGGCAACCCGCGCGTGATTTACGACGATCAGGACAATTCAACGAACAAGGACGATCTGCGAAAAGAAATCCAGTATTCCTACGATCTTTGTTCCACAGGGCTTCCCGTTTCTTTGAATATTTATGATTCATCCAATCAGTCAATAAAATCAACGAATACTGTTTACAATTCCGTCTGTCAGCCGGAGAGAGTCATCTCCGGCGGCGGTGGCGCAACGGAAGAAATGGCGATGGCCTATTTCCCAAACGGTCAGCTGCGGACAAAAACAATCAACAATCAGACAACGTCATACATTTATGAAGGCGAACGGACTATTGAGAACGCTCCGGACGGAACGACGCGCGAAAATCAACTCGATCCGGCCACAGGCGATATTGTCTGGGACAAAACCCCCGATGATCGTTACACTGCCAAAGAGTACGACATACACGGGCGGGTCACGCGTGAATGTCGCGGCTTATCGCGCAGCTGTTCCGGCAACCCGATCTGGAAGGCCACAGACTATGGCGACCTGGGAGGATTGGGCGGAAATTTCACAATAACAGACTCAAACGGCGTTACTGAGACAGTAACAGTAAGCCAATTAGGGCTTGTCACGGACAGGCTGGTTTCCGATGATCGCGGAACGACATCGCAGCATATGGAATACGACGTCTTTGGCAGACAGCTCAGCATAGAATTTACGGGAACGGGGGCGCCGTCGGTCGTCATACGCCGCAATTTCTATGATCCCAACGGCAATCTAATCCGAATCGAACGTCCCGGGCCCAACGGGATCATTTCGCAATCGATGGACTTGATGCCCCGCCGCGTCCCTGTTGGGACGCAGGGCGGGTACGAAAAAACAATCGTGGACGCAAACGGCCAGCCGATGTATGAAGCGCGCGATATCAACGATCGCGTACTCAGGCGCGATTTTCAGACGACGGACAACGGCATTGCCCAGTGGGGGCGCATCGAGAAATACTACGATGTCAAGGGAAATCTGGAAAAAATCCGGCGCGGGTACGGGTCTTCGCGAGATGTTACCGCTTTTAATCCAAAATATGAAATAAATTTTACTTACGATCCGTTGGGACGCAAGCTCAGTCAGAGCGATGCCGAAAGCGGGCTGACGACCTACACGTACGATCCCAATTCAAAAAAGGTCGCGGCGGAAACAACGGCGGACGGAAAAACCACGTATTTCTTTTACGATGCGCAACAAAGGCTAATACAGATCAAAGACAATAATTTAATTGTCGTTGCAACGTATACTTACTATAATGATGGCCCGCATAAAAGCAAGGTCGCTAGTATTGTAGATGAAACGGGGATCACGACCTTTCAGTACGACATGGCCACTGGCAAAGTCGCCGACGTGCTACGCAGTTTTGAAGAGGGCAAGGTCTTTGACGTGCGCTTTGAATACGACGATCAGGGGCGCACAATCAAGAAGAGCTATCCTGGAGCAGAAATCAGCCTGGTTTATACGTATTTCAATACAGGTCTTCTGGAAAGCATTACCTTAAATGACCCGCGCGGCAGAATTCTGGAATCCGGAACAAGTATTGTGCTCGCTGAATATTCGGACCTCAATGCTTTTAACAAGCCGGGACATCTCGAGTATGGCAACGGCGTAACGTTAAACTGGACTTACGATTCCGGCACGGGACTACTCCGAACGTCGGCGGCAGAGAATTCCGATGGGCCCATTCAGCAAATAGCCTATTCGTACAGAAACGACGGACTCATCGCGCAAATCACGGACCAGCTGGATAACAAATACTCGGAATCGTATCAATACGATTCAGCCCATCGCCTTGTTTCGGCAACCGGTCCTTTTGGAGACGTCGAGCATCCCATTCAAACAATCGCCTACAAGTACGCTGCCGACGGCCAAATCCTTTACAATGGCGAAAACGATAGCACATACACATACACAGGGCCAAACACTCCTCACCGGCTGGCAAGCACGTCGGACGGTGTGAGCTATGCCTATAACGCGCGAGGCAGCGTAACTCAAAAAAAATTCACAATTCACTGTGGTCCCAATGACGGGCATGGAAACGGCAACGGCCTTGGCAATGGGAATGGGAATCCGCCTGCCAACGGTTTTGGAAATTGCGGAACGGGAGTGCAAAACGTGTCTTTGAATGACGGTATGAGCGACGATCGCGGGCGCGTGAATCAGGGGCATGGCAATCCGGATCGAGAATTCACTTTGAATATGGAATATACATTCCACAACCGGGTACAGCGGGCCCAGGTATTCGATTCCGAGGGTCCGGATTCGGACACCAAATATTTATATACGGAAGCGGGGGACCGTTTCAAGAAAGAATTCAAAAGAGCCGGACACGCTATGGCTGTCGAATACTATCCCGACGCCTCTTATCGTGTGCACATATTGAAGGGAGAGGAGAAGCATGAGCTGATTGTAGAAAAGCCGGACGGGGCTCTGGGGACTTTTACGTTCGATTTTCGCCAGTTTACAGGGGGCCACGGTAATCTTGCGAATCTGTATTTCGAACGTCTAACATCGGTTCAGGGGAATTCACCGGATGCGTGGAATTCGCGTATCGACAAAGCGATGATGTTTGTAAGAGTTTGGGATCACAGCGGCGCCGCGGGAATCGCATTACTGCTGTTGTTTGTATTTTGGGCGAGTGTGGCATTCCCAAGATCGCGACGTATGTATGTAAATACATATAAAAATATCAAAATATATATATTAACACTCCCCTGGAATGATTTTGGCCGGGAAACTCTCAAGACGGCGGTTACTCCATTTAGATCCGCCGCTCTTTTTACGATTTACGCGGTTTTTATCGTCTTTAATTTCCAGAATTGTTCCGCTAATGGGGCTTTTAATGGCGCGTTTCCATACGGCGGCGATCTATCCAGCTTGTCGCAAGGATTGACTGGAAGTTATTTTTTTCTGACAGACCATGTCCACAGCACGCGACTGGTAACGGATGCGACAGGCAAGGTTCAAACAAGATATGTCTACATGCCGTTCGGACGGCTCAATCCCGCGCTGACGAATAACGATGTGGACGGGGACGGAGTCGGTTTTTCCACGGAACTAAAATTCACGGGTCAGGAATACGATTTCGAATCGGGTTTATATAACTACCATGCGCGTCTCTACGATCCCGCTACCGGGCGATTCCTGCAGACGGATCCGCAGATAAACGATCTGCCGGGTTTTGCGAGTTTCGATGCATACGCGTACACAGCCAACAATCCGATCAACATGACGGACCCGAGTGGTGAGTATATTTTTATGGTGGCGGGGTTTCTGGGATTTGCTTTTGCCGTTGTCCAGACGGTGCTTGCGATAGCGGTTCTTGTAACACTGGTTGCGGTGTCAATAGCTGTCTCTCTGATTATCTCTGCGGGCGCGATTCTTCTAGGAGCCGCAGTAATAGCCGTTACGGTTACAACGTGGCTCGCAGGGGCGGCAATGTATGCCATGGCGGCGATAGCGGGATTGACTGTGATTGGGGCTGTTGGAGCGGCGGCTCTTATCGCTGCAGCTGGCATACAGGCGCTCATTGCCGCAGGGACAATGACATCCATGTTGGCATCCGCAGCGATTCAGATGATAACCTCTATCGTTGGAGTTGCCTTTATAGTAGGAGCCGGGGCAATTGTTCTAGCCATGGGTGCAATAATTCAACTTGCGATGGCCGGTGCTATGATCGCGGGGACGGTATTACAATTCGCTATGAATCTGGACGGGCTTGGGTTCTTAGGCGGGGCTGTAGGTGGCTTATATGGAGGATTGCAAAAGTCGAGTTTTAAGGATCCCAGTTGGGATCCGAAGGCTGCTGCGGAAGGCGCGAAGCAGGGTTTTGTTTTGGGGACTGGAGCTCAGGCGGCAATTGCGGCTGTTGTTGGTGCCTATTATGCTTGTGTGGCGGTTTGCGGATGGATTATGGAACAGATCCTTTTTCCAATTGCGGATGCATTGTATTCGACTTACTTATTTTTGACAACGCCAGTAGTGGGGCAGTCTTTTAGTATTGCACAAGCCTATAGCGGAGGATCCCTGATGGTAAATTTAGCGCGCCTCGACTGGGACGCTGCTTTGAATGACGCTCTCGGTGCGTTTGTACCTACCCTCTATCCTGGAGGGTTTACAGGCATACCATTCTACTCAAGTATCCGCAGTTACCTACGTACGGTGGAGATCGAATGGAGCTTCTGAAATATGATGCGGTTTCAGGTCATATTGTTTCTTCTATCTCTATCTTTGTATGTAAACTGTGGAACGGAATGGATATATGTACGCAGTCAGACAAAAGCATATAAAGATTTAAATTTTTATTATGATGAAAAATTTCACGGGATATTGGTTTTTTCACTCAGAGAAATCAAAAACGATGAATACGTATTCTTGGATTTTAGCGGTTCTCGATGGGATACACCCTACGTTGAAATCGATGCAAAAGCTGGCAAAGCATATTCTTTTCCGATTGGGAGTGGGACCCTTCCTCTGATTAGAGTTAGAGTAAATAATTGGACTCAATTCGATTTTCTTCATAAGAATTTTAATAATATTACTATTAATAATGGTAAAGTTTTTGAAATCAGGCTGAGCAGTGATTATCGTGGAAGACTATTCATTATTTCAGGGGAATTTGATGTATCTGAATATATAGAAAAATATAGTGATACTGAGGGGGTATTGATGAAACTGACAAGAGAAAATTTTTCAAGGTAAAGATATTATATTATCGAATAAATCAAATAAAAAGGAAAACTCAATATATGCAAACAAAACCAAAAAAACACATCATCACTCTCGCCAAATTTCTCGCCTTGACCGCCCTCGCCTTCGCGCTCACGAACTGCGCGACGATCATCGATGGTCATCTGTATGACATCTCGATCACGTCAAACCCACAGGGAGCGAGCGTGACCATTACAAAAACCGGAGGAGGGCTGCCCGTAATCTTGAAAACTCCAGCTTCCACGCAGGTCGATATGGCTTTTGATCATTTCATAAACGTTGATCTTGTTCCGGATGCCGGAAAAACGGGTTGGATCGTGCGCGTGCGGGCCGTTGCCGGCGGGGCCGCGCGAATATGGGAGGCTCCGCTCATACCGGGTGAAGGAAGCGAAGGCGCGGTTCATGCAATGACCTGGTAGCCGTGCCATCAATCGAGACCTTGCACTGATAATAATTTAAGAACATAGAAAGGAGTCTGTTTAATGATAAAAATATTTAAATTTCTTACAGCATTTGTCATAATGCTGACATTCGCCTGCCGATCGGGCCCTATTATTGTGCAGAGCAATACTAGTGTAAGCGCTGATTTCGCCCCGCAAGAAGTACTGGGCAAGGCCTCCGGTTCCGCTTGCGGCAGCAAGATAGTATCCATGCCGGGCGCGATGGCTTTGGATTTTATTCCGATTCTGTTCAGCAGTCGGCTGGAACGGGCGATGGAGGACGCGATCATGAGTGTCCCCGGCGCTACACGCTTGGTAAATGTGACGATCGATGAATCCTGGTTCTACTGGCTTTTGGGTATGACGCGATGCGTGAGTATTTCGGGAGACGCCGTAAAATGAAAAAATATATAACAATTATAACAATTGCAATAGTTTTGTTTTTTTTCGGCGCCTGTTCTTCGGCGTCGGTGAGTCTTTCGATTCCGGGGGCGAGAAAAGACAAACCGGTCGATTCAAAACCGGAAATCATCAGCAAGCAGGAGTGCGGGTATCAGTTGCTCGATTTTATTCCGCTGGGCACGAATGATTTGCTGCAGAGAGCTTTCAGGTCGGTTCAAATGCGCGCGACAGGCGCGTATGTGGAGAATATTGCCGTGGATCATATCTGGTATTACGGATTCGTCGGGACATTCTTGTGCACGGAAGTGTCGGCGACGGTTTACAGGTAGGCCTGCACCAGGGATCAACTAGCAGCAAAGGAGTTTCAGGGCGCGGATGCACGTCAGGCCAGCAGATGTCGCAGCTTCAAAGCCTGAGAATTGTCCTGTTCTATGGAGAGAGCCTGGTCCACAAGCATCTGTGATCTGGATTTGTTTCCCAGCAGCCTGTATATGTCGGCCAGGTTTGTCATATTTTTTATGTGCTCCATATCTCTGAGCCGGCAGCGTTCGCCAAATTCCGCGGCATGATTCAGTATTTCCACGTCGCGCCCGGCCATCTGCTTCATTGCGAAAGACGCGGCATACAGGAAACTGGTATTGTCCGGAGCCAGTTCTGTATACAGCTCGCAGTAACGGGCGGCATTTTTATAGTCTTTCTTCTTGAGATACAGCTGAGAAAGAAGGCGGATCAATTCAGCGTCTTCTCTGTACAGGCTGAAAGCTTTCTCGAGATCGCTCAGCGCTCCGACAGGATCGTTGCTCTCCATAAGCATTCGTCCGGATTCAACAAGCGCGCGATATCCTGCCGGTATGATCAGTTCCGGCGCCGGCGCGTCTTCGCGGAATGCGATTCGCACGAGTGACAGATCGTCTGTAAGCTCCCCAGTTTTTCGCAGATTCATTTCAATGCGGTCCAGCAATCCGTCCGACAATTCCACGGCGCGAAGAAAATTGTTTTCATCTTCATTGATGATTCTGTTCCCTTTCTCATCGGTTCCGATCATAATATCGTCTCTGCCGTCAGAACCGCTGATCACAACATCTCCCGGCGCCATCTGAAAAACGTTGATGATCAGACGGTTGTCCAGGCCGAATATGCCGAATTTCATCAGAATCCGGTCTGAAGGAACAAAGGACGCTTTTCCTGCCCGGAAGTAAACAAGCGATGGATGCTCGGCATTCAGATAGTACAGAGTGCCCGCAGCGTCATCCACGAGGCCGATGATCGCCGAGACCATCATATGACCGTCGAAGCTCACAAACACATTCTGCAGTTCAATAAAGCATTCTTTCAGCCATTGCTCCGGATATCTCTTCCGGTCGATGGACGAGATTTCCGTTCGCGCAAGCATAGCCTTGAAAACAGTTCCAAGAACCAGCGCGCCGCCGGCTCCCTGGATCGACTTGCCCATTGCGTCGCCGTTCAAAAAAACAGTATATTTTCTGTCACGAAGCGTCAGAGACTGGGCCACGCATAAATCTCCGCCGATCTCCGCATTCCATTTCTTGAATTGAAAGGTCTTCTTCTGACGGACCAGAATCTCAACAGTCACAGTGGAGGAATCAACAAAATTTCCTCCCAGCGGCGTGATAAGGAGCGATGTCAGGAAATAGTCTCCGTCCTGCTGAACCTTCAGCGCATTGACTTCTTCCAGAGAATGCTGCAGCTGTTCTGTGCGTTCGTCCACCTTGCGTTCCAGGTTTCGGTTCAGGTCTTCAACCTCGTAATGCAGGCGCACGAATCGGTTTGCCAGAATGAGCGCGAGCGACAGGATAAAGAATACAAACGCGTACTGCATGACGCGGGGAATGTTCAGAATATCTCTGTTGGAAAGAACGTCGACGATCATACCGGCCATTATAACGAGAAGGCCCGAGATTACCATCAGGGCATCGCGGTCTTTGTGCCGGAGACGATAGATCAGGATTCCAAGGCAGGTCAGAATATACACAGGCCAGATCATGCTCTGCATGTACAGAAGATTCGATTCATTCCAGACCACCGGATCACGGACGATAAATGTCTGCGCAAGCAGCGCCGCCACGCCGAGAAGCGGCACAAGTATCAGTCTGTCCAGCCACATAACAAACCTGGTGTCCGGGAGCCGAAAAAGATATCGTATGAAATAATAGAACAGAGGCACCAGCAGATAGAGAGCAATATATTCAATATGTTTCAGCGTTTGAAATTCCAGGCCGGACAGATATTTCAGCTGAGTGCGCAGGAACTGATAGATGACCAGCGTCAGCGTGAAAAGGGTAAAAAAAAGGTTCTCTCTTTCCGCGCGTCTGCGTATGAACAGGAAAAGAAAATACAATCCGGCAGTCAGGTACATCACAAGGAAAAGAACAGAAATAAGATCGCGAAGATAAAAGTCCTTCCTCAGATCGCTGTCTTTTCCGATAGCTGTCTGGCTTCTGTATATTCCGAGTTCCGCCGGAAAATAGGCGCGCGCGTGCACCAGGATTACATTGCGCCCCTTGCGCCAAAGATGATCCGGCACCGAATAAAGCCTCTGGCGGTCGTAGCCCTGAGAAGTCGCCGCGTTCCATGCGCCGGTTCGTCCGATTTCGACTCCGTTGAGATACGCCGCATCCCGGTCCATAATTTCGCCGAGCCAGACTGCCAGGTGTTCGGAGGGTTTTTCTGTCAGGACAATGCTTTTCAGATACCAGGCTTCTTTCAATTCAGGCCCGAAAGATTCCTGTCCGATCAAATTGAGAGGAACGATCACACTACGCCAGTTCTCACCGGGACTGTCTGATTCTGTATCCGGCATGCCCAGCAGCCTGGCGGATTCCGTCACAGGATCGACGGGGGAAGCGGAGGCCCACCATGTGTGCGCAACACCGGTGAACGGGACTTTTTTAACAGGTGTATTGAGAGATATTGGAGACTGGCCTGGATATGTCTGGATGGTAAAAGACTGTCCCTGAAGAGGATTCCAGCAGAAGGCAGTGAGCAGGGCGGTAAAAAAGAACGTGAAATTTTTCACAATGATTATATCCTATCCCTTCAGAGCCAAAGAATAATGAAAGAAAAAAAAATAAAAAGTGCGCTGGTGATCGGAGCAGCCGGGTTCATTGGATCTCATGTCGTGGGCGAATTATTGAAGGAAAATACGCAAGTGCGCGCCATGATCCGTCCGGGCGAAAATAGTTATGCATCGTAATGATTGTGTTATTTCCAGGTTTCCCGTTTCACGCGTCTCATGGCCTCTGCAAAAGCCTGCGGCTCCTCAAAATTTGGAGCATGGGCGGAATTTTCAAACCAGATCACAGTCTTGCGCGGCGCTTTTAATATTTTTTCATACTTCAGAACTAATGGCCATGGCGTATTGTAATCGTGTCGTCCTGTCATAAAGTACACGGGTACTTTGATTTCCGGCGCCTGTGTGTAAAGATCCAGACTGAAAAATTGCGGAAAAATATAGTACAGTGTTCTGACAACTCCGGCAAAGAATTTAAACATATCCAGATAGGAATAGTCCGGGGAGGCGAACATCATTTTTCCGATAAATGCGTAGGCATCATCGCGGTGTTCGCCGTAAAACATGGCTCCGCCGTATTTCTGAAGCCATTTCCTTTCCACGCCCAGACTTCTCAATTCTGAATAAGGAGGCCTGCCGATTTCCTCCAGGGCCCGCACAGCTTCCTGGTTGTAGTCCCGGCGCGCCGATTCGAGAGTGAAATCGTATGAAACAGTTTCATTCTCCTCAGCGTTCACCATCTGCCCGATACCGATAAATGCAATTACATCTTCCGGATGCCGGTGGCTCGTCACCGCACCCAGCCAGGAACCCCAGGAATGACCCATTATATAGATTTTTGGCGTATTCAATTTTTTTTTCAAGTACTGGATCAGTTCGTATGTATCACTTAAATATTGATCTTTGTTTAATGATTCAGGGCTGACAGACAACGAGAACGATTTTCCGGCTCCTCTCTGATCCCAGTTCACGACTGTGAAGTCTTTTTCCAGTTCCAGGTCCAGAGCGCGCGCCGCAAAGCTGTGCGGAGAACCGGGCCCTCCGTGAATGTACAGCACCACAGGATTCGTTTTTTTTTCTCCCCGGATAAATATCCATTGAGAATCTCCGCCCAGCATGACTTCTTCATTTTCGGAAATTCCATCCGGTCCGATGGCGGTGCTTCTTTCCAACTGGCCGGATACAATTCTTTTCTGAATGCAGGTGATTGCCAGCAGTAAAATCGCAAGACTCAGGAATGCGAGCAATGTCCATTTCAGGATCTTTCTTATCTTCTTTCCCATGACAAATTTCTCCAGAAATCTCAATCTATGATTTCAACAGGGCTCTGGATTGCTGGCCGGTCAAGTCCTAAAAGTCTGTTCCCTATCAGTAAAAATTGGTCAATGGAACCAATTTCTGAAAGACAGCACAGAAAGGCGGCGCATCCACTGCACTAAGATGAAATGGCTAAAACGTATCGGTGCAGGCTTTGCGGGATTTTTTCGAGGGTATTCCTTTATCAGCCGGAACGGACTCTGGCTTTATGTAATACTGCCTTCGCTGGCAAGCTTTGTCTGTGGTCTGTTGATATTCGGCGCTGTGTACTGGCAGGCATCGGATTTACTTGTCGGTCTGGTCCAGAGATTTGCGGAAAGCTGGGGGTGGCTTTTATTATTTCTTGCGCGCGCCGCCGCGGCAGTTCTTGCCGCCGTTGTCTATGTCATTCTGTATCGGACTGTTGCGTCCGTGATCGTGCTGCCCTTTCTGGGACCACTTCTGCTGAAAACAGAAAAAATTCTGATCGGCCGGGAGGTGGAAGTCACCTGGAAGAGAGATTTGATAAACGCAGTCAAGGGGATGTGGATCAGTATAGTATATGGTATATTTAGTTTATTTGTTATTGTCGTGACGCTGCCACTCGGGCCGCTGCAGGCTTTGATTGTGTTCCCGCTGCAGGGATATTTTTCAGGACGGAGTATTTTTGATTTCATTCTGGAAAAAGAAGCCGCAACTCTGAAGGAGCGATCAAGGCTGGCGGCTGATTACCGGCCTGAAATTCTGGGAATGGGCAGCGCCTACCTTATGGTGATGCTCATTCCTGTATTCGGCCCTCTGTTCGGTCCGGCGGCGGCGCTCACAGCCTCCGCTGAGATTTATTATCGAAAAAAGACCGGCTGATCATCGGATCGGTTGAGGCGGCATTTTCTCCAGGAATTTAACTTCAATGGAAGCCGGAAGCCGGGACACGGAATAGGCGCCGTCGTTCTCTTTTACCAGTTCCATTTCAAAAGGGTTCACCATCGCTCTGCAGGAAAAACGGTAACCTGCCTCGTGCTTCTCGATCGTAACTCCTTCCAGAATGCCGCCTGGAAAGCGCGCTGTGATGGATTCGCCGGACTGATTTACTGTAAATCTCATTTCATTCCAGTATAAAAAACTGATCCCCTGATTCTGCAGTGACGGATAAACAAGATCATGAAGATTTCCGGCAGAACGGAGCCTGTCCGAATAACCGGGCGAACGGGAAATGTAGTACCGGTATTTTTCACGTCCGAGAAAATTTCTCTGATAGTTGAACGTATCGTGTAGAAAACCGGCCGCTGTTTTTCCCGGATTGTGCGTATGGATGACTTCAAGAGCTTCCAGTCTGTTTGTCTCCGGCAGATAGATACGAAGCACAAAAATATAAGATAGCAGAAGCCCGAGCAGCACCCAGGGCGTTATGAGTGAAAGCCTCGGGAAAACAAAAGCGAATATCGATAGAGCGACGATTGTGCCAAACCATTCAAAAATATCCTGCGGCCAGAAATTTCCTATATACGCGGCGCAGAATAAAGCATACAGAGCGCCGTAGATGATGCGGTATTCAAAGGGATTCCAGACAATAAGAGCCAGCAGAAGAGATATAACGGAAGCATCCAGAAGAAGATGCGGCCAGATTTCAAAGAGGGAATATCCTCTCGCGGCGAATTTCCATAGATTCATGCCGATGGGCGGCAGCAGTATCAGAATCACAATCCACAGATTCGGCGACTTGTCCTGTTTACCCATCTCGGCCTCCAAAAATACTTTTCTGCTCAGAATAAATCTGAGCGGTATTCTTCTATTTGATCTCGTCCATCACGACTCGATTTTTCCCGGTATCTTTCGCCTTATAGAGCAGCTCATCCGAGCGTTTGTAGAAAGTCTCCGGAGTGTCTTCCGGCCTGAGAATGGCCGCGCCGAGCGATATCGTCAGCTTCACCTGGGTTCCGTCCGGCATTGTGAATGTGGAAGCTTCCACGATTTTGCGCACGACATCGGCTGCGAACATACTGTCATTCGGATTGAGGTCGAAAAATATCAAAGCGAACTCTTCCCCGCCCAGCCTGAAAATATAGTCATCCCTGGAAGTCCGCAGAGTCCTGCGTATGACGTTGGCTGTTTCCTTCAGTATAACGTCCCCGCCGTCATGACCGAATCGTGTGTTGTAGGTCTTGAAATTATCAATGTCAATGGCGACCAGCGTTACCTGACCCCGCTTTCTGTTTTCGCAGACATTCTTAACGACTTCATTGAAGTACTTTCTGTTGTAGACCTGTGTCAGTTCGTCGATTACGGCCTTTTCATTCAGCTTTTCCAGCACTTTGATAAATTTCGAAAGGCGCGCCAGACCGGTGGTCGGATCCACGCCCGTGAAGCTTTCAAATTCTCCGTCGTCCAGAAAAATACCGGCGCAGCTCGTGCAGATGTCGATTTCAATATCATCGATTTTTTTTGTTTCCATGATGGAGGAGCATTTCGGGCAGTTCATGATGTCATGTGCGCCGGTATATCGCCTGCAGGAAAACCAAATTTTAATGGTTCAAAAGTATTTTTCATCCATCCTGGAAAATTCCGCCGGCTTCGGTGTTCGCTTGACCCAGACCGGGGAGTCTGAGATTGGGAGTAAATGATCGAACCACAAATCGATTCAGATTTTAATTCAGATTCGGAGATCACTCTTGTCAATCTGGGTCGAATTCTGATACTGGGAAGCGTTCTTATGCTTATCCACCTGGTCCTGATTGCAGTGGATATTCTGGGGAAAAGCCTGTGGGTAGAAAAACCGGGGTACCTGTATCTTTTTTATCTTCATCTGTTGATGATTTTAGGTATGGGCTCTCTCCTTTTAACGGGCCTTTTTCTTCGGAAAAGCTCGAGTAAAAGAATTGGTATCCTTCATCGAGCCGTCTGCCTGAGCACAGGAATACTTGTGACAGTCTGGGGCGCTCTGGTATCGACTGCCGATCAGTTCATCCACGGCGAAATCACCGTTTTTTTGCTCACCGGCCTTGGAATTGCCGTGTCAATATATTATTCTCTAAGTGAAAGCGTGGCTGTCTTTGGACTGGCTGCTGTGGTTTTTCTGGCGGGCATGTTCGGCTTTGTTCAGAATCCTGATAAGCTTCAGGGGCATATCATAAACGGAAGCGCTCTGACGCTGATCTCATTCACGCTGTCGCGCCTGCTCTACCGGGCCCGGAAGAGAGATATCGCCAATCGGGTGACCATAGAAAATCAGAAGAATGAACTGACGCAGCATATGCATGAAATTCAGGAACAGCAGAAACGCATTGAGATGGAGCTGTCCATCGCCGCGCAGGTTCAGGAGTTTATGGAGCCGGATCCGGATGCACTGGGCGGTCTCGATTTCGCACTGTACACAAAACCGTCCTCCGAGGTTTCCGGGGATCTGCACGATTTCGGCCGGTTCAATGAGAATGAATTTTTCTTTCTGATTGCCGATATGGCGGGACACGGAGTGCCGGCCGCTCTGCTGGGAGCGATCACCCGCAACTCTCTGGGCCGGCTCGATCTTTCATCGATGGGGTCCGGGGAGGTCCTTCTGTCGCTTTCGCAGTCGCTGGCTCCTGTTTCCAAATATCTTTTCGCAACCGCAATCTATGCAAGAATCAATCAAAAAAACCGTACGATAATTTATTCCAACGGCGCTCATGTGCCGGGGATTCTACTGTCGCCGTCAGGGCAGGTGACTCTGATGGAACCGACCGGATCGCTGCTGGGCCTGGATGAATCCAGAGTATTTGATGAAATTCAGATTTCCTTTGAACCGGGAACAAGGCTGGCTCTTTACACGGACTGTCTGGTGGAATCGCACCGCGGTGAGTCGAGCAGTCTGGACATGGAAGGTGTCGTCGAGATTCTTCGCGCTTCTATGAACCGGCCTCCGAGAGAAGCGATGGACGATATCGTGAATCGTCTGATCGGCATTGCCGGAAAAAAAGATTTTCCGGACGACCTGACAATAATTCTGGCGGATCTGAAATAATGAACGTCGAGCATGAATTCCAGGATTTGTGCGGTCACCTCAGGCGCCATCCCTCCGCCTTGATTCAAAGACAATTCGATCTTCGGATTGCTCGGAAACCACGCGATAAAAAGAGCCTGCTGCAACTGCAGGATAGAGGACTCAGGGAAGAGCCGCTTCGGTCCATTCTGAAGAATCGCAATACAGCCGGGTGGTGGTATTCCCATCACCCATCCAGCATATACAAAAAATATCAGGGAACAATCTGGTCTTTACTTTTTGCGGCTGAATTCGGCGCGCCCGAAAAAAATCCTCTGTTGCGGGAGTCCAGTGAAGTATTTCTGGATCGATGCCATGTCAAAGAAACCGGCGCTTTTGAATACGACCGCCGGCCGAGCCGGACAATTCCCTGTTTTGTGGCGCATGCCTGCTGTTTTCTGGTATACTTTGGATTTGCGAAAGACCATCGTGTAAAAAATGCCTGGCGCTGGCTGGAGAGCCAGGTCGCTCATGACGGAGGTCTGCAATGTTTTGTGATGGACAGCTGCCTGAATGAGAGCTGCACAATGGCTGTCCCAAAATATCTCAAAGCCGCCTCTGTTCTGTCCGCGTCAGAAAGAAACCTTCCTGGTCGCGCTTTCAGTTTCCTCTGCACTATGATTCGGATATTCTGGAAACGCTGATCTATCTCGGCCGTCTGGGTGTGAAAAGCAATGCAGTCCTGGTTTCTGCCGCACAGAGAATACTGAACATGCGGTCAGGTTTGAAATGGAAGGCCGGGCGACGCCTTGACGGCAAACTCTGGGCGGATGTGCCTGATCAGGACCACTGGATTTCCCTGAGAGCGCTCGAAGCACTGGCCTATTATGGCTGAGAAAAAGGAATATGCATGAGTTTATAAAAAATGGCATTGTCTTCGGCGCATGCTTCAGCCTGCTGCAGAGTCATCTGAGCAAGGGTCGATAAGAACAACTGAATCGCCCAAATTCGTCTAAAATTATAATTCTGGTCCTGGTTTTTTGCCCAGAATCATAATACCGGTCGATCCGCAACAGGGCAATGGTGTATGATATCCCTGTTCATGCGGTTCGATTAGAGCCCATGCGAAATAAACTAAAAGAGAGAATTTACATGAAAAAAACATTTTCAATATCTATCCTCGCTCTTTTCGTATTGGCGCTGGCGACCACGGGCATTCCGCTGCTCTCCGAAATTGTGGAGTCGTATCTTGAGATTCCGGTGTTTGCATCGGTGGGACTGATCAGCCGGGTCAACGAGATTTTCTTTGAATCGGACAGTCTGGCGCTCGATACTTTTGACGCGCAGTATGTCGTGCCCACTCTGGCCATTTACTCCGTGGATTTCCGTCACTCTTCAATGCTTCGGTCGACCCTGAAAATAGAATCGGAATAAGCATTCCATGCGGCGCGCGGGCAATCCGCGCGCCGTCGCTATTTTTTCCTTAAATCCCGAAAATATTTCTCTGCTCCGGGAACCTCCGGTAAAAAACAGGGTCTTACCCGCCAAATGGAGGGAATATGAAATCCTTATTGACCAAGAAATTTTTTATCGGTGTGCTTCTGGGTGTTCTGGCCGGAGTCGGCGGGACCGCTCTTGCGGGCAGGTGCGCTTTTTCCGCGTTCCGGAATCCTGAAAAACGCATCAACTGGATGGTAAGCCGGCTCACCAACAAGCTGGATCTTAATGAAAATCAACAGAATGGTCTGGAGAATATCAAGAAGGAAGTGACCGCCCGATTCGCTGAAATAAAAACATTTCACGAGCGAGTGCCCCAGGAAATCATTTCGCAGATCGAGGCCGGAACGGTGGATGAAACAAGGCTGAATGCGTTCTTTGATGAAGAGAATGTCAAAATTGTGGAGACCAGGAAGTTTTTGATACAGAAATTTTCACAGTTCCACAGCACACTCACGGCGGAGCAGAAGAAAAAACTGGAAGAGGAAATACGCAAATTTTTCGAACGACGAAAACACTGGCAGGAGTGATTCTCCCAATCTAAGATGAAAACTGGACTGCAACAGAGGGACGCGGCTATGGATGACAGCGCATTCGCAGAGATTGTCAGATCAACAAAGAAGGTCGTCCTGGCCGCCGTTCGCCGGAATCTTTACGAGAGATTTCAAGAATCGATCGATGATGTGGTTCAGGAAACTTACTATCGGGCATACCGCAGTCTGTCGCGGGGCGCATTTCAGAACAGGTCTAAAATGAGCACCTGGCTGTATGCAATCGCCAGGAACGAATCTCTGCGCATGAATGCGAAGATGTCGCGCGAAGAATCCGGAGAACGGCGGATTTCTCCGGCCGGGGACAGTCGATCTGAAGAGACGGAGAACTATCAAACAGAAAAAGAATCTCTGCTGCAGATGATCAACGAGCTGCCGAAAATATACGGGGAAGTTCTGCAGATGTACTTCGATGGGAAAACAGAAAAAGAGATAGGGAGCCTTCTTTCTATCTCGCAGGGCACAGTAAAATCGCGCGCCTTCAGGGGAAAAAAACTTCTGCGGGCCATGCGTGAAGGAGCAAATCATGAAGCACTCAGAATCTGACGGATTTTTACGGCGATTAAAAGACGACAACTGGGACAGGATGATCTCCCGGTCGGTCACGGCCAGAGTGCGCCGGAATGAAACGAGAAGGATTGTTTCTCTGAGCGCAGCGGCTGTTTTTTTCGGCGTCATTGTGAGCGCCTATATTCTGGGAACAGGAACAGATTTTCTGCCCCCATTCTCAACTCTGGCAGTGGAAGAACTCCTGATGCCCTCCGTGTTCGAGCACGATATTGGATCGGTTCTGAGCATCGCTTTCCTTTGAATCGGAAGAGTGAATAGAGAGGGGGCCGGATACAACCGATACAACCGGCTCTTACCGGTAGCTTCCTGTGTGTTATTTCAAGGAAAATATTTTCTATTCCCTGTCTGTGTTAGGCTTGAACGATAGACCTGCCCGGACATTTTTGTGTCATGCGGCTCTTTCTGTATGCGCGTTATCTTTCCTGGCTTTTCATGGCGCCGCTGGCAGTTCTGTCTTCCTATTTCATACATGAGCAGTATCAATTGATATCCTCGATATCAAAAGAGCAGAAGGGACAGCAGGCAATCAACCGAATCCTGGAATTGATGCACGACAGCCAGAATCACAGACTGTTCAGCACGGGATTGAATACGCCGGATTCTCTCTCGGATGCCCGCAAGGAAAAAGAGAAAATCAAATCCCATCTGGAATTTCTGGACGCTCGGAGTGTCATGCATTTCGATGAATGGAAGAAGATCAGAGATGCTTATCCCGTTATAATACTTCCTCATGACAAATGGTCTTCCTGGGAGGAACAGACGGATCTCATCCTCCGGCTGATTGAGCTCATTCAGCTTATTTCTTACAGATCCAATCTGCTTCTAGATTCGGATCCGAAATGTCTTTATCTAATAACCGTACTCTATCAATCCAATGCTTTTCCCTATTTGACGGAGAGGCTGAGCCAGATTCGGCTGCTGGGATTTCGCATTGTTTCAAAAAAACCGATGAGTCTGTCAGAGAGGCAGCGTTTCATCTTCCTGACGATGGATCAGGCAGATCATACACGACGAATGCAGAATGATTTGAAGCAGGCGATCTCTGCAGACGGAGAAACTGCGGTATTAATGGAAGCCTTTCTTCAATTTGAAACAAGGCAGCAGGATTTGCTGAACTATACGGATAAAATCAACCGCAATGAAGCAGTTCAGCTTACTGAAGAAGAATATCTGGCTCTTGCGACTGGACCGCTGGAGCAGGCCTATCGATTCCAGCAGGCAGCAAGCAGGGAGATCGAACGGAGATTTGAAAGCAGAATTCGTAATTCCGGATTCAATATCATTGCTGTTACTTCCGTAACTGTTTTGATATTGATGATGGGCCTTGCCCTCGCCTTTCGACAGAAGCGCAATCAGGATGCTCTGCTGGAGAGTGAAGCCTTCAACAGGCAGATCATTGACGGCGCCCAGGACGGTATTGTGGTTGTGGACAGCCTTCTACGGTTCATTGTATGGAATCCGGTAATGGAGGCCCTCAGCGGAAAAAAAGCGGAAGATGTTCTGGGACGCCGGCTGGAAGAGGCATTTCCCTACCAGGCCCAGAGCGGCATAACAGAACTCAGGATGAATGCGCTTAAAGGCAATCATTTTCCGCGCTTTGTGTTTGAAATTCCCGCAGAATATTCCGTTTCCGGAAGAACTGTCGTCTGCGAAAGCTCCTACTCTCCGCTGTTTGATCGAACCGGGCGAATCAACGGAGTTATCTCTGTCGTTCGCGATATTACAGAATCGAGAAAAATTCAGCATAAACTGATGGAGGTTCAGCGGCTCGATTCCATAGGGGGACTGGCCGCCGGTATCGCTCATGATTTTAACAACATGCTGTCCGGCATAATGGGATATGCTTCCATACTTCTCCGGCTGGTCCAGGATGAAAATCAGAAGAAAATGATCAATTCCATAATCAGTTCGACGACTCGGGCGTCGGGTCTGACGGAACAACTGGTCACATACAGCCGGCAGAAAAAAGCAACATCGGGCCCGGTGAATCTGAACTCGGTTATTCTGGAAACAATGGAAATGGTGCGTACGATGGCTCTGGAGAGAATCGAATTCAAATTGGATCTTCAGGGATCGCTTAAATCCGTCGAGGGCGATAAAACGCAGATCCAGCAGGTGGTTATGAATGTCTGTATGAATGCGGTGGAGGCAATCGAACAGAGCGGGACATTGACCATTCACACGGCCAACTACGAGCCTGACAGTGATTTTCTGGGCAGACACCCCGAGTTGAGAACCGGACCGTATGCGCTTCTGGAAGTCTCCGATACCGGCAGGGGCATGGATGAGGCCACACAGGCGCGTATTTTCGAGCCGTTTTTTTCCACCAAAATCGAAAATCCCACAAAAAAAGGAACCGGACTGGGCCTGGCCGTTACCTGGGGAATCATTCGATCGCATCGCGGAGTTCTGGAGGTTGAATCAAGTCCCGGAGTAGGAACTGTAATGAGAATTTATTTTCCCGCATCTGTGGAAAATGCGCCTGAGGCCGATAAAACAACAATATCGTCGGAAAATTTTACATCGTCCGGAATTGTTCTTCTCGTCGACGATGAAGAAGTGCTTCTTGATGTGGGGACCCGTATGTTGAAGGCCATGGGATTTGAGGTGCTGACGGCCAAAAACGGCGCGCTGGCCGTTGAACTATTCCGGGAGGAAAACAAAAAAATCCGGGCTGTAATTCTGGATCTGCGAATGCCTGTGATGGGAGGTGTGGAAGCATTGAAAAAAATGAAAGAAATCGATCCGGATGTCCGGGTGATCGTTTCTTCCGGATACGGTCAGGCCGGGGAGATGGAAGAAGCCATGAAGCTGGGAGCCTGCAGTCGTTGTGACAAACCATTTACGATCGGGCAGATGGAAAACTGCATTATTTCCGCTCTGGAAAATAGAAATGAAGATTCCAAAGTTCATTGACATGCACAACAATGTAAAGGCTCTTGATTTTAAAGGCCGCAAATATGACTGAACAAGAAAAATACACAGCAGTGACGGCAGGAATGCAGCAGACTGCCGGCCAGTCAAAGCCAAGAGCTCTCATCGTCGATGATGAAGCGGAAATCCGCAAACTTCTTTCGGAAATGTGCCGAATTTGCGGCATCGATTCCAGGGCGGTCGCCGGCGGCAAAGAAGCGCTTGAAATTGCCGGAAAGGAAAAATTCACCTTCTTTGTTGTCGATCTCAACATGCCAGAAATACCCGGACCGGAACTTATCGCGCAGCTTCTCCAGATGGATTCGGATTCCGCCATTATCGTTCTTACAGGAGAAAAGAATCCGGAAGTTATTGTCGATATCATGAAGCACGGCGCCTGGGATTATCTTGTTAAACCCATTACCGTCGATCAGTTTGAAAAAACTGTGAACGAAGTTCTCAAAAAAAAGCAGCGCCGTTTTATGGAAAAATCGGCTCTGGAAGTCGGCGAATCGCGTCTTCGCACTAAGCTGGAATGGATGACGTACAAAGACAAAAGAAGCAAAGAGGCGACAGAAGCGGCGGATAAAAATGTAATCTACAATCTGCGCGCTTCGCTTTCGCAGGGAGACGGATTCGGCGCGCTGATCTCATTGATTGATATCATCCGGTATCAGGAAAATGAAAATGGAGACACGGTTGTGGATAAAGAGCTGATGAAGGTTCTTTCAGAAAACGCGGATTACGGGAAGAAGATCATCGACGGTCTGGACTCCATTGTAAAGATATACTCAAAAGACGCAGCGCTGGAAAAAATGCATCCGGATAAACTGATGGCGCTGCTGCATCAAAAAATCCTGGAAATGCGTGAATCGTCCGCGGACAGAGGTCTTGTGATATCGGAACCGGAAACCCGTTTTGACTGCCTTGTGGCCGTGGACAAAAACAGTTTCTGCGATGCCTTTGAAGAACTCCTGGTGAATGCTTGCAAATACTCGGCAAAGGGCAGCGAAATCGACGTCTTTGTTTCTCCCGTGGGAAGTTATCTATGCATATCCGTAAAAAGCGAGCTCGCCCCCAACGACAACGGCATTCCAAAAGAAATGGAAGAAACGGTTCAGGAATCTTTCTTTCGTCTGCATCCCCCTTCCATGGGAATCAAGGCTGAAAAATTCGGTCTGGGTCTGGGTCTGACTGTCGTCAATCAGGTCATGCGCAAACACAACGGGACATTTACGATCGGCAATGTCAACGACCACACGCATTCACAGATTCAGAAATGCGTGCTGGCGCAGATGTTCCTTCCCATGGAATCGGCACCGGCGCGGTAATTCGCGGTGATCGATCAGATCCAGCCCAGAGAAATGAACAGGATCGAAGCAGGGATGTTGATCCCCCAGAGCAGGGCCGGCGCCAGTATTTTCTTTTTCATCTCCGGCACATCGATCACATAGTAAGAACCAAAAAAGTACAGCGAATAACCGAAAATCACGATGAGCGGAATATTGGGAAAATTCCACCAGGAATAATTCCAGACAAGCACGTTGGCTTTGTTGAGAATGATCTCCACAAAGACGCAGAACAGTGAATTGAAAGCGCCCAGAGCCCAGCGATTGGGAATTCCAAAAATCTTCAGATTTTTGTCAGAGGGAAGCATTTTGCCGAAAGTAATTCCCATCATGCAGAACATGAAAAAAGTTTCAATATTCAATCCGACAAATACCTGATACGCTGTTGGGCCGATTTCTGTCCAGACAGCGGAGAATCCGCTGAAGTGCAGAAAGAGCGCGTTGATTACTTCCAGCATCCAGTCAATGCCGGCCACCGTGATGCCCGCGAGTACAAGACTCCAGTTTTTACGCTCCACCTCCACAGCGTACATATACACAACGACGGCGAATAAGGGTATCACATACCATTTGAACAGGGAAAGGTCGCGGAGCATTGACAGGGCGATTTTTGACGATTCATGCATAATGGTGTAGTCTGCGATTCCGGATTATTTTTCGTCAATCGAAAATTCTGACTGTTTGAAATGAGAGCATGATAAAAGTCATAAGTATTTGTAGTTTTCCTTGGTTATATATTAATATGAATAAATAGCGACGTTGATGTAGCTGTATATGGAAAATTCTATTCTGAGTGGAGCTGACTGTATATGCTGAATAATATTAAAATTGGCATACGGCTGGGTCTGGGCTTCTCATTTCTTGTGATCATTACCATCGGAGTGGGAGTCGCGGGGTATATCGGCGTAGAAAAACTGTCCGGCGCTGTGACGCGAATGCTTGAGGAGGAGGGAAAAGTTTCCATGCATGCCGCTCGGGCCCGGGCCAACGTTGTGGGTCTGCGACGCTATGAGAAGGATATCCTTCTGAATATAGCAGATCCGGAATTGGTCGAGGATTACGGGAAGAAGTGGCGCACAGAGCACGAACACCTCAGTGCCCGGCTGGCAGACCTGGAAAAATATGCGACCCTGCAGGCGGATCGTGATTCGATTGTCTCGATGAAAACGGATCTTGCTAAATACGACACAGGCTTCGCAGAGGTGTTGCAGAGCATCCAGGCGGGCCGGATTCGCAGTTCCAACGAAGCCAATGCGGATATGGCTGCGGTCAAAGTTTCAATCCAGGCTCTGGAAAAGACCGCAAAAGAGATGGCACAGACCAGTCACGACCGCATGGATGCGGCAGCTCCAAAGATGCGGGAGACTGCGGTCGGAATATCGCTTCTTATTGCCGGATCTGTTGTCGCTGCCATACTTATCAGCGCTCTTGCCAGCGTTCTTCTCTCTCGCAGCATTTCTGTTCCGCTTGGAAAACTGACGACTCTGTTGAAAATGATTGCACAAGGCGATCTTCGCGTCAAGGTTGAAGTGAATTCAAAAGATGAAATAGGAATTCTCTCGGGCGCGACTCGCGATATGGTGAACAAACTGACGGAAATTATCGGAACAATCCGCTCCAACAGCGCGACTCTTGCTTCTGCGGCGGAAGAGTTGAACGCAACAGCGCAGGGTATGAGCCAGGGAGCCTCAGAACAGGCGGCCAGCATTGAAGAAACATCCAGCACGCTGGATGAGGTTACGGCAACCGTGGAGCAGAACGCCGCGGGCGCACGCCAGACGGAAAATATTGCGAACCGTTCGGCAGTGGATGTGGAGGCCGGCGGCGCGGCCGTTCGGCAGACGGTGGATGACATGAGGCAGATTGCGCAGAAGACTTCTGTCATAGAAGATATTGCGTACAAAACAAATTTGCTGGCCCTCAATGCCGCGCTTGAGGCTGCTCGAGCCGGTGAATACGGCCGTGGATTCGCCGTGGTGGCATCAGAAGTCCGTCAGCTGGCGGAGAGAAGCCAGGCGTCTGCGGCTGAAATCACAGTGCTGGCCGACAATTCCGTGGCAAAAGCCGAGAAGGCTGGCATGCTCATAGACACCGTTGTTCCCTCGGTAAAAAAAACTGCCGAACTCGTCCAGAATATTGCATCTGCCAGCGACGAGCAGAAGAGCGGTGTGGAGCAGATCAACACGGCAATCCAGCAGCTCAACCAGGTCACCCAGCAGAATGCAAGCTCCGCTGAGGAACTTGCCGCCACAGCGGAGGAAATGAGCGCTCAGGCGCAGCAGCTTGCTCAGGTTATGGAATTCTTCAAGGTCGAAGGATCAGCCTGAAAAGCGTTCTGTGCCTCATTTCACGAACAGGCTCCGGTAATTGCCACGGCGGTAGTAGGCGAGAAATAGAATTCCCAGCACGAGAAAGGATTGCTTTATCCTGTCACTGTGTCAGTCGTTGACGCAATTCCTCGGAAAGCCTGGGAATTTGCACTACCCATGAGCAGCACGGAATCAGAAAGCGAAATTCAGTTCGACGAGTCAGCACAGGCCAGAACACCTCAGTCATCAGAAAAAGAAGCTCAGCCAATCAAGCCGGTTCTGCTGAAGATCAGCCAGGTTCCCAATCCAGGCACTGGCGGCCACACACTGATTGAACTGGTATTTAAATCCCTGGAAAAGGCCTTCACTCCCATTGGAAGCCGCAATTCACTTTTATCGAAGGGGAACGTGCCCGGAGCCGTCCTGCTTCTGGACGTTCTTGAATTCACCAAATACCGGCCTCAGGGCGATGAAGCTGTCACCACACTTGTAAAATTTATTAAAAATAATTCTATAATACTGTATCCTCTCATCCGCAACAGACCGGATGGGTCTCTCGAAATAATGGTGAAAATCATCGCGGAGCACGGCAACATCGACATCCCCGCCCAAAGGCAGATCGACAGTCTCTACCAGTTGAATCAGGCACATCTGACTGAATACTTGAAATGGCGATTCCACAATCCTCCCTCAATCCCCGCGGAATATGAGGACAATCCCGGAAGGATTATCGGCAATTCACTGGACTATACCAGGCTTTCTGCGGAGAATGAAATTGTCGATAAAGTTCGCAAATCTATTCTCGCCGTTCTCAAAATCACACAGGACAATCCTCATGCTCAGGTGTTCTCTGATTTTTTGTTTTTCCGGCGCGACGTGCTTCGATTATTTCATGAGGGCGACGAGATTGTATGCCATGCTGTGGCGCCGGGATTGTTTCTGCCCGCGCATTTCGAAGTGGAAAGCGCGCAGGTTTTCATACCCCACGATCAGGTGACGTATGTGTATCGTATCGTCGGAGATATCATTGAAAAAGGAATCCGCAAAATCGCCGCGAATCTGGCGGCAAAGGCAAATCCTCCGTACACGCAGTTGAAAAACGATCTGTCTGATTTTGACGCGTCCTATCCGCGTGTGCCCGGCGACGCACAGAGTAAAATTCGCATGGGCGGTATTCTTGGAATAGTAAAGCACCATTTGATTGAGAAAGGCGGCGGCCTGCATTACAATAATTTTCTGGGTATCATCCCGGTTTTTGAGCGGCTTCTGGAGGAGATGAAGAAAGAAGCTGAGAAATATGCTGCGATACAGATTGCGGCCGCCGTAGAGATATGGAACAATACGATCACTTTCTGCGACGATGAGCTGACTCTGCTGACTCCGGAAACAATTTTCGAGCCGGATATTTTCAGAACGCAGGAGGAGGCATCGCGTCACGGACAGTCTGTCATTGATAT
This sequence comes from Spirochaetia bacterium, assembly GCA_009885105.1. Classification (GTDB taxonomy): domain Bacteria; phylum Spirochaetota; class Leptospiria; order Leptospirales; family Leptonemataceae; genus VFLI01. The sequence continues at coordinate 31,399 of VFLI01000032.1, read as the reverse complement.
TCTGATAAAAACCCGGCTTGAACTGCTTCATTACGAAGCCAGAGGAAAATCCGGTTCGGAAATGTATTTTGCCCATGTCGCGCAGATTTATTTTATCAAAGCCAATGTCAAATTGCGGGCCAGAAAGGCCCGTCTTCCAGAAGATGTCAGGCAGCTGGCCATCATCGAAAAAATGGCTCCCAAAAAGGACAGCTACCGGGATGCGGCCTCGCGCAGCAATCCGCGCAAGACGGCCAAAACTGATTTTATTCTCGAGGATATCAATAAGTCTGAGACAAAGGAAAAACGAAGGCTCGAATTGTCAAAAAGCTTCAGCAAATTTTACGGCATTGCCGGAGGATTGTCCGCGGGTTTTATTGTTGGCGCGGTGATCTATCTGATATGGGAAAATGCGGCTTACGCGCTCATCACCGGCGCGGCACTGGCTGCCGGCGCGGGCCTGTATCTGGGAATCCGCTTCAGCCTGAAAAGCAGGCTGGCTGAAAAAGAAAATTATGACCGCCAGATGCTGGAGCTCTCGGCGATGGAGAAAAAGCTCGATTTAGATGAAGGCGGCAGGACAGTGAAGAAGTCGCCCCGTCAGAAAGCGGGGGACCAGATACTCGGTGAGATCATTCCGTTCAAATCGAAAACACTGACAGACCTGCTGTTTTCCAGGCAGTTCCTGCTTGATAATATAGAAAATAAATTAAAAATAATAACTGATAAAATACAGAAAAATGTCCCTGGCTTCCTGAAAGCGGAAGATCTAAAGAATAAAGAGAAACTGGTTACGGCTCTGGATGACGCCATAAAAGACCGGTTTTATATGATGAAGATTCCCGAGGAATATCTGGCGCGCGGTAAACATGCCGATTTCTATATCCGGGAAGAGGACGCGAACAATCCCGGCCAGCTTCGCCAGATTGCCAGAGCGCACAAAGAGGTTGCCGACAATGAAAGGGCCCAGAAATTTCCCAACAACGACCTCATCCGGTACTACGAGTACATATCAGATTTCCTGGAAAAATTGGCGCGCAAGAAATCCGTGCGCCGGTAAAAATTCGTTGAATCGATTTCAGCTGCCCGCGGCCGGCGTCATGCGTTCGCGCGCGCTCATGATCAGCATCTGAAGACGATTCTCAATATTTCCGGCGCTGACGTCCGGGTCAAAGTCAATCGAAAGAATCTGTATCTGCGGATATTTTTCCTTCACGGCGCGGATGATGCCCCGGCCGGAAATATGATTGGGCAGACATCCAAAAGGCTGGACGATCACAAAAGATTTTACTCCTTTTTTTATCATGGATATTATTTCGCCCGGCAGAAGCCAGCCTTCGCCGGAACTGAAGGCCGGATTGATCACTTCAGCGCCGTAATCGCGCAGAGCCTGAATGGAGGAACGAGGCTCGTAGTATTTGAAATTCTTCATTATGTTATCCACGGCATCTGTGTGATGATTGTAAATAAATCCCATTATCGCGCCGTTCAAACGGTCGAGAATCGGAAACCGTTCAAATCCAAGATCCGCGGATTCTTTGAGGACCATGATCTCCTGACGAAAAAAATCAAGCAGAGGCGGAAGAAACACTTCCATTCCGTTTTTCAGAAGATACTCCGCCATTCTGTAATTGGCCGTCGGATGGTAGTTGACCAGAATTTCGCCGACAATGCCCACGACAGGCTTGCGGACGGATCGATCGGATTCCACGGCATTGAATGCCTCCACCGCTTTGCGAAGCTTTCCCTTCACATGCCTGAAGCCTGTTCGCAGCGCATCCGTTCCCTCATTGAGATACTTTGCATGCAGGGCCTGGGTTTCTCCTGGATTCTTCTCATACGGCAGTGTTTTCTGGCGCATGTCATTGATTGCGTCGACGAAGGCCATCCCCTGCAGCGATTTGATGCGAAATGTAAAATTTACTTTAAACCCGGGATGAATGTCCAGGACATCCTCACCGCTGGTGATGAGCGGCACATCGGGAAAACCGGCTCTGTCCAGTGCCTTTCGCGCAAGAGCGAAATACTGAAGAGCGCGGCAGGCTTTGCAGTTCTTGGAAAGACCCATTGCGTGCTCATCGCGGTTGTACCGCCCCGATTTCAGCGCCAGGAGAACCTCGCCGATGTTGAGCTGCGCGGGAAAACAGATATCGTTGTGGACATAGTACTTTCCCAGGGACACGGCATTCTCGTCCGCCAGAGGCAGAATTTCCGCGCGACATCCGATGCTCTCGATGGCCACCTGCATGATTTTAGAGAATTCCGGAGTGAGATTCGGCATAAGAATCGTCCGGTTTTTCCTGTCTTCCTTTGTAAAGCGTGTGCCGTATGGATTCATCGTACTTCTGTCATCCCGGCGCATTCATCCATTGTGATTGCGGGAGATTCGCCGCGCGATGCGCGAAGGCGCTGAGTCCGGACTGTTTCCACGAAAGATCGAACGCGGATCCCGACAGGTCCTCTGTTCTCGCCCTCATCGAGCTTCAAGACCAGCGGGGTTTTGCCGCTTTCCTGTTCCATCAATCGCACAAGTTCATCGCTGAGTATGGCGTCATGGCCGCATCCAAAACTCACAACCTGCACATATTCCAGATGAGGATGCCGCGCGGCGAGAATGCCCGCGGAAAGAAGACGCGTGTGAAAAGCGTTGTTTGTCTCCAGCATCGTTCCGGAGAGATCAATCTCATGCAGGCCCGGCAGACTTTCCAGGTCCAGAACAGGAATGCCCATGGATGTGAAGTGCGAGGCCAGACCGTGGTTGATATATCCGTCAGCGTGATACGGTCGTCCCGCGACCACGACGCCGAATTTCTCGGCGGACAGAGTCTGCATTGCCGCGAGCCCTTCATCCAGAAGCGACTGGCGGAATTCGCGCATGGCCTGGTCGGCGTTTGCTATGGCGGCTTCAATCATCGAATCTTTTTTTATTCCCAGCCTTGAGCGGGCATAGTCCGTGATCTGTCTTTTCCGGGCTTTATGAGTGTCCCACTGAAAAGCCGGCGCGTCATACATCGAACCGTATTTTTCCGGTTCGTCGTGTATGCGTACGACTTCTGCATAACCCTGAATTACCGGGCACATCCAGCTTTCCGCGCTGCTCTTATTTTCCAGCGAAACTTTCAGCACAAGCGGATTGAAGATTCGGTCAACTTTTTTTTCGAGCAGATCCAGAATGTGTCCGTGGGCCATTTTTGCCGGCAGGCATATGGTGTCGGATGAAATCGATGCCAGTCCGCGGGTGTAAACTTCCGGCGTGCTGCGATTGGAAAGAACGACTTCATATCCCAGAGTCTGAAAAAATGTTTTCCAGAACGGCATGCTGTCCCAGAATTCCAGTGTGCGCGGTATGCCGATGCGTACGCCTGTCTTTGGCGCTGGATTTTTTACTTCATAATCGCGAAACAGCGCCTTCTCCCGAAATGCGATCAGATCGGGAATCGATTTGAGCCGGGCCGTCACTTCTTTCAATCGGGCTTTTACAGCTTCTTTGTTTTCTGTTTCCAGGATTTCGCCTTTTTCGCAGCGGTTGCCGGCAATGTGCATGGAGCTGTCTCCAAAATCGATCACCGTGCGGCTGCAGTTGTTCTGACAGAATTTACAGTTGTCCGCCGGCAGAGGCCGTGGACTTAGATTTTCCACGCGTTCCCAGGAGAAGCTGTTCCCGCCGCCGTGCAGCTCCAGGTGCTCCTTGGTAAGCAGCGCCGCCCCGATCGCTCCCATTTCCGCCGGGTGAGGGGGCCGGATCACTTTTCTGCCGAGTTTTTTCTGAAAGGCGCGGAGCACCGCATCGTTGCGGAACGTGCCTCCCTGCACAACAATATGATCGCCGAACACATCATAGCTCGAAACGCGCAGAACCTTTGTCAGGGCATTCTCCACGACGGAAGCGCAGAGCCCCGCCATGATATCGCTGACGCTCTTGCCGTTCTTCTGCTCTGTTATAATGGAAGAATTCATGAAAACAGTGCAGCGCGAACCCAGCCGGGACGGATTTTCTGATCCAAAAGCGAGTTCTGCGATCTCCTGAACCTTGATGCCCATCGCTCCGGCGTAGGTCTCCAGAAACGAACCGCATCCGGCGCTGCACGCTTCATTCAGCATAAAATTCACAGGAATTCCGTTTTTCACGTAGATCGCCTTCATATCCTGTCCGCCGATGTCCAGTATGAAGCTGACATCCGGACAGTATTCGCGCGCGGATCTTGTATGAGCGATGGTCTCCACCGTGTGGAAGTCCAGCTTGAAAGCTGTGGCACAGAGTTTTTCTCCGTAACCCGTGGAGCCCGATCCGATCACCTGTATATCCCAGCCGTTTTCTCTGTAACGGCTTCGCATTGCCAGAAGACCGCCGCGCACGGTTCCCAGGGGATCCCCCTCGTTGCTTCTGTAGAATTTATCCAGCAGTTCGCCCGACTGGCTCAGTATGACGAATTTGCTGGTCGTGGATCCGGCGTCGATGCCCAGATAAACCGGCAGAGTGCGAATGAAGCCGCTGTCCTGACGGTTTTCCTCTTTATCAAGAAATGACACAAAATTTTCAATGGCAAATTCCGAGTGGAAAGATTCGACTTCTTCCGGCGCTGTAAAGAATCGATCCGCCTGATGCTCGTGGGCGTTCTTCCTGGTATCCGCGATTTCTGAGATCATAGTCTCAAGTTTTGATTTTGTATAGCCGCATAGAGTTTCCTCATGCAGTTTTACGGAGGAAAGCGCCGCGCCGTAGGCGACCAGCAGCTCCGCGTTTTCCGGACAGATTCCTTCTTCCTCTTTCAGGTTCAGTCTCTCGCGAAACACACGAACGAGAGTTTCGTTGAATGTGAGAGGCCCGCCCTCAAAAATTACAGGACCGTGGATTCGCGCGCCCTGGGCCAGTCCGCTGATCACCTGCTTAGCAATGGCGTGGAAGGTGGAAAGAGCGATGTCTTCCCGCGGAACGCCCTGATTGAGAAGCGGCTGGATGTCCGTCTTTGCGAATACTCCGCACCGGCCGGATATTTCATACATTCGTGTTCCGCGCGATGCCAGTTTGCCGAACTCTTCCGATGTCGTGCGAAGAAGTTCCGCCGCCTGATCGATGAAGGCTCCCGTGCCTCCGGCGCATACGCCGTTCATTCGCATGTCGGAAACCCAGGGCTTGCCAGACTGAGGATCAATCTTAAAAAATAGAATTTTTGCGTCCTGTCCGCCCAGCTCGATGGCCGTGGATGTCTGCGGATAGAGTTTTGCCACGGCTATGCCGTTTGCGACGACTTCCTGCGTGAAGAATGCGCCGAGCATGCGCGCGATATGAGCGCCGCCACTGCCGCACAGAGCGAGTCGGAATTCATTTTCCGGAAACAGCTCATGCGCTTCTTCGAGAAGTTTTTTTACCGTCATGGCCTGCTCGGCATTGTGCCGGATATAACGGCTGTGAATGATGCTGTCAGTCTGCGGATCGACCAGCACGATCTTCACAGTAGTCGATCCGACGTCTACCCCTGTAAGCAGGATTTTGCTCATTTCTTCCATACCTATCTAAAAAAATAAAGAAAACTATACACGCAGATGAAATGTCAAAATTTATGGAACGACTCTGCCGGGAAACTTAAAAAAGAAAGAAAGATGACGCCCTGTCATAAAATTACAAAGCATCTTTAGCCTGGAATTGATTCCACTGAAATCAAAGTATATCAAAAGACCACTGTGAATTGGGCCGCCATTGGGAAAAAATAATTGAGAAGCTCGAGTTGTCTGAAAGACAGAGGACAACCTGCGGCTCGGCGCCGCAGGTGTTTCCGTTAAAGAATCAGAATTCTGACAAAACACGATCGCCCAGCGGTTGAACCGGTCTGGCATTGTGTTCGACATATTTCTTGAATGTATTCACCTGGTCGGCGGACAGTTCGATCATTGTTTTCAAAACATGCCACTTGACGCCTTCCGAGCAGGGAGGAGTGGTCAGAGATCCCGAGTAGCCGTAGTAGGATCGATTCGCGGGAAGGAATGATGCCGGATCCACATTGCCGATTGGTTTTTCCTCGCCCACATTCGCCGGAACAGCTGCCCAGAGATTCTCAATTTCATTGTTCTTCGCGCCCTGCTTGATCATAATACCGACTACTGCCAGCTGGCCGTCATCGCCCTGATGCACCAGATGAAGTTCCAGAGGCTGCGGCTGACCGGAAATCGTGTGCTCTGACGGAGTATGAAAATGCATTTGAAGCAGTTTAAAAGTTTTTCCGCTCACCGTGATGGTATTGCCGGCTTCATAAATGATTTTGATCGCCTCTCCGGTGTTCACGATTTTCGATGCTGTCGATTTGTAGGTGAACGTGATGGGAGCGGCTGGCCCGCGGGTCGGTTTAACAATATCGATTGGCGACTGACTTTTTCCCGATGCGCAAACACCGCCCCAGTTGGCCGGACCGTGTTCGCCGTGGTATCCCCATTCCTGCGCGGAATGGCAGCCGATTAGTAGAATGACTGCTGTCAGAGCTGACAGTACTGCTGTTTTTTTCATAATTCAGACTCCCTGTTGATTTTTGAGAAGCATGAAAAATCAGACAGATGCGTCAATCATTTTCCTATTGTTTGTAATCACCCAGCGGAGGTGTATTGTGAAATATTTTATTAGGAATTCACCGAGCCGCATAAGAGAACGGGACAGGATCGGAAGGAATTGAAATAAATTAGTAATGCCTATAAATGTATCTGTTCTTTTTTTACGCAGCGATATAGATGATTTCTGCCATACAATATAATCAATTTCTCAGCTGAAAAAGCATAAAAACCGTTAAGCAGGCCGAAATTTTCGAGGAATTTCCTCTACAAATCCGTCTGGACCCGGGACTGGCAGGTCTTTCTTCAAATTTATACGGAACGATTTGAATCCGGCGCTTTCTCATTCGCATGTAATTTTCACTGTCCTCGGCCAGCTGGCTCGACTGATGTTTGCCCGTCGATTCCAGCTGGAAATACCAAACAAATTTGCAGCGTTATTCAAATGATCGCACTGCGAGAGCTCGTGAATACTCCCTTCGGCTAAATAATAAACCCCGCATATCTGCCCTAAGAAAAAAACCGGAAAGGAAATAATCTTCAGATACAGCAGCCGGGTGGATCACAGCTCCAAAAAAATACCATAAAAATATTGAATTAGATATTTATTGATTTATCGCGCGCATACTCTAGTTCTTTCCCGAACATCATCAGAAATCGATCAGATGTTGTGGAATCTATGCTCAACTAAAGGGGCGGGCTATTGATTTTCCGCAGTTTACTGCCTGCAAATGTTCCAGAGTGAATGAAAAGTCTTTTCAGAAAAAGCCGGATAGTGTCCGGATTGCAAGGCACAGATGACGCTCACTGTGTTTTTACCGGAGCTATTTCTGAATCAATACTCGATTTCCCATGATTGCACTGGCCTTGAAATTTAAGCTCAAGCCTTCTGAAGTCTTTCATACTTCCCGACCAGCATCCGGCCATGTTATTTTATGTCCGAGCCCCCGGCGTTTTTTCTGATTGACGGATTTTTATTGATCTATCTGAGATAGCAGTAAGTTCCTGGAAAACCAAAATGGTTGCGACGGGTGGTTCAGGGACACTCTGAATTTGTCATACAAATTTCCAGGGATGAACACACACATATAGGAGAGGATACTCTTTTTTTATCCCCGTCAGACAGTTTACATATAATATTATTTGTATTCAAGAAAACCAAAACCAACTACAATCCTCGATCTCGATTTCAGCGCGTTGTCTGCCCTCGGGCGGTTCGGATTTCCGGTACATAGATCCGGACATCGCCATCGGTGAATTTTGTTCCCCGCAGGCTCAAGAACAGCCTGTAGTTCTCCCGTATGCCAGACAGCTGATTTTGCGTCAGCCGCTGGCCAAGAATACTTTCGCTCTCCAGATCAGATCCATGGCTGTTCAGGATTATATAAAGAAATTTTCTTTCCCGGACGTAGCTGTCGAAGAGCGCTCCCGAATTTCTGCCCAGTAGAATATGCTGCCTGTAAAGAAACGGATCAACGATCGGAAGTTGAAATCCCGGGCGATGTCGGGCGATTGTGCCGGGATTCGATGCGAAAACCAGAGGACGCTGCGCACCTGAGAAACCCGAAATAGTCCTTTGAATCTCCGCGTCCGCAATCACATCCGCTGCGTCGGGGGTATACTGACGAAGACGGTAATATTTTGTAAATACGATATTGAAATAAAAGATTTCGATTATAAGAAGCAGACAGATTACAGCTGCGTATCTGACGCTCACGAACCCCGCCGTATGTCCCTTCAGAAAATTTCCGAAGCCGATGGCGATGATTAAAAAAAGAGCGATCGTTACCTCATTATGGTATACAAATGACGCGCCGGCCTTGCCTGACAGTGGCAGATGAAAGAAGAACGCGGACAGAAAATAAATTACAACGATCTTTTCGCTGGTAAAACGATTTACGAGCGCGGCAATGAGAAGATGCGCAATCCAGAAGAGCAGATAAAAAGGAAATTGAAGCAGGACGCCTGCCAGTGGAAACTCGGCGACATTGTATGTAAAAAAATGAACCAGGAAGTCTCGGCCGAAAATATAGGTGAATGCTCCTCCCGTCAGCAGGAAAGCAATCCCCATTGAAAGCACAAAAAATAGAGCTCTTCTTTTTTCTCCTGATAGGAACATTGCGATGAATACCGCCGCCGGGGCGGGAACGGCGGAGAGTTTAATATAGAGCGCGCCGACAAACAGCGGAACCGACAGGAATACTAAATTAGATCTGAGATTCGGTATCACTATCGCAAGTCCCAGCAATGTTATACCGAGATATAGAGAATCCGGTTTGCAGACTGGACCGTAAATTGCAATCCCGGTTGGAGTCGCAAGAAGCAAAATCCCGAGAATTATTGCCATCCGGCTGCCTGATTTTTTAAATATGATAAAACCGCAGGAAGAAAAAGCGATAACCAATCCTATAATAGAAACAATTCTTAACGGTAAGTAAGAATCCGGCTTAGAGGATGCCGCAAGAGCGGTTATTAAATAGTAAACTGGGCCATAAATCGAACCTGTAAATAAGTTTTCCTCCGAACCTGGGTAAATATTTTCGCCGGAAAGCAAACGGTTTGTTTCCAATAAAACAACCGCTTCCCCCCAATCTATCTCCCCTGAGTAACCGAGAATCTTCAGCCAGTAATAAAAAATTGACAATGCGACATAAGAATGATAAACAATAACAATCAGTAAGAAAAAAGATATTGTATAAACAATATATCTTGAAATTTCATTCTCGCTTTCATTGACTGACATTTTCATTCCGGGAAAAATATACCAGCTTACAGAATCCCGTCGAAAGACACTGTCAACAAATAAACGGTGCCGGCAGGTTCTTCAAGGAATTTCTTCTGATACTTTTAATAATCTAAGTATCTGTGCAACATAACTCGATCCTTTGAAGACTCCATCTCCGGCGTTCCGAGCCAGTTTTTGAATTTGCTGCCCCACAGGGTTCTTTCCGGATACTAAATCCCTTTGCGCAACAAAAAGAAAGTATCCGCAGTTTGAAATGTGTTGTTTCTCTAACCTGAGCGGTGTGAAAACGCACAAGATCGCGGTCGTTTTCAAGCACGGAATCAGGGACAATCACCGCGGTATGAAGCCCGGAACAGAAGAATTTAGCGAGTTTGATGGAATCCAGTTGGTCGGTCTTCACCTTTTTGTTGTCTGTCGGTATAAGAGAGGGAGAAACAACTATTCAATCAATTCCCGCCTCGGCTGGTTGGAAAGTTTTTGAATAAGCTTCTCTTTTCCGGAACCGCATTCAAACAATACCATTGTTATAGAATTTTTGTGGACATCCAGTCCTATCTATACAATCTTCTTCATGGGTGTGGCGCCTCCATACATTTGTATTTGGTTCATTTAGAAATTGTTGAATTGCGTATTGGCATTTTTGCTGTACCAGCACTCGAAAAGGTCGCGTCAAATGAATATATTCTAGAAAACCAAAATAATTATGGTCTTAATGTGACTTGATAAAATCGCATTAATTTGAGGGAACATGGTATTTTTCTCGGAAAGTTATAAATTTTGCAAAGAAAAGGTAATTAAAGAATCTTCCATTGAAGGGTGGAAAGCATATTTACACCTTTTAGGAGGTATTCCGGGAGCAATACTATTATTGATAATGGGTCATCATCCTTGTGATGATTCCTATATTACTTTCCGGCACTCTAAAAATTTTGCGGATCATTTTTTATTATCATGGAATTTGAATCCACCTTATGAAATGGGCAGTACAACTCCTGGTTTTGTATTTATTTTGGGTTTTTTGGCAAAAATTTTTGGATCGGATAACCTTCCTCAAATAGCTTTGTATCTGAATGCATTTTTACTTATTTTATTGGGTTCCTTATTTTTCAGAATAGCAAAAGACATTACAAAAAATATTTGGATTTCTTTGGGAATTTCCATTCTGATTTGTATGAATTCCTATAATATTAGAATTTACAGTCAAGGTTTCGAAGCGGCTTTGTTTACTTTCTTATTCTTTTTTTGCATATTTTTATTGCATAGAGATCATTTTATATCTGCAGCGCTACTGGGAGGTTTTGCTCCTCTTATCCGGCCGGAAGGCGTTTTTCTTGCTCCTGTTTTTGCGCTATTTTTATTAAAACGAAAAGAAAATTGGAAATCCATTCCGTATTATGGAATGATTCCTGTGGCTTATTTGGCTTTTTCATTATATATGTACGGAAATCCTATCCCTCAATCCATTCAGGCAAAGAAAGCATTCCAATTTTTGGAACAAGGCACGACTTTGGAAAATCCGGGTGGGCTAGTGGTTTTAGTAGGAGTATGGAATATCATGCTCAAACCTGTTTTGTTATTTAACGGAGAAGCGGGATTGAAGATGATCACAGACTTAGGAGTGAATCTGGGAAATTCCTTTCTTTCAAGAGGAAATGAATTATTGATCAGCATTTTTCTTTTATATAGTCTTATTTTTTATAGATTGAAAAAGCAAAAAGAACTAATAAAACTTACATATTTTTCCTATCCTTTGTTTTTTGTATTTTTTGTTTTATACGTAAAAAGTGTCGCGTTTTGGTATTTACCAATTATCAACTCTTCTCTTTTGCTTTTACTTATTTCTGGATTTTATTTTCTATTTGAATTAATCACAAATTATTTAAAAAGAAAATTTCCGAGAATGGAAATTCTGCCTTTATTTCTTACATTACTTGTAATTTTTATTTTTGCTCATAAAAACACATTTATTCTGAACAGAGGACTTCGAAAATATGATGAAATGAGGGGAAAAATTTATGTTCCAGCCTACAATGATAGTAATGAATTTGAAAGATATTTGGGATACAGGCAATCTGCCGAATTAATAAATCAATTCGAATCCGGAATCGCACTTACTCCTGAAGTAGGAGTATTCGGTTTTTTTTATCATGGAGACGTAATCGATTCTTTTGGTCTTTGCACACGAGCGCCCATAGATTTCTATGTTTCACAAAAGCAAAAAGGAAATCCGAGTCCTATGGATGGAAAAGCATTAGTTTCCTATTTACAGCCTGATTTTATCGTTGCTATGGGTTTTACCAAAGAATTTGTAAATTCTTCAGAAGGAAATAATTATTTGATTCTCAGAGAATTGGATTATAAAGCCTGGCATAGCAAGATTATAATTTTTAAGAAAAAAGTAAAACTCACGGATCTTAAATAGGAGCAAATTGAGAATAATACGACCAAACTCAGTTAATCTTGATCAGCGAAAATAAATCAGGGATCTGGAACACCTTCGCGCTTCTTTTCCGGGCATCGGACCAGTAGTAATAAGTTGAGACTGCTATTTCGAGCGTTTTGCAGCTGCGGACGACCCCGTATTCGGGGGCGATATAGCGCCGGACAATTTCTCTTTTCGCTTCATTTCTTTGAAATATTTTTCCGTTTTTTTTAAAATGTGAACATCGAGCGCCGATTCCGCGAGCGCGCTTTCGAGTTCTCCAATTCGTTTTCGCAGAGAAATTTCGATTTCGTGATCCGTCTGGAAAGCGCCGCCGTCGATGTCCTTTTTCCAGTTCCGAATTGTTTGCGGATTAATACTTTCTCGCTGTGCGATCTGGGCTACCGAACTCTGTCCGGCCACCAGCTCCATTATTATCTTTTCTCTAAAATCTTTATTAAATCGATTTCTCTGAATCATATGTCAAATCTCCTGACCCCGCAGGATTTTACATTCCAGTTTTAGGGGCTCAGGTCATAATAGTAAGTTCCAAGCAAATCAGATGCGTCAATCTTTTTCTCTACCCGTACTCCGCAACAAGCAGGGTGATGTCATCTCCCTGCTCGAGCGGCCCGCCTGAATAGCGCAACACTTCCTGAACTACTTCTTCACACATCACATCCACACTGTCAGAACTGTGATTTCTGACCAGCTGAAGGAACCTGTCCTCTCCGAACATTTCGCCGGCCCGGTTGGTTTCTTCCAGCAGTCCGTCCGTATAAATCACGATCCGATCTCCCGATTGCAGCTGTGCGCTTACCGATTCGCATTCCGGCGCCCACCTGGCCATGATCATCCGGCCCCGGGCTCTTAAGGTCGTGAGGGAGGCATCCTTCCTCATTATTAGAATCGGCCAGTGGCCCGCATTGGCTGCGATGAGTTCGCCGGTGTTCAGATTCAGGCTGCAGATTGAGGCGGTGAGAAAATAGTCGCTCAGTTTATCATGCAGAGTTTCGTGAAGATAAGCGATGCTTTCAGCCGGTCTGTTCAGGTTCTCATGCCAGAAGCTCAATGACATTTTCGTCATGGAAGCCAGAAGCGCGGCCGGCACACCGTGACCGGATACATCGCAGACAAAAAGACCGACAGAGTTTTCGCTCGGGCTGTAATGAATATCCAGAAAATCTCCGCCGATCTGCATCATTGGCTGGTATCGATAGGCGATTTTGACTCCCCTGACGTCGGGAATGTTCTGCGGCAGAAGAGACATCTGAATTCTTTTCGCCATCGTCATCTGCTGTTCCAGAACCTGGTTCTGGCTCTGGATGACTGCCGTTCTTTCGATAACTTTCTGCTCCAGTTCCAGCCGGATATTGTCCTTGAGCCGGTCCATTCTTTGAAGATTTTCTAGAGCGTCAGACTGAGCCTGTGCTGTTTCCGCACGCATGAGATTGATTCTGTCCGCCAGAGCAAGGGAAAGCAGGACTGATTCCGCAACCGCGCCGACCTGAATGCCGTACAATGTAATAAAACTTGCGGGCAGAAAACCAAAATTCAAAAGACACAGGAGCACAATACCGATGAGAAGCGCTCCCCAGGCTGTAAGGAAAAAACGCGCCGGACGATATCCGTTTAACAGAGCGTGAAATCCGGCCGAAACAACCGTTACCGCAAGAACAATTCCCATGAAGCTGGCCATTCCAATCGCCCAGTGATAGGGCAGCACCAGCGAAAGCGGAAGCAGTGACGCGCAGATGATCGCCGCTGATTTCAGGAAAATATCAAGCCGCGGGGCGCGTCTGGCTGTGCGCAGAAATGTCCGGCAGAACTGAAGACCGAGCGCCATCGCCAGTCCGGAGAAAAATGCCGTGGAATGATTCGCCCACCAGGGGGAATCCGGCCAGAGAATCGGGAAAGCCATTCCGTTCACACAGAGCTGGAACAGCGCATACCCGGCCAGGTACAGAATGTAATACAGATATGCGGTATCGCGAACGCTGAGGAATATAAAAGCATTGTAAAGAATCATCACGAAAATGATCCCGTAGCATATTCCGAAGGCAAATATCTCCGGCGCAATATTCGTCCAGTAATTCATCGTGCTTCGCAGCACCAACGGGACGAGAGAGACATCCTCTGATGCGATTCGCATGTAGAAATGCTGCGTTGTCCCTGGAATCAGTCTGACTCGAAAAATAAAATCGTAGTGGAGAATTTCCCGCTGCAGGGCACTCACTCCCCGGCCCGAATGTCTGACTTCCCAGATTTCCTTGCCGTCTCTGAATACGGGCACATACAGAATTATCTGTTCAATGTCGGGATATGCCATCACAAGCAGCCATTCTTCTTCCAGCTCTGTATGCACATCCCAATGCCAGCGCAGCCAATGCGCGGACCGGGTCATGCCAAAATTCGGAACCGATTCGGTCGAATGTTGGAATCGACTCTCAAGTTCTCCGCTTCGAATGTCGTCGAAGGTCAATTTCCCGGCAGGATCCTCCAGAATGTCCATGTAAAGACCCAGCGGGTATTCTTCAATCTGCGGTGTGATCGTCAAAGTGCGTTCAGCCCGGATGCCGGAGGTCTGAGTGAGCAAAGAAGCGAAAGCAAATAACAATAAAAAAAGAATTTTTAAATTCCCTGTCACAGCCGTTCGGAACGTTTCTTCCTTCTGTGTTTTTCTATACTCTATCATGGACAATAACGCTGACGGGAGCAGTACATTGCTTGAAGTGGAAATGGCAAGCAGGAATTCTGCCTACAAGTATGATTTCACAATTTGTGGGAAAATCGGCCAAATATCTTACATGGATTTTTGTCTTCCTCCTTGCCTCGTCTGGAATTTCATATCTGTATTTCATTCATGCACCCGCGCCTCCGGTTCCAGAATTCGAGGCACTGTATGAAAAAGTAATGATTCATGCAGGTAACTTTGACCGCTCGGCGTACACTTTTACTCCGTCCCGCCTCGCCGCGCACCCGCCGCTTCTTCTCGTATTTCATGGGTCCACACAGGATGCCGGAAAGATCCGGGTATTTTCAGGCTATGAATTTGACCGATTGGCCTGGGAGCATGGTTTTATCACGGCATACCCGGAAGGATATGAGAACTACTGGAACGACTGCCGAAGTGTGAAATTTTCCTCCGCAAAAAAACTCAATATCGATGATGTTAGTTTTATTAAACTTCTTATTGAAAAATTGATCCGGGAAAAACGAGTCGATAAGAGCCGCGTTTTCGCAGCCGGTTATTCCAACGGAGGCCAGATGGTATTTCGCCTTGCGCTCGAGGCTCCGGGACTTCTGGCAGGAGTCGCGGCCATCGCTGCAAGCATGCCCGCTTCGAACAATACAGTCTGTCCCGCGCTTTCCCGGGCCGTCCCGGCTGTCCTTGTCGAAGGCACAGAAGATCCTTTAAATCCCTACGCAGGCGGTGAAGTGCAGTTTTTCGGATTTATGAAACGCGGTCCGGTTGTCTCAGCGCAGGCCACGGCCAGCCTCTTCGCCGCGCGGTTCGGTTTTCATTCGTCTCCTGAGATCATTGCTCTGCCGCACCGCGGCGATGATGATACGCATGTGAAAAAAACAATATGGAATTCGCCGGGCAGACCGTCTGTGGTTCTCTTTTCCATTTACGGCGGCGGGCATGTTATTCCGCAGCCGCTCTTCCGGGCTCCGCGAATTATGGGCAGAACATCCCAGGATCTCAACGCGCCGGAAGAAATCTGGAATTTCTTTTCATCAATAAAATAGCCAGGCGAAGAAAAAAATTTCACGCAGAGTTCGCAAAGAACGCAGGGAAGAAAGGGAGCGTAAAGTGGTGAAATGGCGTGCCAGGACGCCTGTCAACCAGTCCTCTTCTTTCTTTCTACCTTCCTTCCTCGCCTTGCTCCGCGACCCCTGCGTTCTCCGCGTGAAAATTCTTATTGTTTTTTTCTAAGTATTAATTTTTGTTCGCCGTTAGTATCTCAGACGGAAATCCCATCTGACTCACGAAGCTTCGTTCGACTTGAGAGAAACCGTTCTCCTTCAGCCGCCCCTCAAGGGCCACGCCCCGGCAGATTCCCATCAGCCTGGGACCCGTGCGGGCCAGAAACTCAAAAAAGCGTTGATAGATTTTTTCGCCGAAGGTCATATTGATCAGCAGCATCCTGCCGTCTTTTTTTAGAACCCGGCGGAATTCTTTGAGGACAGAATCGAAATCCTTTTCCGGCAGAAGATCAAACATATAGTTGTTCACCAGAACATCAAAAGATTCATCGGCGAATGGAAGCCTGTAAGCGTCTCCTGTCCGCAGGTTGTAATTTCGCACGCCTGTTGCGGCGGCCTTCTCCTTTGCTTTCTCGAGCATGGCATCGGTCAGGTCTATTCCCTCGTTGATTCCGTCAGGATTGCGAATCAGTATTTCTTGAAACATCAGACCCGTCCCGACTGCGACTTCGAGTATTTTTTCGCCGTTCTGTATTTTTATCCGCGATAGGCCGATTTCCCGGGCCCTGGATTCTGTAAGTCGCCCCCATGTGTCGTAGATGCCCGCCTTTTTTCGGTAAACATCGCGCACTTCTTCTTTTGTGAATTTTACTTCCATTACCTGTGTCGTCATAATCTTTCTCCTTTTTCATTTAAACTTAAAAATCGTAATATCGTGAAATAACGATACAATACCCAGGAGTGAACAGGGGATATGGGGATAGAGGAGATGAGGGGATATTAATATCTATCAATCGTTCGGTAAGGGTAATTATCCCCGAAAAATTCTGATCGCTGTATCTCTTACATCTCCCCATCTCTTTTCAATCCCCCATATCCCCTCAGCAGCAATTCATCAAAAGATCCGACAGCCTTCTCAGAGTCGTCACGATCGAGCCCCGGTCCGGTTTGTAGAAAACTTCCTTTCCTTCTTTCCGCGAGACCATCAGGGATGCCCGTTTCAGCATCTTAAGATGTTCGGATGCGGTCGACTGTCCCAGCCGAAGGACCTGAGCAATTTCGTTGACGGTTCTTTCCCTTCCATCCATAAAAAGGAACAGGATCTTCCTCCTGTTGAGGTTGGACAGAGCCTTTAAAAACTCCTCCAGTTCGGCATCAAATTTGACCGGTATATGTTTCGTCATATCGTAAAATGACGATATAATTACGGCGGGAAATATTGCAAGGCATTTTATTCGCAATGAGATTTTTTTTATCGTTTTTCGGGGATTCTGTCCGGCACAAAGGTCCTGTCATAGACTGAATATGAGAATTAACAGAAGGAATGGGTAAAAAAACTGTCGCAGGTGGAACCGTCTGAAAAAAATACGGATACAGGGTATTAGTGGCAGATAACCGTTACAGTTTCTCGGCCGGGCGGCCGGAAACAGGTGAACAGTATGAATATACTATTGATAGACGATTCTAAAACACAACGGCGCATACAGAAAAATATTCTGGTGGCGCAGGGTATTGCAGAGGGGACGATCTTTGAAGCTTCTAATGGAATTGAAGCTCTGCAGATGCTGGAACTGCGCAATTATGGCCTTCTGGTGCTGGACTGGAATATGCCGGAGCTCAACGGGCTGGATTTTGTGAAAAAGATCCGCAGCATGCCAAAATACACAACAATTCCTGTGGTGATGGTAACCAGCGAGGCAGAGAAACGCTATCTTCTTGCCGCCATTGAAGCCGGCGTTACGAGCTATGTGGCCAAGCCGATTACCGGCGATGTTTTTTGGGACCGGGTAAAACCGTACCTGAACGGGAAGACATAATGAAAGTTGAATACATAAATCCATTTATCAATTCATTGGTCAAAACATTTGATACGCTCATCCATATCGATCTGGAGAAAGGCAGACCGGAGTTGATTACATCGGATGCTCTCCAGGCGGATCATTCTGATATTTCCGGAATCATGAGCCTTTCCGGAAAAGCAACGGGACTTGTGATACTCAGTTTTTCCAGAATGCTGGCCCTGAAAACCGCCAGCGCTTTCGTGGGAGAAGAATACAAAGTAATCAACGAGGATGTTATCGATGCCGTGGGAGAACTCACCAACATTATATCGGGAAATGCCAAGAATGAACTGCCACAGTATGAACTGGCGATCACAATTCCCACGGTCGTGGAGGGGCTCGGGCATTCTATCAAACTGCCCAGAAATCTTCCTTTTGTTAAGCTGCCTTTTAAAACAAAATTCGGCGATCTGACTCTGAAAGTCTGCCTGAAAACAGAATGATCCATTTTCTCAAATTTCGCTGGACCCTTCGCAGAAAACTCTGGACCATCTTTTTCTTTTTTGTATCACTGACAATTGTCAGTATCTGGAATGTGCTGTTCATTCTGTATCTCCAGGAATTTGACGCGGCGAACATCAACAACGCCGGCCGCTTGCGGAACATATCACAGCAATACACATCTGAATTCCTCAAAGTATCCATCTACCGCACAGCCGAATATGCTGCGCAGCTGCCCGTAGTCAGGGAGGATTTTGAGTATACGTACGATGAAATTCGAATTGAAGAGAATGTCGGCCTCGACTTGATCGGGGTTCGGCAGATTCTTTTTAAAAATAAATCCGACCTCGTGTACAGAGAACTGCAGGGGGCCAAACAATTATGGAATGATATGGTGCAGGGCGAGAGCATTGTTCTGGATACGGACAGGTCGCCGGCTGAAGTCCGTGTATACAGGGAAGGTCTGGAGAAAAAGAACCAGGAACTGCTGGAACGCCTGGAAAAAGTTGTGGATCTGTTTCAGCAGAATGCAGAACGAAAAATTAATATTCTGAAAATCATTCAGTTCCTTGTTGGGGCGGGAAGTCTCATCACGCTTGCGATTGCGCTTTTTGTGGAGAGGGTGATCATTACGGGACCCGTGATTCGGCTCACGGATTTTGCCGAGGAAATCTCAACCGGAAAATTCGGCGGAGAGATCAATATTCCGACAACGGATGAGATCTCCACTCTGGGCCGGGTGATGACATTCATGTCGAAAGGCCTGGACAGGTCTTTTAAAGAAATATCCGTCATCGAAAAAATCGGAGCGATCAATGTCGCCGAACAGAACCTGTCCCGTATTCTGGAATCTCTGATATCCATCATCGTTGAAAAAATGGCTTTTGACGGCGGGTCTACATACCTGTTCGACACGAGCCAGGAAAAACTGGCCTTTACGGCTTCCACCGCCGCAAGTCTTACTCTGGCTGCGGATGCCAACAGAGTTCTCGAATCCCGTTCCGGACGGTCCGCTTTTGACAGATCCAGGGAATCGGCTTCGTTTTTCCAGGATGAAGATGTACTGCAATGTTTCGGCGAAGGTATTTACCGACGCGAAATCAGTTCCCTGATTCTGGCTCCCGTTCTGCAGGCAGGCCGGCTTGTCGGCTGTCTGGAATTTATCAATCTGTCACCGGAAGAATACGCTCAGTTCCGGCCGTTTCTCTTCATCCTGACCTATCGCGTGGCGGAGCTCCTGGCCTCTCGCGAAAAATTTATCCAGGTAAATGAAATACTGGAACACATTCCGGACGGTCTATTAACAGTCAATTCACAGGGAAAAATCAACGCGGGTTACAGCCGGGCAGTACGGCGTCTAATGGGCGATCGAGAACTGGAGGGCCTGCCGATCACCGAGTTGATTCAGGGAGACGAACAGTTCCTGCAGGAAATGAGCTCATTCATAAACACTGCCTTCGGGCATTCGAACACGGACTGGACGCTGCTCAATGAACTCAATCCTACGCGGGGCCGCGAGATACCGGCGGCCGGGAAAACTGTCGTCAGTGTTGAAGTTTACCCGATTTACCGTTTCAACCGGATTTGGAGTCTGCTGTTCACAATCAAAGATCTCACGGAAAAGAAGAAACTCGAATCTCGAATTCTATCGGAGCAGCGGCGCCTGGACGATACCCTTGAGTCGATTGTGGAAATCTGCCGGCTCGACCCGATTCCTTTTCTGAGCTTCATACAGGATGCGAACATCCATCTCGGGGAAATTCAGAATTTGATTCTGAAGAGCGGATTCAACGAAAAAATAAAAATCATGCGGGTTCTGCACACACTGAAGGCGGATTCAGCGTCATTCAATCTGAACCTGATTTCCGGCAGAATGCATATTCTTGAGGGCCGTGTTGACAACGGAGAAATTCAGGCAGGCGAACTCTCGGAAGAGATTGAAAAAATTATGAAAACTCTTTCATCGTGCGAATCCATGGTGGGCGACGCGAAATCTGCGGAAATGTCCTCCGGACTGCATTCGCGTCTGGATATCAATGTTCTGATAAAGAGGCTGGAAGAAATAAAATCGGGGACGACGCCGGGTCGTTTCCCGTTTCTCGACGACCTTCTCACTGACCTGCATGAAAATGAAATCGGATCCCTGAAAATGTATCTGAAAAATTTGAATGTTTCATTGATCAGTCTTGCGGAGAAAACGGGAAGAAAAATACAGCCGCTTGTGCTGTCCGGAAATTTCAACGTGCTGCCCGGTCGTTACCAGAGCCGTCTGAAAGAGGTTCTGGTTCATATGGTGCGAAATGCGCTGGATCATGGAATTGAGACCCTGGAAGAGCGGATCGCGGCGTCAAAACCTCCGGAGGGAACCATCCGCATCGAAGCCGGCGTTCTGAAAAAGGGCGAGGTATTCATTAATGTGGTTGATGACGGCAGGGGAATCGATCTGGAAAAAAACAAAATGGCCGCCTTCGCTGCCGGACTCGCGGATCTGGATGCTCTGGAACACATGAGCCGCGCAGAAATCATCAAGCTCATCTTTCATCCTAAATTTTCCACTCGGGGAGAGCTGACCATGGTATCAGGGCGCGGGATGGGAATGAACATCGTCGCGCAAAAAGTGAAGGAAATGGACGGACAGATCAGCATCCGGACAACTCCGAACGAAGGCACAGAATTCCGGATTCTTCTGAAAACGTAAAAATATTTTATTCCTTTGCCGGCCGCGTACCGAACATTCCGTTTCCGATAAAGGTCATCACAATTTTATCATCCTGATTCCGAAGTTCTGCGCGGCCTTTCACCATTCCGATCCCTTTACGAAACGGTTTCGTTTCTATAATAGTAAATTTCCCTGTGAGCACATCACCCGGACGCACGGGTCGTTTCCAGCGCAGTTCATCCACTCCGGGAGATCCCAGACTGGCGGATTTATTCAGAACAGCATCCACGTACAGCCGCATGGCAATACTGGCTGTGTGCCAGCCGCTTGCGATCAATCCGCCGAACATAGATTTTTTAGCGGATTCTTCGCTCAGATGAAAAGGCTGCGGGTCATACTTAGTCGCGAATTCCAGAATTTCTTCTTTTGTAACACTGTATTTCCCCAATGGCATTTCCATATTCTCTTTCAAATCTTCAAAATAGATCATTCAAAGTCTCCTGGATCCAGTCTTTTTATTGTGATAATAATCATATTTACCTCAAGATACAAATCATAATAAGAAAAGCACCCCTGTGCCTTTAATATTTCAAATCACCGCTATGTACAGATGAGACGATACAGAAAAATTTTCTATCCAAATTTATTTTCTGGGATTTCTCTTTCGTTCATTACAAGCGATTTGCAGTAAATATGGAAAAAAAACTTACCGTGCAGGATGCCAGAGAGTCGTTGAGTTCTCATATAGCCTGGAAAGGCTGGGAGCTCCGGGAGAAATACGGCAGGATCGGCTGGATCGAACTTCTGCGCATTCTGGAAGACCGTGCTGAGTGCCGTTATCCGTGTGAGATCGTGTTCAGCAGTGAGGAACTGGAACCGGGAGAATTCGCTTTTCCGGCTCCCAGGGGTGAACGGCCGGAAGATGGATTTTTTATGTATGTGCACCCGTATTTCAAAGATAAACTGGAAATGGTGCCGCTTCTGGTTCTGTACCAGCTGGTGGCCGTAAACTATGGTGATTTTGCTTCGGCTGAGGATGCAGAGACTTTTGGAGCCGAATCCCTGGGGATTTCCAGGGATGAGTTTTATTTGAAGCTTTCGGAGCTGGCAGCTCAGATAGAGGATTGATTTTTCTTGTCAGAGTAATACAGCGTAAATATATTGAGTGCTATGAAACTACTTTTTTCTTCATGGAATGACCAAATTGTTGATAATCGAGGAATCGACCCCTCAGAGTGGAAGCCTGCGGATTTGAAGCTTCCTGATGACTATGATAAAGACCACAGCATCGGCGCTTTTGTAGGCTGGGCCGGGCTCATCATCAATAAAGAAGGATACGATGTGGTGGATCTCTGCCATCGTTATATGGAATCCGTGCAGGAAGCTTCCTGTGGACGATGCTTTCCCTGCCGTATTGGAACTGCGGTCATGAAAGATCTGCTTGCGAAAGTGGCAGCGGGAAATGGCAGCCCGGAAGATCTGTTCCAGCTTCATCAGCTGGGAGAGGATATTTCCGCCACCTCAAAATGTTCCATCGGTCAGACAGGTCCGATTCCTGTAATTCATGCCCTGAAACATTTTAAAGAAAGTTTTGAAAAACGCATCGCGCACAAAGCCGGACCGGCAAAGGATTTTGAAACACGGACAAAAATCACAGCCCCGTGCTATACGGCATGTCCCTCGGGCATGGATATCCCCGCTTATGTGGAAGCCATTCGCGAACACCGCCCCGGCGATTCACTGGAAATAATCCGGCAGGCAAGTCCGCTGGCGGCTTCGCTGGGACGCGCCTGTTTTCATCCATGCGAAAGCGCCTGCAGTATGAAAGAGGCGGATCAACCGATTTCGATCTGCAAATTGAAACGATATGCCTGGGATTATGAGAATCTTCACGGCCTGACAGAACCTGTAAATCCGCAGATGGGAAAGAAGAACCAGAAAGTGGCGGTGATCGGCGGGGGACCTGCCGGATTATCGTTCGCCTATTACATGGCTCTTCGCGGCTACAGTCCGACGATTTTTGAAGCTCTTCCGGTTGCGGGCGGCATGGCCAGCGTCGGTATTCCTCAGTACCGCATTCCGCGTGAAATTCTTCAGCAGGAAGTGGACTATATTGAGAAGAACGGAGTCGAATTTAAATACGGCGTAAGAGTCGGAACAGATAAGACGGTGCAGCAGCTTCGCGATGAAGGATACAAAGGTTTTTTCATGGGAATCGGCGCGCATCTTTCAAAGAGTATGGGCGCGGAAGGCGAAGACAAGAATTATAATGGATTTATCCGCGGAATTGATTTCCTGCGCGATCTGGAATTGACCGGAAAGCACGATGTCACCGGAAAAAGTGTGATCGTGGTCGGAGGCGGAAACGTTGCGATGGACTGCTGCCGCACACCGATCCGTCTCGGCGCAAAAAAAGTAACGGTTGTTTACCGCCGCACAAAAAAAGAACTGCCGGCCGACCCGCATGAAGTGCACGACTCCGAAATCGAAGGCGTGAATTACGAATTTCTGGCGGCGCCAAAACGAATCATCGCCGAGAATGGTAAAGTGACAGGACTGGAATGCACTCGTATGCAGCTGGGCGAACCGGACGCATCCGGACGCCGCAGTCCGGTTGAAATCAAAGGCTCCGAATTCATTGTTCCGGCTGATATCATAATCCAGGCAATCGGACAGGACTGCGATCTTACTGTTCTCTCCGGTGAAGAAAAAATAGAAATTACAAAATGGAAAACAATTCAGGCTGACAGAGACACACTGCAGACCGGTGCGCCGGATATTTTTGCCGGCGGTGATGTTTTCAACGGACCGATGACTCTTGTGGACGCCTGCGGCAATGCAAGACGCGCAGCGCAGAGCATGGATCTGTATCTCACCGGCGAGAAAGTGGAAATGACGGAAGACCAGAAAATGGACAAGGTCATGAAATTGCTCGGCGTGGAAGACAAGCATCATCCGGGCAGCATCAAGGAAAGCCGGGATAGAAATCCTATGAATACAATTGAAATGGACGAGAGACTTCATTCATTCGAAGAGGTGGAAACCGGGTACACACTTTCGCAGGCCATTGATGAAGCATCGCGCTGCATGCGCTGCTATCAGGTCGGCATGGTGGTCCTTGAAGAACGGATATGACAGAAGTAAATCTGACAATCAACGGCAGGTCTGTAAAGGCGGATTCTAAAAAGACTCTGCTGGAGGCAGCGTCAGATAATGGTATAAAAATACCAACAATGTGCTATCACAAAAAGCTGTCGCCGATCGGCTCCTGCCGGATGTGCGTCGTCGAGGTTGAAGGGGTGGCCTCTCCCATGACGGCCTGCGAGCTTCCCGTGCGCGAGGGCATGTCGGTTCAGACGGAATCGGAAAATCTCACGCGCATGCGGAGGATGATGGTTCAGCTGATTCTTGTGAATCATCCGCTCGACTGCGTGGTGTGCGAAAGAAGCGGGGAGTGCGAGCTTCAGAACAACGCCTATAAATTCGGCATAACAGAACAGCCCTACAAGACTGAATATCCTGTACGGGTCAAACACTCCGACTGGGGTTTTATCCGGTACAATCCCAATCTCTGCATTATGTGCGAACGCTGCATTCATGTCTGCTCTGCGGAGCAGGGCGAGAGTTTCCTGAAAATCGAAAACACCGGCTACACAAGCGTTATCGGCACTCTGGACGGAGAAAAACTCGACTGTGCTTTCTGCGGATCGTGCATCAGCGTCTGTCCGGTCGGAGCGCTGTCCAGCAATCTGGGTCTGGCGGGTCGAAGCTGGGAAATGACGAAGGTCAAAAGCGTATGCTCTCACTGCGGAGTGGGCTGCACCTTTCAGGCGGATGTTAAAAAAAATAAGGTCATGCGCATCACGGATGATGAGTCCGGCGTAAACGGCGGATCGCTCTGTTTGAAGGGACGTTTTCATTTTCCCCGCGCCGATCAAAACCGCATTCTTTCTCCAATGGTCAGAAAAAACGGTCGGCTGGTTAACGTTTCTTACGAAGAAGCATTTTCGGAAATCGCCGGTGTCTGGAAAACAATCAGAGAAAAACACGGAGATTCTGCGATCGCTGCGGCGGGCTCCGGATCGATGCCTCTGGAAGACAATTTTGCCCTGAGAAGGCTGATGCGGGATGCGGCTTCTTCCGCGCATTTTATCGATGGTTATACTCTTATCGCCGGAGCGAATCTCGAAGAAATCAAACAGATTCCTTCCGCCAATTCTGTCACCCGGCTGGAGGCCGTTCTGGATGCGGATACCGTGCTGAGCTTTTCCAATCCTTCGCATGAGAGCCCTGTCACAGGAAATCTCATACGCCGAGCCGTGATTAAAGGCGCCAGTCATATTATGATCACATCCGGGGAAACAACATTTAAGCCGGATCCCTACCTGACCATCGGTTCGCCGCGCGCGAAAATGCGCAGTGTACTGCTGGGGATGGCCCGATTCCTGCTGGATGCGGGAATCATCAAATCGCTGACAATGCCCCTTTCTGCCGCTCAGGAAAAAAATGGACCCGCATGGGCGGAAGCAGCGGGTGTTCCTGAAAAGCTCTTAAAGGCAGCCGCGCTTCGCACGTTCGGAGCCAAACGACCTGTTGTTCTTGTGGGCCGTGATATTTATGAAGGCGGCGGAATCGAGTGGATGCGTATTCTTGCGGAACTGTGCGAAATCTGGAAAGCGAAGATCATTGTGCTCTACCCGCAGGCGAATTCGAGAGGTCTTTCTGATATGCTGCAGGGCTCGATGGATTCGCAGGCGGCTGCCGCTGCCCGCGCCACTCTGGACTCAATTGATAACGGTAAAATTCGCAGTCTGTTGGTGATGGGATCCAACCCTGTCGGAGAAATTGCTTCCGCAAACGGCCGCGGCGGAAAGCTGGCGGCGGCTCTCGGCGCGCTTGAGCAGCTGATTGTTATCGACAGCGTGATGCATGAAACGGCGTCAAAGGCTCACGTGGTTTTTCCGGACACGAATGCAATGGAGCGTAGCGGCACCTTTACAGCAATGGACGGACGGGTGCAGAAATTTTCCCGTGCGGTCGAACCTCCTCAGAATATCATGCCGGCCTGGCTTACCCTTCAGAAACTGGCTCTGTCACTGGGACATGCATGGAATTATAAATCTGCGGAAAGTATTTTTTCCGATATGACCGGCGCGGGGAATCTGCGGAAGGAGGCGGTGCGATGACAGAATACATTCCGGCTTTTCTTCTGCTGGCTCTTGCGGCTTTGACATCGGGAGGCCTTTTGATATCTACGACTCTGCTGGGTCCCAAACACAAATTCAAAGAAAAAATGCAGCCTTTTGAATCGGGCGAGACCCAGATCGTTTCGCCTCGTTTGAGATTTGATGTGAAATTTTATCTCGTGGCTCTGCTTTTTGTGATATTTGATATTGAAGCTGTTTTTCTGTATCCATGGGCGGTGCTGTTCCAGGAGCTGGGCTGGATTGGATTTGTGGAAATGGTAGTTTTTATAATTATTCTGGGCGGCGGCCTGGTTTATGTCTGGAAAAGAGGGGCTCTGGAATGGGACTGACGAAAAAAGACGATGATGATGAAAGCCATCTGCTGGGCGAAGAGGTCGTTGTGACCAAACTGGAAGCGCTGGTGAACTGGGGCCGGAAGAATTCTTTCTTTCTGTATCCGTTTGTCACCGCCTGCTGCGCGATGGAATACATGAGCGTTTCCGGTCCCCGTTATGATCTGGAGCGATTTGGCGCCGCACTCCCAAGGTTTTCACCAAGACAGGCGGATACACTGTTTGTTGTCGGAACCGTTTCGCACAAACAGGCGCCGATTCTGCTCCGGGTGTACAATCAGATGACGGAACCCAAATGGGTGTTTTCCTGCGGAGTCTGCGCCACTTCCGGCGGCTTCTACGACAATTACGCGACCGTTCAGGGAATCGATACAATCGTGCCTGTGGATGTTTATATCCCCGGCTGTCCTCCGCGTCCGGAAATGATACTGGACGGCATCATTCGTCTTCAGGAAAAAGTAATGAAAGATAAGTTCTCCAACTGGCCCATCGGCGCATCAAAGCTGGCGCGCAGGCGCGATACGGCGTTCGATTCTCAGGCGATACCCGAGAAGCGCACGGAGAAAAAGAGAAGCTGAAATGAATTCTTCTGTAAAAACAGACAGCGCGGTGCTTGCGGAAATTCAAAAGAAATTTCCGGGAGACATTCTGTCCATGCATTCGCAGCACGGGGACGACACAGCAATTGTTAAGAGAGAAAATGTCTTCAGCATACTGAAGTTCCTGCGCGACGATCCCGGACTTGCTTTCAATTTTATGATGGACATAACGGCCGTCGACTATCCGGAAAAAGATCCCAGATTTGAAGTTGTGTATCATCTATATTCTCTTTCAAAGAACAGGCGGCTCCGCATAAAAGCCCCCGTGCCTTTGAAAGATCCGGTTATTGCATCCTGCGTCAGTCTCTGGATCGGCGCGAACTGGTTTGAGCGGGAATGTTTTGATCTTTATGGAATCCGGTTTGACGGACACCCGGATTTGCGCCGTATACTGATGTATGAAGGCTTCGAGGGACATCCGTTAAGAAAGGATTTTCCGGTTAAGAACAGGCAGCCTCTGGTGGATATGCTGGAGCCTCAGTTATGAGCACTGAAACAGAACAGGATCTTCAGACAGAGCGCATGGTCGTCAATATGGGGCCGTCGCACCCCGTAACGCACGGCACTGTAAAATTTGTCGTGACTCTGGACGGCGAAAGAATCGAACATGTCGATGTTTCCATTGGTTACCTGCACCGCGGCTTTGAAAAAATGTGCGAAAACTCAACCTGGGAACAGGTCTTTCCGTACACAGATCGCCTGAATTACTGTTCTCCGCTGCTGAATAATGTGGGTTATGCTCTGGCGGTTGAAAAATTGATCGGTATAGAGGCAACACCGCGCGCCCAGTGGATCCGCGTCATCATCAGTGAAATAGCAAGAATCATCGATCACCAGACCAACATTGCGGCTTTCTCCATGGAATTGGGCGGTTTCAGTCCTTTTCTGTATCTGATGGAAACCCGTGAAATGCTCTGGGATGTGCTGGAGGACATGACAGGAGCCAGGCTGACCGCAAACTACGTGCGCATCGGCGGTCTGAAAAACGATGTGCCGGATAACTTTCGTGAACAGATTCGCGCTGCTCTGAAAAAATGCGGTCCTCTTGTATCGGACTGTGATAAACTTTTAACCAAGAACCGCATCTTCCTGGACCGGGTCCGCGACGTTGGCGTCATGAACGCTGAAGACTCGATTGCATCGGGATTTACCGGCCCCTGTATTCGCGCGGCCGGAGTGGCGTATGATGTGAGAAAAGCGCATCCGTATCTTACTTATGATCAGATTAATTTTGATATCCCTGTCGGCGAGGCAGGCGATAATTTCGACCGGTATATGGTGCGGATGGAAGAGATGCGCCAGAGCGAGAGAATCATTGAGCAGGCGCTGGACAGAGTTCCTGACGGCCCGATCAATCTGAATATTCCGAGCATGCGCTGGCAGTCCAAGGACGACATCGGCAGCCGGATTGAATCGCTGATATTTCATTTCAAAACTGTTACGGAAGGCATCCTTGTTCCCGCAGGCGAAATCTATCATGCCACAGAAGCGGCCAACGGTGAGCTGGGTTTTTATCTTGTGAGCGACGGGTCCGGCCGGCCGCATAAATGTCGTGTTCGTTCGCCGAGTTTCGCGCTTACATCGGCGATGGGCCGTCTTGTGAAGGGCGGATTTTTGTCCGATATTATTCCCACATTTGATATGATCAATATGATTGGCGGGGAGTGTGACAGATGACTCCTGAATGGGTAATAGCCGCGATAAAGATATTTTTTATTTTCTTTGTTAATCTGGCGTTTTTTACTCCGGTGCTGGGCTGGATTGAGCGCAAACAGAGCGCCATCATTCAGGACCGGATCGGAGCCAACCGCGCGGCAATTCTTGGTTTTAAAGTTTACGGTCTCGTGCATTCACTGACCGATGCTCTCAAAACTCTGATGAAAGAGGACTTTGTTCCGACCGGGGCGCACAAATTTTTTCACACGCTGGCTCCATTTATAAGCCTTACGGCGGCGATGACTTCATTTGCCGTGATTCCTTTCGGAGGTTCTTACATTGTCTACGGCGAGAAAGTGAATCTCGTTATCGCGGACATTGACTGGGGAATTCTTTTTATTTTCGGATTTGGATCTCTGGCCACATACGGCGCTGTGCTTGCCGGCTGGTCTTCCAACAACAACTGGTCGCTTCTGGGCGGCATGCGGGCTTCCGCGCAGATGCTTTCGTACGAAGTTGCGATGGGTCTTTCTCTCATCGGCGTCATGATGGTGTACGGCTCCCTGAGACTGACGGACATCGCCCTGATGCAGAAGGATTTTTTTCACTGGGGAATCTTTTTGCAGCCTCTTGGATTTGTGCTGTTTCTTGTCTGCGCCGTGGCAGAAAACAAGCGGGCCCCTTTCGACGCTCCGGAAGCGGAATCGGAACTTGTGGCCGGATATTTCACGGAATACTCTTCCATGAAGTTTGTAATGTTCTGGATGGGTGAATTTATAGAAATGGTTACGATTTCAGGCATACTGACGACTATCTTTCTTGGCGCATGGCATATTCCATTCGTCAGCGACGCTATGCTTCTGGGCTGGTTTTCTTTCGCCGGCGCAGACGTCGCTGCCATGCTGGCCATTGCTGTCAATGTGATGACGTTCTATTCAAAGATTATGTTCTGTATCTGGTTTTTGATGACGATCCGCTGGACTCTTCCCCGGTTTCGGTATGATCAAATCATGCGCCTGGGCTGGAAGGGACTGCTGCCTCTTTCCCTGCTGAATATTCTGATCACCGGCGGCATAATGCTTATTATTAAAGGAGTTTCATAATGGAAAAAACTCCGGCCGTAATACTCACGACTCCTGGAAATACATCAATCAAGAAGCTGCAGCGCAGAGGCGGTCTGACGCTCTGGGAAAAACTGTATCTGCCGGAAATAATGCGCGGCATGTACGTCACCTCACGCCATTTTTTTCTGAACCTTTTCGGATTTGTTTTTCCTCCCAGAGGACAGAAACGATCGATCTTTACAATCTATTATCCGGAAGAAATTCCTCCGGTGCCGGTGGCTTTCCGCGGTCGGCCTGTTCTTGTGCAGAATCCGGACGGCAAAGAGCGATGCGTTGCCTGCGGGCTTTGTGAGGCAATCTGTCCGGCGCGATGCATTTCGATTCTGGGAGCGGAGAGAGATAATCAGGAACGCTATCCGCTGGAATACACTCTGGATATGTCCAGGTGTGTTTTCTGCGGTTTTTGCGAAGAGGTCTGTCCCAAAGAAGCCATTGTAATGAGCGACATGTACCAGGATCTTGCCGTGTATGACCGCCAGGAACTGGTGTTTGATAAAGCGAAGCTGCTGGTGAGCGTGGAAAAAGTGCAGAGCCGGCTGGATTATATAAGGAAGATTTACGCACGATGGAATTACTGATCTTCATCACATTGAGCGTTATGGCCGTATCCGGAGCTTTTTTAACAGTGCTGCATCCGCGCGCCGTCAATTCAGCCATGAGCCTGGTGTTGACGATGATGTCACTGGCCGGCATCTATCTTTTGCTGCATGCTCATCTGGTGGCTATCCTTCAAATCATCGTTTATGCCGGCGCCATAATGGTGCTGATTCTTTTCGTGATAATGCTTCTCGGTGAGGAAGAAAAACTTGCAAATCAGAAAAAACACGTTCTTTTCGCTCAGCTGTTCGGAGTGCTGGCCCTGTCTGCTGTGTTCCTGGGAATTTCGCTTTCACTGAGAAAGGGACCCAACACGGCATTCAGCGAAACTCCTCCGGTGGCTGCCGCTGTGGAGAGTGCGCCGGGATCGGAAATTCCAGTCACTCTCTCGGATGAAGAAAAAATAACTCATGAAAGAGCGCTTGCAATTTCCGCTGAGCAGGAGTTTGGAACGGTCAAGGCCGTCGGCCGGCTTCTGTTCTCGCGCTACGTTCTGGCTTTTGAGGTAATCTCCATGGTTCTGCTGGCAGCCATTGTTGGCGCTGTGCTTCTGGCAAGGCGAAGGTTGAACTGATGATTCCGATATCTTATATAATTTCTCTGGCTTCTGTTCTGTTCGCCATCGGCGCGTTCGGTGTGATCGTTCGTAAGAACATGCTGATAATGCTGATGTGTGTGGAGCTGATGCTGAACGCGGTGAATCTGCTGTTTGTGGGATTTTCGCGTGAACTGAACGTAATGGATGGTCACGTTTTCACTTTTATGATCATGGCAGTCGCCGGCGGAGAGGCTGCCGTTGGGCTTGCCATCATAATTTCTCTTTTCCGGTCCCGCCGGACAGTGAATGCAGAGGAGATAAACCTTCTAAAGGGATAATATATGCGGAATCTTTTATTCACAGTCCCGCTCTTTCCGCTACTGGGCGCCGTATGCAACGGTCTGCTTGGATATAAAATTCCCAAGCGTGCCGTGAGCATTATCGCTCTTCTCGGATCCGGTCTGGCTTTCGCCGCCGCTCTGGCAATATTCGGCGAGATGGTCATGCTGCCGCCGGAACAGAGAATACTGGAACAGCGTCTCTTCTACTGGATACAGTCCGGATCGCTGCATGTGGAGGCGGGACTTCTTGTCGATCCGCTTTCCGGTCTCATGATGCTGATTGTAACCGGGGTTGGATTCTTGATTCATGTGTATTCGACGGCTTACATGCATGAAGAAAAAGGATATCCCCGTTATTTCGCCTATCTGAACTTATTCCTCTTCGCCATGCTGATTCTGATTCTGGGAAACAGTTTTTTGATGATGTTCATCGGCTGGGAGGGCGTGGGC
>VFLI01000003.1 GCA_009885105.1 Spirochaetia bacterium | reverse complement strand
GATGAGGAATGCCGTCATATAGATTGAGTTCGACCATCTTGGGATCGATCATGATGAAACGCACTTCCTGCGGCGATTTTGTGTACAGCAGCGAAGAAATGATCGTATTCATGTACACTGACTTGCCGGATCCGGTCGCTCCCGCGATAAGAAGGTGCGGAAGCCGCGTCAGATCCAGATACTGATTGTGCCCGGCGATATCTTTGCCCAGAATGATTCCCAGATCCCTGGTTTTTGAAAAGAAGGCCGCGTCTTTTCTGGCGATTTCGCCCAGCACAACGGAATCCCGGTGCCTGTTTGGAATTTCAATGCCGACCGTCGCTTTTCCAGGAATTGGAGCGATGATGCGCACCGAGGCGGCTTCCAGATTCATTTTAATTTCATCGGATATCCGGAGTATCCGCGAAACACGCACGCCCGGCTCCGGTTTGACTTCGTACAGAGTGATGATCGGGCCGCGCTGGGCGCTGACGATTTTCGCCTGAATTCCGTAGTCTATCATCACCTTTTCCAGGCGTTCTTTCGTGAGTTCGATTTCTTTTGAATAGTCTTCGCGAGACGCGACATCGGGCTGAAGAAGAATATCGTTCGAAAGACGGTATTTGCGTCCCGTTGACTTCACGGGAGGGACCTCTGAAACAGCCGGCGGCTTCCTGGTCTTCTTCAGAGACTTTTCGGAGAGTTCCAACAACTCAGTCTCTTCAGACAACTCCGCAGCCGTCCGGGTCCCGACTTCGCACGACTCAATTTCACTGTCCGGTCCTTCGTCCGGGGCGCTTCCGGGAAATTCGCGCGAATCACTGTCAGCATGTTCATCGCTTTTGAGCCGCCCTGTAACGGGATGGTTTAATATTGAGATCGCAGGCGATGCCGCGCGGCTGACTTCTTCCTGTTCCTCTTCAAAAATATCAGGCGACGACGGTGAATGAAAAATAGCGGCCGGTCTGTCAACTGCGCCGACTGTGAAATCCGCGGGCAGGTCGTTTCGCGGAGTTATCTGCATAGGCGATATGCGGCTTCCACGAAAAAAGAAACGCCTGCCGTCCTGGCTGAAATACCCGTTGAAGCCGTTTGCTCTGCCGTTAGATCCCGGCAGCCCGCGATCCGGAGAAAATTGAGTTCGACTTAAAGTGCGCTGCAGCGAACTGAGCTGTGAAAAATCGGGCGGATCGAGCCGGGACCGGTAATTGGAATCCGGCATTCCTGGAGAGCGCTCATTCGCGGAAGGCATCTCGGACAGAACAGAAGCGGACTGCGCCGAGGAGGAGACACGAACTACCTCCCGGGGAGCGTTCGCAATCTCCATCCAGGGCCTCTCATCCATTTCTCTGCGGATGATGAAGGGCGTGACGGCGGCCGAGATCTGAGGCTCTCGCGGCAGACTCGCAGAGATTCCAGACGACGCGGCCGGAATGTCGGTCAGAACCATATCATGGATTTTATTTATATTTTCTTTTGATATATTTTTCATAGTATTATTTTCCGGCATTTCAGGCCGCTGCGGAACAATATCGCCGGCGGTTTCGCTGCCCGATTCCGCCGATGCGGATTTTTGAGCGGCGCGCCATCGGGCGGAGATTTTCTGGAACAGCTGGGCCGGAGCGAGTCTTGTGGAAAGGAACAGGCCGGGGAACAGAACACCCAGTGCGATGATATACGATCCGGGCCTGCCAAATGCCGAAGAAAATGCCTTTCCCAGATTGCGGCCCACAATGCCGCCGCCGCTTTCGAATTTACCTTCAATCTCGCCGTTGATCAAAAAAATCAACAGGGCCGCTGAAATCAGAATGCAGAAAAGAGCGGATATTCGCGGCAGGGGATCGATCAAAACGCCCCGGAAGATGCTGAGCGCGCCCATCACGCACAGATACGGCCCAATCAGATGAGCGGCAGAGCCAAAAAGGTACAGAAGCCCGAATGCCGCAAAATTACCGGCGCCCCCTATCAGGTTTGGACCGAATCCATCCTCTGTCTTTACAAATGAGACCAGAGCCAGAAAGACCATAATCCCGAAAATAATAAGGGCCGTGCCGACCAGCTCATGAAGACCTGGCTTTTTTACCTCTGTCTGATCCATTTGATAGTTCTCCGTATTTTGTATCGGAGGATCGGGAGGGGTACGATCGTAAATTTTCGCCTTTCGGGGGCCGAAAGCAATCGGCACAGACGGCTTTCCAATAAGAAAATGGCGATCCATCGATGCTGTTGTGTCCTTATTGATAGTAGAGACAAAAACTCATGGCTGACTTCGATATTGCCGTCATCGGCGCCGGATGCACCGGCAGCGCCATCGCCTGGCAGCTGGCGAAATATTCATTGAATATAGCAGTGATCGAAAAATCTTCCGATGTTTCCATGGGGGCCACAAAAGCCAATTCAGGGATTATCCACTCGGGCTATTTTATTAAAGAAGGATCTCTGAAAGAAAAAACAAATCTGCGGGCCAATCCGATGTTCGACCAGGTCTGTCCGGCGCTGGGAATTGAGTTTAAAAGAATCGGCGCCATGTTCTGCGCTCTCGATGCCGGCCAGGCGACCGTACTGCAGGGCGAGTACATACGAGCAAGACGCAGGGGGTTGGACTGTGAACTCATCAATGCACCGCAATCGATCCGAAATCTGGAGCCTCTGCTGAAAGAAGAAGTGATGTCCGCCCTGCATTTTCGGAATGCCGGCATCATCATGCCTTTCGAGTTCACCGCTGCCCTGGCAGAACATGCAGTCCTGAACGGCGCATGTTTCTACCTGAATACCCGGATCACGCAGATTGTAAAGAATCATGACGAATTCATTCTCGACGCCGGCGCGGGCAAGACCATCCGCGCGAAAGTAGTTATCAACGCAGCCGGCGCCTTTGCGGGAAAACTTGCAGAACAAGCCGGAATCAAAGGAATAAAAATTATCCCAAGGCGGGGAGAATACATTCTTTTTGACAGAGGAGCGATGGACCTCAAAAAAATAATCTTCCCGACTCCCACTCCGGGCAGCAAGGGAATTGTCATTGCCCCCACTCTGCACGGCAACAGTTTCATCGGACCCAATGCGCAGGAGGCGGAAGATGAAGAATCCTCGCAGACCACACGGAACGGGCTTAATGAAATCATGACAGGCGCCGCGAGACTGATAAACAACATTCCGATGCGGCAGGCAATAACCAATTTTGCCGGAGTGCGCGCCACGCCGGAAGGCAGAGATTTTATCATCGGACCGTCGGCCGTGCCGGGTTTCTTCAATGCTGCCGGCATAGAATCGCCCGGTCTCTCCGCCAGCCTGGGGATTGCCGCGCTGATGGAAGAACTTCTCAAAGAACATTCAGGCCTCAGTTTTGTTTTAAAGGATGAATATTTCCCGGCTCTGCCGGCGAAACCGAAGCTGTCTCAATTTACAGAAGAAGAATTGGAACGAATGATTTCCGAGAATCCTCAGTGGGCCAACGTAGTCTGCCGCTGCGAAACGGTCACGGAGGCGCAGATCGTGCAGGCCTGCCGGGGGCTCATCCCTTCCGACAATACCGACATGATCAAACGGCGGCTGAGGCCCGGAATGGGCCGATGCCAGGGAGGTTTCTGCCTTACGAAAGTTATGAAGATACTTTCGCGCGAGAGAAACATACCGCTGGGAGAGATCACCAAAAGCGGCGAAGGTTCAAAGATTGTCGTCGGGCGGCTGAAAAACTTGCAGGATCAGGTATTCCATGGCAGCGCATTATAATATAGATGTTGCCGTAATCGGAGGAGGTCCTGCGGGGCTGGCCGCGGCGCTTGCCGCAAAAGAAAACGGAGCATCCGTTCTCATCCTCGAGCGGGACCATGAACCCGGCGGAATTCTACAGCAGTGCATTCACACCGGATTTGGATTGAATTATTTTGCGGAGGAACTTACAGGGCCCGAGTACGCGCAGCGTTTTATCAACAGGGTCAGAGAAGCGGAAATTCCCATTCTGACCGGAAGCATGGTGACTTCCCTGAAGGCAAATCTTTCCCTCCAGGCGCTGAACGCTGAAAAAGGAATGATTTCTGTACAGGCCCGATCGGTCATTCTGGCCATGGGATGCCGTGAGCGCACCCGGGGCGCTCTGCAGATTCCGGGCACAAGACCCGCCGGTATTTTCCCGGCCGGACAGGCACAACGACTTGTCAATCTGGAAGGATACTCTCCCGGCAGACGGATACTGATCATCGGTTCCGGCGATATCGGCATGATCATGGCCAGACGCTGCAAACTGGAAGGAATGCAGGTTCTGGCTGTGGCTGAAATACTGCCCTATCCGGCAGGATTGACGCGCAACCGGGTTCAGTGCCTGGATGATTTCAGGATTCCGCTCTATTTGAGTCATACCATTATCGATATCCGGGGCCGCAAACGTGTGGAGGGGGCAACCATCGCCGAGGTGGATATTCACCAGCAACTCATCCCTGGCACGGAAAAAAATTTCGACTGCGATACGATTCTGTTTTCCGTCGGTCTCATTCCAGAAAATGAAATTTCGCAGAAAGCCGGATGCATACTGTCCTACAACGGCGGCCCCGAGGTGAATGAAATGCTGGAAACTTCGATCCCCGGGATTTTCGCCTGCGGAAATGTTTTACAGGTGCACGATCTTGTCGACTGGGTCACTCTGGAAGCAGAGAGAGCCGGCGCGAATGCCGCGCGGTATGCACAGGAAGAGGATAAGCCCGTACGCTCAGACAGACCGATCCGGGTGCGCCCCGGCGGCAACATCGGTTATATTGTGCCGGAAAGGATTGATTTTCCCGATCCCGAACGCGATATTCAATTTTCCTACCGGGTTCGCGTCCCGGGGAATAAAGTGATGTCGGAAATCCTAACCGGCGGGCGTGTGCTTTTTTCGCAGCTGCATCAGTTTTCGCTGCCCAGTGAAATGATTATCATCAACGCCAGGGTCGACCCGGCAGAGCTGGATAATGACACAGTTCTTGTGAATGTTGTGCCCTCCGATTCGGACGAAGAACACGAGGATATGGTATGAATGAAAATTCTGACATCCCCGTCGATGCCAGCCGAATTGTCTGCATCATCTGTCCCAGGAGCTGTCTTCTGGAAGTTTTCAAAGATGAACTGGGTTATGTCGAGGTTCACAATGCTGAATGCCCTCGCGGAGAAAAATACGGCCTGTCGGAATATTCTCATCCTGTCCGAATGCTGATGACGACGGTGCGCCTGGATGGCGGAAGTTATCCGGTGATTCCTGTCCGCAGCCGTGTAGCCATTCCCATGGAAAATATTTTCGACGCCGTGATAGAAATTTCCGCCGTGAGCTGCAGGGCGCCCGTTAAAATGGGAGATGTGATTCTGAAGAACATCGCGGGCACGGGCGTGGATGCAATTGCATCGCGCGATTCCTGATTTGAATGATAAGATCAATCCACGTATAGAAACAGACTTTTTAAATACGCCGTTTCCGGATGGTAGATGTTGATTGGATGATCGGCGGCAAGCCGGTGCTTGTGCAGAATCCTGACACTGCGGCCGGCTTCCAGGGCCGACTGAAAAACCACCTGAGAGAAGAGCGATTCATCGATGTAATGCGAACAGGAACAGGTCAGCAGCAGCCCGCCGGGCGGCAGATTGACGATGGCAATTCGATTCAGATCCTTATACGCCCGGCAGGCAGAATTGATATCGGACTTTCTTCTGGCAAGAGCCGGCGGATCGAGTATTACAAAATCATGCGGCGGTTTTTCGCGCAAATATTCAAAAGCATCCCCTTCGATCAGGTCGCCCTGAGCCTCCGTAAAACCATTCTGTTCGAGATGAATTTCGGCGCTTTCCAGAGCGGTCCTCGAAGTGTCGATGCAGTCAGCGCGGATTGCGCCTCCACGCAGGGCGTAGACAGAAAACGCTCCCGTAAAGGCGAAACAGTTCAAGACCGTCCGGCCCTTCGAATAACGCTCTGTCAGTTCGCGCATATCACGCTGATCGAAAAAGAATCCGGTTTTCTGAGAATGGACCGGCTCCGCCTGAAAATTAAAGCCGTTTTCCTGAAATGACACTTTTTCAGGCATTGTTCCATATAGAACTTCTTCGCAATCTGCGATGCCCTCTTCTTTGCGGTAGGGTCCGCGCGATTTTTCATAGATGCAGGATGGAGATACTATTTTCAAAAGAGCATCCAGAACGGTCAGTTTCATTTTCTCCATTCCCGCTGTGCTGATCTGCAGCACCAGGGTTGAATCGTAACGATCCACGATGAGACCCGGCAGGCCGTCGCCTTCGCCGTTTACCAGACGGTATCCTGTTGTATTTTTTGGTATGACAAGTTTTCGCAGAGCGGCCGCGCTCTCGATTTTTTCTATGACAGCGGTAAGGGGATCGGAATTGTCAAATGTCAGCATCCGGCCGGCGATGGAAGTTTTCCTGTTGAAGTAACCCCGTCCCAGAAATTTTCCGTCTGCACTTTCAACGCCGAGAATTTCTCCGTCTTCATACTGCGGGAATTTTGCGACCGCGCCGGAAAAAATCCAGTGGTGATGCGCGAGAACCGCTTTTTCGCGGCCTTTTTTTAAGATGACATTGCTAGGCATATTGAGTAACACCGCCGTATTTCCGGAGTTGGCCACGAAAAAACACAAAAGAAGAAATCACATGAATGTTCTTATTCCCTTTCGTGCCCTTTCGTGAGATTTCGTGGCTAATAATCGATATTATATCAAGCCAATCCCGTGCTGCCGAATCCGCCCTCGCCCCTTTCGGTCGAGGAAAAATTCCCGCGGTCTGTCATGTCCCAGTCAAAATCCAGAACTTTTTCGAGAAGGAGCTGCGCGATCCTGTCGCCGGTTTTTATCTGCACACTTTTCTGACCCAGATTCGCCAGAAGAACGCGGAGTTCTCCGCGGTAATCAGAATCGATCGTGGCCGGAGAATTCAGAAGCGTGATGCCGGAAGAGAATGCCAGTCCGGAGCGCGGCCTGAGGGAAATAAAATATCCCGGCGGAATTTCGAGAAATATACCCGTCGGTACGGCGATGCGTTCACCGGGAGGAATATCAATATATATATCCGGTTCCAGGCTGGCAAATACATCCCAGGCTGCAGAACCCGGAGTTGCCCGAACCGGCAGTCTGGAACCCGGCGATAAATGAATCCGAACCGTCGGCTTCACTTTCTATCGACGCGGCCGACCGCCGCCGCCGGATCTTCCGCCTCCGCCGCCGGATCGACCTCCGCCGTCGCGAGGTCTGCTGTCGCGTCCGCCGCCGTAACCGCCCCCCTGATCTCTGTCTCTGGGCGGCCCCTGGTCTCTGTCGCCTGCCGGGCGTCCCTCTTCACCGGGAGCGCCTGTCAGAACATCTTTTCTGGAAAGATCGATTCTACCCATGCGGTCTACACCGAGCACCATCACCTGGATCGCATCGCCTTCCGTCAGAAAATCGCGAACTGAATTCACCCGCGTGGCGGCCAGTTTTGAAATGTGCAGAAGGCCCTCTTTGCCGGGAATGATTTCAATAAAGGCTCCGAAATCGGCGATCTTCTTAACGACACCGTCGTAAATGCGGCCAATCTCCACCTCGGCGAAAATATCTTCGATCATCTTTTTTGCCGCTTCGCAGGCTGCTCCGGAAACAGAAGAGACCGTTACGATACCGGTGTCTTCCACATTGAGATCGGCTCCCGATTTTTCGCTGATGGCGCGGATGATTTTTCCGCCCGGACCGATCAGTTCGCCGATTCTTTCCGGGTCGATCTGGATCGAAAGGACACGCGGCGCATTGTCCGGAACAGAGTCCCGGGACTTCGGCAGAACCGCGTTCATTTTACCCAGAATATGCATGCGTCCATTTTCCGCCTGTGTCATGGCGGCTTTCAATATTTCAATCGTCAGGCCCTTCACTTTGATATCCAGCTGAAATCCTGTTATGCCTTTTTCGGTTCCGGCTACTTTAAAGTCCATATCGCCAAAGTGATCTTCAAGACCGGCGATATCCGAAAGAATGGCATACTTTCCATCGTCGCCCATGATGAGTCCCATGGCGATTCCGGCTACCGGCCTTTCCATTGGCACACCGGCCGTCATCATCGCCAGCGAACCGGAGCATATAGAGGCCATCGACGAAGATCCGTTCGATTCAAGAATTTCTGAAACAACCCTGACTATATAGGGGAAGGCTTCCTGCCCCGGCACCATGTATTTGAGCGACCTCTCTGCAAGATTTCCATGACCGATTTCACGGCGACCGGGACCGGCCATTCGCTTTACTTCCCCCGTGGAATAGGGAGGAAAATTGTAATGCAGCATGAAATTCTTCACCTGCTGACCGGCCAGGTTCTCATAACGCTGGTTGTCTTTGCCGGTGCCGAGCGTCACAACGCCCAGAGACTGAGTCTGCCCGCGCGTGAACACGGCCGAACCGTGCGCACACGGAAGAACATCCAGCTCGATGCTGATCTCGCGGATCTCGTCCAGCCTTCTGCCGTCGGAGCGGATTTTTTCGTCAAAGATCGCGCTTCGAACAACTTCGTATTCCATTTCTTCCAGATTGTGCTTTACTTCCTTCATCTTCTTGTCCGCATCCGAATCGGAGGCAAACTGAAGGGCAAAGTTTTCTTTTGTTTCAGTAATTACTTTATCAACGGCCGTTGCGCGTTCTGCTTTCTCTTTTACTCTGTATGCGGCGCGAAGTTTCTCCAGAGCGAAGGCGCGTGACTTTTCTTTGAGAGCGGGATCCGGCAGACGGAGTTTGACTTCTCGTTTTGTGGGAGAAGTCTTTTTCGCAATGCGCTCCTGAAGATCCAGTTTTGTTTTCAGCGCTTCCTGGGCGAAAGCAACAGCATCAATAATTTCCTGACTGGTGAGCTCTTTCGAGCCGCCCTCAATCATGGCGATGGCGTTTTTGGATCCGGCTACGACGAGTTCGAGATCGCCTTTTTTCAGAACATCCAGCGGTGGATCCGCGATGAACTGACCGTCCACACGTCCAACAACAACGCCTGCAATCGGTCCGTGGAACGGAATATCCGAAACCATCAGGGCGGCGGAGGCGGCGGAAATCGCATGGCCCTCCACAACAGAATTCGCATCCGCGGAAAGCACGGTGACCAGAAGCTGCACTTCAGCAAAGTAACCTTCCGGGAAAAGCGGGCGAACGGGCCGGTCGATCAGACGCGAAATCAGAGTTTCATGTTCTGCCGGACGGTTTTCTCTTTTAAAGTAACCGCCGGGCACTCGTCCTACGGAATAAATCTTTTCTCTGTAGTCGACCGTGAGAGGAAAGAATTCCTGACCTTCTTTCGCTTCTTTTTCGGCGCAGACGGTGGCCAGAAGCACCAGATTGCCGGCGCGGTACACCACCGAACCGTGGGCCTGTTTGGCCCAGTTTCCTGTCTCTATGGACAGAACTGTATCGTTGTATTTTTCTTCTTCTTTATAAACGGGCATATTGGGATTCCTCGAAAGTTGAACTTTCTTTTTAGTTTGGCGCGGATCGCAGAATTATTTCCGCAGTTCCAGCTGCTCGATCAGTTTCTTGTAGAGTGCGGAATCCTTCTTTTTGACGTATTCTAGCAGGCGTCGCCTCTGTCCGACCAGTCGAAGCAGTCCGCGCCGCGAGGAATGGTCGCGTTCATGGATCTTGAAATGCTCCGTCAATTCACGGATTCTTCCGGTAAGTATGGCTATCTGCACTTCCGGCGATCCGGTGTCCTTGCCGTGCCTGCAATAGTCTTTGATAATCTCTTTTTTTTTGGCTGTTTCAATCATACATTTCTGACCCGGTTTGCCCGGGTTTCCTTACTTCTCTTCAATAATAGTGATTTTTCCCAGGATTTCAGAGTAATCCGGGGCGGAAAGCACTTTTTGTTGAGCGGGTAAATTCAGGGGACCCCATCACCCCATCTCATAAATCCCCGCATCCCCTTTTTTTACACTCCTTTTTCAATACTTGTGGGTAATGGTTGTCTCGATGGGTGCATGGCGTAAATGGAGGGTTTTCATCCGAATCCTTCAGGTTTTATGGTTGACAGCATAGAGTGAACGCATTAAATTCAATATATGAATGCACCGGATGAAAAAAAGACGACACACCTCACCATTCGCAATGTGCCTCTGCGCCTTGCGCGGACTCTGAAGGCGGAGAGCCGCAGACGGGGAAAATCATTGAATGCCACGGCGATTGATTTGCTGACAGCGGCAACGGGTCTGCACGGCGCTCCGTTAAAAAGAAACGGTCTCGAAAAACTGGCCGGGGGCTGGAGTGCGCAGGAAGGCCGGGCCTTTGACAATACGCTGGATGAAATTCGCCGTGTAGATCCGGAAATCTGGAAATGACGCGCGCTTTCTGTCTCGACACATCCGCTTACAGCGAGTTTAAAAGGGGCCGCGCGGAAATAGTGGAAATTATTTCTACCGCAATTCGGATTGCTGTTCCTGTCGTCGTTCTGGGAGAATTGCGGTACGGCTTTTTACGGGCCAAACAGAAAGACAAAAACGAGGGCGAATTATCCAGTTTTCTCGAACATCCGGCTGTGGAAATTGTGGACATTGATGATCGGACCGCTGCAGTTTACGCGGAAATAATGATCCAGCTTCGAAAAGCGGGTACGCCTCTTGCGTCAAACGATGTCTGGATCTCGGCAGCGGCGGCGACAGAAGGATTGCCTGTTGTTACTTATGACAATGACTTCTCTCGCATTCAGAGGATTAGCGCGATCGTCCTTCAATCGGAATAGCTGCGGCCTCTCACTGCATTTCAGAAATCCCAGCGGAATGCGACCTGAAAAGAATCGCCCCGCCCGCCAAGCGTAACGGTCTGTGAAGGCGTGAAACGGTAAATGTCTACAAAATTCCAGACATAAAGACCTATAAAAAACGTTCCGATTAAATTGAAACGCAATACAGCGGAGCTCATTTCGCCCTGCTTAGTTTTTGTTTCAGCAAGGCCGTATGCAAACATACCAACCCGGATTGTGCTCGGAGCGACAAGACTGGCCGCCATATACTGAGAACTAGCATTGTATCCCCTCCGCGCCTCTGTGTATGAACCATAGTATGAAGACATCTGCCGGATTCCAAGAATAGTGGCTGCGATAAAAGCCGCTCCAGCATAGTTGCGTCCCTGATACAGCTGCCCCCAGCCTGGAAGTATGGCCGATCGAAGAAGCGCACCTCTGGCAGTTGGCTGGCGATTGATCGCCTCCTGCTGAAGGACAGGCTGCTGAATCGGCGGCAATTCATGGACGGGTTTATCTATTTCATTGGGTTTTTCGGTTTCGGCGGCTTTGGGTTTCTCGTCGATCTTCTCCGGTTCGGTAACAACAGGCCACTCGACGGGTCTTCTTCGCAGGGACTGCACCTGAGTTTTGCTGTATTCGATGATGTTTCCGTTCTGAAATTTCACCGTAACGATGGTCTGACTGATAGAGACGACCATTACATTTTCGAGAGTTTCTCCAGTTTTGAGCGTGACGCTGTCGGCGAAAACGGGGACGGCGAACAAAAGGGAAAGGACAGTGAATGCAGGCAAAATACAGATTTCTATTCGATAGAAAAGTCGCTGCGCTAAAATCATATTTTAGACCAATCAAAGAATTCTCTTAATACCTGATTCCAGGCAAGACCGCGAAACCCCATGGAATCGAGTCCGACCTCGCCTGTAATAACGGCCGTCGCTGAAGCGGCCGCCGTTATCGTA
The DNA here is from genome assembly GCA_009885105.1 of Spirochaetia bacterium. GTDB lineage: Bacteria > Spirochaetota > Leptospiria > Leptospirales > Leptonemataceae > VFLI01. The sequence continues at coordinate 79,074 of VFLI01000003.1, read as the reverse complement.
ACGCCGTTTGCGCCGGACGATTGAAATAAATATGTGGCGCCTTTCGAAGCGCTGACCCCGTACGCGCCGGCCAGTACATCGGCATAGCCGTCACAGTTGATATCGACGACTGAAAGGGCAGCCCCAAAGTAGTCGCCTCCCGCCGTGCCCGTGATCATTGAACTGGCGGAAGCAGCTCCGGCGGTTTGTACACCGCTGCTCCCCGTCGAATGAAAAATGTACACGCGTCCGGTATTGCCGTTTGAATTCCAGCGGTACGCTCCCGTCACAACATCATAATATCCGTCGCCGTTTATGTCGCCCGTGGCCACGCTGAATCCCAGATGATCGTTATTGGAGACACCGGTCAGTATCGAACTGGCGGAACCGGCCGCAGTGATACTCACACCGCCTGTTCCGGTTGAATGAAACACATAAACGCGGCCATTGTATACGCCAGCGCTGTAGCCGTTCGCACCGGCAACCACATCGGAATATCCGTCTCCGTTGATATCGCCGGCAGTTACCGCCACGCCGAAATAATCCCCGCCGCCCCCCGCCTCTCCCGTGATGATCCGGCTGGCGGACGCGGCCAGAATGATGCTTATGCCGCTTGATCCGGCCGAATGAAATATGTAAGCTCGCCCCTGCGCGCCCGAATAAGCCGGTGCACCGGCTATAACATCTGCGTAACCATCGCCGTTCACATCTCCGGTGGCCAGAGAAGAGCCGCATTGAGCACTCCCCGCCTCTCCGCTGATTATCCGGCTGGCAGACGCGGCCAGAGTGATGGAGACTCCGCCAGTTCCGGAGGAATGAAAAATATACACACGACCGGTGTTGCCGGTGTTAGGGTATGTGCGAGCGCCGGCAATCACATCGGCATATCCGTCGCCATTTACATCGCCGGAGGCGACAGACGAACCAAAGTTATCGTTAACAGTTTCTCCCGTAATCGTGGAACTGGCAGATCCGACACCTGTGATCGTAACACCGTTTGTTCCGGAAGAATGAAACACATAAACCCGGCCCGTAGCGGTGCTGTACAATGGCGCACCCGAAATTACATCGGCATACCCATCACCGTTCACATCGCCAAGTGCGACAGAATATCCGAAATTATCCAGGGGAGCGCCGCCGGTAATAATCGTGTTCGCAGCTCCTGCGCCGGCTGTGCTTACGCCCGTCGCACCTGATGAATGAAAAATATACAATCGTCCCGTGCCGCCGCCCCCGCTGTAATTGTAGGAGCTGGTCACAACATCCGGATAGCCGTCGCCGTTGACATCTCTATTCGCGCCCTTCCTGACCCGGACAGTAACATCAAAATTTCCAAACGGCGGCTCCACTATCACCTCGTGAGTCGAGCCTTCTCTCCAGGCAGATGCTCCGGTTGGCAGGGAATACTTCCAGCGGCCAGCGATAACGCTGACATACTGGGTCGTTCCCCCGTCGATCGTGATTTTTACCGTATCCGTGGGGGCTGTACCGACAATAAAACCCGACTGAAGAACTCCATTATCTTTTATATTGGAAATAGCCGGCGTACGCGGCATGTACAGAAGCCAGAGATTATCATGACAATTGGCATCATAGTTCTGACAGGCTTCGTTGAGGAAAGCACAGGAAGGCGCTGAAATAAGGAGCATGAGAAGACAAACGCAGGCCAATAATTCAATAAATCTTTTCATGCAATAGCTTGGACGAAAAAAGTTGGATTTTTTCAACGAATCTATAAAAAAAACTGCCTGTTATTTATTTTCCGCTTCACTTCAGTCTGCACATTGAGGTCAAAATTCCACTCCTTCAACCTGATCACCCTGGAACACCTGAGCGCCGTCCACAGTCATTACCGTGTAAACAGAGCCGTCCAGCAGAACCACGCCCCGCACCCTCCTTTGATCCTTCAGCACCACCGTTTATGAAGCCTGGTGGAAAATATTTTCGATCCGGGTCTGCAGTTCCTCTCGCTCGCCCTCTGTTCGTTTCTTGATCGCTTCTCCGCGCTGTTTATCGTCTCGAAGCGACGATTGGTCGAGGCCGACCAGTTCCGTATATTCTGCGATAGCCAGCTTCAAAGCTTCTCCCGATAGCCGGTCTGAGCCCTGCGAAGGTCCGGGCAGTTCGGATGCGAATTTGCGCAGGGCTTCCAATTCTGCGGGGCGATTGGTTCTTATTTTTTCCGCCGCGTCTTCAGCGGTCCTGGGATTCAGGCTCCCATCCGGCAAAAGATACGGCTTCATCTCTGCCTGTATTCTCTCAATTTCTGCTGCCACAGGTCTTTCATCGACCTTCTGGGCGGTTCCGGACATGCCAGCTTCCAGAATCAGTTCTTTTTTCTCCAATTCTGCGATGATTCCGCGAAGCTCCGGACTGGCCTCGAATGCGGTCGCAGGCAGACTTTCAAGACCGGGAATCCTGCGCCGCATGGCGATGATACCCTCATGGACTGTAAATTGTGTTGTAAGGATTTCGTCCACGGCCGCGTCGAACATCGTGCCTCGCACACTGGCCGTGGCGGTCGGAGCTGTGAGAGTGAAAGATTCAGATGTGGCGGTCTTTCTGTCAATGCGCAATTTGCTCCTGCCGGACTGCAGCACTCCGAAATACAGAATTTCTTTTTCATGCTGATGCGCGTTTATCAAATATTGCGAATTCTCGCCGAGTCTCACCGTGACTGCCATCCGGGGTTCTCTGTATTGAAAATCGGCAAGGGATTTCTCGCCCGTACGGACCACTGTTCCACCGGGCACAATATAGCCTGCCCGGACATCTTTCTCCGCGACTTTCACATCTCCAACGGCGAACAGCACAACGGCCGAACATGGCACTGGAGAATTCTTATTGCAAGACCATACAATGAGCGAAGAAATGCATAAAGTTATGCAACAAAGAGTCCGGAGGAGTTGCTGTTGTGAGATGGATCGATATTGATTCATTAACATTGAGATTATTACGTACCCTAATAAATTGCAAATACTTTTTCTCTGCTGAATCAATGTTTTACATGAGAATGGTTCCGGTAACCGGCGACTACCGTCAGCTATACCGCTGACCGTAACTGTTATTCGCAACAGGCAATTATCGGACTTAGAGCGCATCTGGCGTAATGGCACACAGAACATTGTTGCCGCGTGAGAATTTTAGATTCCTGAAAAAATTGCTTGTTATTTCAGCTCCCCATTTCCTCATTATACCCGTGTCCATTTCCCCGGCTGATATTCGTTCCAATATTGAACTGGCCCTTGATCAAAAACAGACAATTTCTGTCGTCGCATACTCTCTCTCTCAGGATGTTTCCGATTACATCGACACGGCCGTCGAAGTGATACTAAGATTTGCTGGCCGCAGTGAATTGATCGACGCCGCTGCCGCAGCCGCAAAAGCGATGATGCAGGCCGCATTCAAGGCCAATTTGAAACAGGTTATTATGCGTGAGAACAATCTGGATCCTGTCCTTGCCAATGACATGGTCCGTGTCAATGAAATCTTTGGCATGTCTTTGAAGCAGGGAAATTTTAGAAATCTCAGAGAGAAATTTATCAACTACGATCTTCCGGTTACCGTTTCTTTTCTTCCCCGTCTTCCGGAAAGTCTGCGCATAAAGGTAAAGAATAAATTTATCCTGGCGCCGATGGAACACAGAAAATTGCGCGAGAAGCTTTCAAGATGCGTGAGTTTTATTGATTTTTTTCTGTTCCATGAAGACGGCTGGGCGGACGCAGCCATCCAGAGCGATGAAACTGATATTGCAAGAAAAGCGGGTCAAATGCTCGACGATCTTGACATGGACAGGCATCTCTACACGGTATTCTGTAATTATGATTCCGGCGAAACGGCGGCACGTCTGGAAATTCCTTTAATCGCCGGATACATACCAAAGCGAACTGTTTTTGAAATTGAAAGCAGCGAATCCGGATTGAAGAAAGAGGAGTTTCGACAGATTTTTCTGGAAAGAAAAAAATAATATTTTATTGGGCCGCGGCGTCCGCTAAACAAAGACTCTCCGGTAACGATACCCTTCGCCTTCGGATTTTGCCCATGCCACGGGATGGTTTTCTTCATCCACAAATAAAAAGTCGCCCTCCGGCAGAATGACGGCCGGTTCGATATTTTTTCCCTGTCGAATTCTATTGCTTTCATCTCTCGAAACAATGACCTTCATCCAGGGCAGATCGACGGGAGAGATGATCGCGGCCTCTTTACCTGGCTTCCAGAGATCGTTCTGTTCGGAGAAAGACCCGAGCGTCAAACGTCGGAGGCGGGAAAGAACAACGGGGAATTGAATGCATTCGCCCAAATCCCGGGCGAAAGAGCGAATGTAAGTGCCGGAACTCACGCTCATCTCCGCTTCAATCCATCCTTCACTGCTGTTCAGATCCGTGATTCTAACAGAGTGAACTTTAATACTCCGCCGTTTCGGCGTCAATGCCTTACCCTCTCGCGCCAGATCCGAGAATCGACGCCCGTCTATTTTCAGAGCGCTGTACACTGGCGGCGTCTGTTCTTTACAGTTCTTAAAGTTTTCTACAGATTCTATGATTTCTTTTTCAGCTCGGGCAAAGAATGCCGCCGTATCTGACCGGCTTCGTTCTTCAATGACAGATCCTTCCGGATCGTGCGTGTCCGTTGAACTTCCCAGCTGAAACCGGGCGCGATAGGATTTATCCTGATGCAGAAAATAATCAGCGAAGGCCGTTGCCCGGCCGACGACCAGGAGCATGAGCCCGGAGGCGAATCTGTCAAGAGTCCCCGCATGACCGGTTTTCTGTCCGTCCAGCTGCTTGCGCAGCGCGGCGACAAGCGCCGCAGAACCCATCTTTTCCGGTTTGTCAGCCAGAACGAAACCGTCGACGGCTCGCGAAGGGAGCGATCGGCGGCCTTCGGCGCACGCAAGGTGGCGCACCTCCGGTGCGCATACATCCGTGGGCAAACCTGGCAGCGGACTGCTGGGTTTTCGCCTCACACTCCCCTCGCTCGCGGAAGTTTGTATCGCGTGGTTCATTTTGTTCTCCAGACCGTCACTCAATGTCCGATTCCGTAGCTGAATTTTTTTCAATCAAATCAAGAATACGGTCCCCTTCGCGGATGCTGTCATCCTGCTCGAAGGTGATCCGGGGCGTCTGGCGGAGGCGGAGGTTCCGTCCCAGAGTTGATTGAAAAAAATTTGAATTATCCGCAAGAGCGGCCCATGTTCGTTTATTTTCTGATTCAGTGCCAAAGGGCGAAACCGTAAAAACAGCATGACTCAAATCGGGAGCCAGCTTCACTCCGGTGACAGACACCAGGCCCAGACGGTCATCTTTGATTCGGCGTCGAATAATCAGATTGGAAAGTTCGCGCACGAGCGCAGTTTCCATTCGTTTTTTTCGGATTTCATTCACAGCTTTCGCGCGATTTCTTTAACTTCAAAACCTTCCAGATGATCTCCGACCTGAATGTCATTGTATCCCTCAACAGAAATACCGCATTCAAATCCCTCGACCACTTCGCCGACTTCGTCTTTTTGACGTTTCAGGCTCTTTATGTTGCCGGTAAACAATAGAACGTTGTTTCGTAAAACACGAATTTTATTGTTTCTCTTTATTTTTCCGGTGATCACCATGCAGCCGGCCACATTTCCAATCTTGGATATCTTAAACACCTGACGGATTTCCGCGCGTCCGGTTGTTTCTTCCACGCGGTCTGGCTCCAGCAGTCCTTCCATCGCAGCGCGAATCTCTTCAATTACATTGTAGATGATGCTGTAATATTTTATTTCAACCCTCTCCTGCTGCGCCAGCTCCATCGCGCGCGGCGTCGGACGAGCATGAAACCCTACTATGATGGCGTTGGATGCGGATGCAAGCGATACATCCGATTCGCTGATGGCGCCGGTGGCGCCGTGAATTACGCGCACTTTGACATCTGCCGTGGAAAGCTTGGCCAGACCTTCCCGAATGGCCTCCACGGAACCCTGCACGTCGCCCTTGAGAATTACCTTAAGTTCTTTATGATCCTGTATCCAGCTCTTGAGATCGCCCAGAGTTGGATGAACACGCTGAAATGCGTCCGTGATCTGTTTGTAATGCTGTCTTTTGTTGGCAATCTCACGGCCGTATTTGTCGGAAACGACAACCTGGAACGGGTCTCCTGCCTCCGGCACTCCGTCAATACCGCTGATTTCCACAGGCATTGAAGGACCGGCTTCCGTCAGCTTGCGTCCGAAATCATCGGCCATCGCGCGAACCCGGCCGGAAAATACTCCCACAACATAAGGATCTCCTTCCTTTAGGACGCCTTTCTGCACAAGAACGGTGGCCACAGGGCCTTTACCCGGATCAATCTTAGCTTCCACAACGCGTCCCACGGCCCGCAGTTTTGGATTGGCTTTCAGATCCATCACTTCCGCCTGAAGAAGAATCATTTCCAGCAGATGTTCAATTCCAGTATTCTGCTTCGCGGAAATTTCGCAGAAGATGTTCGATCCGCCGAAGTCTTCCGACTGCAGACCGTACTGAGTGAGTTCTTTCTTTACTCTTGCCGGATTCGCCGCAGGCAGATCCACTTTATTTATCGCGATGATGATGGGCACATTTGCCTCTTTCGCATGTGTGATGGCTTCCACTGTCTGTTCTTTGACGCCGTCATCCGCTGCGACAACAAGAACCACAATATCCGTGATGGCCGCGCCGCGCGCCCGCATTGATGTAAAAGCCTCATGACCTGGAGTGTCCAGAAAAGTAATCTTTCCCAGTGATGTCTGCGCCTGATACGCTCCAATATGCTGCGTGATGGCGCCCGATTCTGTGGCGATAATATTTGTTTTGCGAATCGTATCCAGAAGTTTTGTTTTACCATGATCCACATGGCCCATGATTGTCACAACTGGCGGCCGCGTAACATGATCTTCCGGCTTGTCGATCTCTTCCTCAATAACGGTTTCCTCATAGAGAGAAACGACCTTCACTTCGCATCCGTATTCACCGGCGAGAAGAGTGGCCGTATCCGCATCGAGAATTTTATTGATGGTCACCATTTCGCCCATTTTCATGAGACGGGCAATTACATCGCCGGGTTTCAGATTCAGCTTCTTCGCCAGTTCGCCTACCTGGATACTTTCGAGTATTTCAATTTTAGTCGGCACAGTTGTCGCGGTAGCCGGCTTTTTCTTTTCAATTTTATGAAAAAAACGAGCCGTATTCTCCTGATGCCGGCCTCCTCGAGACCGGTCAGGACCTCCGCCGCTTGCAGCCGGTTTTTTCCCAAATTGACGTCTGGCCGGAGTTCCCCCGGCAGCGGGTTTCTTTCCTGTATTCAGCGCCGTGTCAAAAGGAGTGCCGCTTGTAAAACCTGTCTGCGGAGGGCCCTGACGAACCGGTCCGCTGCCGCCCGGACGCGATGGTCCGGTTCCTGCCGGACGTTGCTGTTGCTGCTGCGTAGGTTTATTAAAACCGCCGGGCGCCCTGTTCCCTGGACCTGGATACGGTCCGCCTGGCCGCCCGCCTCTCTGGGCTGCTCCCTGTTGCTGCGGCGGCCGGTTGTCCTGGCGTGGTCGATTGTCTCTGAATTGACTGCCGCCCTGATCCGGTCGCGAAGGTCCAGTTCCCGGGCGGGCAGTTGCGGCCGGCTTGACTGCAGTTTTTTTTGCAGCCGGTTTGGAATCCGCGCCGGATGACTTCGCATTGAAAAGGTCCGAGATGTCCTTACTCTGCGGAGCGCCGCCTTTTTTTATGACGAGCTTTTTTTTCGTCGGCGTCGCATCTTTACCGGTGATGCTGTCTTTGATTCGCCCGCTGTCTTTATTTTTATCCTGATCGCTCATTATTTTTTAATAACCTGCTGTTAAGCTTCTTCAAATTCCACCGATTCGGAAACTATTTTCAAAATCTGTCTTGCCGTAGTTTTCCCGATTCCGCTGATTTTTTCCAGTTCCTGCGGCTCCATCTCAATCAGTTCTTCAACACTTTTAATTCCACTCTCTTCCAGAAGTCCAACAACTCTTTCCGTCATTCCCGGCAGTTCCGAAAGAGGCGTGTAATCCAGCTCCGGCTTCACCGGTTTTGGACTGAAGATCTGCTCCAGCTGAGCTCTGGCCTCCGGCGAAGACATATCCGCGCTGAACTGAGATTGTGACTTCACAATCAGACGGGTTCCCGTCAGCTGCGCGGCCAGTTTGACATTCTGTCCGTTAACACCGATCGCCAGACTGTAGTTGTCATCCGGCACAATAACAAGAGCTTCACCCGCAGCCGGGTCCACTCTCACCTCGGAGACCTTGGCCGGAGAAAGAGCGTTGCCGATAAATTCCGCAAGCTGATCTGAAAAGTTCACAATATCGATTCTTTCATTGCCAAGTTCACGCACGATCGATTGAATTCGAACTCCCTTAATGCCGACGCACGCGCCGACCGGATCGACGTCCGATCTGTTTGAGCGAACAAGAATTTTTGTGCGATATCCGGCCGCCCTGGCAATACCCAGAATCTCGACAACGCCTTCATAAATCTCAGGAATCTCGAGCTCAAAAAGTTTTTTTACAAATGCTCCGGATGCGCGCGAAAGCGTGATAAACGGTCCGGGCTCCCTGGATTTCTCCCTGCGAAGCTCCACAGACTTGATAATTGCCTTAACACGATCTCCGGGGCGGAATTTTTCATTTGGAATCTGCTCTCGGCGCGGCAGCATTCCTTCCGCCTTGCCAAGATCCACGTACATCATGTCGCGGTCACGCCACCGGAGAAAATACCCGTTGATCAATTCGCCTTCTCGAGTCTTGTATTCATTGTAAACGATTTCTCTTTCAAGCTCTTTGAGCCGCTGCATCAGAATCTGCCGGACATTGGTCGCGCCGATTCTTGAGAATTCAAAAGGGTTCTCTTTGATGGAGACCACGCCGCCTATTTCCGAATCCGGATCGATCTGACGAGCTTCATCGAGAGTAATCTCAAGAAACGGCTGCATCACATTCTCAAGGATATTTCTTTTCCAGACAACGGCGATTTCCGGAGTTTCACGATCGAGAATAACTTCCAGAACGGCGTCCTGTCCGTATTTTTTCTGATAGGCGGTGATCAGACTGCTGCGCACAACCTCAAGAACTTCATCTCTGGACAGACCTTTCTCTGTCGATACATCATTGATATAGTCGAAAAATGCCTTTAAATCCGGCCCTGCTGCTGATCTTGTTTTCGTAGACTTTGCCATATTAAAAATCCAGATATAAATTTATTTGGGATATTTCATCCAGAAATAAATAAAACAAATGTTTTGCCTTTGATTCTGCTGCCGGCGCTTTTCGCTCCGCGATAAACGGATCGAGACGCTTTTTATTTTTTCTCTGCCTTGCAGGTATAAATAATTCAAATACTATGGATTCGCGTCCAGAAATTTCCGCGAATGAGTGAAAAACTCCGAGTGCGCTGCTGTGAAAGTCTCCGCTGGCAAATTTTATTTTCAAAGGCTTTCCTTTGAATCTCTCAATTTCAGCCGGACTCTTCAGGATTCTTTCTGCGCCGGCGGAAGAAACCTGCAGAGAGTAATTCTCCGGCGTCAAATCCTCCGGAATTCCAGAGATGCTTTTTTCCGCAATCGCGCGATCCAGAAGCAGCACAAAGGCGGCGCTGAATGTTTCGCACTGCTCCACGTTCACGGCGCCCAGAGGATGCTTCATATCGTCCAGTTCGATTTCCAGATGATAACCACGGGACATTTTCCTGATGTGCGCGGAGTATACCGCCATACCTTGATCCAGAGCCTGGTTTGCCAGTTCTTCCAATCCCTCCATGTCAATTGAGCCGGGTTTCTCCATCAGCGATGATAATGCCATATTATAAAAAAAGAGCGGGTTTTCCCACTCTCCTACAAGTGTCAGTAAAATTGCATGCGGTTAAATCGTCAAATCATATTTCAGCCGATTCCCCTTTCCCCTGGACGATGTCTAAAATAATGAACAATTTTGTCATTTTGGGCTTTTTTGACAGCTCCAATATTTTATTTCATTGACTCCCCGCCAAAACCGGGCGATTCGGATTTCTTACCCAGATGCGCCATACCCAACAGACAGCACCCATTCATTTTCATTCCGGATTCATCCCCGCGCTTTTTTTCTGTATGGCGGCCGGCATTTCGCTTCAATCCGCCGGATGCGCCCGTTTCCGTATTGAAGAATTGCAGCCGACGCCGCTTTTTTCAATACCTATCAAACTCCCTGACGAACCGAATCTCGAACAGACTGTGCAGGCTCTTCAGAACGGGAGAGTCGTTTATAATTTTCCTGTAAAGCCAGTAACAGACGGCACCTACCTGTATGTCACGGACCCGGCCCGGAGTCTTGTTCGAGTTTTTTCGAGAGGTTCAACGCGTCCCTTAAAAATATTCGGAAATGTAAATCCAGCTCCGCATGAAGATATCAAGTTTGTAAAAATTCGAGCCGGCACACCGGGCTGGGCGGCAACAGATGAAGATGAGAATATTTATATTCAGCTGCACACTGACGTAAAGCCAGCGGCCAACGAAATCGCTTTGTCTCCCGAGGAAAGGCAGACCGGACAGGTTTCGCATACCGGAGAAGTTACGCCTTCTCAGATCGTTCACTTAAACGATCAGGATGAAATTCTCGGATATATAGGCCAGAATGGATACAACTCGGAAAATTTCGGCCTGATCATAAGAATGGACGCGGCGGAGGAAGGACTGCTGTTTGTGCTTCATAAATCGCCGGAGTTGACGCTGTCCGTTTTTCGCAATGGAAAGAAAATGAAGAGCATTACAGGACTGGCGCCGGGAACGGATCAGGAGAAAAAGAAATACCTCGTGCAGGTGGAGGATATCGTGCCGGACGCCGCCGCGAAGTTTTTCATCGTATCGGCCGCCTTCCGGGATAAGACCGGCTACAACCTGGAATACCGCAAAATATTCAGAATCGACGAGAACGACCAGTCGACGGAACTGCTGAACATAGAAGATCCGGACGATTTTTTTTCCTGGACGAGACCGGACGGCGGGTTTTATCTCACACATACGGAAGAAGAAGGCAGCGGCATTCTATTTAAAATTTACAATCCGGGCGGGGAATATCTCAATAACAGACTCGTTGTTTTTCCGGATATTCGCTCTTCCTGGAGAGAACCCTATCTGACTCTGCAGGGCAGAATCTATACATCGCGCCTGTTCCGGGGCAAATACGAGTTGTATGAATGGAAATAACCTCGATCTGTATCTTTATGAAGACAGCCGCAGAGCGGACAGTATCTCGATTGAAAAAGGATTCACCGCTGTGCAGCTCATGGGCCAGGCGGCGCTTTCCTCTTATCTGCGGTTAACTTCCGGCGCCTTCATCCTCAGCAAAGGGTCTGTTTTTATTTTTTGCGGCGCCGGAAACAACGGCGGCGACGGCCTGGCGCTGGCCTACATGGCCGCCGGGCACAATCCGGATCTGTTTCGCAGAATAAAAATATACCGCACGGGAAGAAGTAAAACAGACACTGCGGTATTTTATGAAAAACATCTTGAGGTCCTGGGTGCGGCATTTTTTGAAGCTTCCAATTTTGATTCATCTGAAGCAGGCGCGGAAGATCTGCTGATAGAAGCGCTGCTGGGCACAGGACAGAAAGCTCCGCTGTCGGAACTGGTGGTCTCTATTCTGAATAATATTCGAGAGGTTCGATCACGCGAAGATCATCCTGCTTACATTTCCCTGGATGTGCCGGCCGGAATCGCCGAGAACGGTCTGGTTCGATTCGTTCCGCCGGGTCAATCTCACGGGCATAAACCGGAATATTTTTCCGCGCCGGACGAGATTCACAGCTACGGCGATTTCAAACTGGCAGTGCGTCTGCACCCCGACCTGGCCGCATACAGCCGGCATTTTTCATTTCCGATTGGATTCTATCCGGATTCGAAATTCATAAGCGCCGCGCGGCTTCTGGATGAAGATTTTTCCCGCGGATATTTTTTAAAATCGCCCGTTTCGCATAAGTATCTGGCTGGACATGGACTGATTGTCGGCGGCTCGAGAGGGATGGAGGGCGCCTGTCTTCTTGGCGCTGACTGCTTTTTCGCCGCGGGAGGCGGGATACTGCATGCGTTTGTTCCTGCAGAAAAGTCCCGGGAGATGATTACCATTAAGAAGAATTCTCTGATGGCTACGAGTTTTGAGTCGGGCGCGATTTCCGATATTTCACCGGCAGCCATCGCCATAGGAAACGGACTTTCTGAAGACGATCTCAAAAAATACAGAAGCGATATTCTTAATTTCCTGAAAAATCTGACGCTTCGCCGCCCGGAAATGTATGTCATACTCGATGCGGGCGGGCTGGAGCTCATTCAGGATGAATCCTATCCTGACGCTTTGAGGGTCCGCACTGTAATCACGCCGCATTCCGGGGAATGGAAAAAACTCGGGGGAAAACCGGTCGACTGCGTCGATTCATTGTTTGCCGCCGCCGCGCTTCAGGAAAAATTCGGCTGTTGTGTGCTGATCAAAGACGCCGTAAGCGCGCTCATCTGTCCTGCATCGGAGAAACGGCGGTTTCTGGTCCAGAGCCGGCCTGTTGCTTCTCTTGCAACGGCAGGAAGCGGAGACTGCCTGACAGGTATACTGCTGGCCGTGCTCAGCCGGAAAAGAGAAGAGTCGATTCCAATGTCAAAGGCAATTGAGGCCGCGCTGTTTTTGCACAGCAGCTCTGCGTCTCAGGCCGTGCAGCCGTCTGCGGATGATTTTGCGGGGTTGATAAAGAAGTTTCTGGGAGGATAATTTTCACGCAGAGAGCGCGGAGGCCGCTGAGATGAAAAGAAATCGGAGAGGAATTGCCACCTCACTGCTTTATCCAGAATTCAATTCTTCGATTCATTGCACGGCCTTCGTCCGTCGAATTCAAACCGATCGGCTCTTTAGAGCCGGCTCCCGTTGCAGACATTCGATCTGCGGGCACGTTCAGTTGCACAAGAAAATTTCTTACAGCATCGGCCCGGTCCAGAGACAGTTTTTCATTTCCAGCGTCGTTTCCTGTATTATCAGTATGGCCTCGAATCTCGACCATAATGCCACTGTTATCAAGAAGCAGAGCAGCCGCTCTCAGAAGTTCTTTTTTAGATTCAGGGCGCAGTGTGCTTTTATTCAGATCAAACAGAATATTGCGCACAACAAAGCGATTTCCCTGTTTCAGTTGTGTGAGTTTGATCTCCCTGGCCGAATTCGGCCATTCCTGATACTGTCCAAAAAAGACGGTCTCGAATGCATACCCGCCGGCCTTGAACGTGACCTCAAAATCAATATCCGGCAGAGTGAAATTGAATTCACCCCTTTCGTCCGATCTCTGACGAATTGGATTTGCTCCTTCAAAATCTCCTCTATAATATACAAGTATTTCTGCGGAGCGGATGGGCTCATTCGTCTGTGCGTCTAAGACTTTGCCGCGCACTTCTCTCTGCGTCGTAAACGGCGAGGGCCAGAGAGACAATCCGCCGGCAGGATTGGTGGCTAAAATATACCTGGCGTCGGGAGAAATTTTCCTTACCTCATGTATTACCGTCAGAGGAAGAGGTTCCACTGGAAAACTGTGGAGGATCACCTGGCGATCAATTTCCAGTAACTGAAATCTTTTGCACGAAGCGCCTGGCGTTGAACACAATTCAGCGTCATTCGATGCTATTGAATAAACTCCGTCTCTGGAATGGCTGTGAGGCCCTGTCTCTATCAGACCATTATTACCTTTTTCCACACGCCAAACATTCATGGTTCTGCCGCCATTCAGCTCCCAGGACGTGTAAATTCCCCAACCCTGGGCGATAAGTTTTTTATCTCTACTATTAAAAAAGACTTCCTCGAAATAAGTCTTTGTCATTGGATTGTTGGGGTCGATTTCACCTTGCAGGATGCCTGCAATTTCGCCCGTAATTGCATTCATCTCTGTCACGGCTGCATTAGAATTTCCACCCCCCGCCGCCATTCCATAAACAGCGCCGTTATCCGGAGAAAATATGACACGATAATTCTCCTGATAGGTCGAGTTATGGCTGATTTCCTGCTTAAATTTTAATTGACCGGTTTGAAGATCGAATACAGAAACAACGGCAGGTATTTCTCTGGGTAAGAATGCAACTGACCTGTTATCAGGAGATATCTGCTCGGCTCGAAAATAAAGACAATGCGGAACACTGAAAGACTTCAATTTTTTTCCGGTGATGAGGTCTTCAATGGTGAGTTCATAACTATTGTTTGGATAATCCAGATATGATGTCACATAGATGATACGCTGACCGTCTTCGAGGAAATGGGCCGGACCATTGTGGCCATATCGATAAGGCGGCGCATAATCGGGAATCGCTCCCACTTCGCGAATGAGCCGTCCGTTCGACATATCCCAGAGCCTGGCCTCGTATCGATTGCCTCCGCCTGGTCCGCCTTCAATCGTCTGGTAGACATCATGTTCACTCAGAAGATATTTTCCATCCTGAGAAAACTCAAGTTCCGCTGTGAAGCCTCGTTTCACCATCGGCTTTAATTCAAAGAGTCTGCGTCCGGTTGCAACTTCCCAGACATAAATAGATGCCGCCTCCAGTCTTCGCCGATCTTCCACGGTGGCCGGCCCTCTGTCCGCGTCATGTTTCCAGTAATGTCCGGCGACAAACCGCCCATCAGGGGAGAACACAGCGTCTTTCAGAAAAATTCCGGGCAAGGGTAGATCTCTGAGTTTTGTATTCTGATTCGCAAAAAATGCCTGAGAGGTTTTTATGATCGCCTCCCGGTTCTGTTTTTCCGATGCTGAGCTGCACCCCGGAAACGGCATGATTGACATGAATAGAATTGCCACTAGAAATAAATTACCGTGGATACGTGTATTTTTTTTCATTTTTTAAACTTATTTCCTACGCGCAGAGTCAGAATTTTTGGCTGCCTGGATTATCGCCCAGAGCCTTCTTGATTTTACTCGTCACTCTGCTGAGGAGCGCCCGCTCTGTCGCCTGAATTTCAGGGTATTACTGAAGATTGAATATCCACTCGAGGATAGCTTTCTGGATATGCAGCCGGTTCTCCGCCTGATTGAAAATCGGATCCCGGTAGCGGTCCATAACCCCCGCCGTGATTTCTTCGCCGCGATGAGCCGGGAGACAGTGCAGAACGATGTGCTCGTCCGCCGCATGTTTCAGAAGTGATTCGCTCACGCAGTACGGCGAAAAAGCTTTTTTTCTTTCCTGCTCTTCCTGCTCCTGCCCCATGGAAACCCAGACATCCGTGTAGACCACCTGAGCGCCTTTCACCGCTTCGACAGGATCCGTGAAGATTTCCAGACTGATGCCGTTTTCTCTCAACAGAGAAAGCACGTCAGGCCGCACCGGATACCCGGGCGGGGTGGCTATACGAATCTGCGCCTTCGCATAAATCGACCCGAGCGCCAGTGAATTAAAAACATTGTTGGGCTCACCCACAAAAGCCAGTCTGAGTCCGCCGCGAACACTCAGACCGTACTGCTCCACAGTCATAAAATCAGCAAGCGCCTGGCAGGGATGATAGGCGTCGGAAAGTCCGTTTATGACGGGAATCCGGTTCATGGCGGCCATTTTTTCGAGCGTCGAATGATGGCGGGCCCGTAGCATCACAGCGTCGACATATCTTGCCATGACTTCCGTGGTATCCTCAATGCTTTCCCCGCGTCCCATCTGCAGCATCTGGGTTTCCAGAGGTATGGCCATACCGCCCAGTTCGTAGACAGCAACGGTGAAGGACAGTCTGGTTCTTGTGGACGATTTTTCGAACAGCAGAGCGACTTTTTTTCCGGCCAGCGCTGCGGGATGCAGCATCCGATTTCTTCGATGAACCTTTCCTCTTTCCAGAAGGCGGAAAAATTCAGTTTCAGTCAGGTTTCGTATGGAAAGTAAATGTCTCATTTTCTATATTTTATCAGTAAATTCCGTTATATATCGAGCCGCTTTATCAGCGGGATGTCCGCGGCCCAGCTGTCGTTTTACATTTTCCAGTTCATCAACAATGCCCCGACGGTATCCGTCGTCCGTCAGAATCTTCTCCGCTTCTCTGCATATATTTTCGCCCGTGACTTCCGTCTGCAACAGCTCGATGGCCACCTGTTTTTTAGCAAGTAAATTCACCATGCCTACAAATCGGGTGCGCATCAGCGCCGCTGCCAGCAGGAGATTGATCCAGCCCGTCCTGTAAACTATGATCATCGGTTTTGTGAACCAGGCCGTCTCCAGAGTTGCCGTGCCGGATGCGAGAATCACAAGGTCGCTGGCCTCCATAACTCTAAGAGACCGGCCGTCGATATACTCGATCGGCAGGTCCGAATACCGCTTCAGATTGTGTTTGATGAAGCCTTCCAGAGGAGGATACCCGGCCAGAAGAAAACGAACATTGGGAAAGCGCTCGTGGATCAGCCTCGCCGATTCCAGAATCGGAGAAAGAAGCCGCGAAACTTCTGACATGCGGCTGCCCGGAAGAAGCGCGATCGTCTTTTTTCTGGAGAACGGAACGGGAGCCTCTTCACGCAGTTTTTTGGGAATTCTCTGGACGAGCGGATGACCCACGCATTTAGCCTGGATATTTTCTTTTAAATAGATTTCTTCTTCAAATGCGAAAAGCGGCAGCATCAGATCGACACTGGCGCGGATTTTTTCTATCCGGCTGTAATGCCAGGCCCATATCTGCGGACTGACAAGAAATACGACACGTATCCCGCGGCCGTGCAGCATCTTCGCCAGCGCCAGATTGAAGCCCGGATAATCGATCAATATCGCAACTTTTGTCCGGGACTCAACGGCCATATCCGTCAGCTGTTTTGCAAGACGCTTCAGACGTCTGTATGCCTTGACCGCCTCCACAAATCCCATCACGGCCATTTCATTCACATCGTGAATAATTTTCACTCCGGCCTCTCGCATAGACTCTCCGCCGGTTCCAAAAAAATATTTGAATCCCAGCCGGTTCATGGCGCTGACAAGATCTCCGCCGAGAAGATCGCCGGAAGGCTCACCGGCCGCGATGAGCACCGGAAATTTTTTAAACTGAGCAGAAGCGCCGGAAACTTTTTTGCTGTTCTGTTTCTTCATACGACTTTTTTGGCGGCGCGCGCATTTATTTTTTTCAGACAGGCCAGATCTGTTTTCTCCGGATCCACCGCCAGAACTGTTATCCCCGCTTTGAGCGCCGCGGTAATAAATCCGGGAGGATCCAGCACAAATGTACGGGCCGATTCAATGGCAAGAACACGGCATCCCGCCTCCTTCATCGTTTTGAGCGTGGCAGCACCTGTCGCCGGAATGTCGAAACGCATGTCATGATTTATTTTGGCGACCTTGCAGACGATTGCGCCTTTTTTATGAAACAGCTCCCCGCCTCTTCGCACACAATTGTCGGTGCCCTCCGCTCCTTCAACCGCAAGCACAGATTTTTTGCCCACGACCACCGTCTGACCGATATCCAGACGATTTATTTCCCGTGCATGATACATTCCGAAACTCACATCATGAAGTTCACGCAGTGTGCATTTGCGACCGTACCGGCCCGACGGCAGAAACAGTTCTTTCAGATATTTATTCTGTTCTATTATATGGATTCCTTTCTTCTCAAATTCTCGTGAAACGGTGTCAAAAAGGGAATAATCGCTCTGGCTGGCCATACGGGCGAGCAAAATAATCGACCGGAGATCGAAACGCGGATGATCGTAGAGAATATCTCGGGTTGCCTTGCCCAGAAGAATCAGCCGGCGTATCTCCCATTTTTTCATGATCCGTATTGTCGAGGAATACAGCTTTGTCAGAATGATTCTGTGATTCACGTCACGAAATTCGGCGGGCGGTTCATCATCGTATATGGAGAAAATATGAACGTCTTCGCCCATAAGACGGGCTCTGCGAGCAGCAATCCAGGGAAGTTCCCCTCTTCCCGCCAGTATACCGAGACGTCCTTCCGGACTCAAGAACCTGAGCCGGACGAGCCGCCCGATGCAGATGAATTTCCGGAGCCTTTACTGCCGGATGAAGCCGAGGAAGCGGCGGGCGCGGTCGATGAAGCGCCTGCAGCAGTTGACGGCGCTGCCGCGGCGGAAGAACTCGAAGCTGCGGCCGCAGCAGTCTCAACTTTCGGGGCGGAATCTGTTGAAGTTTTGGATTTGTAATCGGTTACATAAAAACCAGTTCCTTTGAAGTGAATGCCCGCTCCGGCTCCGATCAGACGGTCCACACGGCCTCCGCACTCGGGACAGAGGGTATCCGGGTCCCGGCTCATCGACTGAAGAGCGTCATAAGTATGGTCGCAATCGTGGCACACGTAACTGTAGGTCGGCATATTGGCAAAATATTGAGAAATACTCCGGTCGTCAAGTGTAAATTCAAGCAGGGGCCGGCCTGGTTTTCCATTTTTTAATATACTGAGAATACTTTTTTCGAAATTCGGCCGAGGGCACTTTTCCGGTTCCACCAACGGAAAGCTCGGAGCGGATTCCCAGCACAAAAAACATTTCCGTGTCGGCTTTATTCTTTACCGGAATTTTTCCCCGGGATTCCAGATCAAAAAAGTCCTTTACAAGGAGAGCGGTTTCGGCCGAAATATTCACCATTTCTGCCTCACCGGCCGCTTCGATCCGGCTTGCGATATTAACCGAATCGCCCCAGATATCATAGTTGAATCTCTCTTTTCCGAGAATACCCGCGACGACAGGACCTGTATGAATTCCAATTCTAAGCTGCCAGGCGTGGAGGCCTTTTCTTTCCCGGCTCTTTTTATGTTTTCTCATAAATTCCTGAATCCGCAGAGCGCAGATCACCGCATCGACAGCATGCAGCCGGTCTGTTTCTGATATCCCGCCCGCGCACATAAAAGAATCGCCGATGGTTTTTATCTTTTCCATATGACCCGGAAGCATGGCATGTTCGAAATGCAAGAAACAGAGATTGAGCTCTGATATGAGCTCATCCGGAGCCAGCGTTTCCGCTATTTTTGTGAATCCAACTATATCGCAGAACATAATGGATGCGCTGTCGATTTTTCGCGGTTCGACCTGTCCTGTTTTTTTGAGTTCCTCAACTATTCTGACCGGCAGCACAGATTGCAGAATCTGGTCCGTCCGTTCATAAGAACGACGCAGGAGATCATCCAGAACTCCGTAAACGCTTGTCAGATTGAAATTCATCTGATCCGTCAGCAGGGGCAGGACATCGGCCGGACGCAGACCCTCCCGCTCCGCGGCTTCAAGCCAGAGCTGCAGAAGTAAAATTTCCATGCTCATTACGGGACCGTACTCGATGCCTCTTCCGCGATTCGCCAGAGCATCCAGATGGCGGTAAATCCTGGCAGCGAAAGCGGTCCGCCTGGCCTGAGAGGGATCTTTGAGATCGGCGATTTTAAAAAGCGCGGCCTGGTTGATTGTATTGAATGTTGTTTTCTCATACGCAGGCTGTGACCGGCCCGAATCGCGCCGCGAGATATCCCACCATTTTTTAAAAATATTTTCCGCAGGAGAATCCGCATCCGCGATGCCGGGCAGGAGCCGGGACAATTTATCCAGGAGCTCTGAGGTCACTGTTTTGAACGGAGCTCCCTCTGCCGTATTGTAATCAGTAACCTCAGCCGGCTTCTGAAGTTCTGCCTGCAAGTGTTGCAGCAAATGCCTGCCCATCAACTCTGCCAGCGCATCTCGTACAGGATTTTTTTTCATGATTTCTATGACAGCGCAATACCGCTCCATGCAGGATATTCGATATTTTCGATATTATAGAATAATGAGGCCGGCTCTGTCGAGAGTTTTTCTATTGACTGTATCTATCATTTACGACTGAAGTTAACTGCTGGCGGCCTGAAAGGATATTGAATGGATACACTGAATTCAACGACAACCCCGGACTCGATTCGCAATGATGTGGTCCGTCATTTTTCGCACCATGAGGGAAGACAGAGCGCTATCCCGGCTGAGGAACGGTATTCTCAGGATGAACTGTCAGATATGCCGCTGACAGCCGTGCAGTGTTCCGACGGCTGCGGAAATCCTCTTCTGTATACAAACATCCAGCCGGGTGACACGGTCGTGGACCTGGGTTCTGGAGCCGGTCTGGATTTGCTGCTGGCCGCGCGTAGAACGGGATCATCGGGAAAAGTGATTGGCGTGGATATGACGGAAGGTATGATCACGCTGGCCCGCGCCAGCATACAGAAAGCCGGCCTCGCGAATGTGGAAGTCCGCCGCGGACTCATTGAGGAGCTGCCGATTGAGAGCGAAAGCGTGGACTGGGTCATTTCCAACTGTGTCATAAACCTTTCTCCGGAAAAACAAAAAGTGTTCGCAGAGATTCTTCGTGTGCTCAGGCCCGGAGGGAAGATGGTGATTTCCGATACGGTGGTATCCGGAGTTCCCTCCTGGCTCAGACGAACCGCGGCGATTTTCAATAAATCGGTGAATACGCTGCTTGATGAAACCAATTACCTCCAAATTTTACAGAGGTCCGGGCTGACGCAGATTGAAATAAAAGAGCGCACTGTTTTCACCGGGCCGCGTTTTCGCAGAATGCTGGCCGTAGAGGCCGGACACTCCCTGGGCGCCGGACCAACAGGCAAGATATCCGCAATTCACCGGATATATATGACGCCCCTGGTTTATCTCGGCGGAGCAATGCTGTCCGGCCGGATTTCCAGTATTAAAGTGTTTGCTGCAAAAATATAAAGGCGTTCAGCCGGCTTTCTGCACCCAGAGTATGAGCGCCGCGCACAGAAGAACCCAGAGCAGGATTATCAGAATCAGAAATTTATCAGCCAGAAGTATATCCGACGGATTGCCTTCGCGAAGAGATTCCGGATTCTGCAGAAGCATGTAGTACCGGAATATTCCCAGAACAACAAACGGCACTGTCCAGACAAGATGGGCGTTTGCATGCCGGCCCTGCAGGCTGTAGATCGTGTAATTCATTATTGAAAGAGCCGCGGTGATATTGATAAACTGTTTGAGAGTATCCGCGTTGTAAATTCCGCCCACCAGTATCTCCGCCGGCCCGACCTTTATTTCATAGAATCGTTTAAAAAATCCCAGGAACAGGGCGATAAAAAACGTGCAGCTCAGAAGCCAGGGACTGGCTTCAATATTGAGCGCTACGGCCCCGGCAAGCACTCGAAGCACAAATCCTATTGAAATAATAAACACATCCACAAGTATGATGCGTTTGCCGAGAAGAGAATAAAAAACATTCATACCGAAATAAATCAGAAATATCACAAGAAGCCATTTCGAAAGGAAGAATCCCAGCACGAGAGCCCCCGAGAGCAGTGCCAGAAAAACCAGAAAGCCGGTTACCGGGCTCACGTCGCCCGAGGCCAGGGGACGCCGCATTTTTCTTGGATCCAGTCTGTCCTGTTCGCGGTCCTTCCAGTCATTCATCACATAGACAGAACTTGCCAGAAATGAAAAACCAAAAAAAGCTGACAGAAGACGCATAACAATTGCAAGCGATTCAGGATCCAGGGGAGAATTCTTTATATATAGAAGATAATCCGAAAAAACGAACGGAAGAAAGATGAATCCCGACTTGGTCCACTGATAGACCCTGAGCAATTTGAATATGCTTTTTATAGAATGCACGGAAGCAAAGTAAAAAGGTCACCGCCGGGGTCAATCCAAACATTGCCCGTTGCCGCAATTCTCCCTGTGAGCGGGAGACCGGCGATGCTTTCAGAGGCGCTCCACTCCATTACCGCCGGAACAGGAATTCCGGCCGAAATCGTTGTTGTTATAGACAGTCTCGAGAAAATTGGGAATCCAGATGAATTGTCAGCGGTCAAATTTGGGGACAGTTCGGAGGCGGTTCGATCCGGACGAATCGAGTATAAGATAATTCATACTTCCGGTCTGGGACCGGGCCCGGCACGAAATGCAGGCGCCGCCGCAAGTCATTCCTCTTACCTGGCTTTTCTGGATTCCGATGATTTGTGGAACAGAGAAAAGCTGGAATTCCAATTTGAGTATCTGAGGAAAAGACCCCATCTGCAGGCCGTATGCACACGGGAAACCTGGATTAAAAACGGAAAATTATTAACACAGCCGGCTCATCTGCAGCCGCTCTGCGGGCGATTTTTTAAAGATTCTCTGAGTCACTGCTTGATTTCACCCTCTTCTCTGCTGATCAGCCGGCAGGTATTTCAGGAAATGGACGGGTACGATCCGGACTTTTTTGTCTGCGAAGATTTTGAATTCAACCTGCGCTATCTTTCAACACGACCAATCGGGCTCGTGCCGCTGGATCTTACAATAAAACGTTCCGGGGACTGGCCGCAGCTGAGCGCACGCCACAGTCTGGACCGGGAAAGAATCCGGGCCATACTTAAAACTGTAAAAAGCTCCCGGATGAAAGAGGAAGAACGCGAACGGGCGAAAATCGTCTGTATGGAAAAACTGCAGATTCTAATGACAGGCGCCGCAAAACGGGGCGTTGACTTCGCTGCACTGGAGGAACTGCGGAACGAAATTGCAACTGTATTTCACTGAGCGCGAAGACGATCGACGACCAGATTCACATCGATGTTGTACTTTTCAAATATTTTATTGCGAACAAGATCGTATCGCACAATTGAAATATTGTAATTTATCTTTGATTGAATAAGAGCGAGCCGGGACTGCACCAGGGCATCCAGCGCTGTCTTCACCGCCACTGCCGTAAACCGTCCCTGTCTGTAGCGAAACAGAAGTCCTGTATAGTACGCTTCTGACTGCGCAACGGCCTCGCGGGCTTTCTGAAGCGAGTTGAATCCGGCCTGAATTCTGTCATACGAATCGTGTATTTCATCGCTGATCTGACGGCGAAGCTGTTCTTCCTGAATGGCCAGCTGCTTGCGTGTGATTCTCGCATTTCTGGCGTCGACGCGGGCGCCCTCATCCCAGAGAGGGTATTCCACTTTGAATTCCACTCCGCTTTCAGGATAGAGGCCGTTGGGAACCTCGTTGAATGCCGTATTGGCATGACGACCCTGGTCGCGGCTGGCATAGCGGCCCTGCAGCACAACGGAAGGAAGAAGCGCGTTGTCGGCAAGCTCCTCCGCCATCTGCGCGTTCTGTATCTGCAGTTTGATATTCTTTAAATCCGGCCGGGTCATATAGGCCTCTGCCAGATCTTTTTCTGGATTGATGTCCGTGGGCAGCAGCTCAATCAACTCCGTGACACCCGTGATCTGCGTTTGTGGATCCAGATTCATAACCCGCAATAAATCGCGTCGTTTTGTATTTCTTTCCAGCATGGTCGAACTCAGCTGATTTTCAGACTGCATGGCCAGAGCCGTCCACTGATTGACTTCAAAGGCCTCTGCCAGACCGATGTTTCGCTTGGCGATTGTGATTCCTTGAATATTGCGAACATTTGCCAGAAGCATTTCCGTGGTTTTCACCGATTCTTCAGCGATGGCCAGCGTCCAGTAGTCGATCATTGTCTTCACAACAAGCTGACCCAGCTGATAGATCAAATCCTGCCTCTGTATGACGGCCCGGTTTCTCGCAATCTCATTCAGACGACGAAGACTGTACCCGAACGCATTTCGCATGAGTTCCTGTCGCAGCACCAGTGTCAGAGCGCCCGTGTGCAGGGGAGGCTGCGCCAGACTTGCGGCAAGAGTCCCTCTGGATGCGGTAGTTTCACCGGCGTTGCTGTCAAACCGGGTATCCGACACCAGAGCCTGAAAATAGGTTCCCGTGCTGAAAAGTTTGGAAAGGGTTGCGGTATAAATATCATTGTTGATCTGCGTTCCTGAAAAAAGGGTCGAAGGCTGAACCTTGTTCCTGGTTTCCTGTCCCTGATAGGAAAATGCGACAACCGGAGTGTACTGCGTCTCATTTTTAAGGAGCTCTGTGTCAGACTTTAGAATTTCCAGTTGCTGCAACCGAACGGAATTGTTGTTCGACAGAACTGTGCGTATGGTCTCTTCAATAGACAGTGGCACAGGTTTTCCTTCTGAATCGACCTGAATCTGGCCGGCCGGCTGAACCTGGACATTGGGCGCCGGCTGCTGAGAATTCTGCGCCGCCAGAGCTCCCGCCGCGATCAGAAAAAAAACAGTTGTGAAGAATAGAAGACAGAACTTCATGGACTTCATAAAATTACCAGAAACCGAACAACGGGTAAATGTGGCTATATCCTTTTGAGCAAATTGAAGAAAAAAATGGCGCTGTGTTTTATTAAATGACTGCTAAAATTTCTATAATTATTCTTATTTGCGCGCTTCCCCTTTCAGCGAATCCTGTTCCTGAATTTATTCCGGAAACCAGCGCATTCTTTCTTCTTCCAATCCCCCCGGAACTATCACCGACGACAGAAAATACAATGATTCCCTACTTTACAGCGCCGGTGCTGGACCAGGACCTGATTCTGGCCATGGCCGGTCGTCTGGAGGAAAAAAGCCGCCAACTCCTGACCGGCAGACGGCGTTTGTTTGCCAGTGCAATCTGCAGTAAAAATTCTTCCGATAGAAAAACCCAGCTCGACAGCGCCCGGATCGAGCAGGACCGCCAGTTCCAACTCTGGCGCCGCATTCAGGATCAGTATGAAAGTTATGTTGCCAATAATTTAAAGATATTTAGAAAAGACATCGCCCCTGTGCTGGAAGCACGGCGCACAGCCCGCACCATG
Source organism: Spirochaetia bacterium (assembly GCA_009885105.1). Classification (GTDB taxonomy): domain Bacteria; phylum Spirochaetota; class Leptospiria; order Leptospirales; family Leptonemataceae; genus VFLI01. The sequence continues at coordinate 54,504 of VFLI01000003.1, read as the reverse complement.
GCCCTGGAAAGACAGACGATTATTTCCCGATCCTGGCAGGGCCTGTTCGATTCACTCGAAAAAAAAATCACCGCCCCGGGTCAGGAATGTGAAAAATCCACAGTCCCGGAAGAGCTGCCCACAGAAGAGCTTTTCAGCCCGTTCTATCTTGCCCAGTTCAGATTTTTTACCCAGCTGAACGCTCTGGAGAGAGCCAGGATAATTCTGATTCTGCGCTGACAGACATGCGCCCCGGCCTCCTGCTCGTCGGGAACCATAATTTTTTCGCAGAAACCCTTACACTGAAAAGACCGATACTGTACTATGCCCGGTACGCCTATGCATATTTATTTAAGAAATATTTTCATCATGGCTCTGTTTGTTCTAATCCCGGTCTGGTCGAAGGCGGAGACTCTGGAATCGGGCTCCCGGAGAAATCCGGATTTTGCCGGTGTCATGCTGGACAGAACGGAAAAATTCCGCGGCGACGATACAACCCAGGATATCCGCCTTTCCCACTTCAATTACGCCGAAGACCCGGGCAATATTCTATTCCTGAATTTCGATAATGAACTTCCGTTTCTGTTAAAAGACATATCCGGAAATTTTGCTATCCGCGAATCCAATTACATTTTTACAGCCGATTCACGGATTGGACGCGGGGCTGCTCTCTTCAACCGAATAGGCAATAAAATTGTCATCGGCTCTCCCGAAGAACTGTGGCCGGGAACCGGACCGCTGGATGATTTCACAATGGAACTCTGGATCAATCCGGGATACTTTTACAGAAATAACACCGTGTTCAAGAAAGTCGGAATGATGGAGGGCGTGAAACGCGGCATCGAGCTTTCCATTCATGATGACCGGGCGCATTTTTCTCTTTACAACATGTTCGAGGACGGAGAAGAAAACAGACACACCATCGAACTTCGTTCTATTTCCCGCATCCCGATCAAAGAATGGTCGCACATCGCCGTCGCCTACAGGGCTGCTGAAGGCCGTCTTCTGATGACACTGAACGGACGAGAAGAAGGCACTGCCAATGCCCGCGGCCGGTCCGGTGTATGGCGGGCGAGTTTTCATCCTCTCGACCGGTCTCCCCTCATCCTGGGCGAAAGTTATTCCGGCATCATTGATGATTTCCGCATCACCTCTGAGTTCTCGCCCGACGCGGGAGGAAGCGCCCTGTTTCCTCCTGTGCATGTCAATGCCGTAAATGCCCGTTCGGAGCAGATGACCGGCAGCGTTGTTTCGTCCGTGCTTGCTCCCGCGCGCGGCAGAAAATCAGCATACGGCCGGCTTGCGTATTCGGCAGATATGCCGCCGGGAACCGGAATCGATTTCTTGATTCGTTACGATACCAAACCGTTTACGGTCGACACGCCGGAAGACGTGATCCCGTGGAGAAGGATCGATATTCGCACTGACAGGATACCGCCCTTCAGCTATCTGCAGTGGAAAGCAAGACTGCGCGGCGAAGCGGACGGCCGTGCGACTCCGGTGCTCAAAGAAGTAAAACTGGATTTCGCTCCAATATTTGCTCCCCACACTCCTACGAATCTCCGTTCTGTGCCGGAACTGACCCAGGACAGAGTCGTCTGTCTCGAATGGTCAAAAAGTCCGGAGGGCAGCGTTCAACAGACCGGCGGATACTATGTCTATTACGGATTGCGGCCGGGTGAATATCTGGGCCGCCTCGATTATCGTTTTGGCGGCGCGGGTCCGGAAAGAATCCGCCATATTCCTCTGCCTTCAGAATTGACACGGGGCGAGCTCCAGGAAAGCAAAGAACATCCGGACAGCCTGAACAGAAAACTCCACAACAAGATTCGCCTCTTGATCACAAATGAAATCATTGAAAGAAACATGGTTCAGCGAATGAGGGACGGGCGCCCCGTCACACTGCCTTTGCTTGATAACAACAGAACATATTACTTTTCAGTGTCTGCGTACAACGAACCAAATGCGCCGGACCAGGAATCGGCGCAGGCAGCGGAAATTCATGTCGATGTGAAACCGAAACCGGATCTGTAATCAAAAGCCGGGAAAACCCGCATCGAACTGTTTCTGACCCCGCCTTAAAATAGGCTCGACAGATGTGTTTCAGAATTTTTTCCTACTCTAAGGAACTGAACGCCGTTAACCTATGCTTCTACCGACTAAACACAACGAACAAACAGAATTCCGCGCAAAAAATAAAATCCGATTTGTCACTGCGGCCTCCCTTTTCGACGGCCACGATGTTTCCATCAATATCATGCGCCGCATTCTGCAGTCTTCCGGCGCCGAGGTGATCCATCTCGGGCACAACAGATCCGTGCAGGAGGTTGTCAATGCCGCTTTACAGGAAGACGCGCAGGGTGTTGCCGTCAGCAGCTACCAGGGCGGGCACATAGAGTACTTCAAGTATCTGAAAGATCTTTTGCGCGAAAACGGCGCCGATCACATCCGGATTTTCGGCGGAGGCGGAGGCGTCATCGTTCCGGAAGAAATCCAGGAACTGGAAAAACACGGAATCATAAAAATTTTTTCACCGGAAGACGGACGCATGATGGGACTTCAGGGCATCATCGACTTCATGATGCGGGAATGCGATTTCGATCCCTGCCCGGCTCTCGACGGACACATGGCTAGAATAAAATCCGGCTTTTTCCACACGGGCAAGATACTGACATTCATCGAAAATCACTCGCAGGAACATCCGGCGGAATTGAAAACACTTCTCACAGCCGCGACCGGAAAAAAGATCCAGCCCGTAATTGGAATTACAGGTCCGGGAGGCGCCGGCAAGTCGTCTCTGACGGATGAAATCATGCTGCGCTTTCTGGAGCAGCATCCGGATAAAAAAATCGCCGTTCTTGCCGTGGATCCGACCCGCAAAAAAACCGGCGGCGCTCTGCTCGGGGATCGCATCCGAATGAACAGTCTGACGATACATCCAGACCGGTCGTACATGCGCTCACTTGCCACACGGGGGGCCGGAAGTCTTTCAGCCTCAATCGATCTGGCCATCAGCGCTCTGCGAGCATCGGACTACGACTGTATCATTGTGGAAACTTCCGGAACCGGCCAGTCCGATTCTGAAATCGCCGCGCACTGCGATATCTCCCTGTATGTCATGACGCCTGAATTCGGAGCGCCGACGCAGCTGGAAAAAATCGCCATGCTGGATTTTGCCGATCTTGTGGCGCTTAACAAATTTGAGAAGGCCGGAGCCTTAGACGCTCTTTTGCATGTTCGCAAACAGTATCAGAGAAACCACAATCTGCACTCTCATGATCTGGAAAGCATGCCCGTATACCCGACGATTGCCGGCCGCTACAACGACAGAGGCATCAACACACTCTACAATGTTCTTGTGGATCTGATACACAAAAAAACTCTCGGGGCTTTTTCCAAAATTAAAATTGTCGATTCCCGCCGCGAAGACGCTTCCGATCAGGATATCATTCCGCCGGCTCGGATCCGCTATCTTGCCGAAGTTGCCGGCACAGTGCGCAAATACCATCAGGAGGCCGCCAGACAGGCGGATCTCGCCGGGGAACTGGAAGCGCTCAGGGGCGCGAAATCGCTTCTATCTCTGCCGGAGAAAGACCCTGCCACCGCGCATTTCGACAGGGAAATCGAGAAACGCGAACAACAGACAGACAAGGACCTGCATCAATGGCTGAAAGACTGGCCCAGAATAAGAGATCAGTACCGCGGACAGGAACTGGTGTTTCATGTGCGGGACAGCGAAATCCGTGAGAGCCTGAAATCGCGCACTCTCGGCGGGCTCGAATTTTCAAAAGTCGCCCTGCCTTCGTTCACCTCAAGCCGGGAACTGGTTTCGTATTACTTCAGAGAGAATCTGCCGGGGAATTTTCCTTTCACAGCCGGAGTTTTTCCTTTTCGCAAGCAGGATGAGGCGCCCACGCGAATGTTCGCCGGAGAGGGAGGTCCAGAACGGACCAATGTCCGTTTTCACCTTCTGACCGGCGGAAAAAATAAAGGGGCCTGCAGGCTTTCAACCGCTTTTGATTCGGTGACCCTTTACGGCGAGGATCCGGAAGTTCGTCCTGATATATATGGAAAAATCGGAAATTCCGGCGTGAGCGTTCCGTCGCTCGACGACTGCAAACGGCTGTATTCCGGCTTCGATCTGACAAATCCGCAGACATCCGTGAGCATGACAATCAACGGCCCGGCCCCGGTAATACTGGCTTTCTTTTTCAACACGGCCATCGACCAGGAGGTGGAAAGATATCTGCGGCGGCACGGGCGCTCAGAAAGCGCAAGAAATCATATTAATAATTTTTATAAAGAAAAGAATCTTCCCTCTCCGGAATACCGCAGGGAACTGCCGGACGGTCACGACGGATCCGGCCTGAGCCTGCTCGGTCTTTCAGGGGACAGGCTGCTTGAGCGCGAGGTCTATGAAAACATCCGCGCCGATGTGTTAAAAAAAGTACGCGGCACAGTTCAAGCGGATATACTGAAAGAGGACCAGGCCCAGAATACCTGCATTTTTTCCACGGGATTTGCTCTTCGCATGATGGGCGATGTTCAGAAATATTTCTCGGAACGCTCAGTGCGAAATTTTTATTCCGTGTCCATCTCCGGATACCACATCGCCGAGGCGGGCGCCAATCCAGTCACGCAGCTGGCCTTCACTCTGGCAAACGGTTTTACATACGTTGAATACTATCTCAGACGCGGATTGTCCATCGACGATTTTGCGCCGAATCTGAGTTTCTTTTTTTCCAACGGAATCGACGCGGAGTATTCCGTGATCGGACGGGTAGCCCGGCGGATATGGGCCGTGGCGATGAAGAGGCTGTACGGCGCGTCGGAACGGTCGCAGAAATTAAAATACCACATACAGACGAGCGGTAGATCGCTCCATGCGCGCGAAATTGACTTCAATGACATACGGACCACCCTGCAGGCCCTGTACGCTATATACGACAATTGCAACAGCCTTCATACCAACGCGTACGATGAAGCGATCACAACTCCCACGGAGGAATCGGTCCGGCGCGCTCTGGCAATACAGCTGATCATCAACAGCGAGCTTGGCCTGAACAAAAATCAGAATCCCATTCAGGGCGCTTACATCATTGAAGAGCTGACCGATCTTGTCGAGGAGGCCGTCCTTTCCGAGTTCGACCGGCTGACAGACAGAGGCGGAGTACTCGGCGCGATGGAAACGATGTACCAGAGGTCCAAAATTCAGGAAGAATCCCTGTACTATGAAAATCTCAAGCATTCCGGCGAGCTGCCCATCATTGGAGTGAACACCTTTCTCCGGCAGACAGAGGATTCCGGAGCTCCTGTCGCCCTCATCCGGTCCACGGAAGAGGAGAAGGCCAGGCAGATTCGGGAAATTGAAATTATTCAAAAAGCGTTTTCAGAAACTTCCAGGACCGATCTGGCCCGGTTGAAACAAAAGTCGCTTCAGGGAAAAAATATTTTTGAAGAATTAATGGAAACTGTCAAAACCTGCACACTTGGCCAGATCAGCGGAGCTCTTTACAGCGTGGGCGGCAGCTACCGTCGAAACATGTGAGAGATGATGAAGGAGATGTGGGGATAGATGAGATAATGAGATGCAGAGATTGTTTTTAAGATTATCCCCCTCATCTCGTCTATCACCTTATCCCCTGATCTTAAACAAAAATATAGGTAGAGATCAAGATCTCACGTCAACAGATCGGCCGAGGTCGATTTTTTCCTGACGGGGGCGGTACGGGACGATCAATGAAAAAATCCGTTTGATATCTTCCAGGCTGATGACCTGTTCCATGCGCTCTTCCACCGGCACAGATTTTGGTTTGAGCACGAGTTTTTCAAGGTCCACCCGGGCTTTGTTAGAGCTTTGAGTTGTGTGTGTTTCCAATGCTTCTACCGGCCCTCTGGCGGTAGGATTGGGCAATGTGACTCCATTCACCTGCATATAAATCCCTTCTATAATGATACGTTCGGATACATCTATATTTTAATAAACAAAAAAATTTATCAGAAATATAGTAAACAGAAGGATTTTTACTCTGATTCACTCAATCAGTATTCCCTATCCGAGGCTTCCCGTACCGGACTGTGACAGGTTTTGCAGTTTGCCAGCCGGCCATCCGCCTTAATTTCAGCCTCAAAGGCCGGATCCATGACCAGTTTTTTGAAATATTTGCTGAAATTGTGAGTTTCCCTTGTCCCATCCGGTCTGAATGAATGCGAGCCCCCGGCTGAAACGCTGGCTTCCTGGGATCCGGGAGATGCGGCCGTAGATACGGTTCCTTCACAGACACAGGAAATAGTGCCGCTTTCATTTACCGCCAGCGAGAATTTTGTTCCACGAACAGAGGCTATAGCTGTCGGTGTGACGGCCGTAAAACCACCGCTGCCGGGCCGTACACCGAACCATCCAAATCCGCGCTGGACACGCACTCGGGAGGGAGCTGCGGCGTTCGAAAGCTGCTCCATAACGGCTGAAGTATTCTGACCCAGACGGATCTCAATACCACGGAACATGACGATCACCCGGCTGGTCGAAAGGGTCTTGACCGTGTCGCTCTGGCCCACGGGCATATTCACAGCTGCGTTTTCCCAGTTTGTATGGCCGGACCGCTGTATCTGCACAGTACCGGTAATACTGGTGATTTTAGCCTGCTCCTGATCTGCACGTACGGAAAAAGAAACAAAGAGGAGGGCTACCGCAAGAAAAAAACCAGCCGCCAGGACCGACAGAAGCCGCCTGGGCCGAGAAATAATATTATAATATTGATTTACTTTTTTCATTAATAACTCCTGGATTTTCCCTGTTACTCAGAATACTTTCTGTACTCAAGATAACGATTTGATTCCGGATTCGCCAGTCCCGGGGTAAAAATATTACGATTTAATAATTTCTCAAGGCTTCGTAATCTCCCGCGCGCGCACAATCAGACGGCTGCCCTGCTTTTCCAGAAATGTGCCAAACACCAGGATCCGGCTGCCCTCCTCCAGGCTGCTCGAATTCCTGTCATTCTGGGTTTCCACCACGATCAACGCGGAGGAAACGTCGTCCTGATTGAGCGTGAACCGGCTGATTTTCTCATTTTTCTGAAGAGAAGAAATCCGCCCCTCCCAGAGAACCTGCGCTCCCCGGAACATGTACGGATCGTTCCAGATGTCTGAAATTTTTACTTCATCACGAAAATCTTTTTTATCCACATCGGGGATCAGATCGCGCAGCAGGTCGGCTCTTTCTTTTATTTCAAATCCGGCGTTGGAAAGTTCGATACGGGAAAGCAGATAGCGCGCCTGGTTGATCTGTCCCTGGCCGATTTTTTCACGGGCTTCATTGTACAGACGGATGGCGGCGTTTCTGTCCTCAAAGTAAAACCTGGGTTTTTCCCGCTTGAATTCTTCCGGCGGGATCACCGTGCCGGTGGCCGGGGGGCCGGGCAGTTTTTCTGTCAGGCCGCGGTACGGATCGTGCCGGAAAAATCCTGAAAAATACAGACCGGCGACGACTGCCACAACCAGACCGATCAATGCCGCCGCGGTAATTTTTTTTCCGGGAAGTTCCGGCATCATATTTTTCAAATACGACAGAACCGGAAGGTGGTTTTTTTCCTCCGCGAATTCCAGCGGAACAAAACTCAAATACGAGGCGGGACGATGTATTTCGCGCACAATTGTTTTTTCGCCCTCTTTGAGTTTTTCAATCAGAGTATCCGCAAAAATTTGCGCGGGATCGATTTGAAGTATCCGGGTCCAGCATACCAGAGCCTGATCCAGTCGACGGGAATGAAGATGGACATATGCCAGAAGATAAAGATTGTCAACAGCGCTGCCCCCGGAGGCAGCATGATCCTGGACCCAGGTTTCCGCCTGATGAATATGCCCCATGCCGAAAAGAGCGCAGGCTCCGAGATACAAAAGCGGCGCGGGCGGTCTTCTGTTCAGGCTGCGAATCTGCTGGCACAGCCGGAATGCTTCATCAAATCGGGCATCACGCAGAAGCTGCTGGATTTCTGGAAAAGGCTGTTTTTTCATAGAAGCGATTTCGTCAGAATGCAAAAAAAGCGGAAATTTTGCGAGAGCTTTTTTTACATTATTGTATACGGAAAGAATGACCGCGGCGAGCACGACTGACGGAAATCCAGCATGGTTGATTATTCGAAACGGCTGTATTCTCTCGATGTTTTTCGCGGGCTGACCATGGCGGCCATGGTTCTGGTAAACAATCCCGGGACCTGGAGCTTTATGTATCCCGCTCTGCGCCATGCTGCCTGGGACGGCCTGATGATGGCCGATTTTATTTTTCCTTTTTTTTTATTTATCACAGGTTTTTCCTGGATAATTGCGCGCCGGAATCATCCGGATTCAACAAAGACAAAACTGGCGGGCAAAATACTGCTGCGCAGCCTGATCCTGTTTTTCATGGGGCTGTTTCTGACGGGTTTCCCGTTTTTTGATTTGCGCACCATCCGAATTCCGGGCGTCCTGCAGAGAATCGCTCTGTGCTACTGTATCGCATCGTTGTGCTTCCTTTTCTTCCGACAAACCGGCCGAATTCTCGCATCGATCTCTTTGCTGTCTCTCTACTGGTTTTTGATGAAGAATCTGAGCGCGCCCGGTTTTTCAGCGGGAGATCTGTCGATGGCTGGAAATTTCGCATCGTACCTGGACCGCCTGCTTCCTGGAGGTCATCTCTGGACAACGGCGCATGACCCGGAGGGAATTCTCAGCACAATTCCCGCAGCCGTAAGCTGCCTGCTGGGCGGGATATTCGCAGAATTTTTTCTTACCGGGAAGAAACCGGAATTCGCTGCGGGCGCAATCCTGGCAATGGGGGCTGGAATTGCCGCCTCGTTCTGGTTTCCCTTCAACAAGAATCTCTGGTCGCCCTCATACACTCTGGTGACGGCCGGAGGCGCGGCAATTTTCTTTTCGATTCTGCACTTCTTTTTTGAATCTACGAAATGGAAAGTCGCGGCGCGTCCTTTTGAGATTATGGGCAAGAATGCTCTTATCCTTTTTTTTGGCTCCGGACTGCTGGGACGGATTCTACTGTTTGTGAAAGCGGCCCCGTACGGACATACACAGTCTCTCAAAACTATAGTTTACACAACTGTTTTCGAACCGTTTTTCAGACCGGCCCAAACCGCTTCGTTTCTGTATTCACTCGTATACCTGATATTCTGGTTCGGCGTTCTGTATTTTATGGACCGTCGGAAAATATTTATAAAACTTTAAAATATAAAAAACGAACGGCTGCTTTTCTGAAATTAGACGTGTCATCTTGTTCCGGGTTTGATTCAGATTCCATCGACCGCTGTCAGCTCGGACGGTGATTGAGCCCGAGAGGGCGCAGGCTCTGGAAATACCTTTTCCACTTTCACCTTCGAGTGCAGGCCCTTCCTGAATTTCAAATAGAGATACCCGAAGCGAAATAGAATGCGCGCTGTCCGCGCCGTTTCCACAATGAGTTCGGCGCTGCGGCGCAGATAGAATACGGCCCCTGATTCAAACAGCATCCCGCTTCTTCTGGCTTGCCTGTCTTTGAGACGATGAAAACCGCAGATCATCGGATGCTGCCTGTCGACAAACGCCGCGTAGCTGTACCAGAGATAGCTGCCCAGCATATCGCGAAGCTTCCGACCTTTGAGGCGGCGGAGCGTATGTTCGATTCTGGGGACGGAATAAAATTCATTCCAGGCATAATCGTACACGCTCTGCCAGTCTTTTCGTGTCATGAGCGGATGATCGACCACAGGATGAAACGAGTCGAACGAATTGTAATCCGAATCCATGGGCGTCTGGTCATTGACGAGCTGTCTGTGATCCTCCGATCCCGGAAGCGGCGTGAGCACAAAGAAGGAAGCCAGATCCACACCGACATCGTACGCCAGAGTGTGAACATCATCTTTAACCGATTCGACAGAATCATGCGGAAAGCCGATGATGTATCCGACGTGCGTCATCACTCCGGCGCGCCTCCAGGTTTCGATCATTTCGCGGTATTCATGGGCGCGGTTCTGCTTTTTACCGGCCGACGCCAGGTTGAGAGGATTTACGGATTCCATGCCCATGAATACCTGGGTGCAGCCTGCCTTTGCGGCTTTTTCAACAAAAGCTGGAATCCTGTAGGCCAGCACATCGACCTGCATCATAAAATCGAGATCCATGCCCTCTTCGCGCAGCTGAATTAGAATATCGAATATTGCCTGCCAGTTTTTGTTTCTGGAAAAATTGTCATCTGTAAAAAAATAGAAACGAATGCCCGATTCTCTGTAACTGCGGATGAAATGTTCCCGAAGATGATTCACATCCCGGCAGCGCATCTGGTTTCCGTGCACGTTGATAATTGTGCAGAACGAGCAACGATAGGGACAGCCCCGGCCGCAGTCCATCGTGGCAAAACCGGTGAGAGCGAATTTTTTTAAATATTCCGCATTCATCTGCGGAAGGTACTTTGTTTTTAGATCCGGTTTTTCATTCAGATAATTGTAGACGGGCTTCATTTCATCGGATATGAAATCCCTGAGAAGCTGCGCCCAGGAGTCTTCAACTTCCCCGGCCACAAGAGTTACGCCGAGTTCCATAAGATCCTCCATTTCCTCAGACGGCTGCCCGAAAACAGAAAATATTCCGCTGATATGAAAACCCCCGATCATCACTTTCTGACCGAGTTTGGAAAATTCGCGCGCGATATCAGAAGCGCGCGGGAATTGAGAAGTCTGAACACCGCATAGACAGAATATGTGAAGCTGATTTTTATCTATTTTTTTTATGATTGCCGTCGGATCGACGCGGTCAACCATCTCATCCAGCATCGAGCATTCGATGGAAACATCTCCCAGCTGCTTTTCCTCTGCCACACCCCGCGTCAGGCCGTACAGACAGGCCAGAGTGTTGGAGGGAAGCACTCCTTTTTTGTATCGAATTACATAGCCGTCCTCGTCATAAAAGGACGGTTTGATCAGGTGAACATGCAGGGTTCGTTCCATATGGTATCTGAACCCCTTCCCGGGCAGATGGTTGCAAAAAAATATTATCTCCTCAAGAGTGTAAAAAAAGGAGATGCAGAGATCGGTGAGATTTGGGGATGAAATGAAAACTGGGGCGGATAAATTGAAATTACAGATATTTTATAAAATATTTATCCATATTCTCTTTTTATTATTATCTCCTTATCCCCCATTATCTCCTTATCCCCTTTTATCTCCCGATCCCCAATTTTTCACATACCTGAGGCGAGGCAGGATGGATCGTACATAAAAAACCAGGGCCAACGCTTCGAAGGTCATGCCAGTAAGTCTGAATATTTTATTAATATCCGAAAGTATAAAAAGCAGCACGCCCGCATTCAAAAGCCCGGTAGAAATCCAGACAAAACCAGGCCAGCCGCGGCTGTTCTTTTTCATACGGGGCAGAATCCAGAACGACACTCCCATGATGAACTGAAACAACCATCCGAAAATCATAATCTCAATGTGCGCGCTCAGCGCCTGCCAGAGCGGAAAATTCAACGCCTTCGACACAAGGAGCGCCGATCCGGCAAGAGAACCGGTCAGAAAATAGACAAGCGAGATTCGAATGGAGACCCGGCTGAATAGAGGCATCAGCGCACCCGCAGCCAGATCTGGCCTGAAAAAATTGCCGCGGCGAAAAACTGCAGAGCCGCGGAAAATCCAAGTCCAATGACGGCAAAAAAATTCTCGGAATAAGGTTCGCATATAAGGCGAAGCAGCAATCCCGAATTCAGGCAGACATAGACGATCCAGGTCAGTGATTCATGTCCGCGCGGCCGTTCCTGCGAATAACGCGGAAACATCCAGTGAGCGACGCCGAAAATAATCTGCGTGGCCCAGCCGACTGTGAGCAGATGGTAGAATACAGGCATGAACGAAATCGCCCTGTCGGACCAGCCGGAAAATATCCACATGCGAAGCAGCAGGGCGAGTGCAAGACATACAAAACCGGAACGCAGAAAAAATCTGGATACAACCGGCATATTCAGCTTTTCGGTCTGCGCAGATGACGGACGAGTCCTTCCAGTCCCAGATCGTATCCGGCTGTGCCGAATCCCACCACAATGCCTGCAGCGATGGCGCTCAGGTACGAGTGATGCCGGAATTCTTCCCGCGCATGCACATTGGAGATGTGCACTTCAACAAACGGAATCGCCGTGCCGGCCAGAACATCTCGCAAACCGATGGAAGTGTGCGTCAGCGCGCCGGCATTGATCAGAATGCCGTCGACGCCGTCCTTCTTTGCGGCCTGTATTCGGTCGATGATGGCGCCTTCATGGTTTGATTGAAAAAAAGAAAGCGAGGTCTGAAGCGGCCCTGATCTTTTTTCCAGAGCGGCATGAACTGTTTCCAGTGTTTCGCTGCCGTATATTAACGATTCGCGCTGACCCAGCAGATTCAGATTGGGTCCCTGGATCACGAGAATTTTGAGAGTTTTATCCGGCATAGTGTATTTTCGACCAAACCTCGAACAAGATAAACAGGAAGCTTACCCGAAGCGCGCTTTCTGTTCCGACCAGGCTGATATAAAATCCTGGGTTTCAATTTTTCGTCCATACACGGGCCGACCAGGGCCCTCCAGAAGCACAAATGCCGGGACGCCGTTTTTTGATTTTTTATCGTATCTCATGTGTTCCAGGAGAATTTCCGGACTCAATCCAGCCGTATCGAGTGGTAGTTTCAATTTCACCAGCACATCCAGCATGCGAGACATTTCTTTCTTATCCAGCCCGGCCGCTCCCCTCGAAAGAAGCAGCATCGTCGCCAGTCCGCGCGATACGGCCTCGCCGTGCGCAAATTTTCTGTACGATGTCGCCGATTCGACGGCATGCGCTGTCGTGTGTCCCAGATTCAGGACGGCTCGAAGTCCTTTCTCATTTTCATCCTGTGAAACAACGGATCCCTTAAAAGCAATGTTGTCTTTCAGGCACTGTCGAAACGATTCTGATGAGACATCGCGCATGCTGTCATGGCCGGTTTCCAGAAACTCCAGCATCGAGCCTCCGGCAAGAAAAGCATGCTTTGCCATTTCCGCCAGACCGCAGTTCCATTCGCGGGCAGGCAGAGTCCGGAAAAGCTCCAGATTGCAGTACACAAACTCGGGTTGATGAAACACGCCCACCATATTCTTGCCCAGGTCCACGTTGACCGCTGTTTTCCCTCCGACGCTTGAATCGACGGCGGCCAGAAGAGTCGACGGAAGCTGCACGAATCGCACTCCGCGAAGAAATGTTGCGGCGATGAATCCGGTAAAATCGCCCGTCACGCCGCCGCCAGCGGCAAGCAGAACTGACGAGCGATCCGCCTCAAGTTCGATCAGACGATTGTATACCGGAGCTGCGCTGCGAATGTGTTTGTTCTCCTCTCCCGGTTCGATGGATAGTATCTCGCAGTCGAACCCCGCGCCATTCAGAAATGGAAGAAGACCGGGCATAATAAATTCTTCCGCAATTTTTTCCGTGATAATAAAAAGGCTCTCCTGCTTCAACTTCCGGAGACTTTCTATGAGATGAGATCCCCAGCCAGCGTTGAGAATGACTTCATACGGAGCGGATTTTTCCGGGTTAATAACCACTGTGTCTTCCATGATCATTTTTCCAGTCTGTTCAGAGCCGCACGGGCCGCCTTCTGCTCGGCCTGCTTGCGGGATATTCCAGACCCGCGGCCTGCCTCTTTTCCACCAACGACAACCTTGCAGACAAACTGCCGGTTGTGTTCCGGTCCCGTCGTCTCCACCACTTCGTATTCCGGACGTATTTTAAATTTCTTCTGCGAAAGTTCCTGGAGCGCGGATTTTGCGTCCCTGGTTCCGGGATTCTCATACGAAAGGATTTTCTTTTCCATTAAGCGCACAACGAAAACCGAAGTTTTTTCCAGACCCTGGTCCAGATAAACGGCGCCAATCAGAGCTTCCAGCGCATCCGCCAGGTTCGACGCCCTTGCCCGGCCGCCGCTGCGACTCTCTCCTTTGCCAAGAAGCAGATGATCGCCTAATTTTATTTCAGCGGCAATTTCAGCCAGCGCAGATTCAGAAACGACCGCCGATTTGATCCGGGCCAGCTCGCCCTCTTTTCTGTCAGGAAATTGCAGATACAGATATTCATTGACAATCAGTCCCAGGACTGAATCTCCCAGATATTCCAGGCGCTGGTTGTCCTCAATCTGCTGACCGGTTTCATTCGGATAGCTGCTGTGTATGAGCGATTGATTCAGAAGCGCGGCATTTTTGAAACGAACTTTGAAGCCGGCTAAAAACTCTTTGAGTTCAGCGCTGCGTTCTTTCGTTATTTTATTAGGTCCGTTTTTTTTTTCGAACTTGAAATCAAAAAGGGCCACAATTTTGAATCGTCCGGCAGAGTGAGAATATCAATTGATTACATCAGAAAGGCGAGAAAAAATAAAAAAAAAGGCCGGCAAGATGCCGGCCTTTTTTGAGTGTATCAAGCGGCATGTTCGTCAATATATTTGGCGACATCACCTACTGTCTGAATTTTTTCAGCATCCTCGTCAGAAATCTCAATGCCAAATTCCTCTTCCAGAGCCATTACGAGCTCAACGGTGTCGAGTGAATCCGCACCCAGATCATCGATAAAGTGTGCTTCCGGAGTTACCTCCGATTCATCCACACCCAGTTGTTCGACGATGATAGCCTTAATTTTTTCCATATCAGCCATATTTGGCCTCCAAGTGATATAGTAGAGTTTACTTACCGTTTTTTACAACGATTCGCGCAACGTGAAAAAAGGCCATCCCCGGTGCAAGTGTAAAATACACAAAAAAAAAATTTTCCTACTCTTTTTTTGCAGCTTTTCCAGGCATAAAACCGCCGCCATTTATATCCAAAACATGGGCCGTAATGAAGGATGCCATGTCGGAAACAAGAAAAGCAACGCCATTGGCTATGTCTTCCGGCAATCCAGCCCTTCCCAGAGGTATCATACCGGCTATCTCTAATCGGATTTTTTCCGGAATGGCATCTGTCATATCCGTTTTTACAAATCCAGGAGCGATGGCATTGCATCGGATTCCCCTGGAGGAACCTTCCAGCGCTATCGTTTTGGTGAGGCCTATGACACCAGCCTTTGAGGCTGAATAATTGGCCTGGCCCACATTGCCGTTTTCTCCTGCTATGGAAGAAATATTGACAATTGCACCGGATTTCTGCTTAAACATTTGTTTAAAAGCCGCCTGTGCACAGTAGAAAGTTCCGGTCAGATTGACTGCAATCACGGCATCCCACTGCTCCGGCTTCATACGCAAAAGCAGGGTATCTTTGGTAATTCCTGCATTATTCACCAGAATATCGATTTTTCCGTATTCTTTTACACAGGCCTCCACCAATGCTTCTGCCTGATCGGCTTTAGAGATATCCCCGGCCACGGCGATGGCTTTACCGCCGCCCGCTGTGATCTCCGCCGCTGCGGCCTTGGCCGCATCCGCGTTGATATCACTGATTACGACGCTGGCTCCAAATGAGACCAATTTTTGAGCGATAGCCTTGCCGATACCCCGGGCGGAACCCGTTACCACGGCGCTTCTTCCTTTAAGATCAATCATAATGCCCTCCAATCGAATTTTTCACAAATTTTTAACAGGCTATCAGACCGTCAAGTAAGGGCGTTTTCTGATTCCCAAATTCTTATACTCGGACAAATTGTTCGTTCTATGTTGATATTCACTATCAGGCTGCTTCGGGGGATCGTGTCCAACCGTGCTGATATTCCGATAATATTATAGCCAAATGTTGAAATAAAAACCTGGGCCGGGATGGCAGAAAAGAACAGAGAATCATTCATTAATTAGTATATGCTCAAAGACACAATATATTTCAAAAATACCAATCCGCTGCTCATCGAAAGCCGGTACAGTCGATTTCTGGAAAACAGTGAGACTTCGGACTTGAGCGAGGCAGTCCGCAAATGGACTATCCGCGGAGTTCGAGAAATTTTTCTGTTTCTGGAGGGTTCCCCGGAAAAGGCGCCTCCGGCCCGGCTGGCCCTGTTTGTCAGATCTCTGGAAAAGGAGAATTTCAGCGTCACCGCCGTATACCTAGATCCGATCGCCGCCAATAAGTTCGATTACTATAGAAGTTTAAACAATACAATTCTCAATTCACTTCGAACATCAGCCTGTCTTCTGATGTTTCCAGAAAATTTAAATGAATCGATTCAATCCTATCTGGCGACCATCCCTGTAACGCCGCGCAATTCCACTCTCAATCCGTCCGATGCCGTGCGTTTTATTTTTGGCGAAAATGCCGCAATATCCGATAGCCTGGTGCGGGATTTCAAAGAGTACCTCACCAAACACTATCCACCCTCTCCAAGAACTGAACCGGCGGCCCCTCCCCTGTCCAAATCAGCCGCATTGCCGGCACAACCATCGGTGTCAGAAAAAGTATCTGCACCGGCTGCGCAAACCAGAGCCGCTGAGGAGGCTCCGCCAAAAGTTGAAAAACCGCCTGTTGAAGCGCGAATAAAAAAAGAGTCCCCGCCCGCGGCAAAAAAAGTGAAGTCCCCGGCGCTGGCTGTTTCTCCCGCTTCCACCCGTGCTCCTGCTCCTGATATTACAACTGTTTCTTCCACAGCGACTCCCGCGGCTGCGGTGATACCTGTTTCTGTTACTCCCGTTGAAAAAGCTGAATCCCCGCTTTCGGTGAATGTTCAGACAACAGTCCCGGTTCCAGAAGGCCCGATTACTCCAACTGCAGAGCCGACTCCCACGATTGATCTGATTCCAACAATTGATCCAGCTCCGATCTCAGAGCCTGGAATGGTTCTGACAACAATCGAACCTACAGCAAGTCCCGAAAGCGAAGCAGCAGAGCCGGCTCTGGCGATTGATCTGACTCCGACAATTGATCCAGCTCCGATCACAGAGCCAGGAATGGTTCTAACAACAATCGAACCAACAGCAAGTCCCGAAACTGAGGCAACAGGTCCAGCTCTGGCAGTAGATTTAATTCAGACAGTAGATCGGACGCCCCCAATAGAGACGACTCTGGTAATTGAACCGATTGTGAAAGCTGAACCGGCTGCGAAAACTGCGCCGGCTGCGAAGGCCGAACCGGCTAAGAAAGTCGAACCCGCTGCGAAAGTCGAACCGGCTGCGAAAACTGCGTCCCTTCCCGCCAGCCCGCCAATTCAGACTCCCATCAGACAGAAACAGGCCGATGACTTCAAAGCCTCCCGACTGACAATCAAGGTTAAACTTCTGTCCATCATCTCTTTCATTATTTTTGCATCGCTCAGCGTAATGATATTTCTCGCAACCCGCTTTTTCCGTCAGGAAAGCGAAGGCCGCATCCAGCAGTACAATTTGAGCCTGGCCCAGGTGATAGGATTGAAGGTTGAGTCGGAATTTGAATCGATTGCGTATCGCACGCATTTGATGGCGGCCACAATGGAGCAGGCGTTTGATCAGCCCGAGCAGAGACGGATTTTTACGGATCTGTTTTTCATAAATAACGCCAGTTTCGTTTTCATCGGAATCGCAGACAGCATAAACGGCCGGCCGCATTTTCTAAAGACTGTTTTGAATGATAAGTTTCTCAATGACAATCAAATCACAAACGAAGAAATGGACCGCCTGAACGCTTCAAACGGCGAGTATTTCATGAAATCGTTCGAGGGCGCGAAAGTCGTGCACAATGCTTCACAGGGATTTCGCATGCCGCTTATCGGGCTGAGTTTGCCGCTGGGGGATCTGTCGCAGAAGATACTGGTGGCCTACATTGAACCCTCCAAATTTCTGGAAACATTCCGCGCCTCTTCCGAATGCGATGAGGAAACCAAAAAATGTCTGACCATCGTTTTCATGGTGAACGACCGCGGAGACGTGATAGCACACCCGGAAAGTCCTCTGGTTCTTTCGCGGACAAATCTGACATCACTGCCCATTGTCAAAACAATGCTGGAAAGCCCTATCGACAACAAACTTGTTCCGTACGAAACAACCGTAACGGATCCCCAGACAAAAAAGCAGACGGTAGTCCGGTATCTGGGTTCATTTAAGAAAATCCCTTTTGGCGGACTGGGCATCATTTCCACTGTGGAAGAGGACAAAGCCTATGCGGCGGTCTACTCGATTCAACGCTGGAATACGTACATCATGGTAATCGTACTGACTATGGCCATTCTGATTGTGTACTTTTTCTCCAAAACACTGACGGTTCCTATTGTCAATCTGGTAACCGAGACCCGTCAGATCGAACAGGGAAACTTCCAGGTCAGTCTCAAACCGGCAAGCGGAGACGAAGTCGGCATACTCACGCATTCTTTCCTGGCGATGGCGAACGGCCTGGAAGAGCGGGAAAAGATGAAGGACGCTCTGGGTAAATTCACCGATCCGGAAATCGCGGAAAGAGCGATGCGGGGCGAACTGAAACTCGGAGGTGAGAGAAAAGATGCGGCAATCTTTTTCTCAGATCTCCGAAATTTCACGGCCATGTCGGAGAAAATGCAGCCGGAAGAAGTCGTCGAGTATCTCAACGAATATTTTACTGCCATGGTGGACTGCGTAAACGGGACAAACGGCACTGTGGACAAATTTATTGGTGATGCAATCATGGCGCACTGGGGAGCTCTGAAAACCTCGGAGAACGACACAGAAAGCGCGATCAATGCAGCTCTGGGTATGCGGGCGGCCCTGGTGGAATTCAACAGAAGGGGAGGCACGAGCCGGCCCGTCGCAAAATTCGGCTGCGGCATCAATTCGGGGCCGGTGCTCTCCGGAAACATCGGTTCAAACAACAGGCAGGATTATACGGTGATCGGAGACGCCGTGAATCTCGCGTCCAGGATCGAGTCGCTGAACAAACCATTCGGCACGGATATTCTGATTTCGCAGGACTCTTATGAATTTGTGAAAGATATTTTCAGGGTGCACAAAATGCCGGCCATCCGAGTGAAAGGAAAGTCGGAACCGCAGATAATCTATACGGTGCTCGGCAGAATGGATGATCCGAACTGCCCCCGGACGCTCGAAGAAGTTCGAAAAATTGCAGGCATAGACATGGAAAGTGAAAATGTCCACACCGAAGGCGATGAAGAAAAAGAAGTGAAGTATGAGATTATCGAAGAGTGACCTTCTGGTCGTCGCTTTATCCATGGCGATAATCAGCGCAGCCTCGATCCTTCTTTACCGCGATATAAACGGAGCAGGCGGCGGCGGCAAAGGAGCAGTGATCGGCACGCTCCGTTTCAAGAGAAATGTTGCACAGCGAAAATTTGATTCGCAGGTTGTCTGGGAAGATATGGAAAATGAGATCCCTCTTTACAACCGCGATTCCATCCGAACGGCCGATCTCTCCGAGGCGGAGATTGCGCTGAACGACGGCACAAAAATATCGCTCGACGCCAATTCAATGATCATCCTGAATATTTCGCAGGGCGAGGCCAACATTGAATTCAAAAACGGATCGATCTCAGCTTCCAGCACTGGCGGGGGCGCGGGAGTGAGCATCAGTTCGGGAAACAACACGGTCCGAATCGCAGACAGCGACGTGAAATTATCCGGCGACCGGGGCCAGTCAACGAACATAGAGGTCCGCCGCGGACAGGCCAGCGTTTCCGCCAACGGTCAGGAACAGAGAATCTCACAGGATCAGCGGGCAGTGTTCGGCACGAACGGCGTGAACGTTCAGCGTCTGCTCCTGAAACCGATTTCGCCCGCCGACAACAGCAGAACATTTTCGCAGGAGACCCGGCAGCAGGTGAATTTTTCCTGGGAACAGTCCAAAGAAATGGAGAATGTTATCTTTGAAATCAGCAAGGACCGGAGCTTTGGCTCGGCGGTATCAAGTAGAACCGTGACGGGCAGAGAAACAATGTTTCCTCTGGATGAAGGAATTTTCTACTGGCGGATATCCGCGCGCAATCCTGCCACCGGAGAAAAGGAGACCAGTCCCGCCTACCGCCTTTCCGTGGTGCACAATATGCCCGTCGTTCTTTCCAGCCCGGCGGACTCGGCGCGCATTGAATCCGTCTCAAATTCGCCGATGGTCAACTTTTCCTGGGCGCAGAATGAATACGCGTCGTCGTACAGAATCAGCATCGCTCAGGATTTGGCCTTCACAAAAGGACTCAGGGAAACGAATTCGCTGTCAACAAATCTGGGGATGGAAATCGCTCCGGGAACCTATTTCTGGAAGGTGGCTACAGTCAGCGGCGCTCCGGGAGCCGCTGTGACGAGCCCGGTTCGCTCATTTTCAATCATAAAAAGGGAGAAGGCCGCACCGCCGTCTCCCGTGCAGCCGGAGTCCGAGAAAAAAATAGGCAAAGTATTCATGGACCGTCAGGGAGTGACCTTCAACTGGAGATCGAACCGGGAAATCGTCTCTGCGAGACTCTGGATATCAACCGACGCTGCTTTCAGTCGAAATATCATTGAAGAAGAAATATTTACAAATTATATTAAAATTAAGAAGGATCTGCCGCAGGGACATTATTTCTGGCGCCTTCAGGGAAAGGATTCTCTGGGAAATCTGACCGACTATTCAGAACCGGCCAGTTTCTGGATTGTGTCGGAAGGACGTCTGAAAAGCTATCTTCCAAAAGATGACGAGGAAATCGACGCTTTCAGCTACAGAACGACGGGGGTTCAATTTTCCTGGGAAATACCGGATCTGGGCGGAAAATTCCGGCTGATTGTCGCCCAAAATGAAGGGCTGACACAATCCATGTCTCTGGAAACTTCGTCTAATCAGATGAGTCTGAATACTCTGCCGGCGGGTCAGCATTTCTGGAAAGTCCAGCTGCTGGGTGACGGAGGAGAAGTGGTGACGGAAAGCGAGACATTGAGATTTACAATATCCGACAAACTCCGGACGCCGGCGGCCCGGTTTCCGCTGGAAAATGCAGTGGTGGATATGTCTTTCCGAAATGCCCTGACCTTTGCATGGGACCGGACACCAGGAGCGGAGAGATACAGATTTTCGCTGTACCAGATGATAGGGAACAATAGAAATTTAATTGCCAGCGCCGTGACGGGCGATCCGGAATATCATTTTGTCGATCTGACCAAACTTGATACGGGCAGATTCCTCTGGACGCTGACCGCTTACGGCGGCGGAAGAGAAAGCAGGGAGGCCGCTTTCAATTTCAATATCACGCTCAGCAATCAGCCGGAAACTCCGGAAATTGTTTCGCCGGAAACGCAGTTTGTAAAATGAAAGGATTTATTAAAAATATTCTCAATGTCCGGCCTGCCAGGCTTCTGCTTGCCTGTATTTTGATCGGCGCCTCGCTGTATGCACAGACCCCGGCGCCAGTTGTGGAAGAGAAAAAAGCCGAGGAAAAACCTTCAGAAAAGCCGGCGGAAGTGAATCCTCCCGCCGCTGATCCCGTCCCTTCTGAGGCTGCGCAGCCGGAAACAAACACCCCTCCTTTGAATCCGGATACAGCCGGTCCATCGCGGGAGCTGCCTCCAGATTCTTCGCAGTCCGGCGTCGAAAGTTCAGCGGAGGCGAAATCTCTTTTCCTGGAATGGAACGCGGTCGAGGAAGCGAAGGGTTACATCGTTCAGATCAGGGATGACAATGAAAGTATTGTTTTCGAGCGCACGGTGACAACCAATCGCATTGACTTTCATCTTCAGCCCGGTCGGTATTCGAGCCGAATCGCTCCTCTGAATAAATTCAACAGAACCGCAGAATGGTCCGAATGGAAGCCATTTGAGGTAAAACGAACTATGAATCCGGAAGTGACTTTCGTCTGGCCCGGCCGTATATACAAAAACGGCGACGGGCGAATCCTGATAAGGGGAAAACATCTGTTCGCGCAAACCCGTGTTATCCTGAAGTCAGCGACAGCGGGCGAAATACTTCTGGAAAATACCCGGTTCGACAATGATTCGGATTCGCAAACACTGGCCCTTTCTCTGAATCTTTCGCTCGCAGCGGCCGGTCAGTACGATCTTATCATTGAGAATCCGGGAGGTCTGATTCAGAAAAAAGAAAAATCCATTACTGTGGATGAAAGTCCGCAGCCCGCCGATGAGCCTACGGAGCCGCCCGCTCCCGGACAGGAGGAATCACAGACCAGACGGGACCAGCCAGGCGGATGGAAGCATTTGATTCCGGGACTGGCCAGCCAGACTGAGGGCAGCACAATCGGCGCGATTGTGTGGGGAGGCTCTTTCGCGGGGCTTCTGGGCGGCGCTCTGTATGAATCTGCCGCGGCGTCCGCCGCAGTTCGAAATCTCGGCGCGGATCCGATTACGAACTTTTACAACAATCCATCTCTCCTGTATCTTGCCGGGAATGCAATGACGGCGCAGACTGATTTCCTGGTTCTGGGATCGTACAGCTACACCCGCTTCCAGGAGCTGCAGCACCAGCATGCTCTGCATCAGAGATACGCCTACAACTACGGAGGAGCTCTTCTGGCTCTGTTTGCGCTTCACAGTGTGAAAGAGAGCGGCTGGGCCTGGAAAACGCTGGTACCGGGACTTGCACAGACGAGCCGCGGACTGAAGAGAGGTTATCTCTGGATGGGTCTTTTTGCCGGGCTTACTGCCGGAGGCTTTTCTGAATGGAATGCGGCCTCCACGCTTTCACGCGAAGCGAACAGCAATCTGATGTACCAGGTGTTCGGCAATCCCATTCTCTTTGAGGCCGCGACAACGTCCCTGGGGATTTCAGGCACCACTCAACTGCTGTTTGCGGCCTACGCGCACGACCAGCGGGCTGTCCAGCAAGCCGAATTCAATTCCCATCGTTCCAATTACAATGCCATCGGAGTCACCGCGCTCTCAGCGTATGTTCTGTATCTGATCGACAACGGTTTGAGTTCTCCAATGACTTCCGCTTCCGCCTGGAGTGATTCAGCCGCAACTGTCCGGCTTGCCGGCGGACCCGATCCGGCGGCGCGAAATGCGCGGATAGTGGAATGGCGTTTTACCCAGGAATTCTGAGCCGTTTCACGTTCCGGCTCAGATAAGAAATCTCAGGCCGGCATCGGAACGGGCGGCAGATCCGCCAGGTTCTTTTTCAATTCCTCGTCCGACATTTCGTAATCCTGCATCTTTCCGGAGAGATATGCATCATAAGCAGACATATCAAAATGACCGTGGCCGCAGAGATTGAATCCGATTGTTTTTTTCTCGCCCGCTGCCTTGCATTTGAGAGCTTCTTTGATGACGGCATGAATCACATGACTTGCTTCCGGCGCGGGAACAATTCCTTCAGTGCGGGCAAAGAGCAGTGCCGATTCAAAACATTCCTTCTGTTTGTACGCGACAGCTTCAATGAGTTTGTCTTGAAGCAGCTGGCTGCACAGAGGAGCCGCGCCATGGTAACGAAGACCGCCGGCATGGATCGAACTTGGCACAAAACCCCGGCCGAGTGTGTGCATCGGCATGAGCGGAGTCATTCCCACCGTATCGCCGAAATCGTACGCAAATTTACCGCGAGTGAGAGTCGGACAGGCAGCCGGCTCTGATGCTATGATACGCATCTTTTTACCGGCGATTTTATGGCGCAGAAACGGGAAAGTATATCCGGCAAAGTTCGATCCGCCGCCAAAGCAGCCGACCAGGATGTCCGGATAATCATCGGCCATTTCAAACTGCTTCTCTGCTTCCAGTCCGATAATCGTCTGGTGCATGAGCACATGATTGAGCACTGAACCCAGAGAATATCTGGTATCCCCGTCTTTTGCGGCCACTTCCACAGCTTCTGAAATCGCAATGCCCAGCGAACCCGGCGTGTCCGGGAACTGAGCGAGAATTTTTTTGCCGGCTTCCGTTGTCGTCGAAGGAGATGCGATCACCTTCGCTTTGAAAATTTCCATCAGATTTTTACGGTACGGTTTCTGTTCGAATGAAACTTTCACCATAAAAACAGTGCATTCAAGTCCGAAATGCTGACAGGCAAAAGCCAGTGAGCTGCCCCACTGCCCGGCTCCCGTTTCCGTCGCCAATTTTTTTACGCCTTCCTGCTTGTTGTAGTAGGCCTGCGGTATGGCCGTGTTCGGTTTGTGAGAACCAGTCGGCGAGGTTCCTTCATATTTATAGTAAATCTTTGCCGTCGTTCCGAGAGCTTTTTCCAGAGCCAGGGCGCGTATCATCGGGGTTGGGCGCCACAATAGATAAGCATCGCGCACGGGATCCGGGATCTGGATCCATCGCTCTTTGGAGACTTCCTGTTTGATGAGCTCCATAGGAAAAAGTGGCGCAAAATCCTCCGGACCGGCCGGCAATTTTGTTCCAGGATGTAGAGCCGGCTTCAGGGGATTCGGCATGTCTGCCTGAATATTGTACCATTTGTCCGGCATGTTGTTTTCTGTGAGTATGAACTTCTTTGTCATGGGGGGAACTTCAGAACAGCAGTCTCTTGACGTCAAGAAAGAAGATGATTTATGCTAAAAATTCCGAACGGATTATGTCGACTACAGAGTGGTCGCGGAAAATTCTGTGGAGGACACACTGGTGTTTCCGGCCTGGTCGACGGCGCGAATCACAAAATAGTACGTAGTTCCGCTGGAGAGACCCGTCACACTGTAGCCTGTTGCGCCTGCAGAGACTGTGTATGTTGCCGCAAAAGTGCTGCAGGATCCAGAAACAAGAGTCTGACAGACCGTGTATGTCAAAAGACCCGAGCCGGTGCGGTCAATCCCAGGGTGCGCTCCAGGATAGATTGATCTGTGTGGAATCGACAGCCGATGCGGCAGTCTCAGCCGGGGCCTCCGGGGCTGTTGTATCGGCTGCGTAGCACATGCCCATAGAGCAGCGCACCGTGTTGATGGCCCAGTATTCTGGAGTTCCCGGGTCACCCGGGTCCAGCCCCTTAGACGCGGAACATTGAAGAAGGATAGAAATACCCGATATCAGAATAATTCGGATGACCGGCAAACGTAAAACCTGTTGTCCCATAGCATTAATATCGGAGCCAGAAGGATGCCGGATAATGCCCGAGGAAAATGCCCTGCAAATCTTTCTGAATTGGGAACTCATTCCATGACAATGAAATATAATTGAGTTTTTGACAACAAAAACCCGGATTATTTTCAGAAAAATAACATTATAGAAAAAATAAGTTTCCAAAATAATTCAGTAAATTAATGTAATATTATGCCGTCAAATCTCGTTCAAAAAGTGAAACTTCCCGCTCCCGCAACAGCCGTTTATTCGGCGCTTATGAATTCGAAAAAGCATGCGGCTTTCACTTCATCTTCTGCCAGAATTGGCACGAAAGTCGGCGCGAAAATCGCCGCCTACGACAATTACATCACAGGATACAATCTCGATCTTGTTCCGAATCAAAGAATCGTGCAGGCCTGGAGAGCATCCGACTGGCCCCAGGGAGCGTTCTCGATTGCCACATTTTTGCTGGAAGATAGAAAGGATCACACGATGCTGGTCTTTCAGCAGACAGGCGTGCCGGATGAAGTGAAAAAAGAAATATCACAAGGCTGGAAAGATTTTTACTGGAAGCCGCTTGTCGACTGGCTGAAAAAGGACAGATAACCGCGCAGGGCGGTCGGTAGAAAAATGCAATCGTTACCCGTTCAACGGTCAAATACACCACTCAAAATTCTGGCAATTTTTTCCCTGATATTTGCCGCAGCTCTCGCCGCACAGCAGCGCTGGAGTCTGTCACAGGAAGACAGCAGCACAATAGAATCGTATATGTCGCAGAATAAAGACTGCGGCGCAGAATGGGAAAAAGGGATCCGTTATCTTCAATCCGAAGATATCTCGGCCGAGATCCCGAATCATGCTCTGACTCTGTTCGCCCACATTCTTCGCGAAACAAATCCGCCGCGCTGCGAGACAATGCCTATGGCGATTGCTCTGGCAAACAGTCTGTATTTCGGCATGGGAGACGAACAGATCCGCGAAACAATAAAATCCGAAGTTGTTGAACAGTACCGCCTGTATCGGGAAATCAACTCCTGGCAGGAAAGTCTTCCCGTGTCGATGGAACTTTCGCGTCTGCCGCTGATTCCTCAGATCTACTGGGCTTCTCTGGACCGGGAAGTAAAAAAAGTAAACAACCTGGAAGAATACCGCAAAATTGTGCCGCGCATCCAGGATTTGCGGGATCTCAGAGCATCGCTGTTAAAAAGCGGCGCCTTTCGCGGCGACTCGCCGGAAGAAATCGCATACGGTCTGCATAGATATTTCCGGGCGAATCTGACGCCGGTCGAGCGGCTGCCCGCCAACCGCCGCGGCTGGTATTTTCCGGAAATCTATCCGCTGTACCGCGATACAGGAAAATTTGCCGCCATACACTGCGTGGCCGCCGCCACAAATCTCTGGATTCTCTTCCGGGCGATGGGTATGCCGGTTCTTACCTACTATCAGAATTCGCGCAACGCGCAGGCGCAGACCGGCGTGCATGAATGGCCGGCTTTCTACCACAGGCAGACCGGCCGATGGATGACGGTGCAGCGAGGATCTCCCTGGCCCCGGCTTTCGAATCCGGATATTCCTGTGCATTTCGAACTGTTCCGACCAATCTGGCAGCATAAGAGATTTCTCTTTGAAAAAAAACAGTGGGATGCTCTTCCGGAGAAAAGCCGCGCGCCTGCCGCGCATATCGGCGGACATTTCCGGTCCAACTCGCTGTACGAACTTTCCACAAACGCGGCCATGCGTCGATTTGTATTTCATGGTATGGAAGAAACTCTGATGGAACAGCTCTGGGAAGCTCCCGCCTCTGTCCTGCGCCCGCAGGGATATCTGGTCAACGTCACGACAGCGCCCCAGAACGCCGCTGATTCCGACGGGGACGGCCTTTACGATGTCCGGGAAATCCAGTTGAATTTGAATCCACGCAGTCCGGACACGGACGGCGACCTTGCTGCCGATCTCTGGGAACTCGAACACAGAATGGATGCAAAATCGCCGGAGAGACAGATCGCTCCGGTAATCGACGGTTTTACTCTGGAAGGAGAAGGACTCGCACTTCAAATGGAAGGGGAAGTGCGCGCGGCAAAAATCGGTGACCGACTTTATATTTCACGTCGCTCACCCCCGGCTCATCTGGAAGCGGCGCTGGATGAGATCTGGATGCTGGCCGTCGAACAGGGAAGCGCAAAAAAATATTTCCGATTCCTGCGCGAAACCGGGGGTCTGATACGCTCGCCCGACGGCTGGCAGGGAACTTTTGCCAGCCGAGCCTATCGTGATATGGAAGTCCTGATCGGCGGACTCAATACCAAAGCTCCGATGCGCGTATGGCTGTACTATCTGCTTCCCGGAGAAAATCAGCGGCCGGCGGAAGAGAAAAAAAGCGGAATTCTGCTTCCATAATCGGCCAGGAAAGTTCAGGAAAGCCAGTACGATACACACGACACTTCACGGCAGAAAGCGGCTGTTCCATTCGGGAGTCGGCAGAGGACAGCTTTCACGCCTTCCGAAAAATCGATACCTGGTTTGGGCAATCAATTCGTAGATCAGTCGTCCCGGTATGTTCAGCGGAAAATAAGAAATAAAAAAAACAAAAGGCCGGGACAACGGATACAGTATTGAAGCAATTTTCAGAACGGCCGAATAGCCCTGAAATACTCCGCCGGGCGTTACGAGAATCATTCCGCGAAGAAGCTGTTCCGAAGAAATAGCGCTCAAATATTTTTCCGCGCTCGCGCCCTGCAGAGGGGCAAAGAGAAAGAGTCTGCTCTTATCGCGCCGCAGAATAATCTGCACAGATCGATTGCAAAGATTGCAGACCCCGTCAAAGAATAGGATGTTGGTATCCGGCATACAGCCTCCCCCAACAAGAAACAGAAACATCTGCGATCAGGCGAATCGTTTTATATTTTCCGCAATGACGCCTGTGATGTCTTTTTTGGCAAATTCCTGCACAACACGTGCTGCGTTCTTGAAAGCCGTGGCGTTGGAACTGCCGTGCCCGATGATCGCCGGGCCGTTCACTCCGAGAAGGGGCGCTCCCCCGTATTCCGTGTAGTCCATTCTTTTTTTAACCTGCTGCAGCACGGGCTTGAGCAAAAACGCGCCCGCCGTGGCCAGCTGAGAACCGGCGATTCCCTGGAGAAGAATGTTGAAGATCGAACCGGCAAGACCTTCCGTCGCCTTCAGAACTATGTTTCCTATAAAACCGTCGCAGATGACAACATCGGCGGCGCGCTTGCCGCCGTAGAGGTCGCGGCCTTCGATGTTGCCGACAAAATTGTAGGGCAATTCCGACAGCTTTTTATAGGCGTCCAGCGATGTGCTGTTTCCTTTTTTGCTTTCTTCGCCGTTGGACAGAAGCGCCACGCGGGGATTGATGATGCCGAGAATTTCGCGGGCGTATGCCTCCCCCATGATGCCGAACTGAACCAGCCAGTTGCTCTTGCAATCCACATTGGCGCCGGCGTCGATCAGAACCGTTGTGCCTCCGTCCTGCCTGGGCAGGGGCGAGGCAATGGCCGGTCTGTCCACTTCCTTAATGCGTCCCAGTCCCAGGAGCGCCGCGGCCATCGTCGCTCCTGTGTTTCCCGGAGAGAAAAAGCCGACGGCCTTTTTTTCTTTCACAAGGCGGACCGCTACGACAACGGATGAATTGGGGCGCGAGCGGACGGCCTGCGCCGGCGAATCGTTCATTGTGATTACTTCATTGGCCTCCTCAATCTGTATGTGCGAGGAATCGCAGGGAAAGCGTTTCAGTAGACCGGTGATGACTTTGGGATCCCCGACCAGTATGATTTTGGAGCCGTAATCCCGGACAGCCTGAACCGCACCGTGAACCGCCGGTTCCGGGCCGTAGTCTCCGCTCATTGTGTCGATGGCTACCCACATAGATTCACCGCAGAGGCCCGAATAATGAAGAGGGGACAGCCACGAAAGTGCACGAAAACCTCGAAACGAAATCGTCGCTGTCCAGGCGTTTTTCCCCCTTTCGTGACATTTCGTGAGGTTTCGTGGCTAATCTTCTCTCCGTGAAATCCGATTCGGCCTCGGAGAGTTTGCAGGATGATCCGGCTGTCAGGCTTCAGTTTTCTTGGCTTTGGGGGCTCTGACGACGGCGGCCTTGTACCAGCCGCATTCCGGGCAGATACGATGGGGTTTGATGAAAGAGCCGCAGTTCTTGCAGGGCACCAGGTTCGGTTTGCCGATCGCATGGTGCGACCTTCGGCTTCTGCTCTTCTGGCGGGAAATCTTTCTTTTTGGTACTGCCATTTTTTTCTCGTCCCGGGATATGCCCGTGAACCAGATTTTACAGGAGCGCAAAGCGGGCAAGTTTTATTTGGTTTTGGCAGATTACCAGAGAACGGTCAGCATTAAGGTCAGGATTGGCAGGATAGCAAACTGTTAAGGTCTTTTGACAAGAAATTCCAGCAGAAAACCGATTTGGCTACTGTGTCAGGCATGATGTCGTAAATGTGCCGCCGGCAGCCGTGCAATTGCTTGTCGCTGTTGAAGTATTGTATACATTATTATAATAAACTGTGATGCTGGGTGTCCTGCGACAACTGCCGACTACCAGACCATTGCAGGCGCACGGGGAAGTCGAAACGGTTCCCGTGCAATTGTATGCCGCCGCGTTTGTATTCAGATTGTAGCAGATTCCGGAGCCAACGATATAATCACAAGAATAAGTGAATCTGGGATTGAGGTAGTTATACAGAATGAAAGCCAGGAAGATATCCCCATTTTTCTTGCTTTGCTCTTTGTCCTTTTCCTTCGAGTTTCCGCAGAACGCAAGGCTCAGCATTAATACAATTAAAGTAATTAGTTTTTTCATATATTATCCAAGACGTAAAATTCTCAATCTACGCCATTTCGGAAAACTTCTAAAAGCGGAAAGAAAGTATTTTCGAAAAATGACCGCGCAGGAGATCAACACTACAGCAGCAAAGACCAAAGTAAAAAGATTATAGGATCCGGGGGAGCGCAAATAAGTAAAGGTGTTATAGGCAGTGAGCGCCAGAAACAAGGCAAGAAGAGCAAGCCAGCCCCAATTCTTATTCAAAAATATTCCAATGCTCACCAGAGGCGCAAATAACAAAAAACTGATTGCGGGCAGAGACGCAACGCGAAATAATAAGACTGCATTAAGGAATGAGATCCTGTAATAGCTGCACAGCAAAATGTAATTGATAAACGGTAGCGCGACCAGAGCTAAACCCAGGATAGTAATAGGCAAGGCACGACTTTGAGCCGAAATCTGCATTTTTTTTCGCTTTTTTTTGCCCATCTGTCTATCCGCACGCGCCCGTCGTTAGGCACCACCATAGCCACAAGAGAAATCCAATATCAATTGAATTTATAGGCGGAGTCGAACTCGGGACCTCGATTTGATTCTCAGGTTTGCTCCAGAATGTGCTGTCCACAAAATCAGGTCCGTATGTTGTACCGTTGACAACGAGCGGCTTGTCCCAGCCATGCAATTTCATCCACGATCCAAGAAATAGTCCCGCGACAACGTACCCCGAAAGACTCGGATGCAAAAATTCAGTGTAAAGGTCGTGATTGGCCACATAACAATGACCGACGGCGCAGTCTCTCCAGTCGATCAAGGGAAAGTATACATCCACAAAATGGACTCCTTCCTCTGCAGCGAGTTTCGCCATGTCCCCCTGTGAAGCGGTGAGCATCATACCAACGGGAGTCACGACAGAACCCCCTTCCACCAGATAATTCACCCACCAGACATAAGCCTGCAAAATTGCGTTGGAACCGTGGTATCCGCCAAAATATTTCGGTGTGGGATCAACTGCCCCGGTCAGCTGTCCAAATGCTGTAACTGCCGACTGAAGATGATCTGTTCCGGTTCCAGTGCCATTTACGAGATCTGTAATTCCCTGTAAAACATCCTGAATCGCATCCCCCAATGCATAAAGAAAAGCGGTGAACGCAGCTACCATGACCGGATTGAAAACAAGCCCCATAGCCATGGCGATTTTTGCCGCTTTCATCTGCTCTTTATTTGCCTCCGCATGGGGAGGACTGCCGCCTTCATCCCGTCCGGGATCGTCGGGATTTTCGCGTTTATCACCCATCATGTACATCAGATCGCCCAGCACGACTTTGAGCTGATTTTGTTTGTACTGAGTCAATGGTGTCCACATCCGCTCCCATTGAGCCATTACAGTCCCGGAGATCGGACCGCGCGCCATGACCGGGAAATTGGAGTAAAAAAGTATGTAGTCACCAGGGGTTGCGGTCACTGCCTGAATTCCGGGGATCTGAGTATTGTGTGCCTTCACCATGATCTTTAACAATTTCAATACCAACTTCTGGTTCCCCAGCATCCAGAACCGCATGTCGTTCATTTTCCAGGGCATTATCACAGGAATCCAGAAATTGGAGATAAGATCGTTCCCGCCGGTTTCAACGGCGTAGCGGCGCGCGGTTTTGAATTGAGCAGGATTTTCATTTGCACATTTTTTTATGCGTTCGAAAATTGTGGCTGATGTCCAGGAGCCCACAGCTAAATTTTGTACATTGAATTCACTGCCACCCGCACCAATGGCCAGATACGCAGGCCAACCATGCCAGCCGTAAAATGGAAAATTGACAAATTGCCCGTGGCTGTCTCCAAAAAAAGTAACAGTGGTATTGGCATCCTGCCCGGCTGATTGATTGCAATCAAATTTCTCGTTCATCGGGTGAACAGAATAGTTCCGTGCCTGTCCCGCAAGAATAGAGACTGTCGCAAAATAAATAAGAATTGTTTTCAAACGCATGTCAAACCTCAATTTATCGTAATCGTCACTGAACCGCTGCCGGTTTTGTTGATAATCCTTTCGAGATCAATGGGAGTATTATCACAACTATGTGTGACTGAGAATGTCTCAGCCAAACCTGCACCGTTCAAATCCTTTGTAAAATCTAAACTCCCATTACAACCCAGGAATTCTATCGTTATATCCTGCCCTGCAAGAGGCGTTGCCGTTGCTGTGGCCGACTCGCTATTTGATTTGCAGGAAACAAAAGAGTACGGTGGAGTAACCGTCACCGACGTACCTTTGGGAAGAAGAGTGTACGGCACGCAAGGCTTGTAATGATAAAAAAAATAAGTGAAAAGCACCACCGGATCCTCGTACCACATGGGTGTCTTGTCGCCATCCGGACATCCCCACAATGGCAGGGCGATAAATAACAACGCGGCTTTTTTCAGAGGCCTGTCACTCCGCGTTTCTGCAATTCCGCGTTGACGGCGTCGCGCGCTTTCGAAAGAATCAGCACATTGTTTTTCAAAAGTTCCAAAGGCATGCCGTTCTCCTGGGCATTGTTTTGAGCCACGGTCTGATTGAGCGCAAGTCCCAGCGTCAGGCGTATGCGCGTCTGGATCAAATCCTCCGTCGACATCCCATCCAAGTCTCCTATCAAAGCGCTTGCGAATTCTTCGCCGTTGATTTTTTCCCTTTCAATCATCTCCATAACATCGAATTGTGGGCGCTCCGGATTTTCTCCCCGCAGAGTTGCCTCTACGTAAGCATCCATTTCTGCATTGCTCATTGGTTTTGATTGCATTATCTCCAGAGCCGTTTGTGTCGATCTTGCCCAGTCATCCGTAGTTTTCCAGCCAATCTGTTCTTCCACCTGCTCAAACATTTCTGTAATGGTTGTCTCTTCACGCTGGCTTACTGAGGCGAAAGGAGTATTGGGGATACCGGCAATCGCACCAGGTACAGCATATCGCGGGGCAGCCGCCAGTAAAATTGCAAGCTTGCTCTCATCCGGCTTTTCTATTCCCAGGCAGCTGCTGGAGAAGGATATTGATAGCAATGCAAAAGAAAGAGACATAATCGCCCCATTCTTAAAAGAGGAAATTATCGACAGGGGGGGGTACAAAGCCATGATATGCCAATGATTTGGCGGGCGGCTTAGTTTTGCAAGCAAAATTATTAAAGTAAACAAAATGTATACATTTGAGAGTAATTCTAAAATCAGCTGGGAAAAAAGCTGTTAAAAATTCCTTAAATCATACGGCTATCCGCCGAATCCGCCTGCCAATTCCCCTATAACATGATTTGACACCCAGGCGGCCCGTTGCGGTTTTATCCCATGTCCCTGATTCAGGAAATCGAACTCTTGCAGGCTGAGGCCTCCGGAGAAATTCTCTCTGCCAGAAGTCTGGCCGATCTGGATCTTGTACGGGGCAAATTCCTGGGAAAAAAAGGCCAGCTGACGGCGATTTTGCAGTCGCTCAAAGTTCTGCCGCCGGAAGAAAAAAGAACGGTCGGGCAGAAGGCCAACGAGTTCCGCGCCGAGCTGGAAGGGCAGCTGTTGAAAATCCGGGAAGAAATCGAAGACCGGGAACTGCAGTCAAAATTGAGCAGCCACAGCATCGACGCCCTCCAGCCCCGGCAGCTGGAAACAGGCCGCCTGCATCCCATCAGCCGGGTGCAGTATGAAGTGGAGGACATCTTCACTTCGATGGGTTTTTCCATCATGGACGGCCCGGAAGTCGAGACCGATGAAAACAATTTCGGTGCTCTGAATTTTTCCGACGATCATCCGGCCCGCGACATGCAGGACACCGTCTGGACCGAGGACGGCAATCTGCTGCGCACGCACACATCGTCGATTCAGGTGCGGGCCATGAGAATTCTCAAGCCTCCCTTTCGCATCATCGCTCCGGGCCGCTGCTTCCGCTATGAGGAGACGGACGCCTCGCACGACAATACGTTCTACCAGGCGGAAGGCATGCTGGTTGACCGCGATGTTTCTGTCGCGCATTTGATCCACGTAATGAAAACTTTTCTGTCCGCTTTTTTTGAGAAAGAGGTTCGGGTGCGGCTTCGGCCTGGTTATTTTCCTTTTGTCGAGCCGGGATTTGAACTGGATATCAACTGCCTGACCTGCGCGGGCAAGGGCTGCCCGGTCTGCAAGCACAGCGGATGGCTGGAACTTCTGCCCTGCGGACTGGTGCATCCCAATGTACTAAAAAAAAGCGGTATCGACACAAAAATCTTCAGCGGTTTCGCCTTCGGCATGGGGCTTTCGCGTCTGGTGATGATGCGCTACGGAATCGAGGATATCCGGCATTTCATGTCCGGCAATTTGCGATTTCTCAATCAATTTTGAGGAATAAAACATTGGATTATCAATTAATGTTTTTTCAATTATTTCAATATTTATTTATGCATAGTATATAAGAGGACTTGATGCCATTATTTCAAATTGAAGGGCAGAAGTTACAATCTGCCGAATTGGTGAATTTTCGCAACGAAAAGGAGCTTCAGTTTCTCGTGGAGAAAAATTTAGGCACAGTTTTTAACTGTCGTTTTATTGCGACAGAATATCCGACGGGCCCAGTTCATTCTGGCCGAATCGACACTCTTGCGCTTTCTGAAGACAATAATACTGTAATTATCGAGTACAAGAAAGTTGAATCGTCCGATCTTGTCAATCAAAGTCTATTCTATCTTTCATGGCTGGATGACCATCGGGGAGATTTTGAAGTGGCGGCAACGAAGCAGCTTGGCAATGAGTCAGAAGTGGATTGGTCCGAAATCAGAGTTATCTGTATTGCGCCGGGTTATAAAAAGTACGATTTACATGCAGTGAAAATGATGGGCGCCAATATTGAACTCTGGCAATATAAACTATTCAATGGAAAGACTCTTTATTTCGAACAGGTTTTTGGAAGATATGCTTTCGATTCCACGTCGAGTTTAGATCAGAAGAAAATCGTTCAAATAGAAGCAGGTAAGAAAGCGGCAATTACCCGCTCTACTGGCCAGTATACTTTTAATCAGCATATGGACGGGGTTTCAGAAACCATTAAAGTTCTGACATTGAATTTGCGCGATCGAATCCTGGCTATCAGTGAGCATATTGAAGAAGTACCAAAAAAACATTACATTGCATATAAAGTATCTCAAAATTTTGTATGCCTGGGAATTAAGCAAAATGAATTGGTGCTATACTTGAAGTTAAATCCCAAGAAAATAACCATCGCAAAAAATATGCGTGATGTAACTGACATCAGTCATTATCCCGGTAAACTAGAATTACGTGTTCAGTCTGAGGATGACATAGAACAGGCTGTGGGATTGGTTCAGCAAGCCTATGAAAGCCTTGGGGGATAAATTAGCATGATTATTATATTATATTTATTTATATATCAAAGGAAAGTTCGCATCTTAAAAATACCTCATGGCACCCCCTCCTGGCAAACAGTCCCTCGTGAGAGAATTTTACCAGGGTGTCAACCCATTTGCCAGGCGCACGGGGTCGCCAGGGGGGCTTGCGCTAGCCCCCCTGGCCCGGAGGAGCTTTGAAACTTTCTCTCAACTGGCTCGGCGATTTTGTGGATCTGACGGGAATTCCCGTGGAGAAACTGGTCGAACGTCTGACCATGGCTGTCTGCGAGGTGGATCACTGCCGGGCCGTGTACTCGCATCTGAACGATGTCATTGCTGCGAAAGTTCTTGAGGTCAAACCGCATCCGGACGCAGACCGCCTTCGTCTTGTTCAGGTCGACGCCGGTGGCGGAAAAAAACTGGCCATTGTCTGCGGCGCGCCCAACGTGAAAGAAGGCATGATCGTGCCGCTGGCGCAGATCGGATGCGTGCTGCCCGTATCGGATACAGAATCCATGACAATCAAGGAAGCAAAAATCCGCGGAGTCACGTCCCTGGGAATGCTCTGCTCCGCTCAGGAACTGGGTCTTGAAAAACTCACCGGAGAAACGGATGGACTTCTTTCTCTGGAAGGGGCCTCTCCTGAAAATATCAAGCCGGGCAGGCCGCTTTCAAAAATATTTCCGCTCACGGATACAGTGCTCGACATCGACAATAAATCGATCACACACAGGCCCGATCTGTGGTGCCACTTTGGTTTCGCGCGCGAAATCGCGGCCATTTTTGGAAAGAAAATAAAATTTGATCCCACAAAAACAGCCGCGCCGAAATCCGATCCAAAACTGCCGGCGAAAAAAATTGAAATAGAAAAGGGATGTGCGCATGCCTACTATGGAATGTACTGCTCGAATGTTTCCGTGTCGCCCGGCCCTCTCTGGCTGCGCGCCCGGCTCATCAACGTCGGACAGAAGCCGATCAACAACATCGTCGACGCTTCCAATTACACCATGCTGGAAATGGGTCAGCCAAACCACACGTTCGACGCGGGCGTTCTGAAAGAGAAAATCATCGCCGTGGCGAAAAACGGCGGTAAACGAAAAGTGAAGTCCTTCATGACGCTGGATGAAATCGAACGTCCCGTGCCGGACGGAACCGTTCTGATTTATGACGGAAAGGGACCCTCTGCCGAAGTTGTGGCTCTGGGCGGCATCATGGGCGGGATGAAGAGCGGCATTTCTGGCAGGACGGACAGTCTGTTTCTGGAATCGGCCACATTCCCGCGCGAACTGATACGCCGCGCGCTTTCCTCTCTGCAGCTTCGCACGGATTCGGCGGTGCGTTTTGAAAAAGGCCAGGATCCATCCAAGGCAAAACCGGCGCTCTTCCGGCTCGTGCAGCTGATCAAAGAGTCGTGCCCGGATATGAAAACCGGAGCTCTCACCGGCGAAGGCGCAAAAGAATACCGGAGCAAAATCAGCGTGACTCTGTCATTTCTGCGGACTCGCCTGGGATTTGAAATACCGGCGGCTCTTGTGAAAAAAATTCTCGGCAGTCTGGGATTCATTGTCAGGCAGACGGGCGGCGCGGCGAATCCAAAATTCAGCATTACGGCTCCCTCCTGGAGATCGCAGTACGATGTGACAATACCGGAAGACATTGTTGAGGAACTGGGAAGAATCTACGGCTACGACAATATAAAACCGATTGCGCCGCTGATGGAAGCAAAGGCCGGCCCGTTCAATCGTGAAAGAAGTTTTGAACGCTGCGTCAAATCGCATTTGGCGGAATCTGGATCGTATACAGAAACTTATAATTATTCCTTCGTATCGGAAAAAGACAACGAGATATTCGGCGATAAAGGTCTGGGACTGAAGAATCCATTAGCATCGGGCCAAAACAGACTCCGGTTGAGTGTTGTGCCGGGGCTTCTTCGTCAGGCTGCTTCCAACCAGGACCGTTTCCAGACAGTGCGTCTGTTTGAAATGGGAAGAGTCTACTGGAAGGATCCGCTAAAAAAACCGGAAGAATTGGCCAGGGAAGAAAAACGGCTGTCCATCGTTTCCATTCCGCGGCCGGGAGAGAATGAGGAGGACACAGTTGAATCGTTTGTAGATTTTCGCGCTGTCCTGGAGAAATTTTTCCTGGAACTTTTAAATTTTCCGGCCGTGCTTGTGATGACCGCGGAACTGGAAGACCCTCGCGAGCAGCTTGTGCAGAAATTCACGCTTCGCAATTCGTATCCATTTCTGCATCCGGGCTGCGCACTGGAAATTTTTCTTGACAAAGAAAACATCGGAATGGCGGGCATGATCAATCCGTCATTTGCAAAAAGATTCGATCTCAAGCGCGATGTGTTTGTCGCGGACATATCTTTTGACCGATTTTTCGCCGTGTACGACAGGAAACGGAAAGATTACAGATACAGCATCCCGTCTATTTTTCCGGATTCCCGTTTTGAACTGAGCCTGGTAATGGATGAGACCGCTCACACACATCTGCCCGTGAATGTGATCCGAGGATTGAATATTAAAGAAATTAAAGATATTTCATTGATAAATATATATAGAGGGGATCCCCTGCCCGGCGACAAAAAATCCGTGAGCTACAGCATTGAATGCGGCATTGCGGACGGCACGCTCACCGGCGAACGACTGCAAAAAATACTGGAGTCATGTGTCGCCGCTCTGGCTAAAAAAGGGTTTATTCTTAGATGAGTGAAGTCATTTTTTCTTAAAGTCTGTTTGATTCTCTTATCACTCATTCATACTTTCTGCCTGCCGTATCAGGGACAGATTGAACGGGACAGAGCCAGGGTACTGGCCGGATTTCCCGCAAGTGAAATAACAGTAAAAGTCCAGGGGCGCGATATCCATTATGCCGATACGGGCGGTTCAGGACCTGCAGTCGTTTTCATACACGGTTCGCCGGGATCCTGGGATGCTTTTGCGAATTTAATGAGTGATGAGGTGTTGTTAAAGAAATTCAGGATGCTCTCCATAGACAGGCCGGGTTTCGGTCTCTCGGAAAAAGGGAAATATGAAATCTCGCTCCAGCGTCAGGCGGCTCTGATACAGCCGGTGATTGCCACGGTTAAAGGGCCCCTGATTCTCGTGGGTCATTCATTCGGCGGGGCGGTCATTGCGCGTTACGCCGTGGACTATCCGGATTCCGTATCTGCGCTGATTTTTGTCGCCGCTTCTGTCGATCCGGATCTTGAAAAAGTCACATGGTACCAGACTGTCGGCAGCTGGACTGCTGTTCGCTGGATTCTCCCCGTCGATCTGGACACTTCGATTCAGGAAATTCTCCCGCTCAAAGGAGAGCTGGAAAAAATCCTGCCTCTGTGGAATACGATACACGTTCCCGCCTTTATCATTCAAGGCGAAGACGACGATCTGGTGCCGGCCGCGAATGCAGATTTTCTAAGGAAGAAACTGAACCGGGGGCCGGTGAATACAGTTATGGCGCCGGGGCTCGGTCATTTTATTCCGTGGTCGAATCCAGAACTGATAAAAACAGAGTTGCTTCGCGCAGCAGAAATATTATCTAAAAGGACAGAAATAACAGAGGTGAAACCGTAATGCAGAATAGAACAAAAAACACTGTCGTATGGACGCTGAAGATTCTTATTTCATTGATAATCGGGCAGACTCTGTATTTCAAGTTCACCGGCCACCCGGAGTCGATCTATATCTTTCAAAAACTGGGTGTCGAAGTCTGGGGACGCTATCTCACGGCTTCCCTGGAAGCGGCAACTATCCTCCTGCTGATGATTCCATCGACAACTTTTTTCGGCGCCCTGACGGCCGGCGGACTGATGACCGGCGCTGTCTTTGCTCACCTTCTTGTGCTGGGAATAGACGTTCAGGGCGACGGCGGACTTCTGTTTTTTCTTTCTCTGTCAGTCGGAGCGATGACGACGCCGCTTCTTCTACTGACATATCCCAGGACGCTGTTCGCATTATTTATGGACCGATTCAGGAAGATCGTTGATCTCTTGATCGGCAACGCGCGGTTTTTTTCGCTGGAGCACAGGCTTTTCAATTCAATCACGCTGCTCAATGCCGTCTCCAATATACTGGGAAGTTTTAATATTTTTTCCAACTACTCGAACATATTTGTTCTGAATTTTGTGACCGGTTTTATTTTTCTTGTCATGTACTATTTCTCACGGGTAAAGAGCGTGTATCGAAGCCTGTACTGGCCGTTCACAATGGTCATCCTGGTGTTTCTTTTTATCAATTCACTCTGGAACGCCGGTTCGCAGGGCGGTGCGCACTACTACCTCATTCCGGCTCTGATTATCGCGGCAATCCTGTCTCGCAGCACGGCCGCGACAGCGGCGGCATTCGCTCTTTTCACAATTACCGGAGGCGCCCTGTTCGCAATCGAATACATGCATCCGGACTGGGTAACAGGACACATGGACGAAAAATCACGCATCTTCGACGTTTCCGGTCAGTTCGTTTTTGTTCAGATTTTCACGTCGCTCCTGGTTCTTGTATTGAAAAATCAGTTCAATCAGGAAAGAAATAAATCGGAGAAGCTGCTGCTGAACATTCTTCCGGAGAGCATTGCGGATGAGCTGAAAAAATTCGATTCAGTCGAGCCGAAATATTATGAAAGCGCTACCGTCCTTTTCACGGATTTTGTCGGATTCACAAAGATTGCGGAAAACCTTTCTCCGGCAGATCTCATCGCTTCGCTCGACGAATGCTTCAGAAATTTTGACCGGGTAATCCGCAAGAACGGCCTGGAAAAAATAAAGACCATCGGCGATGCGTATATGGCAGTCTCAGGAATTCCGTCCCCGAATCCGATGCATGCGGAAAACGCAGTCCGCGCCGCACTGGAGATTCTCACCATGATGGAAACTCTGACCGAGGAAAAAGCGAAGACGGGAAAACCATACTGGAAACTCAGAATAGGCCTGCATTCGGGGCATCTCGTTGCCGGAGTTGTTGGATCTGAAAAATTTGTGTACGATGTCTGGGGCGATACGGTCAACACAGCCAGCCGCCTGGAATCGGCCGGCCTGCCGGGAAAAGTAAATATCTCGGGAGCGCTCTACGAACTTGTAAAAGACCGGTTTTCCTGCGACTACCGCGGCAAAATTCCGGCAAAAAACAAAGGAGAAATCGATATGTATTTCGTCAATCGAGAAATACAATCCTGAAGAACTGCCCGAAAGTCAGCGGCCTGGCGCCCGCCTCTATGTTTCGTCTTCCGATTTCAAATGCGATATTCCATTGCCTGAATAAAATCCGGTACGCGGCAAAGAGTGAATTTTTGGGATCGTAAAGATTGGTCGCCTCGGATGTAACTCCATTGAGTTCGATAATCTTGAAGTTTCCCCGCTTCAGTTCCTCTTCTGAAGGGGATCGCACATCGTACCGTCCGAAATAAAAACCTTCATACTCACGCGTGATTTCGTCTATTTTTTTCTCCAGCTCATCCGTGATCAGTCGGCCGCCGTCAAGAAAGAGCGAACCGCGGCAGTGATTCCCGTATTCGACCAGCGGATACGATTCTCCGGACCCGGGAACAAAATCGAGACGCTTTGCATTCTGTCTGAAATGAGTCGGCGCCATCAGGAATGCCCGTGGATCTTTGAGAATCAATTCTTCCACAGTGCTGCAGCCGTCCCCTGTAAGAGAGAGAAGACGTTTATCGGTAATGGAAAAAATCTTTCCCCTGTTCTCTCCGGGAATTCGGTAATAGAAAATCCCAAACTCTCGTCCCGGAATGTATTCCTGAGCCAGGAAATCAAATCGTTCTCTCTGAATGTACTTTTTCGCTTCAGAAAAATCGCGCACAATCAGAACATTCTTTCCACGCTCCCCGGCATCGGGCTTGAGAATCAGGGGAAACTCCAGGTTGCAATCTGTCATAAATTGTTCAATTCTCACAATTTTTTGATCGCACGATAATTCGCTGGATATCAAAATATGCCGAGCCAAATATGCGCTTTCGTGAAATGAGGAAAGAATTCGCGACTTTGATTCGCCCGCAATGCCGCTTCCGGGTATCGCAGGATTCGCCGCTGTGAAGAGCAGAAGTCCGCCCTTCTTGATACCCAGATACAGAATATAGACGCCTGCGGGGATATAGAACAACCAGATCGGCCAGAATTCCCATTTCCATTTTCTGAGAATTGACGCCAAAAGAAGCCGTCGACCACGATAATTTGCGATATTTATCAATATTTTAAGTATAATATATATAGCAATCGAAAGAATGGCCGCCGACACAAAAGCATGCCGGCCGGCGCCCGGATAATGCAGAGAAATCTCCCTGTATGTGAAGAACGCGGCAACGACAGTTCCAGGAGCCCAGATGATTGCATTAAGAAGCATGGTTCAAACTGCCGGAGAAGTCTGCAGGCTTTTTCTGTGCGCGACAGTTGAAGGCGCATAACCGTAGAATTCCGGCACTTCTCTCCCTGCGCTTTCAAATTCCTGCCGGATTATAGCCTCGTGATGCACAGTATGATTGATGAGAAATGCAATTTCGCGACCGATCGTGGACAGGTATTCTGAAAAGTCGTTATCGAAACGGGTCAGAACTCGAACTTGAATGAACTTTTTTTCAAGATTGTCTGTTATTTGCAGAAGCCTTTCTGCCTGCCTCTGAATTTTTGCCGCGGCCTCTCCCGTATTGGTTTCCAGGCTGCTTCCACGGATCCGCACATCATAATCGATGATTCCATTTTCAAGTCCGGCAAGAAAGGCGTCCACATGGTCCAGAATATGGCGGATATGCGCGCCTGTGCTTGATCTGTTCTGTCCTGTTGGCTGAGCGTAGAGAATGTTTCCGCCCTCTTCAATCAAGGATAGGTTCTGAACAAGCATCGCAGACAAATTGGAAGCTGCCGTTGATATTTTTTTCGTATTAAATATTATTTCAGGCGACATGTATCTTCTATTTCTCCCAGAAGTGCCGGCTGTAGCGCTTCTCCAGATCGTGCACGTCAAAAAAAAGAAAGAAGTCAGTCGTCGAAAAGAGGGGATCGTAAGCGGGCGGTCCGCATATTTTTGCCCCGGCGCGAATGTAGCCTTTTAAAAGCGCCGGAACTCTTTTCTGTATCTCTGCGATAGATTCCAGCACGATATCGTCTCGAAAACCCGCAAGACGCGTGCTCTCCAGCGGGAATATACGCAGCGAGTCGGCTGTCAGCCCGTCTTTGAATCTAAGATACGCGTATATTTCTGAAATCAATTCCGGGTCCGCAGAATGTATCGAACCGCAGCCCATCAGATAACGCACACTGTAAACTTTCATGTACTGGCAAAGACCGGCCCACAGCATCGATATAACGGAACCGTCGCGGTAATCGGAATGGACACAGCTGCGTCCTATTTCCGCGACTTCATCGTCCCTTCTCAGAAGGGAATTCAGATCGAATTCATGGGCGGAATAGAATCCTATCCCGTTCACCGCATTCTTCTTTCTAAGAGCCCTGTACGTTCCAACGATTTTTCCCGCCGAACGGTCGAGGACAATCAGATGATCGCAGAACTGATCGTATTCATCCGTATCCTTGCAGGTTGCCGCGGAAAGCAGCAGACCCGAGCCCAGTTCTTCATTAAAAATGCTGTACCGCAGTTCATACACACTATCAATTTCTGCGGCAGATGCAATTCGAAATTCAAGATCTTTAGTTTTACTTAATAATTCTTTCATAGGCACAGACAATAAACCCCTGAACTTTTCCGATCATTGTTACTGAAAAACCTGACCTGAATTAATTAAACAAATAAAGATATAAATGACGACTATTTATTGGCACCGTTCATTCATTCATTTCGATCGTAACCTATTGCCAGAGCGGTAATGTCATCTTTTCGTTCCTGCCCGTCAAGAGATGCATCCACCGCCTGAGAGAGAAGTTTCATACTATCGCGGGGCTCTGACGAATTGTGGGACGTCAAGAAATTCTTCAGGTCTTCCTCCCCAAAATCCGCGCCTTCCTTGCGCAGCTGCTCAAACAGACCGTCAGAAAAAAGAAGCAGCATCTGTCCGTGCCTGAAAGGGACTCTGCCGTTTGTGAATTTTGAGGCGATCGACATTCCAATGATCGGCCCTGTTTTCATCAGAGGATTGCCGGTATTGCCGTTGAGAATCCATTGATCCGGATGCCCCGCTGAAGCGTATACAACCTCCAGGGAAACCGGATCTATATCGGCGATTATAGCCGAGCAGAATACATTCAGCGATTTAAATTTTTCACAGAAACCGGCATTCAGGGCTTTCAGCAGATCCGCGGGGTTTTCGTGCAGGGGAGAAAGATTCTCAAATTCGCTCTTCAATGCCATCGTTATCAAAGCCGCCTGGACTCCATGACCCGTAGCATCCGCCAGACAGCATCTCAATCGGCGGCCGGATGTTTGCGCAATGGCGAACATGTCCCCACCCACCTCCTGCATCGGCATATAGAGAGACGCGATGGAAAAACCAGGATGGCCGTCTGTGCCTGGTAAAGATCCCAGCTGAATCTTGCGCGCTGTGGAAAGATCGACACGTATCGACTGCAGAGTCCGGTTCAATTCCCGGTTTCTATCCTCGATGCGCTGCTCGAGCTCGCTGTTCAAAGTGTCGAGGTTCATGCTCAACTGCTCCGTTGCAATGAAAGCCCTGGAAAAACGCGTCGAGAGAAGATAGGCCTGCGCGAAAATGAAAACAAAAACACCGAACGGAGCAAGCACACGCGTGCCGAAAACCGTATAAGACAGAGCGATATCGTTCACAACAGTGAATGCGAATATGAGAAGCCCGATCATAAAAATGGGCGCTTCGATACGCCTGTGAAAGAGAGCGCGAACATTCACAACTGCGCAGTAAAGACCCAGAATGACCGCCGTCACATGCCCTACCGGCAGGGCCTCAGAAAATATTTTAACCGGCGTCAAAAGAACAATAAAAGAAAGAACGGCCGAAAGGGCGGCAGTTAGATACAGGAGCAGGCGGGAACTCTCACGATAGAACAGATATGTGAAGTAAGCCAGAAAAAGAGGAATCGGCACAAAAAACGTCAGATAGCTGATCCGCACCGCTGCGGTCCAGGAAAGCCCGGGAAACAAATTCAGTAAATACTTTTCACCCTCTCCCAGAGAACGAACCGCCATCACCAGACAGAACAGACCAAAAAACAGCGGGAGGCGGTCTTTTGTTCGAAAAACGAACAGCCCCAGATGATACAATCCAATTATCAAAAGCGCGCCGCAGAGGAACAGATCAACGGCCAGCAGATTTTCGCGCATTCTTCTGATGCTCGACTGACTGCCGACGTGGATCGACTGCCAGGGTCCTCCGCTCCTGTCATGAAAATTCGCGATATGCAGCGTCACGATCGCTTCGCCGCCGGCCGGAATCGCGACAGCGGATGTGACCATGGGAAGGAAATCAGGTCTTGAGTGCGCTTCATCGCGGCCAGGTTCGCCATTGGAAGCAATCAAATCCTGATCAAAATAAAATCGGTAAGAAGTCCCCATGATGGGCATGTGGAAAGCGGCTGTTTTTTGGTCCTGAGAAAAAAGAATTCTCAGGCGGTATGTTGCATATCCCTTCGCGGGGAAAGCGCCTTCACTTCGCGCAATTCCCTCCCAGGCGCCTGGAAACGTCACGTGAATGCCCTTCTCTTCCGGATTACTCCCAGGAACTAAAAAATTACCCCAGAAAAAATCCCATTCACCATCCAGAGCGGCAACGTCATCTGCCAGATTTAATTCCCGGAGATCCAGAAGACCGGCCGCAGCTCTGGGCTGTGCAGCGAGGCCTGAGCAGATAAGAAAACAAAAATAAATTATAAATATTCTAAAATGCCGGTTTTCCATGACTTCCAATCTTGATACCATTATTGTATTCCGTCTCCCCAATCAGCAAGCAATTTCCAATAACAGTCAGGCACATATCCAGGACATCGGCAACACATT
Source organism: Spirochaetia bacterium (assembly GCA_009885105.1). Lineage (GTDB taxonomy): Bacteria > Spirochaetota > Leptospiria > Leptospirales > Leptonemataceae > VFLI01. The sequence continues at coordinate 9,612 of VFLI01000003.1, read as the reverse complement.
CGAATGAGCGAGCAACGGGTGTCTTCCGAGAGCGCGGGCGGTCCGCCGCCAGCTCGAAGGGAGATACCTGTCGCGAGCCTATGGCAGATCAACAATAAGCAGCGTCAGATCGTCAGAGAATTCGGTTGCATCATAGGCCCGGAGGCTCTGCAGAACAGTGTCCAATGCTTCCTGCGGTGTACGATTCAAGGAGTCCAGCATGATCTGACGAAAACGGTCGAGTCCGAATTCGACCCGGTCGGTATTTCTGTGCTCTGTTACACAGTCTGTGTACAGCACCAGCCTGCTTCCGGCCGGGTAGCGGATTCGTTTCTGGGTGAATGAGTTGGAAACAAGTTCCGTGCCGATGATGCTTCCTGTCGGCTCAAGTGTCACGCATTGCGACGACGGACTTAAAAGAAGCGGCGTAACATGAGCCCCGTTTGCATAAACAAGCTCGCGGTCCTTTTTAGACACAGTCACAAATATGGCCGTAAGATAATGATTTCCCGTTACCGGCTGAATAGTCCGCGATATGACGGACAGAACATTGCCCGGAGAAGTCGAACGAAGATTGATTCTGGAGAGCGACATTTTACACATGGCCCCGACGAGAGCGCTCGGCACGCCGTGACCGGAGATATCGGCGATAAAGAAAAAATATTCGTCATCCGTAAATTTCCCAAAATCGTAGAGATCGCCCGAAACCGAGGAACAGGGCAGATAGCTGACGGCAAAATTTATTCCTGGCAGACGCTCCGAATCCGGCAGCATGGATTTCTGAACCTCAGCGGCCATTTCCAGTTCCAGGTCCAGAAGCTCCTGCTTCTGTTTGATCTCATGAGTGCGCTCCTCCACCATCACTTCCAGATTGTCCGCATAGGCACGAAGCTCTTTGTTTGCTTTCTCAAGATCTTTTTCCAGGTTTTCAATCGTACGGAAAATATCCAGGCTTCCACGGTTCAGATTCAGATGCATGTGGCCTTTCAGATAGCGCAGATACAGAGCGAGCGGAACTGAGAGCACGCTGACGATGATTGTTTTGAAAATTAGATGCGATGGCAGCTTCTGCAGAAAAACATCCGGATAGTTCAGACCGAGAAAAATCACGGAATCCAGAGCCATTGTCGCCACAAGCGAAACAAACAGAGGCAGCGCCAGAGCCTTCCTCGAAAGACGGTTCACCATGAACTGAAAAAAAGTGACCGCGAAGAATAAATCCACAATCGCCGCAAAAATCGAAACGGCGAACGGCCTTGCGGAAGGCTTGAAAAGAATTTCAGCCGCTTTTGCCTGATCGCCTGTCAGGGAAATACCGGCCAGATTGAATAGAAAAGGCTGCGAGAGACCGATCACGATCTGACTGCCCAGAGATACCAGAATCAGATTTCTTCCCTCTCTGGTTCCTTCGCACACATACGCCAGGAGCAGCCCCACAAATATCAGCGCATAGATGGAGGACGAGTAACGGATATGCAGCGTGAAATAATCAAAAATGGACACGTCCGCTTTATAACCAAGGATGCCGGTGATATACGCGAACACCCACAGCAGCGACACAAACATGACGAAGGGGCCGCCGTACAGACGCATCCGTACGAAATGGAACAGGAACAGCAGGCCCGCGAGAGAAATAATAAAAATACTGAAATATAATATCTGCAAACTATCTCCTCTCACGGTCAAAAAAAGCGGCAGCTCTTTCGGCAATCCGCTTTTTTACATCATCCGGGGCAAAAGCCGCCTGGATAGAATTCATCAGAATTTTCTTCTGCTCTTCAGCTGTAAGAGAAAAACACTCCGAGGCGATTTTCCATTCATGCGACAGATTGATGCCGGAAATGCCGGGATCGTCGGTATTGATTGTCACAGATATTCCGTTACGGAGATATTGGGCGAATGGATGAGCTGAAAGACTTTTCACGGTGCCCGTCTGAAGATTCGACGTCAGGCACATTTCCAGGGGAATCTTTTTTTCTCGCACAATTTCCATCAGTTGGGCGTCTTCTCGTATGCGCACACCGTGCCCGATCCTGTCGGCATGAAGAAATTCCAGAGCGTCTTTCGCGGAAATGGAGCCCGAGGCCTCCGCAGCATGCACCGTAATAGGAAAACCCAGTTCCCGGGCCAGTCGAAACGCTTCCGAAAAAGGTCTGGCTTCAAACCGGGATTCATCCCCGGCAAGATCAATGCCGTAAACGGGCCTGCTTCTGCCGGCGGCAATTGCCTCCTGATTGACCTCGTGAGCAAACTGAACCGTCTGCACGGCCGCTTCCACGGGAAATCCCCTGTAGCAGCAGACAATCAGTCCTCCCTCCAGGCCTTTCTTCCTTCCTTTTTCCAGCCCTCGTGCCGCCGCTTCAATCATGATTTTCATATTACTCGGATTTTTTTCAGGGTCCACAATATTAAGCACGGGAGCAAAACGTAGTTCCGCGTACATAACATTGTCCTGGATAAGATCCTCGCAGAGTTCTTCGGTGACTCGCTCCAGAGCGGCGGGATCTTTTAACAGATCATAGAACACATGAAATGTGGCGAGAAAATCGGTAAGAGAGCGGCAGTCCGGCGAAACTTTCACATACCGGTCCAGTTCAGGCGCTGTCGTCGCCGGAAGAGGATGATTTTTTATTTTTGCAAGGTCCAGAATCGTCTGTGTGCGAAGAGCTCCGTCAATGTGCAGATGCAGATCCACTTTGGGCATGGACGAAAAGTAACTGTCCGATTTAAAATCGGAATTTTCATTCACCGACGATTCCTTCATTTAACCGGGCAGTCTCCGCTGGAATAAGCCGCGGCTTCCACAGCCTCGCCGGATTGCGCGGTCAACCGGCCTTCCTGCCACCGGATCGGAGGCAGTTCCCGGTACGTATAATGACCGTCCGTCCCGGAGCGAAGGTAATCGTAATATTCCTGCTTGATACGGGGAAACAGAATCGGCAGAAGCTGCATGGCGCCGGACATCAGACTGTCTGTATCCTCATGATATCGTATAAGATCCAGACGATTCGATTTTTTCATCGCAAGGTCCGCAAGCGCGGCGATGAGAAGCGCTTTCTTCATTTCTGAGGGCACAGCCGTGATGCCGTAAGGAAGCCGCAGCTTTTCCCAGAGCGATTCTATAAGGATTCTGGAATTCACCGCGATAACACCGTTGAGTTCCGGACCGTGCATGGCCGTATATTCATAGACGGAAGAAAAAGTATGCGGCTGACTGCGGGCCGTCAGCACAAAATTCCAGGATGCTTCTGAACTGTATGCCTGTAGATGCGCAAATGCCGGCTCGATGGGCTCGCTGTCATAGACAGCTTTACGCGTGAATACGGAGAAGTCCGCTTTATCCGCCGCGGTGAACACGCCGCATTTTGAATCGCGCATTTCTGTTTCTCCGGCGCTGTTCTGAACCGGAACTATTGTCAGCGTGTTGACGAGAGTATGATCAAAATCAAAAACATTCAGAATCGACTTCCCATCCGGCATTGAATACACAAGATTGCGTTTCACCAGCTCCACAACTACCCGCTGGAACATATCCCGATTGTACTGGTATATTGCCGCGGCCTTTTCTGCGTTGTTTTTGTAAACAACAGGGGCACAGCTGCTGATTGCCGCTGAGCCTAAAATGACAGCAATTGCAGCGAAATAAAAAGAAAATTTTATGCCCGATTCCTGAAGTTTTTTTCCATTGTAAGTCATTGTACGGTTCCTTGCCAGCAACTGGACGCACTTTCATGCGCCCGATCCGAAATTTTCTCCCGGCAATCCTGGCTGTAAATAAAAAAAGAACTTAGCGGATGAATCCGGGCAAAAAAGTGACTCTCCTCTGCCCGAAATTTCAAGTGGAAACAGAAGTGTTTCTGGCCAGTCCTGCGCGCTGAAAAATAAAGTATACTGCGCCGCAGGCCCAGAAGCTCATCAGGAAATATTTCAAATACCTCAGCTCCAGCGCCCGCAGGGTTTCATCCGACGGCAGAAGAGTCCCGATACCCATGATCGCAGCCACGCCGGCTATGCCGATGATGAAACGAAGCAGCTTCTGTCCGTTTTTATCCGCGCGAAAATCGAAATTGGATTTGAGCATACCCAGAGAAATTATTATGGCGCCTGCTGTTGCCGCGCTTATTACAGCCCCTTTCATGCTCCAGGGATCTGCAGAATACACATTCGAAATACTCTTGAAATAGGCTCGAATTATCACTGAGAGCGCCAGCATAAGCGCAGAAACAATTAGGCCGGTTTGAATCAAACCGACAGAAGTTTTCTCCAGAAGATATTTTTCCAGGACTGGAAGAAACCGCAATCCCGCCAGAAGCACGGCCAGACCCAGAACAAGCCCGAGCAGTATGTCATGAGGAAAGTGCACGGCCAGATACATGCGGGAAAAGCAGATCGCCAGAATCATGGAACAGGCCAGGAGCAGCCTGCCCTTAAGCTTCTTTCGATCTCCATCGATCATGGCCAGGTAACCCCAGAAAACAACAGCATCCTGAGCGTGCCCTGAGGGAATGCCAAAGGTCGATTCAAAAGCAAAAGCCGTCAATCTTGCGTCGATCCAGTACGGCCGGGGTTCGAAAAATATCCATTTGGCGGTCAGATTCACATAGTCGCAGAAAATCAGCAGCGCCAGAAGTCTCAGAGCCGCGTAGCGGTTGCGGCACCATAGCAGATAACCTATGACGGCCATAAAAAAGTTTTCCGTTCCGAGCATAGACAGAGCCTGCATGAGATTTTCCAGACCAGGCATGGCTGTCTGAATATAGAAGATGAAATCCAGTCCGGCTTTTTGTATCATCCTGCGATTTGAAATGGCTCATTGCCCAGAGCAAGCAAATTACAAAAGTTGACAGAAAGATTTATCCCTGTCCACTGTCCATATATGACCCAAATTCAGATGGTGGAATTCCCCATGGACGAGGTCCAGTCTCGTCTGGCAATCGTATCATCCGCTCTGATCCAGCTGGGCCCCCGGCTTCTTGAATACCAGGAAAAAATAACGATCCGCGACTCGCATACCGCCGCGCATGACAGACAGCTGATGCAGGCGGCGGATCTTTTCGCTGAAAAAGTTATAGTCGCGCCGATCCAGACAAATTTTACAAAGGACCGCATCCACAGCGAGGAAGCCGGCACACTGGGAGAGGACGGCGAATTTGAATGGTGGATCGATCCTGTGGACGGGACAAGAAACTTCATTCACGGGCTGCCGCTCTTCTGCTGCTCAGTCGGACTGGCTTTCCGCGGCACGCCGATTGCCGGCATTGTCCTGGTTCCCGCCCTGGGAGACACGTACACAGCCGTATACGGCTCGGGCGCGAACAAAAACAGCAGGCCGATCCGCGTGACAGCCGTCGAGGATATCCGCCGCGCCCTCGTCGTCACGGGGCTTCCGTATCACCGCGATGAAATCGTAACGGAGCTTCTGGCGGATATTTCCGCCTTTGTGTCCAGCGGCACCGGACTGCGCCGCACCGGTTCGGCAATTCTGGATATGTGCTGGATTGCAGAAGGCCGGTTTGACGCAATGTGGGAACGGGGAGTGAAGAGCTGGGATCTCTGCGCGGCTGCCGTTATTCTCGGCGAGGCGGGCGGCAAATTAACCAGTTTTACCGGCGGCATGTTCGATCTGAAGCTGCCGGAAATCATCGCCTCCAACGGAGCGATTCACAACCGCATCGTGGAAATTCTATCCCAGGCCCGCAGCGTGGAAGGAATAAATTAGCACTGCGCCACTTTAAAGACAGTACATCACGCAGAGGTCGCAGAGACCTGCCTGCGGCAGGCGCAAAGTAAAAGATGGCAAAAAAAAACTCACGCATGTAAGAGTTCCGGCGCTTTTAATGCAGGGTTTCTATTGTTCTCCTCCGCGTCCATTGCGGGCTCTGCGTGATTTTCCTTAAACTGGCCTATTACTGCACTTTCGCCTTCAGCGCGCTCAGGTGCGATCCTTCGTGCAGAATCATCACCCACAGCCAGTCCAGCAGACTGAGCTTTCCCAGCAGAGGATGATCCAGTCCGCGGCTTCGCAGATCGTCAGGCGATTTTCCGGTTGTGTTCTTGATCAGTTTGTCCATCGCTTTCTGCAGCGATTCCAGAGCCTCGTCTTTTGCCATTTTTCCGGTTGGGCTGACGGTATCCGGATTTTTTACACCGCGCGGACGGGCGATCTGATCATAGGACTTCGAGTAATCGAGCGCGGGAATTTCTTCTCTGGTAAGGCCGAACTTACCCGCAAGAATGACGGGAATCACGCGCGCAACATTGAACTGCGTCAGATACAGATGCTCGGCGATTTCGGACGGGTTCCATCCTGAAACGGCGGTCTTCTGAAAATTTTCCGGCGCAACTGTGCCCAGAACGTCCAGCAGTTCTTTTCTGACAATCTGCCAGGCTGAAACATACTCCTGTATATTCTGGATTTTGTCCGGTGTGGTGAGGGTCGACATAGGTTGGCTCCTGAAGGTTAAAGTATGAAGACCAGCGTTAGATGTCAAGATGAGAATTGGGCGCCAGCCTCTGCGCAGCCCAAAAAGAAATCAGACAGTTCCCTTCTTTCGCAAAATCTCTTCTAAAATACGAACATCCCAGATATCGATCTCGCGAGATGTTGATTTGCTCCTGATCAGTTCTTTGATACCAAGATACGGTATGTCCACTCCGTCGATCACAGTATTCTCCTTTCCGGGAAGCGCCTCATCGTAACTCACAGACCAGGCGCTTATGGAAACATCCACTTCGATATCATCTGCAATCTTCAATACTATATTATCTGAAATATCATGCGTTGTGATTTTCTCCGGCAGATCCGGAAATATTTCCATCAGAGCCATTACAGTCCGCTCCAGATTTTCCGGAGAATTCTTTATAAGAATATCAATATCTTCTGTCGCGCGGATGTGTCCCTGCAGGGCGCAGGCATGCGCTCCGGCGATCATATACTCCACCTTGTTATGATTGAAGACCGCACAGACATCTTTCAGTCCGCGGCTCATTAAAGTTTTTCCGAGGCGCGTCTGATGGTAAATTTTTCCAGAGCTTCCCAGGTGTCGAATCGATACATACGATTCTGAGGCTTCCGGTACGGCCGGAGCTTCTCCATTTCTGCCAGAAGTTGTTCCATCCGACGATAATTATCAGCCGGCAAATTGATTTGATTTTTGCGGCGAATGGATACGATGGATTTGCCGACTTCTTCCATAATACTATCCTTGTCCGGCCCCGTTCAGAATCAACCTTTTTTACCCTTTTGCAATTCCCTGCCCGGGCTTGAAGATTCTAAGTTCCAGTTCCTGGATCGGCTTGAAATTCTTCTGGTTCGATGTGCACAGAGGCATGCCCGACTCCGCAGCCGTTGCTGCGATGATCGCATCTGCAGCTGTCAAACCGGAGGAAAGAGCGTACTCTTCCACATAGACAAGAGCCCGATGACCGATGTTTTCACTGAGCGGCAGCACATCGAATTTAAGTTTTTGAAGAAAGTCTTTGATAATACGGTGGTGCAGCTGTTTCTGCGCCTCCTGCAAAAGCTCCATTGAAGTAATAATTGAAATGCAGCGCGCCGGCGTTTGATCGATCAATTCCGCAGCCTTACGATTGCCTCGCTGCATCCAGATAAGAATGTCCGTATCAAAGAGCATAACGGTTTTTTCTGAGCCGTTTCATGGTTGTCTGCACGCTCTCTTTATCCTTTGCATACATTCCAAAAAATTCTGTCTGGGCTGCCCCGGGAGGATTCTCCGGTTCTACTGGATGGATGATTCCTGTTTCAATTCCATGATACAGGATGGTGACCTTCTCACGATTGCGCAATGCTTTGAGGATGTCCTTGGTCCGATACCTGAGGTCGAGAATGGAGGCTTTCATAATGTCTATATGTAGACAGTCATTTTAATTGTCAAGAAGTACATTTGCTGATCTCGCTGATTTCACTTTCCAGTACCTTCACCGGCCTTAAAATCTTTTTGGCTGATTACAGACTCGCCGCCAGAGGAACGCCGTAAGGTCCGTTCGGATAATTGGCCGTACCGGATGTGAAATTCGGCTGGCCGTATACCTGAATGGCTGTTGTGCTTCCCGCGGGAAAATCAACATCGGCCTATGCAGTGGTCTGCCAGGCCGGGACAGGAGTTGTGTTGGCTAAAATAATGGGTATCGTCAAAAAGTCTTGACTATTTTACGATGCAGTCGAATATAGTCGGGAATGAAATCTTTCCGAATTTACGATACTCTTCTTGCAGAACAATTGCTCCTTCATCGTCAGATGGCCTTTGTGATAGGCCCGCGGCAGGTTGGAAAGACCACAACATGCCGGGGCCATGCCGATCAGTATATCAACTGGGATAATTTGAATGACCGGGAAAAGATTCTCGCCGGACCTCAAAAGCTCGCTGAATCGCTCAAACTGGACCGTCTCTCAAACAAGACTCCGGCTGTTCTCTTTGATGAGCTTCATAAATACCGGCAATGGAAGAGTTATCTGAAGGGCTTTTTTGATACCTACGGAGATCTCCTTCGCATTCTCGTCACAGGCAGCAGTCGAATGGATGTATATCGCCGAGGCGGCGACAGTATGATGGGGCGATATTTTATTTATCATATGCATCCTTTCTCCGTGGCTGAAATCATCTCCACAGATTTACCGGAAACGGGAAGAATCGTTCGTTCCCCAAAAGAAATCAGCGCATCGGACTTTGAAGCTCTGTGGAGACATGGCGGTTATCCGGAACCATATCTGAAAAGAGACGCTCGTTTCAGCCGGCGATGGCAGAATCTTCGCCGTGAACAGCTGGTTCGCGAGGATATCAGGGATCTGACGCAGATCCAGCAAATCGATCAGATCGAAGTGCTGGTCAAAATTTTATTGGATCGTTCGGCCCATCAGCTTGTTTACTCCAATCTGGCCGCAGAAATTCGCGTATCCTCTGACACGGTGCGCCGGTGGGTGACCAGTCTCCGAGACCTGCACTTAGGTTTTTTGATCAATCCCTGGTTTAAGAACGTATCGAGGTCGCTCAGAAAGGAACCCAAATGGTATTTGCGTGATTGGGCCGGGATTGAAGACCCTGGCGATAGGGCAGAAACTTTCGTAGCATGCCATCTTCTCAAAGCTGTGGACGGCTGGAATGATATGGGCCTGGGAAAATTTCAGTTGGGCTATCTTCGTGATAAGGAAAAAAATGAAGTGGATTTTTTGGTTATCCGTGACGGAAAACCATGGTTTCTGGCGGAGGTGAAGAAGAATGAAGAAGCTCTCAGTAAATCTCTCGATTATTATCAAAAGAAAATAAAGGCTCCTTTTGCTTTTCAGATTGTGATAGATTCTCAATATGTGGATGCAGATTGTTTTTCAAAGCCGCGCGGACCGATTGTCGTTCCGGCATTGACGTTTCTTTCCCAGCTTTTGTAATTGCCTGCGTTCAACGTACGTCAGTTCCACCATGGAATCGCCGACGATTTCCTTCCCCCAAATGAGCGTTTTTTATATTCTTCTTCTCGCTGATTCTGTAATTTCTATTGACATTCCGGGAAACCAGAGGCATTTTTTCTCTATGGGTTCTTTTTACACAGGCTGCAAAATTGAAAATGTCACTGACCGGTCAAAAGCGGCGACCGTAAGCCGTGTCCTTGTTGATACTG
>VFLI01000106.1 GCA_009885105.1 Spirochaetia bacterium | reverse complement strand
GCGTTTCGATTTCTCCGGTACGCGCGCGATACAGAACGGGAGGAGGCATGGCGGCCATACTGTACGTGATATTATAATTCTGATCGATCACAAGATAACATGCGGTCAGGTAGCCTTCCATCTTTACGTGATTGATGAGATCCAGATTCACTTTGCTGAAAGCTTCCGAAGGCGAATCAAGCCGGTGATTGGTAAAAGAAATTTTTGCGATCGCGCTGATCAGAGCGGCGGGAACTCCGTGACCGGACACATCGCAGACAAGAAGTCCGAATTTTGAGCTTCCCAGGGAAAAATAATCGTAGAAATCGCCGGAGACTTCCGTAAGCGGGAAGAATTTTACCCAGAACTGGAGACCCTTCCAGTCAGGTATTCTGGACGGCACAAATCCTTTTTGAATGTTGCGTGCCATAGCCAGTTCGCGTTTATTTGACAGGATTTTTTTTTCCAGCTCATTGTTTGCGACATTTAGATATTCCACGGCTGTCAGCAGATCTCGTCTGTCTACCAGCAGCTCCGACGATCGTTTCAGAACACTCTGAACATAATCCTGAACGGATTCTTCGCCGTCTTCGCTGTCGGTGCGCGTCCTGTGTGTGATTTTACTGTTCTGAGCTATACGGATATCAAAACTGCTGGTTGAGGCGCTCCAATGCGTTGACTCAGCCGGGACATGAGCGGACCAGTCTCCTGACGCAAGGGAGCAGGCGGCCAGTGAAATCGAATATTCTTCGATATCAAAGATATGGAACAAACCTTGAACCAGGCCCGTCAGAAATACAAAATCCACCGGAGCCGGTTCGTGCGGTTGGCGGTATTCGACTATTAAATTGTAATGATCCGCTGTGGAACCCGGTTTGACATGAGAACTCAGATGGGTGAGAAACAGTGAAATCATTGATGGGATGAGAAAAACAAGATCGTCGGAGGTAAATTTTTCCGGAAGTGCAGGCATCAGCGAGGAGATGACAGTGTGCAGGCTTTTTTCGCCGGATTCGTGCAGATCGGGCCATGCATTAAATTTTTCACAGAGAGAGCTGAGAGTGCGCGTCTCATCTGGCGCCGGCAGCCAACGGGCGCTTCCAATTTTTCGGGAAAATGTCCGTAGAGTATCCGGCAGTTCTGCCAGCGCCTCCTGCAGCATTGTCCGACCGTGTTTTCCGGCCAGGATTTCCAGGAATATTTTCAATCGGACCGCATTTACATCGCAATCCGCCTGATTGGTTCCGGAAACCGGCCCGTTCAGGTCGAAGTTTTCGGTCTGCATATTCCCTGATCCATTTTAAGGGTCTCTGAATTGTGCAGGCGGTCGCTTCAAGCATTTTTTGGATGTTCTTGACAAATTTCATGCACCGCCAATTCTATAAGTCATGAGCGAGACACAACCCATTCCTGTCATTGAAGTGGTATTGCGGTGTCTGGTGGATACTTCTAAGCCGGAGCTTCGACAGATGGTGTTGCAGCGACTCCTGAATTTGATGCCTTTTGGCTATCATCCGATGATCTATATCGAAAATGTCTCCGATCCAGCCTGCCGCATCCAGCTCAGGGAGCAGTACGGAAGTTTCTTGAATGAGACAAAGCTTCGTCATGACTTGAAAAGAATCATTCAGAGGAATTCTGGCGACATTGATCTTGAGATGGGAGCATTTTTGATTTCAAGACTCGGTCTGGATGATTACACAACTCCAGAAGAATTCAGGAGGGATCTGGACCATCTGGCCGGTCCTCTGCGCGACACTCTTGCCTGCATACCGGAAAACAATCACAGACTGAAACTGGACGCATTTCGAAAATATGTGTTCGGCGACTTGGGATTTCACGGAAATACTGCTCAGTACGGCGATCCCCGGAACAGTTTTATCACTGAGGTCATCAAATCACGGACGGGAATTCCGATATCTCTTTCGGTACTTTGTCTGCTCCTCGCGGCCAGGGTGCATCTTCCGCTGAGCGGAGTCAATATGCCCGGCCATTTCATTTTAAAGTATTCGGCGGATGAGTTCTCAATTTTTATGGATCCTTTTAATGACGGTAATCTTCTGACGGATCAGGATTGTTTCCAGATTCTTACCAGACAGGGGCTTGAGCCGTCGGCGGGGTATCTTTCCCGGGCAAGTTCTATGACCATAGTGAAGCGAATGTACAGAAATCTGATCAACTATCATTCCCGCGCCGGCAATACGCGCATGGAAAAAATACTGCGCCAGCATTTTTCAATCCTGGAAAATTCATCCGCGCCTTCCTGATAAAGTTATAACAGCATGAATCGAAATTCTCTATCCAGGCAATTCAATGACAAGCTCGATGAAATAATCGGCGAGGATCTTCCTCTTCTGAAAAAAGTGAAGAAATTTGTCGTCTCAAGCGGCGGCAAAAGAATTCGTCCGATCACGCACTATTATTTTTCCATGATGCTCGGCTACAAAGGACGCGAATGGGCCGATGTGGGAGCTATCGGTGAGATCATCCATGCAGCCTCTCTGCTGCACGATGATGTGATCGACGATGCCGGGATCCGTCGCGGAAAACCGACCATGAACGCGCTTTTCGGAAATAAATCATCCATTCTCTCCGGAGATTTTCTGCTTGCCTGCGGACTGGAACATCTGATGAAACTTCCCATGTCGGGACCGCTGCTGATGATTTTTACGCGTGTGCTTCGGGAACTTTCGACCGGCGAGCTTCTTCAGATGCAGTGGGAATCCGATGTGAAAATTCCAGATCCGATGTATGAAAGAATCATCCACTGTAAAACGGGCTCTCTTTTCGGAGCGATGACAGAAAGCGCGGCCGTTCTCTCAGGAAGCGGAGCGGACGAAGCTGCCCGCTGCCGGCAATTCGGCGAAATTATGGGCAGGGTCTTCCAGATTCGGGATGATTTCATTGATTATTTTGGCGATGAATCGGCCAACGGCAAAGAATTGTTCCAGGATTATCGCAGAGGCATTGTGACGCGGCCCGTAATTCTGCTTCGCAAGGAGATCAGTTTTCGCGAAAAAAAGGCGCTGGAGGACATGTGGAACACGCCCGCGCGCCGTCTGTCCGGACAGGATATGTTTTTCGGACTCTTTGAGAAGAAGAACATACGAAAAAAACTTGCCGTTGAATTGGAGACAGAGATTCACAAGCTCATGCATTTTGTCCGCGGTTATTCAAAATCGCAGTACACGGACGATCTGATGGAAGCTCTGCGCGCGCTGATGGTGCCGGTTCAGTAGGTTGGAGCGGATTCGGCGTTTACTGTCAGTGCCCGCTCACTTCGATTCCAATCAGCATCACATCGTCAGAAAATTCTGGTTTTCCCTGAAATGCTTCTGCGGTCATGACCATATGCTCGATCTGGGATGCCAGCGGCTCCTTTTCCAGCTCCTCTGCGATCTGACACAGTCTTGCCTCTCCGAAAAATTCTCCGGCCGCATTCGAGGATTCGGAGATGCCGTCTGTATGAAAGAACAGTCTGTCGCCCTCTTCGATTGAAAGCATATTATCCCCGATTCCTGGATCTTGAAAGATCCCCAGCATTTTTCCCCGGCCTTTACTGTACTGACCGGCGCCGTCTCTTACCAGTAGAAAACCCGGGTGTCCTGCATTGGAATAGACAAAGGATCGATTCTGCGGATCGAGTATCCCGTAGAAACATGTCATAAAGTTACCGGCGGTCCGTCCGAGAAGCTGTTCGTTGAGATGCAGAAGCAGTTTTGACGGAGATGTGATGCTGGCGCCGAGCATGGAAAGAATCACTTTCGCGATGGATGCAATCATCGCAGCAGGAATACCGTGTCCCGACACATCCGCCACAAAAATTCCGAGAGATCCATTTGCATATTCGACGAAATCATAGATATCGCCTCCGATCATGCTCATAGGGCGGTAAAGAGCGGCAATTTTGGTGCCCTTTCTTTCCGGCACTCTATCCGGCAGGAGATTGTTCTGAATTTTTCGCGCATGATCGAGTTCGCGCAGCAATGATCTTTCGCGGTCCTTCAATGCTATTAAGTTCCTGCAGGCGACCAGGAGCTCCATCTCGTTGAAAGGCTTTGAGAGATAGCTGTTTGCCCCCGCCTCTCGCACTTCTTTTCGTGTCTGATCATCCGCCCTTGCGGTCAGAAGAACAATCGGCAGAGTGTGGAAGGGCTCCATCTGCCGGATTTCTTTTATCATTTCAATGCCTGACATACGCGGCATCATAAGATCGGTGATGACAATGTCCGGACGCTGCAGCAGCACCTGTTTCAATCCTGCGGCTCCATTCTCAGCCAGGACGACTATGTAACCTTCAGCGGAGAAAATTCGGGCCATATAATTTCGCAGTTCCTTGTTGTCTTCAACAATCAGAATTCTGTAAGTGATCCCGGATGTTTTTAATGCTGAATTCTGTGACGGGAGAGTTTGATTTTCGCCGATAAAGTCGGCAGGCCGATCCGAGCCGGTTTCCAGTTCAAGACCGGATGTGGTCTGTGGTATGGAATCCAGATCCTCCAGCGCAATGCCTGGCGGCGCCAGAGGCAGAGTGAAAAAGAATTTGGAGCCGGTTCCAGGCTTGCTCTCAACGCCAACGCTGCCGTTGTGCAGTTCTACCAATTCTTTTACGAGCGCAAGACCCAGACCGCTGCCGCTCTGTTCTTTCAGCAGCGATTCTTCTGAACGGCCAAAACGCTGAAAAAGTCCATCTACCTGGCCGGCCGTCATACCGGTACCCGTGTCTGTCACAATAACACGAGCGTAATTTCCTGAATTCGCTGCGGCGATTTCTTCCAAATCCATCCGGATTGTTCCCCCGGCAGGCGTAAATTTAAGCGCATTGGACAGATAATTGTAAAGACATTTTTCAATTTCCGCCGGATCCGCATGTACAGCCAATTTTTTTTCCAGCAGGGAGTCCAGCAGCTGGACGCCGCGCACAGCAGCGTACGGTTTGAAAGAGCTGAAAGTCGTCGAGCAGAATGAACCCAGGTCGAAATATCTGAGTTTGAGTTCCAGCTTGCCTGTTGTAATTTTCTGAAGGTCGAGCAGATGGTTCACCAGCCTCTGCATCCGGCGGGCATTTTTAAGCACGACCTTCATCGTCGATTCGTCCAGAGTCTCTCCCTTCCTGCGCGCGGATTCTATCGGCCCGGCGATGAGAGTCAGCGGCGTGCGGAGTTCATGAGAAATATTCTGGAAAAAAATTGTTCTGGATCTGTTGGCCTCAGCCAGCTTGAGACGGGCATCCTCCGCGTCCATAAGAAGCTGCGCGCTGTGCAGAGCGCCTGCGATCTGATCACAAAATCCTTTGATGCGCCGGATATCGCTCCTGGTGAGCCGGAGCGGTTTCTCATTGTTGGAGAGCATTACCATCGCTGTGACTTCACCGGCAATCATCAGCGGCACCTGCAGAAAGGAATCAACTTTCAGCGTCCGTACAAGCTGGCGTTCAGGATCGCCGGCCAGTTCGAGGGCTATACGGGAAAGGTATAAAGGACGCTTGCGCACATAGGTCCGGTAAATATAGCCGCCCGATGAATTCAGTGGAATTTCGATTTCCCGCAGAAGCTTCACCATATCCGGCGTGTAAGAGGGCGAGAAACGCCCAAATCTATAGCGCAGCACGTTGTTTCCATGATCCACAAACAGAACGAATCCTGCTTCAATTCGAAACCTCGACGCAAGATGTTCAAAAATCTTATCAAGGAGCGATTCGATATTACCCGCGCTCTCGTTGATGCTTCGGGTAAATTCATTCAGGATTTCCACTTCACTCTTCGCAAGCTCCGCAGCTTCTCTCTGCGCTTCTGCCGTTCGTCTGGCTTCTTCCGCTTCTGCAAGCGCAGCCCGGGTCCGGTTGCGTTCTGCATGAATTATAGCAAGTGACTCTTCCCCCGCCTGGATTCTGGCCAGAGCGTTCATGAGACTGATCTTTGTTTCCAGCAGTTCCTGATACTGCAGATTTTTATCCAGAATCACGGAAAGATGGTTTGCGATACGGACATAAAGATCCGCATGGGCGTCCCTGTACGTGTTTTCAGACAGACTGCTGAAGAAAAGAAAACCAACCGGACGATCCATTGCGATGAGAGGGCAGGTCAGACTCGATCGAATGCCGGCGGAGACCATCAACGCAGTGGATTCGGAATGCGGATTCAGGCTCAGGTATTCTGTCAGAGAGTTGATTATCCGGGGCTGACGAGTTGACAGTATTTTCTCCAGACTGGAACGGGTCATCTTTCCGGAATATCCGATTGAGAGCAGGGGCATCGGCACAATCGATCTGGCCCAGCGCAGTTTGACAGTCTGGCTGGTTTTTTCAATCACGACCAGCGCAAGTCGGTCATAGGGTATCAGGCTGCTGAAGGATTCAAATACGTGATCCAGGGCCTCTTCCAGTAAAAGCCCGCTGTTGATTTTTACCATTAGTGCATCGAGTTTGACTATTTCCTCCAGTTTCTGCTGGGCAGAAAAGGCGCTGGAGTTCGGCTCCTCGGCGTCGGCTTTCCCGTATTCAACCGGCGCTGTTCTGTTTGAAATTGCTTCTATCATAGTCTGACTTGTAAGAATTGATGGTTCACCCTGAAAATCTGTCTGCCGGTCAGGAATTCAGTATTCACAGGGACAATACCTGATCATTATTCTGGAAGAATATCATAGTAAAAATGGCCTGTCAATCACAGGAACCTGTGATTTTTGAAGGATTACAAAATAAAAATATTAAAATAATTGAATGTTTGGATTTCCGGGGCTGCGGTCTTCGGGCAATCTTTTACTTTACGGGCTGCCCCTGGTTCAATATATTGGAGAAGTGCGAATACTGGTGGCGGAGACGGCCGGATTTTGCTGGGGAGTGCAGAGGGCGCTGCAGATATCCCTGGATGTATCGAAATCGACCGGAAAGAAAGTCTACACACACGGCCCACTGATTCACAACACACAGGTTGTTGAGGAGCTGCAGAAACGCAAGATCGTCCCTCTTGAAACGGAACCGGGGGAAGCTCGCGACGGAACACTCGTTGTCAGAGCTCACGGCATCCGCCCCGATTTGATGGCGTCAATTAAAGAAGAGCACGGAACATTGTCGATGCCACCTGTCCTCTGGTATCCAAAGTTCACAGAAAAGTCATAAAACATCAGGCGGAAGGATACCGGATATTCATCATGGGAGAGGCGTCTCATCCGGAAGTTATCGGGATTGTGGGATCGGCAAAGGATGAGGCCGTTGTCATACCGCCGGATCCGGCTGCTGTTGCAAAACTGCCGGACAACCTTGGCAGAGTGTGCCTCGTCAGCCAGACCACACAAAACGATGAAGTGTTTGCAAGGGTCGCCGCCGCTCTCAAACCCAAATGCGAGGAGCTGCGCATCGCCAATACGATATGCGAACCGACCCGCTCTCATCAGATGGAAATCATAGATATGGCGGGACGCGTGGATACTGTAGTTGTCGTTGGAGGACGGCACTCGGCCAACACCCGTCATCTGGCCGAACTTGCGGCTGAACTGGGACCCCGGGTGATTCATGTGGAGACGGAAACAGAACTCCGGGCGGAAGATTTCTTAAATTCACAGATTGTCGGAGTAACCGCCGGCGCATCCACACCGCAATGGATGATTCAAAGAGTGGTGGATCAGCTGTCGAGTTTCAACGGAGGCGCGGGAATCGCCAAACGTTTTATCAAAGGGCTGATGAGTTCTCTGGTGACCACGCATCTGCATACAACAGCGGCTTTCGCCTCGCTATATATTGGATTCTGCCTGATACTGGGAATGACTGTCGACATTGCATCTTTGCTCTCAACACTTGCCGTGGTTTTCAGCCTGCACTGTATCAATGAATTTGCCATTGAGCCCGGCTTTGACAGAAGATCGAGACTTTCACCTGTCGCTTACAGCCGATTCCGCAAGTTCATGCTTTTTCTTGCTCTGTTTTTTCTTATCGGAGGAACTCTGTTTTCTGTTTTTTATTACATGACGGGTCACATGAACAAACTTGTGCCAATTGTGCTCTGCGGATCGGCAATACCCGGTGTTATGTACGGCTGGAAAGTTGTGCCGCAGAAATTTATCGGAATTTTTGGATTTTCGAGTATTAAAGATCTGCCGGGATCCAAGGATCTCTCCGTTTCTTTCGGATGGACCTTGCTTCTGGGAATCGTTCCGGCTGCGGCCGCCGGATACACGCCGGATATCAGTTTTGTTCTTTTTCTATTCATAATCTTTCTTTACGTTTACCGGCGTTCGGCGATTATGGGCGTGCGTGACGCTCAGGGAGATAGAATTGTGGGGATGGAAAGCAGTTTCAAGTTTATCGGCCGCGCCGGAGCGCGGCGTCTGCATTACATTCTGGACGGGGTCTGTCTTGCCGCCATTGTTCCGATTTTTGCGATCAATCATGCCGGCAATCCGGTGTATCCAATGCTGGCCGGTCTGATGGTAATGCTGGGGTTCGGCGGATCGCTTCTCTATCATTTTCGCCGGCTGCCCAACGCCAATGTCGGCCAGTTTTTTCTGGACTGTCAGTTTGTTATCCCCGGTTACGCGGGCATTCTGGCATTGGCGGCCGGAATCATCTGAATTCGAATGCGTCTCCGCTCTGCAGCAAAATGGATAATTCGCAGATTGCTGCCGGCAGCGGTCCTGATTCTTATTTGCTCTGAAATCCTGCTGCGAATTATCGATCCCCGGGCGCTGCAGTACTACCGGCGGCTGAAGCTGCTGCATACTTACAACGACCAGTATTTTGTTTCGCTTGCTGCGAATCAGGATCAGTATCTCCGGCAGGCTGCAGGTCTGTGGGAAGGGCGGTTCACAACAAATTCAATGGGATACAGGGGCAGCCCCGAGCCGGATCCTTCCATGCCGAAAATCGTCTGTCTGGGAGACAGCATGGTCATGGGATTCGGCGTTTCAGATCAGGACACTTTCTGCTACGGTATCAACAATGTTGTGCTGTCCGGCAGGAAACATCAGAGCATGAATCTGGGAGTCGATGCTTTTGGCTCTCTGGGATCTGCTCGTCGCCTTGCCGATTCGGCGGAAAAACTTAAGAATATTCATGTCGCCCTGTTTATTATTTCGCCGAACGATTTTACAATTCCGGATGAACTCAGGAGCCGCGGCGTTCTTCCAGACGACGATACCGATGAAATCAGGGATGCGGATCCCTCCTACAGAATGAGCTTTCGCATTCAGTTCGAACTCACGCGTTACTCTTACACACTGATGAGCCTCAAGCTTTCGTACGAACAGCTTCGCATCAAATGGGAGGAAAACAAAAGGCAGATTCGCAGCGAACTCGTGCAGTCAGGACTGTCCGCGAAAGATGAAAGCAATCCTTACGAACAGCCGCTCTGTGTCCGCGGACCCTGGAATTATTTTATAAATTCATTTTATCATATTCCCGCAGATCCGCCGTGTCCGGGAGATGCTGAGAGAATCCCCGACTGTTCCGGCGCCGGCGGTCCGGCTGACGGGCACGGGCAGGTTCTTCCGCTGATCGCTGTTTGTCCGCAGCCAGTGCCGGCCGGTGTGCAGTGTCTGCCCCGCCCTCCGGCTGTTCTGCCGCCGCTTCCTGCAAGCACACAGAAGGCCTACAGGCTGATGATGGAAACGGCAAAAAAGCGGGGAATTTTTCTGACGGCAGTTATGATGCCGATCGACAACAATGTTCTGTATTGTGGAACTCACGGCCTCCACTCTGCGCAGTTTGAATATGCGCTGCGGGCCGGCGAGTATTTCAAAAAACTTGGCATTCCGGTTATTGATCTTCGCCCTTATGTTCCCCGGATGTGCGGTGAAAAACTTCCCTCTCTGACTGACCGGCTGTCCGGAGTTGATGATTATTACATCCGCGCCGACGGCCATTACACGGCTGCCGGAAACAGGTGGGCGCGCGACGCTCTTCTTTTAGAGTTGAAGAAAATGGAGAAGCAAGGTGCTTTTTAACTCCATACACTATTATATTTTTGCTCCCTTCGTCATAGTGATCTATTACATGCTGCCGCATCGCGCGCAGAGATGGTGGATTCTTCTGATAAGCCTGTATTTCTATGCGATCTTTCGCGTGCCGTTTCTGGCGGTGTTTCTGGGCTGTGTGACACTGACATTTTTGCTCTCAATCGGCATCGACACGGCAAAGAAACAGTTCGTTAAAAAAATATTTCTGTTTCTGGCCATTGCCGGAAATATTTCTCTGCTGTATTCCCTGAAGTATATTGATTTTTCTATCCATGCTTTTGACCAGATCATGGGGCTTTCGCAGTGCGACCCCATGTTTGTGAAAACTCTAGGCGTTGTTCTTCCTCTGGGCATATCCTTTTTCACTCTTCAGGCAATATCATACGCGGTTGACGTTTACAGGGGCGACGTTCCGGCGACGCGAAGTATTTTTGATATGACGCTGTTTCTGAGTTTTTTTCCGCATCTGGTCGCGGGTCCCATCGTCCGGGCAAAAGTTCTCATTCATCAGTTTGCGGAAAAACATCCGTTCAAATGGGAGAATTTCCATTCCGGAATGGCTCTTGTCGCCTGGGGATTGTTCAAAAAAACTCTTGTTGCGGATCAGACTGCCGTCGTCGTCGATTCTGTTTTCGCATCTCCGGAAAAATACGGCTGGCTTTCTCTCTGGCTCGGCGTTTTTTTTCACACGCTGCAGATCTACTGCGATTTTTCGGGCTACTCGGATGTGGCGATCGGCACCGCCCGCATCATGGGATACAAAATTCCCATAAACTTTATGCGCCCCATTCTCTCCGAGAGCATGACGGACCTCTGGCGTCGCTGGCATATTTCTCTCTCCACCTGGCTGCGGGATTATTTGTATATTCCGCTGGGAGGCAGCCGGGTGAGTGTCCCGCGCTCGTATTTGAACGTGCTGCTGGTCATGGCCTTCGGCGGATTCTGGCACGGCGCCGACTGGACCTATATTTTCTGGGGACTGTCAGCCGGGGCTTTCATGCTGGTCGAACGGTTCTTTTTCGGCTTTGAAAAAATTAAGAAAGCGTACGATTCAATCTGGCGTCCAGTGCGTGTTTTTTACGCGATGTTTGCCTTCGGTGTGGGAACTTTCTTTTTCCGCGCCCATCCGACGGGAAACTTTAAAGAGGGTCTGGATGTGGCTCTCTACATGCTGGCGGGTTCTTTTACATTCAAGAGCGGAGATTTTGTCGTGATTCCGGCCACTGTTCTGATATGCGGCGCGGCTCTGATTCTGGCGGAAATCCTTCTGGAACGCGATGAAAGCTTTTTTGATTCTATTCTGAAAAAGCCTGTCTGGCTCTATACAATTATTGGTTCCGTGCTGCTTGTCTGCTTCTTTATATATTCTGTCACTGTCAGTCCGCAGTTTATATATTTTCAGTTTTAATCCGGCAGGCTGAATGATTGTACCAGCTGGTGCAATTCTTCAGATTCTTCTGACAGGCTGTTGGAAAGAGTTTTCAACTTTTCGGATATCCCGGCTATGCTGGTGGATTCGATCGCTATTTGATTTATGGATTTTGTGAAATGTTCCAGCGCTTTCTTTTGCTCGGAAATTGTCTGGTATACCAACTCGACCTGTTTCAGTTTATCAGCCAGGGAAAAAGCAATCACCGTAGAATTGTCCGCCTCTTTTTCCAGCGCGTTGACAATTTCCTGGATGGTTGTATTGAGGATATCAAACGCGGATATAAAGCTCTGAATGATTTCGACAGTTTCGAGAACCTTATGGTTCCCTGATTTAACAATATTTTCGCTGGCCGTCACCAGATCACGGATTTCTTTCACGCCGCCGGAAGTGTTGATCGACAGCTTGGATATTTCACTGGCGACCACCGCAAAACCACGTCCGTATTCTCCGGCCCTTGCGGCTTCTATGGAAGCATTCAAAGAAAGCAGACTGGTCTTCTCTGAAATCTGATTGATAATATCGACCACCTCATGAATACGCGCCGAGCTGTCCAGAATCTGTTTCATGGCGTTTCCTGTCTCCTGCGCTTTTGAAGATCCACTCTGGCTGCTCACCATCATATTCTGTGATATCGATTCGAGTTTTTTTATCGAGGTATTCACTATGCCCAGAGATTCCGTGAAATGCTGCACGCTATCATCTGTTTCCCTCATGGTTTCATGAATGTTGCGTATTATCCTGGTTGTATCTTCAAAGGAGGCGTTCAGTTCTTCCGCCAGCGCGTTATTTTCTTCGGAAATAGTGACCAGACCAGAAACGGTTTGATTGTTTCCATCAACGATTTCATTGATTTCCATTGTGCTTATCTTTGCGATACCACTCAGCTGATTTAGTTTGCGCAGTGTCAGAATCTGATTTTCCCGGAGCTTGTTTGCGGCGGCCGCCAGCTTCCCCAGTTCGTCTTCGGATTCATCCGTCAGACGTTCCTGGAGATTTCCCAGCGTCATTTTCTGGAGCTGTTGCAAGAGAAGCACAAGTCTTCCACTGATATTCTGTGAAAGCAAGTAGGGCAGGTACAATGCGGCGCTGAGTGTAATTAGAAGCAGTATCAGAAAAAAAGACATGCCCAGAAAAGCCGATTTCATCTGTGCATCGGCGCGGGCGCGGTTCGTCAGAGCGATGTCATGATCGATTGCAAAAATGCTTTCTATTCTCTGTGTGGAAATTTCCCACCAGTTCAGGGTCAGTATCAGATTTTTGTTCCCCGCCAGAACATCGCTGAAAATAGTTTCATACAATTCGGTATTTTTTGATTGCTGCAGAAGAGCGATCTTCTCAAGCAGCGGCTGATCCGCATACTTCTGCACTGCCAGCAGATTTTCTCTTGACTGGCTGTGAAGTCTGCCGGCCTTTTCCAGAGCGGCCGGACTGATTTCGGCGCCCTTTGCAATCGTATTGAGAAGAGCTCTCTCTCTGCCGCTGTCTTCCGCTGCCTGCACAAGAAGCAGGCGGAAAACATTTTCAAAGCCGGATCCATCTTGATTGACAATTTGTTTCAGAGAATCTGTCAGAATAACAATCTGCTCTGTATACAATTGAACCAGTTCTTCGCTCTTGAATGACGGATCGTGTATTCTTTCTCGTATCGAATCGATTCTGGATTTTATTTCTTCTATTGTACGGTAATATTTTGCGCAGTATGCGCTGATGGAATCATTGGATCCTGGAAGAATATTTAGAAAAGATTTGGCGACGCTTCCCCTCTCAAAATTGCGCAGAAGATCCAGATACTGAGCGGCTGCACGGTCGGTCTTTGCCAGCTGATCTGCCAGCACAGGATCGTCGCTCTCTTTTCCAGAGGCGAGATATCCTGCGGAAAGCCCGCGCTCTTTCTGCACTTCCCGGATCAGCCGGATCAGAGAGATCGAAATGTCCGCGACGCTGCCTGTTGTTCCCGCTTTCTGAAAAATCTGAAATTTATCCAGATTGATTTGAATTCCAAAATAGAGCAGGGAGAGGATGGGGGCGAGAATGATGACACGCAGTTTGTTGACAAGGGTAAAGTTTCTAAATTTCATAGATAAAAATAGTAGTTAAATAATATTGTATTATGAGGCGGGCAGATCCGTCTGTACAGATTGTATTTGAAAGCATAGGATCAGAAGATACAAAAATCATGTCAAGCGATATTATCGAGCCTGGCTCTTTTTATCCTCGACAGAAGGTGTTCCCTGGGTCGGTCCTGTTTCATCATCCCGGAAGCATTCACCCACGAAGGCATAGGAGTGAGTTTTTGGCAGGTACTGCCGGTCCGTCAGCCGGAATCTGTAATGCCTTCCCTGATTCACAATACAGAACGCGGCGCCGCCTTCACGATCCTGTGTCATAAATCGGATCATGTATTCCCCTGGCACAAGCCAGAGTTCGTCGGCCGGGGATTTCAGCCGGTTGTCCTCCAGCCAGAAGCGGTAGCCCCGTTCTCTGAGAACGGCCACTTCCGAAGCCGGTTTGATATCCGGATAATTTCTGTACACATACATGGCCTGGCAGCCTGAAAGAATTGCCGGCACTGTAAAAATCAGCAAATGAAGTCCCAATCCGGTTAAAATACTCCGCATAAGGTAAAAAACCAGAGGCATTCTGTGTTTGCTATCCAAATTTTTTTGTTTGGAGACATAATTTTATCAAGTTTACCTGAACTTGACCGATTCTGGAAGGAGGAGAATACCATGTCGATCTGGAACGGTGATTTCAATACTCGAACCTTGAATATGCTCGAAAGAGGGATGGACGCCTCCATCCTGCGTCAGACTGTTCTTGCGGACAATGTCGCCAATGCGGACACACCCGGCTTCAAGAGGACAGAGGTAATTTTTGAGTCCGAACTCCGGCGCGCTATCGACTCGGAAAGAAAGGAAAGAGAAAATCCAGATATACAGACGAATCATCCCAATCACATCAGCCAGTTCGGCCACCGGGATTACCGGAATGTTCACCCGGTAACGCATGCGGATACCCTTTCGACCATGCGTAACGATGGAAACAATGTGGATATGGAACATGAAGTATCACAGCAGATGAGAAATCAGATGCAGTACAGTCTTATGGTCGAGAGGCTGGGATCGCAGTACAGGCTGTATAATAATTTGATACGACTGGCATAAAGTTAAATGAATAATAGAAGATTTTGCCACAGAGACGCGGAGATCACGGAGATACGCTTTTCATAAAAAGTTTACAAAAGATTGAGAATTGAATGAATAAAAAACTATTAAAATCCTCCCGTATCATCAGTCAACGGGCGCTTCCTGGAACCAACAAAAACCAACGACTTATCTTCTCCGTGCGCTCCATGGCTCCGTGGCTGAAGATTTGCCGTTAACAGAGGACACTATGGGAATGTTCACATCAATCAACATCGCCTCCACCGGAATGAGCGCTCAGCGCCTCCGGCTCGATGTCATATCCAACAATATCGCCAATGCCACAACTACGCGCAATACCAGCGGCGACGGGCCGTTTCGTCGGGACAGGGTGGTTCTGACGCCTGTCAATCTTCGCAGCGTCTGGCATTCGCCGGTGTATCCGGACGGGCTGGCCACCGGGCTGGGTATGGGCGTCAAAGTAATGAAAATTGAGAAAGACATGAGCTCCCCCATTTATAAATACGACCCCACGCATCCGGACGCGATAAAGACCGGCGACAAACAGGGTTATGTGGCCATGCCCAATGTAAACATAGTGCAGGAAATGACAGATATGATAAGCGCATCGCGCGCGTATGAAGCCAATGCTCAAATCGCAATGGGCACGAGACAGATGTTCAACAAGGCGCTGGAAATATCCAGAGCCGTATAAGAGCCAAAGGCTCAGCGCACCATGGATGGTGCGCCCGCCTGCGGCGAAGCCGCAAGGCGTAAAGGCGAGAAACGCAAAGCGTTTTTGCATAAAATGCAAACCGCCGAAGGCGGGCGAGCCGATCAGGCCCAAAACCCATGGATGGGTTTTGGGACATACAATAGGAGTAATTAAAAATGCAGGTATTCAGCACAAGAGGAATCGAGTTTTCGGGCGGTCTTCCGCACGTTACCGGCGGCCGCACTATCGGACCGCGTGAACTTCTGACAACCAATGAAAGGCACATCACACCGGCCTCCCGCGAAGTGGATCCGGCCCAGTCCGGAGTTGGATTTGCCGAGGCGCTGAATCAGGCTCTGGGCAATGTCGAGAAGCTGGATCAAACATCGCAGGAACTGACTCAGAAATCTGTCTTCGATCCCGATTCGGTTGAGGCACATACGCTGCTGATTGCCGCGGAAAGGGCGCGTTTCGCTTTAAATCTGACCAAAACCATGGCCGACGGCCTGGTGCGAACCTTCAAAGAACTTACGAATCCCAGGTAAGAGCCGGTCATAAAGAATAAGAATTTTTACGCCGAGCACCAGAGCACGGCAGGGAACCTGTGAAGAAATCATTCAGATCAACGAAATTTCCTGGCCTTCCGCCGTCAAGTCGTGCGGATTAGTCTCACGAAAGACAATATATGGAGGAAAACGCGAATGT
>VFLI01000041.1 GCA_009885105.1 Spirochaetia bacterium | reverse complement strand
TGAAGCATGGATCGTAAAATTCCCGCCAGGTTCCAGAACTTCACGGGCGTTGTTGGCCAGATTGATGATCACCCGGCGCATGCGGTCCTGATCGATCTTCACCGGGCTGCTATTGTCGACCTGCCAGTGCAAGTGCTTGGAATCAGCATCAAAGACCGGTTTGATGAATTTTGCCACATCATCGATATATTGTTTCAGATCCACTGCTTCCAGATTCAGTTTTATCTCGCCTTTTACAAAATCAAGAATGCTGTGCGCCATGTCGCTCAGGCGGTCCGCTTCGCTTTCGATGATTGTCAGATATTCTTTTTTGCTTTCTTCGTCTAATTCAAAGTCCCTCACCATTTCCGCATACGCCTTGATACTGGAGATGGGGTTTTTCAGATCATGCACAATGCCTCCGGCCATCTGTCCGATGACGGAGAACTTTTCATTTTTCAACTTCTCATCCACCAGACGGGCGTTTTCTATCGAGATGGCTGCCTGAGCGCTGATGATTCTTACAATCTCCAGTCGCCCCGCAGTAAAGGCGTCCGTGGCCAGATTGTTTTCCAGGTAGATCAAACCGGTTAATTGACCATGGTGGATGATGGGCGAACACAGGACGGATAGAGGCTTTTCCCTCTGAATGTAGGTGTCCGCGGAAAATCGGCTTTCCTTGACAGCATTACCCGTAATCACCGGCTCATTTGTCCGGATCACAAAATTGAGGATACTCTGTGCTGCATTTGCTTCGTTTGTCACTGGATCATTATTTTGCATAATCACCCGCATTTTGTCGATAGAGCCTTCCGCTTTTACGCAGAGCGCCCCGTCTGTTTCCAGGATCAGCAAGGCCCGCCGGGCGCCGGCATTCTCAATAATAATGGTCAGCAATTTTTGGAGCAGATTTTCGAGGACAATTTCACCGGAAATGGCGCTGGTAGCTTTGATTACCGTGGCAATGTCCAGGCGATCGGAGGCGCCTGACGAAGATGAACTGTCAGTGGTTGAAGCATCGATTCTGACAAACAGGGAATCCGCGTTGCGCGCCAAAATATCCGAGAATTCTTCTTGGACTAACTTTACTTTAGCGGATGCTCCCCATTTTTCATAGAAGTAGAGGGCCATGACCACGTACGGCCGCGCGTGGTCAGGCCGTTTATGGGCAAGATAGAATTTTGCAGCAAGCTCCGCGCCGATTCCGGCGTTTTGAACATAGTCGTTATCCTGTGCTGACTGGATGGCCTGGTCATAGAAAAGAGCGGCCTGCCAAAAATCGCCTTTAATGCGGGCCATTTCCGCTTCCACCAGGAGGTACTTGTGTAAGAAATTCTCCGGGCAGTTGTCGGCCCAGATCTTCATCTGTTTCTGATTGGCAATAATTTCTTGAAGGCGTGCTTCCTGCAGCTCTGCTTGCGAATCTGGAGACAGCGCGCATAAGACGAGTGAATAATAGAACAGCTCCTCAGCCAAATACATCAAAGAGGCAGAAACTGATCGCAAAGGTTTTGACTCTATCGCAGTTTCCAGCGCTTCCTCCAGGTTACCGGTCAAATACAAATACTGCATTCTAAATACCAGATACGAATGAAGACACAGACCCATTTCTCTGCTTTTGAGCAGAACCTTAAGCGCATTTTCATCCAAATCGTTATTCTCATAATCTTCCCAGGGAATGTTCATCCCTGTCATTATATCCATGAACCGGATGGGATACAGACAGTTGAGGTAATGATCTTTCAGTTTGTTTTTTTTCAGAAACTCGAGATAACCGGCTGAATCATTTCTGAGCTTTCCAAGGTGGTCTCCTTTCTGGAGGCGATCCCAGATCAGGTGAACCGCAATGGTCCCTAGAAAGATTTTATCTCCGGACAGCGCTCCCTTTCGGAAACCGTCTTCCAACACCAAAACGCTCGATTTTACATGATTGGACCAATGATTTATCCAGCTAAACACCATGGAAACTTTTGCGATCAGATTGATGTTATTGTCCCTTTCCTGCAACCGGATGGCCAGGAGGCAAAATTTATAGGCATTGCTGTAATCTTGTGAAGTAGATAAAATCACACCAAAGCTGCCATAACCATAGGCAGAAGCATCAGAGTTACCGTATTTCAAGGAGAGATCAACCATGATAATACTGACGCAGGAAGAAACAAGTGGCGCCGCCCAATACGACGCATCGGAAATATTCATCAGTATTTCCATGACGACCTTCATACCAGGATCTGTCATTCTTGGCAGCTCATATAACCGTTCTATGTTTCTTGTCTGAATGTCCTGCATGAGTTTTCGATAACGAACAAACACTTCCTTCCTTGAAGGGTTGCTTTTCAGCTCAATGTCAAATAACTTCAACGCCACAATTGCATGGTCAATAGCATTTATCATTTCGCCGCGATTGATCATCAATATAATTCTTAAATTGTATATACTACCTTTATCAACAATTGAATTGGCGAATTCGAGCAAATGATCAAAATGCTGATCTGCGCGCTCCAGGTTGCCCACTAAGTACTGTGCTTCACAATGATGAAAATGGAGAGGAAAGGAGATTGGGTAATATTGTTCCCGGGAATCAGGCGGCAAAAGGAAGACGCCGGTTTCAAAATATTTGAGGGCAGGTTCAAAAGCAGCCGATTCTTTTGCCTTTATGCCTGCTTTTAGGTTCAATTCTGCGAGCTGAATTCTCTCCTCGGGATCGCTGATCAGATCCTTCCCATAATTCAAGTGGCCGGCAATTTCAAAAAGCTGCTCATCAAGTTTCCCCTGGTCGCATACTTTCAGCAATAAGCGTCCGATCTTGACATGCAGAGCAGTACGCTCTTCTTCCGGAATCAAGGAATATGCCGCTTGCTGCACCCGGTCATGGGCAAAGCGGTAGGCAATGCGAATCCCTCTGGCAATCAAAGAATCCAATTCTGACCGTTCAAGCGCCTGGGCAATTCGGTATTGTTGACCGTCTGGAAGCACGATGCTGGAAACTAACGCTTCATGGAGCTCGGCCGCCGTTTCTGTTTGGCTTTTATCATTGACTGTGGCCAGCGTCTCCAGATCAAAACTGGCGCCAATAGCAGAGGCCAGTTTCAGCACCTGTTGTGTTTTTGGACTCTGTTCTTTCAGCCGATTGGCTACCAGTTCCACAACGTTATCAGTATATCCCATTTCTGCGATCTGTTCGAGCGACCAGGTCCAACCGGTATCCGCAGCATAGCGGAACAGTTTATCATGATGTAGGGTTGTCAGAAACTGCCGGGTAAAAAACGGATTCCCGGCGGTCTTCTGGTGCACGAGCGCGGTCAGTTTCTCCGTCCTGCCTTCATCAGTTTGCATGGTGTCGGCTATCAGACGATTTACGAAAAATATGTCGAGCGGCGCCAACGTTATAGTCAGGATCGCAGCATTTTGTTTGCGCATCTCTGATACTGCCATCATCAGCGGATGTGCCTCATAAACCTCGTTGTCGCGGTAAGCGCCGATCAGAAACAGGCAGCTGAGTTCTGGGTCCGTGGCCAGGAGTTCGATCAATTTCAGCGACGGTAAATCAGCCCATTGAAGGTCATCCAGAAACAAAGTCAGTGGATGGTTGTCATCGGAAAATACTCCGACAAAATTCCGGAACACCTGGTTAAATCGCTCTCTGGATTCGTTTGGCGGCAGGCTCTGCACGGCCGGTTGATTGCCGATGATATGGGCAAGTTCTGGAATAACGTCGACGATTAAAGCGGCGTTGCCGGAACATGCTTCCAATATCTTCTCCCGCCACCGGGAAAACTTCGCATCGCTCTCGGTCAAGATCTGGCGGATCAACTGCTGGAAGGCCTGGATGATCGAAGCGTAAGGAATATTGCGCTTAAACTGGTCGAATTTTCCTGATATGAAATATCCCCGTTTTTCTAGAATGGGTTTGTGGATTTCATTGATCAGGGCAGTCTTGCCGACTCCGGAGTATCCGGCCACAAGCACCAGTTCCACATGCGACTTGCCGTCTCTGTCAGCCTGCGGATTGCTCACCCGGTCAAAGGCCTCCAACAGATGCGAGACCTCCGCTTCGCGGCCATAGAGTTTTTGCGGAATGGAAAATATTCCCGCCTGCTCACGCGCACCGGGCACAAATGAGGAGGGAATTTCCAGGGTTTGATCTGGACTGGACAAATTCTGCAGACACAATTGCAGGTCCGCAAGAAGTCCCTGCGCGCTCTGGTATCGCGCTTCCGCATTTTTTGCCAGAAGTTTCATGATGATTGCGGATATCACAACAGGGATATCGCCATTCAGTTCATGCGGTGACTGCGGCGTTTTTGCGATATGACAGTGAACCAATTCCACGGGATCGACGGACTCAAACGGCAGCCGGCCCGTCAAGACCTCATAGAACGTTACTCCCAGCGAATAGAGATCACTGCGGTAATCAATGGAACGATTCATCCTGCCGGTTTGCTCGGGGGACATATAAGCCAACGTTCCCTCAAGGGCTTCCGGCTTGACCGGATTCTGTTCCTCACCGGTCAATTGCGATGCCAGCCCCAGATCGATTAGATAGACATTTCCGGTTTCCTGGTTGAATATCACATTCTGTGGTTTGATGTCCCGGTGGATGTATCCTTTCGCATGCATGAGACCGATCGTTTTGGCGACATCTCCTGCGATTTTCAGAAAATTGCATATTCCGGTGAAACCTGCCGGCTCATTTTTGATAAATTCCTTTAAAGTGATGCCGCCGCAGTCCTCTTTGATCAGGGCAAATCCATTGCTATGTCTTTCCAGAGCTATGACGGGAACTATACCCTGGAGCTTGAGGTTTCTCGTAATTTCATATTCCAGTTTTATCCGGGCGATATCAGCAGGAGAAGGATATTCGGCTTTCAATATCTTGATAATAACTTTTTGGCCGTCGCTTTCCCGTCGTCCCCGGTACACCCCAGTCCGCGCACTGTCGTATATTTGTTCATCAGTAAAAAATCCTTTGATCATTTCAAACCTCTATCCACCGCTGCCGGATTGAACCCGAAACTTTTCCCAATTCATTCAACCGGCAGCCGGACAGTAAACTCGCTGCCCCGGTCCATTTCGCTTTTTACAGAAATACTTCCGCCGTGCATCTCGATAATCTTTTTTGCAAGAAACAGCCCCACACCGACACCGCTAACCTCATAGGTGTCCGAACTGTCCACGCGGTAGAACCTGTCGAATATCAGAGGGAGATGCCTGGCCGCCATACCGATACCGGTATCCGAGACAGTAATCTTGAGCATACTTATATCATTCTGGGCGCTGACGATCACTGTGCCATTCTCCTTATTATAGACGACTGCGTTTTTTATAACGGCATGGATTGCTTTTGACATATATTTTTTATTGGCCTGAATCTCATTGACAACACCGGCATGGAATTGTATCGAAATATTTTTCTCGGCGGCAAGTTTACTTAATTTATAAATATTTTCCGAAATAATTTCCCGAATGTCCGTCCCTGATTTGGACAGGTCGATATCCGATTCCATTCTGGTGAGCAGCATCAAATCATCCATATAGCTGATCAACTTTTCGCTGTTAGAATATATTTCTCTGCCGTACTCTTTCAAATCCGCCGGATTGTTATTATTTTCGAACATTTCGCTGTAGGCATAAATGGCAGTCAGAGGTGTGCGCAGTTCATGGGACAGGTTGGCCAGAAATTCGTCCTTGACACTGGCCAGCCGAGAAAGTTCCAGGGACTGCTTCTCCACGGTGGTGAAGGCGTTGGAGAATTTACGCGAAAGAAGATATGATTGAAGGAAAATGAAGGCAATAAAACCAAAGTGGAAATAGACTCCGGTATCTATAATGAGCTGACTGTTCAGAATATCGTTGAGAACTGCGGCAAAGAACAGAATCCAGGCGGCGAGAAAAAGCACGCTGCCTTCCCTCTTCCGACGAACGGCGAATGCTACACAGGCAATCGTATACACGCCGATAATAAAAGTGAAAATCTGAAACCAGAACAGAGATCCGGAGTACACAATCACAGGAGTGAATACCACAACAAGAGAGAACAGAATGGAAATAATAATGCCGAGTCGAATTGCTGCCTGATGAAACTCTTCAGTGAAGAGTCGGTATCCATACATTACAAAAAAAGACACAGAGAAGTAGAATGTTAAATATTCAATTTTGTGCATCAGCCACTGGATATCGACCGGAGAAATGCTGTACAGGAATCCGGAACCGGTTAACATTGCGCGCAGAGCCATAATGAGCGAAAATATACCAAACCAGAGCGGCGAAGTATCATTGCGGCGGATGAAATAGAGACCAAGATGGTAAATCCCCATAATGGACAGAATTCCAATCAGAAACCATTCGATATAAGCCTCGTTGATTTCTTCCTGATCTAAACTCTCCATGGATCCGATTAGGATCGGATATACGATGCCCCCGTCCTCATGGTAGTGGTAATCAGATACCCGCAGCACTATTTCGTAAGAATTTGAATTCAGAGGCAGCAGGACTTTTCCATGACTCTTGGAAAGCATTGAATCAGCGGCATCTCTGCCCACTTTTCCATTCTTGTATATTAATTTCCCGTTGATTTCCAATTCATAGGCAGAATCAATCAGCAGCAGGCGCAGACCCAGCTGATACGGCAGACGATCCACAAGTTGAATTTGCAGCCGATAGGTTGCGTATCCCGTGACGCCGATCTTCCGACCATTCAACTCAAAATTATCCCAGCTCCCGGGAACTTTTATTAATGCGAATGATTGATTTTCTCTAAAATCCGCCGATCTCAGCAATTGATTAGGATAAAATTGCCAATCCCCGTTGAGTTCGACAATGCCGTCTTTCTCGAAATCCCAGGATCGCAGATCCAGCAGGCCCTGCGCAGCCAGTGGCCGCTTCCTGTGATCTGATTTTGAACAGGAGGAAAAACAGAAAAATACAATGAATGCAAATACAAAGATTATTAAAGCATTTTTTCCGGCCGGGGCCCAGGAGTAAGCTTTTTGCCTTTCTTCAAAAAATCGGTTTGATATCATTACTCCATTGCCCACTCAGTTTGCAGCTGAAAAAAACTTGCATTACAGGCTGTGATGGCGTTACTTACCGATCAATTCCTCCACCAGCTGAAGTATTGCACGAGGCGAAAATGGTTTAGTTAGTGCCCGGCCGAAAACAAGCATATTTAAATTGGGGTTTGCAAAAACATGGTAAAATACCAACTAAAAATATAGATT
>VFLI01000065.1 GCA_009885105.1 Spirochaetia bacterium | reverse complement strand
GAAATCAGAAATCAGAAATCAGAAATCAGAAATCAGAAATCAGAAATCAGAAATCAGAAATCAGAAATCAGAAATCAGAAATACAATTTTAACGCCTGCAAATATTTCGCAATCTTCTCCCTTCTTTTAGCAATTCTCGGACTCGAAAACAAACTTTTTGCCCAGGAAAACCGTGAAACAGTGGCCATTGCGCCTTTTGTCGCGGCCCAGGGTGTTGCGAATGTCGACGCAGAAAACATAACCGATTATATTCAGACTGCCTTTACAAAATCAAATAAATTCACGGTGCTCGACAGGCTGAGAACAGAAGCTCGCCTGAAAGAAATTTCCCGTCAGGTTTCCGGATTGACAGATAAGGTTTACGCACAGGCCGGCCAGGAACTGGGCGCACGAAAAATATTGACAGGGCGAATTTCCAAAGATGGAAATCAGTTCGTGATTACAGCCAGCATCATCGATGTGGAAACGACTACGATTGATTATTCCGACCACTATGAATTTGAAGAATCCGGCCGGGTCAGAGCCAGCGAGAAACTTGTGGACATTCTGCTGGAACAGATGGACTTGAGAGTCAACGGGCCTAGGCGGTCTTCCGTAGTCTGGAGATCTGTGCTTCTACCGGGCTGGGGTCAGTATTACAGAGGCGATGAGCGTAGAGGCGTGATTTTCATGATCGCTGCGCCGATTCTGGGTTTTCTGGCATATAAATCGCATTCGGATTACAACAGCGCAAAGAGCGCCTACAGTTCCACATCGGGAATAAATCTGGCTCTTTCTTCAACGCTCTACAATACATCACTGTCCGGCCTGCTTTATATGAACGCGGAAGCATTGCGTACAGATGCCTCCAAAAAAGGTTCGACTGCAAATTTGTTTATTGGAGGGGCCGGTCTTTTTTATGCTTTCAATCTGTTTGACGCAATATTTCTGGGTAAGTCGCATTCTGCAGAGCCGTCTTCTACAGCGATGTTCATTGGCGGCGATTCGCGGAACTTCATGTTTGCGCTGAGTGTGCAGTTTTGAGGCAGAACAGATTTCACCGCCGAGACGCGGAGGATTCAGAGAGTATTAACGGAAAGAAATTATGATGACAAAAAATAAAATTATTACAGTCTGCGGATCGATTCTAGTAGCATCCGTGCTCTTTACACAATGCGCCGGCCCGGTAGCTGCAGATATGACGCAGATACTGAGTCTTGTGAATTCGGGGCAGCGGATTGTGATTCCTAAGTATTTGTATACGGACGGTGTTTCGGCTATCGCTCAATATAAGGTTGACCGTACCACCGGCCTGCTCACGGCTCTCGGTGCGGCTACAGGTGTGCCGGCCAGTATCGCCCAAATGACCGGAGATCCATTGGGTCGTTTTTTCTACCTGGCGCACAATGTGGGAAATTCTATCTCAGCATGGTCGATCAATCAGTCAACCGGCATTGTCAGTATTGTCGGGCAAATGACGCAACCAAATGCTTTCGGAATCGCAGTCGATCCTTCTGGAAGTTACCTGTTTGCAAGCGGTAGTACAGGTTTTATGACGTATTCGATCAACCAGTCTACCGGCGCACTGACGCTGGTTTCAACCTTGACTCCAGGAGCGACATGGTCGCTCTCTGTGCATCCTTCGGGCCGCTTTTTATACAGCGGCGCTGGAACTTACTATTCAATCGGAGTTGGCGGAGTCCTTACTTCCCTGGGAGCATTTTCAGGGGCGGGGGGCACTTTTGATCCCACAGGTCAGTTTTTTTATAACTTGTCAGGTGGAAACGTGGTGGCTATGTACACAGTAAATCAAAGCACAGGCGCAATGACAAGCATCGGGACTATCCCTACTGCGGCTGGAACGGGGGCGAACGGTTGCACCGGTTGCTTCCCCACTTACTCCCCCAATGGGCGATTCCTCTACGCTACCCAAAGTACCGGGATTTCGGTCTACCGAATCGGAGCAACGGGCTCGTTAACTCTGGCAGGGTCGGCAGAAGTGGGATCAGCTTCTCAACCCGTAGCTGCGGCCATCGACCCCACGAGCAAATATCTTTTCATGCTGAATTATGCAAGCCCATACGGAGTAAAAAAGTATTCTATAAATCAAACCGATGGACCTCTTTCTGTGCCCTCAGGCAGTGTGTTCATTGCTGCACCGGCGAACAATCCAGGACAGGCAGTAGCCACAAGCGCCTCCATCGCGCCGAATCAGTAGATGTCGAGATTCCTTGTGAATCAGTCCCAAATCGCATGAACACAGTTTTTGCGAATGACGGCATCCTTCGTAATCAGGGGAACCTTGCGGAGGATCGAATGTGAGACTATGATTCTGTCAAAGGGATCCCGGGTCCATTTCTCATCCAGCGCCGCGCCCGTCACATCGTTAAAAGGTAGATCGCAAACACCCAGGCCAATTCGTGTATATGGCGCTCTGAAATTGACCCTTTCGGCGGCTTGAAATTGACCCACCCGAGATTCACGATTCGTTCTTTTCCGTCAAGCCAGATTCCGGGCCATTTCGATTTCG
>VFLI01000057.1 GCA_009885105.1 Spirochaetia bacterium | reverse complement strand
TCCATGTTTTCTTTGATCATGTGCATCGGAACGTGTCCGGGCCCTTCTATCATCGTCTGTACGTCGTGTTTCCAGGCGATTTTCGTCAATTCTCCCAGAGTGCGAAGCTCGGCGAACTGAGGTTCGTCGTTTGCGTCTGCGATGGAACCGGGGCGCAGGCCGTCGCCCAGCGAAAAGCTGATGTCGTACGCCTTCATGATTTCGCAGATCTCTTCAAAATGAGTGTAGAGAAAATTCTCTTTGTGATGCGCCAGGCACCATTTTGCCAGAATCGATCCTCCGCGGCTGACGATTCCGGTCATTCTCCGGGCTGTCATTGGAATGTAGCGCAGAAGAACTCCGGCATGAATTGTAAAATAATCGACTCCCTGTTCCGCCTGCTCCAGAAGCGTGTCGCGGTAAATCTCCCATGTCAGATCCTCAGCGACGCCGCCGGTTTTTTCCAGAGCCTGATAGATCGGCACTGTTCCTATCGGCACCGGCGAATTTCTCACGATCCATTCGCGCGTTTCATGGATGTTTTCTCCGGTAGAAAGATCCATTACGGTGTCCGAACCCCATCGTATCGACCACAGAAGTTTTTCAACTTCTTCATCAATGCTGGAAGAAACGGCGCTGTTGCCGATATTCGCGTTGATTTTAACCAGGAAATTTCTGCCTATGATGACGGGTTCCAATTCTCTGTGATTGATGTTTGCCGGAATGATAGCCCGGCCGCGCGCGATTTCGTCCCGCACGAATTCTGCCGTGATCTGTTCCGGCAGAGAAGCGCCGAAAGAATTGCCCGGATGCTGTTTCAGTATGTCGCCGTTTTTCTCCCTGTTCATTTCGCGCACTGCATGGAGTTTGATGTTCTCTCTTATGGCGACGAATTCCATTTCCGGAGTGATGATACCCTTTTTCGCATAGTGCATCTGGGAAACATTCCTGCCGGAAGCTGCGCGGAGGATCTCGCGGTTGTTCGAATGCATCGAATGGCCGGCAGACGGAATCTTTGCGCTGCTGAATGACTCGGTATCGCCGCGTCTCTCAATCCAGGATTTCCGGAGTTCCGGAAGACCCGTGCGTGCGGTGCATTTCAGATCGGGATCGCCCCACGAACCGGTAGTGTCATACACAAGAAGCGGATCGTTGGAGACCGATTTGCCGGTGGAATTTTTTGTATCGGAGAGTTCAATCCGGCGATACGGAACCTGAATGTCCGGATGCAGGGAGCCGGAAATATATACTTTCTTAGAATTGGGAAAATTCTCCATTATTTCCGCGTGTATCTGATCTTTCTTTGCGCCCTCTGCGCCGTCGTTTTTTTCATCGCTTGATTTGTTAATATTCATGCCCGATCCTGTTTAACCAATTTCATAGACAATATGACAAATGTATAGGAGAATTCCTGGAGCTTTTGATTGACTCTTAATGCCATCCTCAGAACCTGGATTCAGAGGAAAAATAGCGCTTTATAGAAGCCAATTCCTACTCTGCGATTCGCGGCGCAGATATTTGGTACGTTCAGGTCGGAATTCTTCTGACTTAACGGCGAATATTCTCTAATATGCATTAAAAATGGAGTATCGACTATGTCAAAAACAGTAAAAGTTGCCGTAACCGGCGCAGCCGGTCAAATCGGTTATGCTATTGCCTTTCGTATTGCCTCAGGGCAGATGTTTGGATCGGATGTGAAGGTTCAACTGTCTCTTCTGGAGCTGGAAGTGGCCATGAAATCCCTGGAAGGGGTGGTGATGGAACTGGAAGATTGTGCGTTTCCACTTGTAGATAAAATTGAAATATCATCAGACCTGGACAAGGCTTTCAGTAAGTGCAACTGGGCCGTGCTGGTCGGGGCCGTGCCACGAAAAGCCGGCATGGAACGGAACGATCTGCTCTCCATCAACGGCGGTATTTTTACCAAACAGGGTCAGGCGATTGAAAAGAATGCCGCTTCCGATGTGCGGATACTTGTGGTGGGAAATCCCTGCAACACGAATGCTCTGATCGCCATGAACAACGCTAAAAGCATCCCTTCGAACCGCTGGTATGCCATGACAAGACTGGATGAAAACCGGGCCAAGTCTCAGCTGGCCATAAAAGCCGGACAGCCCGTCAGTTCCGTAAAAGATATGATTATCTGGGGCAATCATTCGGCCACACAGTTCCCTGATTTTGAAAATGCGAAAATCAACGGAAAGAAACTTACCGATGTGATAACAGATCGCGCCTGGCTGGAAGGTGATTTCATGAAAACGGTACAGCAGCGCGGAGCTGCCATCATCGCTGCGCGGGGAATGTCCTCTGCCGCGTCGGCTGCCAATGCCGCGATTGACACCGTCCATGCGCTGACTCATCCAGGTTCAGAAATCCACAGCGTTGCTGTCTGCTCAGACGGATCTTATGGAGTGGATAAAGGACTGATGTTCGGTTACCCAATCCGTACCAAATCGGAAACCGAAGTTGAAATCGTTCAGGGATACGAACTGTCCGCTTATGGAAAGGGTAAATTCGAAACCACTCTCAAAGAACTGCGCGAAGAAAAAGCCGCAGTCGAAAGCTTAAAACTGATTTAAAGTTTTGACCGGGTATTGAGTCTATTGTACTGATTCAATACCCGGTAATCTCGACCGCGCCGTGCGGCCAATTCTACTTCTTTCAAAGCTTTGTGTATGTCACAACAACCTTGAATGAGCTCGCGCTCGATGCCAGCACCATGATGTAAGCAGTCGTTTTCCCGGTCGGAACCAGCAGGGAACAGCTTTCCGTCGATCCTGTCAGATAGGGACGACAGTTGTAATAGCTCACTGTTGGTTTGTAAGTGTATCGAACATACAGATCCGAGTCGCCGGTTCCGGTCATATTCACGGTGAACTGTGTGCCTACTTTTACAGAAAATGGTCCGTAATAGACACGATTTCCGGAGGTCAGAGTTCCAGAGAATGATTCCGTTGTGGTCGGGCCTGTCGTCCCGCCTGTTCCCGGAACTCCGTAAAGAGCTGTCGCTCCGGATTTGTCTTTTGCCGTCAGTTCCAGATTCAATCCTTTGCCGTTGCATTGAGGATAGTGCATCACAGAGTAGGCGTCATAAGTTGTGAGCGCTCTCCAGTCTTTATCTTCAAAGCAGGTTCCCGATTCCGGACGTGTGTGCTCGTGGCGAAAGCCTATCGCATGACCCAGCTCGTGAAGGATAATCCCTTTGAGGGTCAGACTCGGATCCGGAACAAACGAACTGTCGTCCACCATCAAATTCCGATACTGTCTTTCATCGTTTGGAAAAAAAGCGCGCGCCAGATATTTTCCGCTGGTAACCGGGCGCGTATCGAAGACGACATTGTGATTTCCGGCCCGGCAGTCAATATCCTGCGCCGGTACATATTTGAAATCCACATCCGCAACAAGTTCCCATTCCTTTGAAGCGTCGGCGATTGCCTGAACCAGGGCCGCCTTTCGCGTGCCAAAATCGTTGCTCACGCAGTATGTAATATTTCTCCTGGCCGTCACATCCCAGACATTGTCGACGCCGTTCAAGAGATCCACGATCAGCGCATCCTGTCTTGTTCCAGGTTTCACGTATCGATCGTAAAAATCTCTGAGCAATTTTTCGTTTTTTATCGGAGTGTCCCCGTTTACAATATACACTCCGTTGGGGAAGGGTTCCTGATAGACCGTGGCTTCAAATTCTTCATAGGTCATTCTGGAACTTCTGTTGCCCAGAATGGACAGAGCTCCGATTTCTTCTTCTAAGTTATCTTCTTTCGGTTTGCATGAAAATATCACTGAAAATGCTGCCAGCGCCGCAATCGACGCAATCCATGTATATTTCGCATATCTCTTCATTTTCTATTTCCCCCGGCATAATTGTCCACAACCGGGATTTCAATTCAAGTCTTTTTTAGCGCTGAGTATTGCCGGCCGTCAACTCATCCTGTGAACTTTTTTTGTCTTTGGCTGTGTCTTCGAGTCTTTGTGGCTGAGCTTCCGTGAAAAAAGACCGATTTTCAGGGTATGAACTTTTTCTCCAGACTGGATCGAGAAAACCGCCGATCTCTGGCAAACTGGCCCGTGATTGCCCTGAAAGCCGGGTTGGCTGTCGTGATGACCAGGCAGATGTGTCTGATATTCGGGATTGAGGATTTTGTTTCGGGCGTGTTTGTGTCCGTGGCTGCGATCTCCCCTGGAATACTGAGCGGCATCCGTCGGTCTGCGTCGCAGCTGGTGGGCAGTGTGATCGGAGGATCTCTGGCTATTCTGGCGCTTTCTATCCTTCCTTCCCAGGGAGCGGCCCTGGGGCTGGCGGTGGCAGGCTCTCTCCTTGTGACAGGGCCGTTTTTGCAGAATGAAGCTCCGCTGGTGGCTGCGTTTACGGCTCTTTTTATTGTGATCATGTCGCACGGGAATTCAGCCGTTACGGCACAGCACAGACTGGCCAGCGTGCTGGCGGGAAGCCTTATGGCGCTGGTTGTGAACTTTGCCGGATCGGCGCTTCTCTACCGAAGGCTGTTCCGGCGCCGGATTGATGTTTGCGAGGCTGTGCTGACAAGACTCCTTCGCGGCAGCGATGATCTGGAACACGATGGATTCTTCTGCGAAACTCTTCTGCGAAATCTGGAAAGAGAACTGGGTGACGCGTTCCGCGATTCCTGGCTGGTATCCAGAACAACAACACTAAAACTCGTATTCTACCGGGACGAGGCGGAGGCGCTTCTGTCTGTGCTCTCCAATGCACGTTCGCTTTATTTACGGAAGGGTGAGAATTGCCGGAAGGAACTGCTGAATGCCGCCCAACTGCTGTCAGGCCGCGCCGCCAGAATACAGGCAAAAACGCCGCTACTTGCGGCGGTTAAAACCCGCATCGAGCTGGCGCAGTATGATGCAGAATCAAGAGCCGGCTGAAAATCGCTCTGTCTCTAAAGCTCTTCGTCTATCAGCGCTGTGAATTCTTCCATCGGCATGGCGCCGCTGATCATTCTTCCATTGATAAAAAAAGCCGGAGTTCCTGACACACCCAGCGCCTCGCCCTGAGCCATGTCTTCCTGAATTTCCTTCTTGATTTCATCATTCTCAAGACAGGCTTTGAATTGATCTATATTGACTCCCACCTGTTTTGCGGCAGCTTCCAGTCCCGGTCCTGCCAGAGTTGCTTCTGTCCGTGTCGGAGAAAACAGGAGATCGAAATATTTCCAGTACATTTCCTGGTTCTGTTTCAGAACACAGTTTGCCGCCACATGGGCTCCCATAGCATTCTGATGAAACGACAGCGGGAAATCTTTGAAAACCCAGGCGATTTTATTTCCGTATTTTTCCCTCAGTGCATGATTGACGGTTTGTGCCCTGATGCAGTAAGGGCATTCAAAATCAGAGAACTCGACGACAGTGATACTGGCAGAGGGATTGTTTCTTACAGGCTCGCCGGCCACATCCACAGTAGTTCTGTAAATATCATAGTTGTACTTCTGTCTCAGACGGGCCAGCTCGGTCATCATGGCGGCCTGCTTTTTTTCTCTCATCATATAATCCATGAGTTTTGGCTCAATTACGGCAAGCGGTTCGTTGATCTGTCCGCCCTTTTTCAGTTCATCATAACGGCTCTGAATTTCCTGCCGTGAAGGGATGCCCACCTGATTCATCACACCCTGCATGTATTCCTGAGGTGACAGATTCTTTTCTTTGGCTTCTTTCTCAATCATACGCTGTTCTGCGAGATTTTTTAACAGGTCCAGAAGCTTGGAATTGTACTCACGTCGCAGAGAATCATACTGCGGTCCTGCTTCTTTCTGCAGATCTGATTCTGTGATCTTTTTTCCGTCCACTATCACGAACGGGCCTGAATCTTTGCATGCGGCCGCTACAAACACGAGCGCGAGAATCGCCATTGCTGATACTATCTTTTTCTTCTGAATCTTCGAAGATATGAATTCCATTATAAACCTCGTTAGAATATTATGCGGCAGATTCCGCATGACCAAATTGCCAATCGCCTTAAAATTCGACCACAACTAAAAATCAGAAGTCTGCGCCTGCATGATGATAATTCGGCATCGGACACAGGCGCCCGTATCCGGAAATCAGGGAGTTTGGAGAATAGGATAGGAGGAAAATTGAACTTCAATCCATAATGCAATTTCCGGTAAAACGCGAACCAGGCTGGATCTGCAGCTCCGGTGTTTTCATATCGCCCTGCATCCGGGCATTCTTGATAATATCGATCCTGTGCTTTGCCAGAATATTGCCTCTCAGAGTTCCTTCAATGGAAATGTACCCTGCCTCAACATCGGCTTCCACCTTAGCGCCCGGTCCGATCACAAGGTGCCCGGCTGATGAGACTGTTCCTTTGAAATTGCCGTTGATTTTAAGACTGGTCTTAAACTGAAGTTTGCCTCGAAAAACGATATCGTCGCCCAGTATTGTATCTATCTCAGAATCCTGCATCAGGTTTGTTTCCCGGACCGGCGGTCCTGGCGTCAAGGGGAAAAGAGAGCCCATCTCCCGCCTGATCGCATCCGCCGGCTAAATTTCTTAGAGAGCCCTGCCGCATATCATCCGTTAATGATATTGATGATAGAAATTCAGGAAAACAGCCTCAAACATCTCTGGAAAATGCGGCCATCAGAGATCAGCGGGTATGCCCGGCAGTACTATTCCACAACGCTCGACGGGGATGAAATTACAATTGATTTCAATTTCCCCAGACAAATGGCCCGAATCATGCTCACAATAGCAGCCGAGCACGGGCGCCAGTACATTGCCGTCATCAAATCGGGAACCATACTGAAAGAAACAGATGTGAGCGCCCGGTGTCCGATGGATTTGACTTCGCGGATCTCCCGGTTCCGGCAGTTTTTTCTATTTATACCCGATGATACCGTGCTCTCTGTGATCGGCGGCAATTACGGCATTCCAGCCCGACCTCTGCCTGTCCGCTACCGGCGGAAAATCATCTATTTCCCGTCGGCGCCCAAACTGGAACTTGGAAAAAAACTGCGAATACTGCTGCAGCGACGGCGAAAAAGAGAGCTGGAAGAACGGTCATTTTTCGAAAAAGCCGTGCATCGACTGAAGTCTGAAGCATTCGATTTCAGCCTGGGCGGAGTTCTGGCTCTATCCTATTTTCAGCATCTCATTTCCATCGCCGAGTTTGCTGGTCTTATAGGCTTTCTGGGGATTGCCTCGGGAGCCGTTGACTGGCTCTGGAGACACCGATCCCCCTTTCTTCCCCGTATTCTTGTCATGCTGGGCGCGAGCGCCTGGGCCGTTCATCACCAGGTTCAGTACAGGATGTGGAGCCTGTTTTTGTGAATCCAGACTCAGAATATAACAGGATGGACAGGATACTCAGGATAGCCGGATGCTGTGCGTTTCCTTATCCTGCCGATCCTTTACATCTTCTTAAAGATATTCTTCGGTGGCCCTGAGTTTTTTGTTTGAAATTCCTGGGCCGGTTTCCAGATTGTTAGTATGGCCCAGCAGGCGAAAAAAAGTTCTACGGATAATGAAATAAACAATAAATACCTCACCTTTTCCATGAGTGAAGAGGAATACGGTCTGCCGGTTCTTTCCATTTCAGAGGTCGTGAAGATTGAAGAAGTGATCCACATCCCGCATTCTAAAGACTATTTTCTGGGTTTGATGGATATCAGAAACCATGCGATGCCGATTGTGGATTTGAAAAGAAAGCTGATGATTTTTGGGGATACGTCAGCGGCCAAGCCGGAACGCGCTATAATCATTCAGATACACGGTAAGAAAATCGCTCTGGCCGTCGACTCGGTATCGCCCCATGTGATGAGCTTTCCTCCGGAAACGATTGATCCGGGACCCGCTACTGTAAAAAATACATCCAGCATGTTTATCACTGGCGTCGGAAAACAGGGCGACAGATTTGTGATTCTGCTCAATCTGGACAATCTGTTTACTGCGGAAGAATTTTCTGGATTGTTTCAGACACACGCCTGATCAAAGAAATTCATTTTATTTCGATGATCAGGAAGGTAATATCGTCTTCCTGAACTTTATTCGCCCGTTTTTCGCGGACATCCAGGATCAGATTCTCGCAGATATTATGCGATGATTCGTGGTTATTTTTCCGCAAGAATTCCATCAGTCTTTCTTCTCCGTAAATAGAGTCTCCCACAGGCGATTCTGTGATCCCGTCTGTGTACAGCACAATACGATCATCGGGTCTGCAGAGCATATTTTTCGTGGGAAAGTTATCGGGCGTTGAAGTGTATGCGCCCAGCAGAAGGCCTTCGCTGTCGTAGGGTTCCAGAGAATCCGGATTCTTTCGCAAAATAATAAACGGCCGGTGGGCCGCATTCGCGTAACGAATTTCATTCCCGCTGAAGATCAGCACGCATGCAGTCGCATATATTCCGCCGCGGTAGAAATGTTCGGACAGCCGATTGTTCAGATGAGACAGAATCTCAGAGGGGCTGTCCCAGTTACTGGCTGCTTCGTGGAAAATGCTTTTCAGCATGGCCATAACGAGAGCCGCGGGGACGCCGTGACCGGAAACATCGGCAAAAAGCAGCGCCGTTCCTTTGCCTGTCGGCGCCAGATCGTAGTAGTCGCCGCTGACGGAATGCATGGGGAGATATCGTCCGTCAATTCTCAGATTGTTCTGTTCCAGAGGAATCCGGGGGAGCAGCTGTTCCTGAATTTCGGAGGCGATTTCAAGCTCTTCTTTCATCTGTGTATCGCGATGCCGCAGTTCTATCATTGCATTGTTGAGTGTGCGGGTTCGGTCATCGACCATCGATTCAAGTTCGTTTGAATAAATACGGATAGTTTTCTGCATCAGGTGAATTCTGTATCCTATCACTGAGACCATCGAAACAACAAATCCCAGCACCCCCCAGTGCATACGCAGAGTTCGCAGCTCGACCATGCCGGATACAAAGGCGATCACAAGCATCAAATCATGCGCCGTGAAAATAATAATGCAGAGTACTCCGGCAGCAAGAATTTTCGCTTCTGCATGCCCCCGTATGATGCCGCGGATCAGCTGTATCAGAATAAAAATCGAGGCACCGACCACAGTAATTACATAAAAAAGCTGTGATCTGTAAATGGGCAGAATTCCGAGTATGTCCAGCATCGTGAAAGCGACGGCGTAAATCAAATAGAAAGCGCCAATGAGTCGAGCCGGTTTGATCAATCCTGACGGCATGGATCGTTCCATGAATATACCGACTCCTGCCGGCGCCAGATACAGAGCAAAATACTCAAGCAAAGCGCGCCAGGGTTTGACAGGAAAAAAAAGCTGTGATGAAATATTTATATTGAGAATCCACCAGCCCATGCTGATGAGAAAAACCGTAAGAGATCCCAGGATCGCATCGCGGCGCAGAAGTGAGAT
Organism: Spirochaetia bacterium; assembly: GCA_009885105.1. Lineage (GTDB taxonomy): Bacteria > Spirochaetota > Leptospiria > Leptospirales > Leptonemataceae > VFLI01. The sequence continues at coordinate 1,594 of VFLI01000057.1, read as the reverse complement.
CGGTATCATGGCCAGGGCGCATGACAGACATATGATGACCACAATGAATGATCCTACATTGTTATCAATCAGATACCGGACGATGTCGGACCTGGCGCCGGTGTGCGGTATTACGAAACGTGTGCCCAGTTCCGTATAAACGTGGAAGTAGAGATAACCGCCTTTCTTTGCCGATTCTTCCGGAAGATCCGCCAGATGCCAGATCCAGCCGAGATAGGAATGCGGCGCAAATTGAGAATAATCAGAAAAACTTCTGACCAACTGTCCGTCGAAAAAAATGCGCAGCGAAAACGGGGCCCTGGGAAGAAATACAGCCGGTTGTTTGCCAGTCTGGGCCGGCACAGGAACTCGAAAGAGAACAGTGCGCCCGCCCAGGTTTTCATTCACCGCCATCTGACGCCAGAGAAAACGGTCAGACTGAAGGACCTGTTCCGGAATCGCGTCCGAAAGCAGCGGCTGAGGACCGTCGAGCATTTCCCAGCCCTGTGTCAGACGCTGGACTCCCGATGGACGAGAAGAGCAAGAGAACAATACCGGCAGCAAAATGGCGGCGGTCATCAAGAGTCGCAGCAGAGCATGCTGTTTCTCTGGCCCGCACATTAGGGAGTGTCCGGCATAAATATTCAACTTCAAGACGCACCCTGCCACATGCCGGATTCGATGGTCGAGTAGAGAAAATACGAACTGCCTATCAACGCGAAATGATAGATGTCATTGTGCAGTTTGTATTCCCTGAGGAATGTTACCCTGGAAAGCACAATCCACAGCACATTGGACAGCAGAGTGCAGATCCAGGCAATCCGCAGAATGCCGGTCGAAAGAACGGCACAGAGAAGATACACGATGACCAGGGCCGCAGCCATCCAGGTGAAATTACCTCGTGAAGTAAAAAGAGTTCTCACGTAAACGGCGCAGAGGAGGGCGGAAATAATACTGCCGGAATAGAAAATCGCAGGCGGAGCGTGCAGAGCTTTGAGTGTCACAGCGTTCATAATCGCGACCACTATGCTGATGCAGATCCAGAAAAAATTATGACGGACGGGATGACGGTCTATAACAGGCAGATGCACCAGCATGCCCAGTATTTTCGCCGTAAACACAAGCGAAAATGTGTATACAATCCAGATTTCATAATGCGGCACATTCTGCTTCCACCCCCGGTAGACGAGCACAGTATAGATCCCCAGAGCAACAGCGTGCAGAGCATTTGTAAAAGAATTTAACATTCTCTTCTTGCCTTTTCTACAGTCCCAACCATCCAGTCTGTCACGTTTTTTGAACTCTTTTCAGATTTCAGCCCTTTTGTAAATTTACCGCTTGACCCGATCCTTTGCTTCACGATTCTGGCACGACAAGTGGATAAGAGGCGGTAGCTCAGCTGGTAGAGCATTTCCCTTTTAAGGAAGTGGTCCCGGGTTCGAATCCCGGCCGCCTCACCATCAATGTCCCGTTCGTCTAGCGGTTAGGACACTGGATTTTCATTCCAGTAACAGGGGTTCGATTCCCCTACGGGATACATACAATCAATAATTCGGGGCAGACGGGACTCAAACCCGCGAGCTCCGGTTAGACCGTCGCAGAGAATCACAGAATC
>VFLI01000052.1 GCA_009885105.1 Spirochaetia bacterium | reverse complement strand
TGGACGGCGACACAAGCGGGGGACTGGCGCCGATTGTCGGAGTCGACAAAGCCTTCATCCGCCGCTGGCTGCTGTACGTGCAGAACGGGGCGGATGGAGAAGCGCCCGTTCCCGAACTGGAGAGCGTCACAGTGCAGGCTCCCACAGCGGAACTCCGTCCCCTCTCCTCAGGCCAGACAGACGAATCGGATCTGATGCCGTACGAGCTTCTCGACCGGATCGAGCGGATGGCCGTGCTGGATAAAAAATCACCTGTAGATATTTATAATATACTTAAATCGAATTATAAGGACCCGGGCGAACTGAAAAAAAATATCCGGAAGTATTTCACCCTCTGGTCCAGAAATCAGTGGAAACGCGAAAGGTATGCTCCAGGATTTCATCTGGACGACGAAAACCTGGACCCGCGGACCTGGTACAGATTTCCCATTCTCTCCGGCGCCTATGAGGAAGAGCTGAAAGAGCTGGACAGCTTCTGACACCCAGAGAATGAATGTTCCAAATCAGGCAATAATATTCAATGAAGATAGCAGTTCTGAACGGAAGTCCTAAAGGAAATGAATTAAGCGTAACCATTCGATACCTGTTCTATATCCAGGAAAAATTTCCGGAACATGAATTTGTCTACTTTGAAATTGCAAAAAAAATTAAGATCCTGGAGCGATTTGCCGGAGAGACGGAGGGAGAATTCTCCAGAGTAATAGAAGGCATCAGAAATTGTGACGCCGTTATCTGGTCTTTTCCAGTTTACTTTCTGGCCGTACCCGGTCAGCTGAAACGTTTTATTGAATTGATATTCGAGCACAGAGCTGAACACGCTTTTGCCGGGAAATACGCCACGTCCATTTCCACTTCCGCCCATTATTTCGACCAGCTTGCGCACAACTATATCCAGGCAGTGTGCGAGGATTTAAAAGCGATTTACATGGAAGGTTTTTCTGCGGAAGCCTACGACCTGATGGAGGAAAATCAGCAAAGAAATCTCTGTCTGTTTACAGAAAACTTTTTTCGTTCCGTATCCGTTCGATCTCCTGTTGCGCGTAAATACGATCCGCTGGTTCACCGGCCCTTTCTGTATGAGCCGGATGCTACGACTGCCGGCACAAAATCGAATACGAAGAAAATAACTGTGCTGTCCGACCACCTGCCAGGAACAAACCTGGAGAAGATGGTGCTCAGATTCCAGGCCTGCAGCAGATTTGATGTGGAGATCATCAATCTTCATGAAATCGATATTAAATCCGGCTGCCTGGGATGCATTGAATGCACGGCTGAGGGAATGTGCGTCTACAAAGATCAGGTCAGAAATATTTACATGGAAAAACTACTGCAGTCTGCGGCCATCGTATATGCAGGAGAGATCCGCGACAGATATCTTTCAGCGCTCTGGAAATTGTTTTTTGACAGATCCTTTTTTCTTGGTCACAGAAACATATTCGGCGGCAAGCATACGGCTCTTCTGATCAGCGGACCTCTGCGCCAGAATCCTAACCTACGGGAGATACTGGAATCATACCTGCTGACGGCCCGAATGAATATAGCCGGTCTTGTGACAGATGAGTATGATAGCTCGGAGTTAATTTCCGGATTGATTAATAATCTGGCGGAGAGTCTGGACTGGGCATGCGAAAATAGCTTTGAGAAACCGATCACATTTCCAGGCTACGCCGGTCATCTTTTATTCCGGGATTTCACATACAAGAACTCTTACATTTTCCGGGAAGATCACCAATTCTACTCAAAGAACGGCCTCTACGATTATCCTCAGTACAACAGGAGCATTCGTAAAATTCGACAATCCTTTGAGCGCATGTTCAAGAATCCAGCCTTCATGAAGAAGACCCGAAAAAATCTAAAACAGAATATGGTCCGGCCGTTCCAGCGTCTTTTTAAGAAAGACCACAGCGGTTAGTATTTCTCATTTTTCATTTTCACAAGAAAAATCCAATTGCCTGCCTGTATTTTTTTTGATTTCTGATTGATGATTGTCACCCCCAGAGTTATTTGACCCGCCTGCACAGAATTCATGAGTTTTCGTATCTGCTTCTTCGCCACAATCAATTTCACCTGAATCGTATCATTGATAAACACAGGGCGCAGAAATTTCCAACCTTCAATCGAATCAAATGCGATAACAGTTTCATTGATGGCTCCCGTCAGCACGCTGAGTCCCGAAGCTATGCTCAGGGAAAGCATGCCGTGCGCGATTCGCTGCCCGAACGGCGATTTCTCCGCAAAAGTCTTACTCGTATGGATTTCAGCCCAGTCGCCGGTGAAAGAGGCGAAGTTGATAATATCGGATTCTGTGACTGTACGGCTCTGGGAGATAAATTCCTGACCAATTTTAAATTCTTCAAAAAAAAGACCCTGGTTTTTCTGCAGCATCAGTGGAGATAAAGATACCCCTGTTTTCCTACAAGGAAAAAATATTTCGGCGCGATTCTTGAATCGAATCCAAATCTCAGTTCGCTTTGATGCGATAGATCACGGAGCCGTGAGGCGGAAGCATATCAGTGTTGAGAATCCCCTGATCCAGATCAACCGGCAGACCCGATTCGTAGAAACTGACGCGGCATTCCGGCCAGTCAAGCAGCTGCGCAATATCGATCTGATGACGGCCCGGTTTCTCTCCAAAATTGTAAACACCGAGCAAAGCCTCACCGCTCTTTCTCGCCAGCTGCAGTTCCGGTATGCGCCGGTCCAACAGATCGGGTGAGCTGAATTCCCAGCCTCTCTCTCCAAGCTCCTTTGACAGAGCAAAGGCCGTTTTTAGAAGTCCTCGTGAATTGTCGTCGAGCGCGGACAGATTGTCAGAAATCATTACGGGACCGCCCGAAAGAGCGTTCACGTTTGCCAGGGTTTTCATCTCAACTTCGCTGAGTTTGTTGTCAGTTTTGCGGGTGATCAGACAGTCAGGATCAGAATGAAATAATTTACCCTGCATAAAGGATCGAGCGAGCGTGTTGCGGATCGAATTGCGCGTCGAAAGCTGTTCGAACCCGCCGCCGATGATGCCGTCCACATAGTTGGACCAGTATGGAGTCACATCGTTTCCAATTCGCATGGAATCGACAATGCCGACGCCGCCTTCCAGCGGACAGCCGCATCCCAGAATGTAGGAATCGCGGACGACTTCGCGTATCAGTCCGAGTGATTCGCGGATGATCTGAATTGATGTTTTTTCTTTCTCGTAATAATCGCCGGGCAGTGTCGCAGCGAACAGAAAATCAAGTTTAAAAAAACGAATGCCCCAGTCATACAGGGTCTGAAACGTTTCCCGAAGATGCTCCCGAACATCGGGCCGGCTTACATTCAGACAGTAAGGATATTTGAAGATGCCCCAGTTCGGATTCCACATGCATTTTACCGGACGACCCTTTGAGTCGCGCAGAAGTCTTTCTGGATTCTCGCGCACAAACGGCGTGTCCTCAGTCGCAATGAAGGGGGCCGTCCAGATTCCGGGAACGAAACCTGCCTGCTGGATTCGTTCCGCAAGAAATTTCAATCCGGATGAAAATTTCTTATTCGTGCCGGTCCAGTCTCCCAGTCCGTTTGTGTATCCGTCATCCAGCTGGAAAACCGAGCCTTGAGGAAGGAAATCATGAGCCAGATCAAGATTTTTAAGAAATTCTTTTTCATCAATATTTGTGAAGTAATGGTACCAGGTGCACCAGCCGGCGGGAATTCTGCGCCATTTATCAGCGCGCATATTCTCCGATAGGCGCTGCGTGAATTCAGAAAGATCATCCCCTTCTTCGGTTTCGGCGAGGTAGATTTCCGGCAGAGCGATTGTCTGTCCTTTTTTCAGAAGCCGGCCCTCCATCTGGACGCGAGCTTCGAGCAGGACCGCGCCCGCTTTCCAATCAGCTGTGATCTGAGTTGAAAACTCGCGGGAATCCGTACATCCGACGGTGACACAAGGCAATCCCGGCACCTGCAGCACACCGCAGAGCGATGACGAGAACCGGCCCGCTTTCTTTTCGCGGGGGATATGAAAATTCCGGTGCACCTGCCGCAGATTCGGAATCAGCGTTTCAATTTCTTTTTCTCCCATATGAAAGGAACCGCTTCCGGAGAATGAATTGTAGCCGTTGATGAAGAAGCGGATATTTTCGGGGGCGGCGGTAGTCTCGTATTTCAGCCGAAGCGGCAGGGCGAAGGCAATTCGCTCTTCAGAGCCGCGGTTGGATATGCGAAATGATATCAGCCGGCCCGCGCCGATTTCGCGCTCAGATTTTTCAACGGCAATGTCCTTGATCAATCTGCCGTCAGGCGATGTGAATTTGCATTCAAGAATTTCCATCATTTCCTCTCCGCTGGCAAAATTCAAGGCCAGTGTTCAGATCAGAGCGTCTGCAGCTCTGCCGGCAGTCTTATCTTTCGAATTTGATTTCTTCGCATCATCTTTGATTTCTATCAGAAAAACAGTGACATCGTCATCGGCTCCCTGGCCGTCCAGGAAACGGTCAAGATCCTCAAATAAATAATCCCTGGCCTCCTGCACCGACAGCCCGATCGATTTCAGAAACGACGTTTTCAATCTTTCCATTCCATATTCTTCATTTTCGCCGTTCCTGGACTGCACCACACCGTCAGTGTACATCAGTATTCTGTCTCCCGGAGCCACCTTATCGTATCTGTCCAGATACGGGACCGGAACATCCTCCATGCAGCCAAGAAGAAATCCGTCTGCGTCCCAGAAGTCCAGCCGGTTCTCCTTTTTTCTGTAAACCATGGGGTTCTGATGGGCGGCGGCTGAATAAACAACATTGTTCCGGTCGTCGAGAGTGAAAAAGAAAGCCGTCAGATAGGCGAGAGCGGAAACTGAACGCAAAATTTCTTTGTTTACCATTGTGAATATTTTGCTGGGATGCGTTGTGCGCGTTGTGGCATTGAGAAAACATATTTTCGCGACGGATGTTACAAGCGCCGCCGGTATTCCGTGCCCGGAGACATCGGCAAGAAGCAGACCGCATTTCTGTCTGCCCATTGCATAGTAGTCGTAAAAATCACCGCCGACCTTGGTCAGATACCGGTGCCGGCTGGCAAACCGGAAGCGCTCCATTTCCACAAATTCGCCGGGCATCAGACCTTTCTGTATATCGTGCGCCAGATCCAGCTCCTTGTGGACCATCATTTCGCGCCGTTTGAGTTCCGACATGGCACTCTCAAGATCAGACGTCTTAATTTTGACTTCGCGCTCCAGGCGTATGTTCATCTCGCCTTTGAGCCTGGCCAGATTGATGTGCTCTTCCAGCGCCAGCAGCTGCGCCGCGTCCGTCTCTTTTTTCATCTGGTACATGCGGTCCGCCAGACCCATTGAGATTAGAACCATGTGCAGCGCCGATCCGATCTGCATCATGAATTTCATCATGAACATGTTGGGTATCACTCCGTCCATGAACAGAGCGAATGCGATCACTGTCGTGAGGAAGACTCCCCAGGCAATGAGAAAAAATCGAGCCGGCCGGTAACCTTTAGTAAACACAATGGTCGCAGAAAGCAGGACTGTCACGGCGAAAGAAATGCCAAGAGCCCCGGCGAACCGGGAAGTGATATGATACGGCACAAAAGGCGAGATGGCGATCATAACGGAAGCTGCCAGAAGCACTCCCTGCATAAGTTTATCCATGAAAGGAGTGTACACCGCGGACAGCAGAAATCTTCTCGCAAAAACTGTGGCCAGCATGATGCAGACGCCGCTGAATACAGGCGTCACATAATTGGCAATCCTCGGCGAATTCGGCCAGAAATACTGGTAGGCGATGCCGTTGAGAGAGAGTTGAAAAATACCATAAAAGAAAACATACAGAATATAGATGAGATAATTTTTATCTTTCACAAATAAATAAATAAAAACATTCAGAAACAGAATCAGGAGCAGAATTCCGTAGTACAGACCCAGAACATACTGTTCCATATGATCCTTTTCGTAGAACTGCTCCCAGCTGCCAATTGACATATCTACAAACATCGCTCCTTCGCTTCGAAATCTCAGATAGACTTCCGTTGTAGAGCTGTCCGGATTCAGAACAAAAACCAGGTTGCGGTTCTTGATTTCACGCTGACTGAAGGGAAAAATGTCGCCGGCGAATTTATGAAGAGTTCCCGGTTCCGTTTCATAGAACAGATCAACGCGGTCCAACGTTGGATTGTTGATTTCAAGAAGCAGAGGTTCATTATTTCCCGGATTTTTTTGAATTTTGAATTTCACCCAGAATGCCGAACTGCTGTAACCAAAATTCAGCATGCCGCGCTGCGGAGCCTGGAATTGCTCATCGGGCATATTCCGGATCTCCGCAAACTGCAGAGCGCCGGAAGGATCCTCAAAAAAACGGGAATCGGGGATCGGATCGTACTGCGCAGAGGCTTCCAGAACTCGCAGAGACTGCGCCGAAACAGAATGGTTATGCAATACTGAATATAAAATAATAATACTTATAATATTTATTAATCCTGCCGGGCTCCGGCGTCGGACACATTTTCCGGCGCCGGTCCAATACCGACATAATACCGGCAGGCCGGGGGGGACGGCTGTCCTTGCAAAGCGCATTGCCGCTGAGAAAAACTCCCCGGCGGTGCAAGTGCAATCACAAATTATTTGTGTTCTGTTTGACCCGGCGGGGACTTCGCAAATTTTGTTTCTATGGCCGACAAAATAAAAACCCAACTGAACTGGAACAGCAGCAACATAACATCCGGAGACACACGCGCCCCCAACCGCTCTATGATGCGGGCCGTCGGATTCGGGGATTCGGATTTTTCACGGCCGATCATTGCCGTGGCAGTCGGCCAGTCGAACATCACTCCCTGCAATTCAGGCCTGGACCGGCTGGGACAGGCGGCGGGAGAGGGCATACAGAAGGGCGGAGGCATGCCGCAATTTTTCGGCACGATCACAATTTCTGACGGAATTTCCATGGGCACACAGGGAATGAAATGCTCGCTCATCAGCCGGGAAGTTATCGCGGACAGCATCGAGACCGTCTGCCGCGGCCAGCTTATGGATGGATTGATTTCTGTCGGCGGATGCGATAAAAATATGCCGGGCGCTCTTATGGCAATGGCAAGACTGAATATTCCTTCCATATTTGTTTACGGAGGCACGATTAAACCCGGTAAATACGAGGGACGCGATTTGAATATCGTAAGCGTTTTTGAGGCCGTCGGGCAGTTCAATGCGGGCAAGATCGACCGTCATGAATTTGACGAAATAGAAAAGCATGCCTGCCCTGGATCGGGAAGCTGCGGCGGCATGTACACGGCCAACACCATGTCGAGCGCGATCGAGGCACTTGGCATGAGTCTGCCCTATTCTTCCACCATGGCAAATCCTGATTCTGAAAAAATAGATTCGAGCCGCGATTCGGGAAAAGCGCTGCTGAACCTGCTGGAGAAAAACATCCGTCCGGCAGACATCATGACGCGGGAAGCTTTTGAAAACGCCATCGCCGTTACAATGGCTATCGGCGGGTCGACGAACGCCGTGCTGCATTTTCTCGCCATCGCGCACGATATGGGCGTGCCGCTCAACATCGATGATTTTGAAAATATCGCGAGAAAGGTTCCGCATATTGTCGATATGAAACCCTCCGGAAAATATCTTGCCGTGGATCTGCATCAGGTCGGCGGGATTCCGCGTATTATGAAAATGCTTCTTTCCGCCGGTCTTTTGCACGGTCATTGCATAACGGTCACCGGAAAGACAGTGGAGGAAAATCTTCGCGATATCAGCGACACGACGCCGGACGGACAGAATGTAATTGTAAGTCTGAAGAATCCCATCTACGACAGAGGGCATATTGTAATTCTGAAAGGCAACCTGGCGCCGGGCGGCGCCGTAGCCAAGATATCCGGCGTAAAACACCCGGCGATAACAGGCGAGGCGAAAGTATACGACTCGGAAGAGGACTGTATGAAAGCCATCATGGACAACTCGATTGAAGCCGGGGATGTAATCGTTATCCGCTATGAGGGTCCGAAGGGCGG
>VFLI01000110.1 GCA_009885105.1 Spirochaetia bacterium | reverse complement strand
GTCGATTTGACGATAGCCGAAAAACAAAACTTCCAAAACCCTCCCGCCATGCCATCTTCATTAAAGCGAACCATGGCAGAAATCGGTTTGATTCTTTCACGCCCTCTCCCAATCTGGGCCACACGGTTGCGCTCAATGCGATACTGTTCGAAGGCAAACGCAGCGACCTGCTTGCCGCCGAGCATACGGCCAACAATGCCGCGATCGGGATGGCTTTATTCTGGGCGTGGAATGTTCTGGATGCCTATTTCGCAAGAACCGACGGCAGTATGTTTCATATTTTCAAGTTTTCGTTTACGGGGTATATTCGTCCCGCAGTGGCGCTGGCGCCTGCTGCGGGTTCGCTCAGTTATCGCCAGGATCAATATGTTCAACTGGGGGTCGATTATGTGTTTTAAAAAAATTATAAAAAATATTACTATAGTTATTGTTGCTCTTCTTGCATTTTCTGGCTGCTTCCAGGCATCCACGAACAATCCCGGTGATCCGGCCAATGTCGCCGGTCTGGCGCTGGGATTTGACATCAATTCATTGAACCGTTCGAATGCCGGTTATACTATCAGTCAGACGACGGGTCATGTTACAACTGAAGCGGGAGGAACCTCTACTTTTACCATCACATTGACAGAAAAGCCCAATTCTGATGTCACTGTTACATTTACCAGTTCAAATACGGCAGAAGGAAATATTAGCCCTTCTCAAATTGTTTTCACAACGATTACGTGGGGTTCTCCTCAGTCAATAACCATAACAGGAGTGGATGATCTTGTTGATGATGATAATAAGGCCTTTGATGTTATTGTTACATCTACAAGTGCTGACAAAAACTATCATGCCCTCTCGCCTTATTCAATCACCTGTACAAACACCGACAATGATACGGCAGGATTTACAGTTAACCCGGTGACCGGACTTCGGACATCTGAATCCGGCATCTTTGTGGATTTCACAGTTGTTTTAAACTCAAAACCTACAGCCAATGTGGTTATCCCAAGCATTACCAGCACCAACACCGCTGAAGGAACTGTGAATCTTAGTAATCTCACGTTCACTTCAATCAATTGGAATATTCCTCAGTCAGTGCGTATCTCAGGTGTCGATGACGCCCTGGCCGATGGGATGCAGTTCTACAATGTTGTTCTGGCTGCATCAACCAGCGGGGATTCAAAATATTCAGGGATTGATCCATCCGATGTCACAAATGTTGGGAATTGGGACAATGAGAGCAAACTAATCTTCCGTACTGCACTGACTTTTAATGGCAACCTGGGAGGCATCGCTGGCGCCGATCAAAAGTGTATGACAGATGCCAATTACCCTGGTTCGGGAACTTACAAAGCTTTTATCGTTGATGGAGTAAACAGAATTGCTTCCATAACACCAGGTCAAGGAGATGGTCAAGTTGACTGGGTAATAAACGCTGATACTTCGTATTACCGACCCGATGGATTCACTTTAATCGGTATTGCAAATTCCAAAGCTCTTTTCTCAGCCAATCTTACAAATACCATATCTGCAACCGGCATAAATTTTTGGAGCGGCTTTTATCGACCTGACAATGGGACCAGTATGACTAATGTAACTTGGACAGCCGGCGTTACGAGTATTTGCACGGCTTGGACATTCGGTGGCCCAGGAGGAGGCGATGGGGGATTGTACGGGAGTATATCTGGTACTGATGGCCGGGCGTTTGGGGGTGCATTCGGTTCCCCTGCAATTGGTAGCAGTTGTGGAGGTAGTTCATTTTCATTAGTCTGTGTACAACAGTAGTTATTTTTTCTGGCTCTGGATTGACCATGAGAAGAAGTAATAACCACTGAGAACTCAGGGGTCTCGGAGAAAAATAATTTCATTCTCCTTCTCAGGCATCCAGCAATCTTTGCGTGTTCAGCTTCAAGCTGGAACGGCCTCTTTACGGACATTTCGAATAAAGGGCGAGTCCTGCTTTTCCCAGTCTTTTTCTCGCACGAAAATACTGCTGATCGTCAGACCTGATTCGATGGACAGGGAAGAAAAAAAGATGCAGGTGCGATCCACCTCGGCTCCGTATTGTTTAAAATCATCCAGCACAATGAGGACATCCAGATCCCCGCCGTGAGCGCTGTGCCCCGGAGTGAGCGCCGTGGTTCATTCCCTGCACAAGAAAAAAATGTAAATATAATATATATAAAATCTAAAATATAAGCCGGCCCCGTTGCATCCCGGCTTCTCCTTCTCAGGCATTCAGTATAGTTTTCGCAGCCTCAATAAATTCCCGCGCATGTTGGATCATCTCTGAAACTTCAGAATTCTCGATCTCCTCATCCACACCATAATCTGCGATAATCCGTTTATTATATGCGGATAGAATATATTGATGGAATTTTACATCCATTAAGCCTGTCTTTGAAAAATATTGCCCAAACGCTCCCAGAACCCCTGAATGTTTTTTGAAAGATAAATCCTTTTCATTCAGCAAACCTTCCGCAATATAAAACATTGCATAATACGCTCTGGCTGTCGCAGCTTCCAGATCTGGAAGAACCAGAAGATACTCTGCAGTCTTAATCGCACGCTCTGCCTTTTCCAGGAATCTTTGTGTGTTTGACTTCAAGCTGGAACGGCCTCTTTACGGACATTGCGAATAAAGGGCGAGTCCTGCTTTTCCCAGTCCTTTTCTCGAACGAAAATGCTGCCGATCGTCAGACCTGATTCGATTGACAGGGAAGAAAAAAAGACGCAGGTGCGATCCACCTCGGCTCCGTATTGTCTAAAATCATCCAGCACAATAAGGACATCCAAATCCGATTCAACATCCGCTTCTTCACGCACATAAGAACCAAATATTAAAACAGACTGAAGACGGGTCCCATAAATGGTCTGCAGTCCTGTTTTTACTTTTTTAACAATTGACTGTATTTGGTCATTCATATTTCGACCTGCTTGTCGGATTCGCCCGCGAAAGTATATTCATTAAGAATTACTACATTCAAGGGCAGATAGATGTAAATCAGTCAACAGAAAAAATGATCGCATTTCTTGAAATAAAGCAAATCTTAATCATAAGAATCAACAGAGTCTGATAGAAATGGAATCCCTTCAGCTTTGCCCCGCAGTGAGCGCCGTGGTTCATTCCCTGCACAAGAAAAAAATGTAAATATAATATATATAAAACATAAATCATTCTCTGGTCCCGCTGCATTCCTTGCACTCTCCAATCCCGGCCCCATCGCATCCCGGCTTCTCTCCAGTCCCGGCCCCGGCAAGTTTTTCTTCTGCTCTGTGTTCTCTGTGCCTTTGTGTGAGACCTCAAGACAGCTATCTTTTTTAATCCTTTCGGGATTAAACTACCCGGCACAGTCCTGCTTGACAGAATCCTGTCACACCCTTATGTTATACTAATCGTATAACCAAGATAGCGGCGCTCGAACGCATCTTCAAGGAGGAAGGCCAGCGTTCTCGTCTCCTCGGATGATGCGTCTGTTGATCTCGATCGTAAAATGATCGCGGTGGTCGCGAAGGCTGATCAGCCAGAACTTTCCCTGTCCGCCCGAAAACTTCGACTGTAGAGCTGGAAATCCAGCAGCCAATCGTTCTCGTAATCCGGTTCTTCGGACGGTGCATAGAGAAGAAACGTAAGCGTCCGGGCAACCGTACCTTGACGGGAAAAGACTGATATTAAGGTTGTAACCGCAAAATTAATCCCACCCCATTGCCGTTGAAAAAAGCGATTAATAATCGGCATCAGCTTCACAAAAAGGAAGGCGGCTGCATCGACATCCTCCCCGAATCCCGACCTGCAGTTGATGCGCATCCAATGCCCCGACCGGCAGAAAATCCGGAATTTTTTGTAAGAAAAATGAAAAAAGAAATCCTCCGGCTGCCCCATTTGGACTGCCTGAAGCGAGCCAGTTTTTTTTCTTCCAACAACGAACGGGCGGATTCCATTTTCAACGAGATTGTCTATTATTTTCCGCTGGAAGGCAGCACATTGACTGCCACGCATTACAAAACATTGCTGTTTTTTCCTTGCTTTCTTCACATCCAACCTCCCTTATTGTCCAGAGCTAATTTGACTGTTGAAGGAGAGAAATATGTCAGTAGAAATTTCTGTTGAAGAGGCACAGGCGAATTTGAAGGAATTGATTCATCAGTTATCCCCCGGCGAAGAAGTCGTTATTACCGAGAATCAGCAACCGGTGGCAAAATTGGTAAGCGAAGCGCCGCGAAAACAATGGGAACCTCGTAAGGCCGGGAGCTGTAAAGGGATGATCACCCTGCTGGTTGAGGATGACGAGCATCTTGAAGGATTCAAGGGTTACATGTAATGAAGCTGCTTCTTGATACCCATTCATTCTTGTGGTTCGTGACAAGCGATTCTCAACTCTCTCCAGCGGCCCTCGCGCTCATCGCGGACGTAAACAACGAGTTGTTCCTCAGCCCAGCGAGCTACTGGGAAGTGGCGATCAAAGTGAGTCTGGGAAAGTACCCATTGACAGTGCCGTTCGAGACGTTCTTCACAACCGCACTCGCTGCGAATGGCATCCAAATCCTGCCTGTGGAGATTCCCCATGCGGCAGTGTTGTCGGCCTTGCCGATGCACCACAAAGACCCGTTTGATCGGATGATTGCCGCGCAGGCGCTGTCCGAATCTATTCCGGTCGTCAGCAGCGACGCGGCATTAAATCTATACGGAGTGACCCGGCTCTGGTGAACCGATGAGCTAGTTGAATCAAATTCACTCGGCGCTCGAACGCATCTTCAAGGAGGAAGGCCAGCGCTCTCGTCGCCCCGGATGATGCGTCTGTTGATCTCGATCGTAAAATGATCGCGATGGTCGCGAAGGCTGATCAGCCGGAACTTTCCCTGTCCGCCCGAAAACTTCGACTGTAGAGCTGGATATCCAGCAGCCAATCGTTCTCGTAATCCGGTTCTTCGGACGGTGCATGGAGAAGAAACTCATTGCCGGTCGCTTTCGATGCCGGGGCAAAACGCCTGCTGCTGCCTATGGCGAGTGTGAAAGACATACCGACCATTCCCGGCGAGTTATTTGCGAAATTCCAGACCGGATTCTATGCCGACCCCGTGGATGCAGTGTTCAAGGCGCTGGGTGTGCAGTAAGAAAGTAACCGCAAAATTAACCCCACCCTGACAGACCGTCATCTCTGTGATAAGAAAAGGGCATGAATCAAAAAAGCACAGCCGAAATACATCTGGACCGCTGGGAGAGAAGCGGTCTGACTCAGGTGGAATATTGCAGAAAGAACAAGGTCAATCCTGGTACATTCGCTTATTGGAAAAACAAGCACGGAAAGAAAATGATCCTCTCCAGGGAAGAAAATCCCCTCATGGAAATTTTCCCGGAAGTATGCGGCGCAGGAGAGCCCGCGATTGAGATTCGCATTTATTCGTCCGGGCTATACGGATATGAGAAAATCATGGAACGGGCTTGCCGCCCTTGCCGGAGGCGTCATGGGATTTGATATTTTTTCCGAATCGGTGTTTGTTTTCTGCGGCCGGAAAAAGGATCTCATAAAAGTTCTGTACTGGGACGGAAACGGATTCTGTATCTGGCAGAAACGACTGGAGAAGGGAAGTTTCGCATGGCCCCACTCGCCCGAAGAGGCAGTTGAGCTGGACAGACGACGGCTGCAATGGCTGCTCTCAGGCGTCGACTTTCGAAAGAGTCATAAAATTCTCAACTATTCGCGCGCTGTATAAAAAAATACTTGCAATTTACTCCGGCCTGTGCGGCATAATTCCCTGTGCCTCTTGTCGAAGAATTACCCGGCGATGTGAAAACGCTGAAAGAAATGATCGTGGCGATGCATGATCAGATGCGGCAGCGTGAAGACGCCCTGAATGCCCGGATCCGGGGGCTTGAAAATGAAATCATACGTTTCCGGAAAGAACTCTACGGCCGCAAGTCGGAAAAGATCGACCCGGACGACCTGAGGCAGTCACGCCTCTTCAATGAGGCCGAATCCGGGACTGCGGACCAGCCGGTTCTCTACAGCGGCCACGACGATGACAGAGAAGAAGTAGATTTATATACGAGAAAAAAAAGGGAAAAAAGCCGATTTCTCCCGACTTCCCCCGCACGGAAATCATTCATGACATCGACGAGAGCGAAAAGGTCTGCCCGTGCGGAAGCGAATTAAAGAAAATCGGCGAAGAAGTGACGGAGAAACTCGACATCATTCCGCAGAAGATCATCGTTGAAAAACACATTCGATACAAGTATGCGTGCAGGAACTGCGAGGGCGACGAAAGACAGGAAGCGGGCGAAATCGTAAAGACCGCTCCGCTGCCGCCGCAGCTTCTGCCGAAAAGCATCGCTTCTCCCGGCTTCTACTTCTCAGGCATACAGCAATCTTTGCGTGTTCAGCTTCAAGCTGGAACGGCCTCTTTACGAACCTTTCTAATAAACTGTGATTCCTGCTTTTCCCAGTCTTTTTCTCTCACGAAAATGCTGCCGATCGTCAGACCGGATTCGATTGACAGGGAAGAAAAAAAGACGCAGGTGCGATCCACCTCGGCTCCGTATTGTTTAAAATCATCCAGCACAATAAGGACATCCAGATCAGCATAGTGCCCCGCAGTGAGCGCCGTGGTTCATTCCCTGCACAAGAAAAAAATGTAAATATAATATATATAAAACATAAATCAT
>VFLI01000059.1 GCA_009885105.1 Spirochaetia bacterium | reverse complement strand
ACGGCGCAGAGGCTGGTGACGGAAGGTCCATGAAAGAAAATGCCGGAGGCAGTCTATGTGTTGACAGTGAGCAACAGATATGCCCGGCAAATTACACAGTGAAACGACTTTCATGGATCAAAGCGCAAATAAAAAAATACGAATACATCGCCCCGACAATGGAGGAAAGAAACAGAACAACGCGAAACACTCTGGAACAGACCGACCTCTTCGCCGAACTTGCAGACTCGAAATGGGATACTCTCAAATCTGAGATGACTGAACATACACAATTCTGGAAACCTGGTAACGGACAGAAACATCAGCGAGAAAAAGAACGGTTCTACGCTTCGCTGGCAGAACGTGTCTGGCAATCAGTTATAAAACGCGGCGGACTTCAGAGATACATTTCTCTGGATGAAATTGCAATCAGAGAGCATCTTCCGCTTCGATCACTTTATCGGATCATTCGCAGATGGGAAGCACTCGGCGTCGCAAACATACGCGATGTTTCTGATCCTATTTATCGCGGCCACCACTATCACATTACACTTGAGATTGAGAAACAGCCTCGCGTGCTGTTCATGGAAAAAAGGAGAGAATATGAGAAAGTCTGAAACAAGGTCAAAGCAGGAAGAGGAAGCGAAATTCGTCTTCCGGGCGAGTCACTTTTACGAGCTTCTTGAAAAACAGAGTTACCGATGCGCTCTTACAGGGCGGACGCTTACACCGGAAAATACTTCGGCGGAACATATCATGCCGCTTCGCAAGGGGGGAAAGCATGAGATCGAAAATATTTATCTCATCGATGACTCAGTCGCCAAACTTAAAAGGTACTTTACCGAGGAAGAGGTAATCCAGCTCGCAGGTGAAATTCTGAAATACCGCCAGGAAAGGAAAGGTATATGAACTCGACAGAGAGCCAGATATTCTTCCCGCATTGGAAGGTTCGCAGCATTGTCGGGAATTTTGATTTTGAAGAGAGCAGAAGGACACCAGCTCGCCGTAAACGAATATCATGGGGCCGGTGTGTCTCCCTTGCTTGCCGATGGTTTCTCACCGAAATCCAGCAGACAGAACTTCAAGAACCAGCGGATAGTCCGGGCTGGAAATACGCGCGCATTCGGGTCTTGACAGAAATCGAGAAAATAGCCTGTCGTAATGAAGGTCAGTGGACTGATCGAGCAACTATTGAATGTGCTTCCCTTACCACCAGGGTGGAACAGCGAGAAACCAATCATCCGTTCCGCATTCGTGCCTATCTGGAAGTTTCGCGACTTCAATGTCTGACGAGAAATCTTAACGCCAACCGGCCGCACAGTTCGGATGGCTGGTCCAGCAGCTTTAGAAAATCATACATGTCCTTTCGACGCGGACCGACTCCTGAACGTAAATTTGATTCATGGAGCCTCTGTTTCAATCGGCTAAAGCGAAGGATCAAGGGTGAGCGCATCGAATGGCGGACAAGAATAACCAACGTCGAGATTGTTAGAAATCACTTTTCCACGGAGGATGAAAAATGAAAAAGCGAAAAGCAAGAACAGGGAGTCGAAAACCAGTATCTCCAGAGTTAATTCATAAGCCCAGAAAACGAGGAACGACTACTGCTCTTCAAAGAGTAAGCCCAGGAATGCCAGCCGAAAACAGTCTGGCTCTGCAACCCTTCACGGGTCAAACACCCGATCTGACCCGGCATTTTCTCCTTCAAGCCACGCTTTCTCAATCAGTGCGAGAAGATATGTCAGACGCCGAGGAGAATGTAAACACGACGCGCCAGCTCCTTGCCGGTGTGAAATCAGGAGACAGTCTCAATGACCTGCTCTCCGTGCAGATGGTGGCAACGCACAATCTCGCCATGGAGTTCGTGAAACGATCCCTTATCAGCGACGACATCCGTTACGGGTTGGCTGCCGGGCGATTGATGCAGTTGTTTGCCGTGCAGCTTGAGGCAAATCGAAACCAAATAAGCAAACAAACCGGCTCAAGAATGACTGTCGAGAACGTCCACATAAATGGAGGTCAAAACATCGTTGGACCGGTTGGGACGGAAGCGAGGCCATGAATGCGATAATATCGATAGAAGTACCTCATGCAAAGCGGCGCGGCTGGCTCAAAAACGGCAATCCCCCGGGCGATTTTTCAAAGGCTCGGCGATGCGGAGCGAGAGGAAAAAGAAGCGGCCAGCCTTGTCGTGCGCCGGCAATGCCGAACGGACGTTGCCGACTGCACGGGGGAAAAAGCACCGGTTCCCGAACCATAGAAGGTCGGAAGAGACAGAGTCAGGCAAGGCTTACGCATGGATGGTATTCTGTGGAAATTGGCATGCTGCGTTCGCTTATGAGGGTAGTCCTGAAAGAGACTGGAGAAATTCTTGATGGATTCAGAACGTACGGAAACGAATCAGTCTTGCACCAGAAGCAAGTTTAAAATCGTCGGCCTTTGCCACAAAGTGTTAGAAGAGATTATACTCCGACGAGGGATTTAACAGGAATGGATAATTTCTTATGCAGTCCGCGAATCATAGCGACGGTAAGTTCTCTTTTCCCGGAAAGAATTTCTGAAGCACGACTCTTGCCACCGACAACCTCGGCAATATCTGTTCTTCAGTCCCATCTGCTATTCCCCTTGATTTGCAGTTTTTTCTGGCCCTCGCAGCTGAAATAACCGACATTTTTGACGGCCATTATATCTTTGTTGACAATAACAACACATCCCTTTCGGATACAAAGAGTTGACTAGGAAATTGCCGCGCGGATTTTGCGTGATCCGTTGCGCGGCCTTCCGTGGCCGCGCTGATTTCGTTTTATTTTTTATGTCACCTTGATTTTCCACTGAATT
>VFLI01000084.1 GCA_009885105.1 Spirochaetia bacterium | reverse complement strand
AGCGCGTCCGCACGAGCGTAGCGAGAGCGCCAGGGCCGAGCACCGGAGCCCGTTGCGGGCGAGGAGCGGAGCAGTAATCCGAAGTTAGCCGATTTTGCCGCCGTTTTAGAAGGCCTAAGCTACGGATGGCGTGGCATAACAACGCCTGAAAAATGTTTTGACGGAATCTTAAAACAATTATTTATTGTAGTGTGACCACGAAACAGGAAGCCATGCGGTTAATTAAGGGACTTCCGGAGAATGTATCTCTTGAGGACATTCAGTATCATTTATATGTTTTGGCTAAGATTGAGCGAGGTCGTAAGGAACTTGATGAGGGAAAAGGACATACACAGGAAGAAGTCGAAACAATGGCAAAAAAATGGATCGAATCATCTGGGCACCCTCAGCTGTAGAAGATCTTCAAGAGATTTTTGATTATATTGCGCGGGACTCGGCGAACTACGCGTCTGAACTGATCGAAGTGTTTTTACTTGTCCCCAAAAAGCTCTAGCAATTTCCGAAGATCGGGCGAATGGTTCCTGAACATGAAATCGAGAATCTGCGAGAATTACTCATAAGTTCGTATCGACTGGTGTATGAATTAAAACCGGGTATTATTCAAATTGTTGGGATTATTCATGGACGTCGTGATATGAAATCCGTAGATTTCTCACAATGATTTTGGGATTAGTTTTTAGGTTATTCAAAATATGCGCGGACAGGAAGTCCGCGCAGCGCATGAGTGCGCATCTTGGCGGCAATTTCGGCTAACGACGAGGTTGTGCGACGTTGCGAGCGCTGTCAAGCCCGAAGCAATGTGTCCGAAGCGCGGTGCGGTCCGGCGCCTTTTCCTACACCAAAACCGTGCCGGATCCGCACGAGCGAAGCGACTACGACCATGGATGGTCGTGTGTCGGGCGCGACATGGATGTCAAGCGCCCGGCGGAAGCGCAAGGACCGAGCACCGAAGCCCGTTTCGGGCGAGGAGCGCAGCAGATATCCGGAAGTTAGCCGAGGCCGAAGGCCCGAACGAGCGTCAGCGGGTGAAGCGTTTTTCGGGGCGGGGCGAATTTCAACCAGTCTTTCGAAGAAAAGGTCTTATCCGAGCAAGGTCTTTCCTGTGGACCTTACGTTCCTGTCTCAGATCATGTTCAATCTGAAGACCGAGCCAGAATTCTGCTGAATTACCGAAAAATTTAGAAAGCCGCAGGGCCGTTTCGGCGGTAATGGAGCGCTTCCCGTGAATGATCTGGCCAATGCGTGTAGGAGACAGGCCAGTCTCCTTTGCCAGGCGATAGGCAGAGAGACCGAGGGGTTCCAGAAAATCTTCCTGAAGTATTTCTCCCGGATGAATATTGGGTATAGTTTTCATATAATTAACCTCAATGCTAGTCTGCTATCTCGACATCATATGCTTTTCCTTTGTTCCAGCGAAAGCAGATGCGCCATTGTTTATTAACACGGATGCTATACTGACCCCGCCGCTCTCCTTTCAGAACCTCTAGGTTATTAGATGGAGGAATCAGAAGATCATTGAGATCGGTAGCCCAATGGATCATAAAAAGCTTCATAAGCGCCCGGCGCTGAATAGAAGGCGGGTAGTGCTTAGAATGTTCCTGATTCCAGATTTTCGCGGTCTCCTTGGAAGCAAAGGAAGCTATCACGAAACAATAATATTATATCACGATATTATCGTCAAGCAATAATAATAAGAAAACTATTACCAACCCCGCCCCGCCCCGAAAAATGTCGGCTAACGGAGAGGCTAACCGAAGGCCGACCGTAGGGAGGCTTTGGTCAAGCCTGTTCCGGTGCCCGCCATATTTTCTGCCGCGAGGCGGCGGGCATCCGGACGAGCGGAGCGAGAAGGCGCAGACCCGAGGAGCGCCGGCAGGCGCGACGATGCGGTTAGCCGGAAGTTATCTGATCGTTCCGGCCCCCGCTCCGTGATTTGTGCTTGAAAGTTCGGGAATACCAAATATATTTGGTAATGCCCGTCAGCGGAAAGGCAATGGTGAAGCTGTTCGAGGCTTCCGGGTGGGCTATCCTCCGGCAGAAAGGAAGCCATGTGCAAATGGGCAAGGGAACGCAAAGGGAAACGATTCCGTTGCACCGGGAACTGAAGAAGGGGCTGGAGCAGAAGCTGCGCAAACGCTTGGAAGGGAAGGATTAAGCAATGTACTATCATTTCAGAGTTCACAAGGAAGGCGCGGGATATTGGGCCGAATGCGTAGAGCTGGAAGGATGCCAGACGCAGGCAGACAGCAAGGATGAGCTTGGAGCGAACATGCAAGAGGCGCTGAACTTGTATTTGGATGAATCATGGGATTCGAAAGCGGTGTTTCCGCTGCCGAAACGCAGTGTGAAAGGCCGCGGTATTGAGCGCGTACCCGTTGATCCCGGGGTGGGTTTGGCGTTCCTGCTGAGGCGTTCAAGAACCCGGCACCACATGACGCAGACGGAAGTATCAAGACGTTTGGGCTTCAAGAATGTGTACAGCTACCAGAGGCTGGAATCCGGCCGGACGGCAAATCCGGAACTGCGCACCCTGATCAAGGTAAAGAGCATTTTCCCAGAACTCGAGCTCAATCAGATCCTATAATGAACCTGCCAAGTCTGAGAGAACTGGCGGGGGCCGGAAAGTCAGATAACGGTTGAGGATTACTGACGTTGCGAGGGCTGTCAAGCCCGAAGCAATGTGCCCGAAGCGCGGTGCGGTCCGGCGCTCAATCCAAATCCACCAACATTTGAGCGCGTCCGCACGAGCGAAGCGACTACGACCATGGATGGTCGTGTGTCGGGCGCGACATGGATGTCAAGCGCCCGGCGGAAGCGCAAGGACCGAGCACCGGAGGCGTTTCGCCGAGGAGCGGAGCAGTAATCCGGAAGTTATGCGCCCGTTGGCCAGGATTTTTTCCTCTTTGTCTTTATCCCGTAATGATCTACATAAAGATCAAGTACACGTTTGATCATTGTTTGATACGGCACACCAAGCCGCCGCGCTTTGGTTCTAAAAAAATCAATACTTTTCTTGTGCAGGGCAATGGTAATGCGAACATTATGCTCCTTTGGAATAAGGTCCTCGGGAGGAGGAAGAAAGTCTGGAATGACCTCGGCTGCCTCTATTGCCGCAGCTATTTCTGGAGGAGCGGTTTTATATCGAGGTTTCTTTTTCATATTTTAGTTTCCCCTGACGCCAGTATCCAGCCCCGAAAATACGGATCTTTTTTCTTCGGATTGTAAAACGGACGGTAAGGATCCGGCTGTCTACGATACCAAAACAAAAGAAGCGCTCTTCGCTGGGAATTGAATGGTGTTTGTCACGAGCTATGACCCGATGTTTATCAGAAAAGGCGAGGATTGCCGTATTAAACGACACCCCGTGTTTTCTGATATTTTCAGCATTCTTGGCCTCATCCCACTCAAAGCGCGG
Organism: Spirochaetia bacterium; assembly: GCA_009885105.1. Classification (GTDB taxonomy): domain Bacteria; phylum Spirochaetota; class Leptospiria; order Leptospirales; family Leptonemataceae; genus VFLI01. The sequence continues at coordinate 1,458 of VFLI01000084.1, read as the reverse complement.
CGGCATTAAACCAAGATAAGCATTGTAATATGCATGTCAATACATATTCGAATATGTATCCTCTCCTGGCATATGGCGTATAACGGCAAGGTTATGCGACGTTGCGAGGGCTGTCAAGCCCGAAGCAATGTGTCCGAAGCGCGATGCGGTGCGCTCAATCCAAATCCACCAACCTCTGAGCGCGTCCGCACGAGCGAAGCGGAAGCGCAAGTGGCCGAGCACCGGAGCCCGTTTCGGGCGAGGAGCGGAGCAGTAATCCGGAAGTTGACCGAATGTTGCCGCCCAAATTTCAAGGCATAAGCCAGGACGGCGTGGGAGGGACGACTCATGGGATACTTTGGTGTCAGGACAAGAACAATGAAAAGAGCATTAAATCCTTGACATGGATGGTATAGAAAAGGTATATGTAATATACCGTGAAGTTTGAGTATGATGAAAACAAAAGCAAGGCGAACAAGGTCAAACATGGAATTGATTTTAAGACAGCACAAGACCTGTGGCTACGGCCGATTGTGGAAATTCCGTCGAGGCAAAAGGATGAGCCGCGAAAGCTGGTGATTGGCCACATCAAGTCAAAATACTGGACTGCGATCATTACAGAAAGAAAAGGCACGGTGCGGTTAATCTCAGTAAGGCGGTCCAGAGGGGAGGAGAAGGTAGAGTATGAAAAAAGCAGAAAAAACAACGAAAGAGAATCTTGAAGAGCGTTTTGATTCCGGTCAGAGCGTGCTGGATTACTTTGATGTAGATGCAACCACAGTCCGCGTGAATGTTGACTTTCCTGTCTGGATGCTGAATGCCCTTGACAAAGAGTCAACGAGACGTGGAGTAGCACGCCAGGCACTCGTCAAAATGTGGATTGCCGACCGCATCGATTCATTGATCAACGTGCGAAAACCGGCTAAGCCGGCCCGCCGCCGTCATGCGGTATAGTGTAAACCCGGCGACAAAGGTCCCCACATTTGCGGAAATCTACAATTCTGCCAGGCATTGTTGTGCTATTTTCCTAACTTCTTCCCATTCGGGAGAATTTTTAAGGGCCCCCTTTGTCCAGAGATGAGATTTTTCTGGGCCACTCATCTTTCCCAGATATTCGTTAAGTTCTTTAACAAAATCATGTTGCCGTTGAGTCACTTCCTCGCAAAACAACATGTCTCCGGCCGCCGCCGCTATGGCATCGTAGTCTAACGCCAGCTCATCGACTATGACCATGGGGCAGGTAGAATGTTCATCCAGATATTTCAATTGAAGCTCTGGATTCAATGATAGTATTCTCAGAGAATCTTTGAGTCTTTGTGTACGTTTCATTGCTAAATTGGTGCATTCAGCGCGGACACGAGGTCCGCGCAACTCATACGTTACCTGCCCGGCGGCAATTTCGGTCAACGACAAGTTTATGCGACGTTGCGAGGGCTGTCAAGCCCGAAGCAATGTGTCCGAAGCGCGGTGCGGCGCGCT
>VFLI01000092.1 GCA_009885105.1 Spirochaetia bacterium | reverse complement strand
GGTTTTGATGCGAAACGATGCAAACATATACGTCACTTCACTCCTGCGTGGCCTCCAATATGACATAATCCGCAAAGATTATGTTCCGGATGTATTTTCGTGGAGGACAATTCCGCTCTCAAAAAAAACAGGCTGATACATCGATGGTCCGCGATAGGCGAAGCGACTGCCAGGGAGATCTCTAACAGGAGCGCTCCGGAACTGGATCAAATTCGCCTGCCGCTTCCTCTTCTGGGCCGAATACCGGTCCGGGAAATGATCATGTTCGGCGCCCTTCACTGCATGTACCATGCCGGAATCGTAAAAAAACGGATGGAAATGAATCCTGCTCATCAGAATAACTCTTGTGATTGAACAGATCTGCGCAAGAATAGCGCATCGACCGCCGACTTGCCCACATAATTATACACGATTTTTTTTCACAAATTCAAAAAAAAGTATCGCCTAATTCTCCCATGGCTTTTATTGACTTCTTTGATGGAGGATCGAATGAAAGGTTTTTCTTCATTTCCGAAGCTGACTCTTTTTCTTTTCTGCTTGAGCGTTGCGTTGTCGTGTGGCAATCAAGGCCAGAATTCGGCGGGGGCACTTTCAACAGATTTGGCAACCCTTCAATCCTTACTCTCCGGGTCTAATAACAACAGTACCTCGACATCTTCAGGGGGCTTGGAATATGCATATCAGAATAATCTCGACACTTTTGATCTTTTTGGTCGTTTTTATCACAGGAAGAGGGTTTTTCCCGAGTTAAGAGAAATAACAGACATCTCCGTTGTGAAATTGATTCGTTCTCTTGAGAAAGTGGAACAGACATCACGTGATTATAACCAGTTTATTCTTGATGGAAAACAGGGGCTGATATTCTTTAGTTTGGGGCTTCGCGGGCTTGGCGCCTATTCTGGCATTGAAACCAAGAATGCGCGTACGATTTCCGTCTCTCCTTCAGGAAAAATCGCCATTGTGCGTGAGGATGGAATGGTTATATTATGTCATAGCTTCGATGGTTCTGCCATTGTAAAAACGAGTTCATGTTCATCCGTCACCGGGCCTGTCATAAACGTAAGTGCCCTAGAAGAGAATGGTTTTCTTGCCTTAACGACATCGAATCAATTCTTAAGTATTGATCTGGACTCCGGCGAAGTCGCTGCGTTGCCCCTTCCGGAATTTCCTCCTGACCCTTCATTTATTTACACGAACGAAAATATCGTTTCTATAATTCATACCGAGAGGCAAGGGGTCACCTCCTTTGAAAACAAAGGGGGAAAGTGTTACTTAGAATGGAATAACTGGCGCGCATGCCAGCGTACAGCGGACAAGCCCGGATTGACCTGCGACTTTCAGAAACGTGCCTGGCAGGCGTGTAAAAGACAAAATCCCGGAAATCACACCGTGCGTTTCAGGTTTGTCAAGCACGCACAAACAACCGCCATCCAGGTTACTATGTCTGACGGTCAGCTGTCGTCCCCTCTTACTCTGGATGGATTGGCCGCAGGAATGGGCGGTGTCTTGCACGCTGTTTCCAGAGACTATGAAAGAATCGTTACTATTGACGACAAGCTGAATCTTGCCTGGCTTGGATTCCATCCCCAGGTTCCGCTTCCGTACTGGCGCATAGGCGATGCCGACACGATTGTTTCGTACCCGGCGTTTGGGATGGTGCATACCAAAAACCGAAAAGCGATTTCCGTTTTTTCAGAACTTCCATTTGATCAAACCGAAATATTACGAATCCTTCCCTCGGAACTGATTCCAATTTTTAGCGCCGTTGATGATTTGAATCCATCAACGTTTCCCTTGGGTCAGAATATCTTTCTGCATCCTGATGTAAAACCAATTCTTAAGGAGGCGTTGGGCAATGTGCAGCTGGAGTAGAGCCTGGTTGGGAATCTTACTTGTTGTGTTTGGAATGACCATGACGTCCGCATGTGGAAACAATACATCTTGGATGACCAGCGCACGCGAACGCTGTGAAACAGAACGTGAAAACGCCGCAGGAATCTGCCTGAATGCAATCACCCCGATTGTATTGGGGTCTACATTGATAGTGACAGACTACGCCATTATCGCATGTGTGATGTACGAGCTGAAACGGCAGGAATGTAAATGAAAGTCAATTGTTGGGCCAGAACAAGTCTGTCACTCGGGAATATGATGCGGTAGGGATGTTTGGAGGCTGCGCCATAGGCAATAATCTTGTGCGCAGAAATCAAGACACTCCTTTCAAGTTGTAGGAGGAGAGCATGTTAAGGTATGCACGTAATGCACTATTGGCTGGCAGTGGGATCAGTGCTCTCGCTGTTGGCATGTTGTATGTATTTTTTCTGTCAACCGCGTCAACACGATGTGGTGGAGGTGGGGGAGGATTCCTTGAATGGCTTGCGAATTGGTACTGCGTCGGACGGTACATCAATTGTCATTTTTTCAATAACACTGCGGAGTGTGATCCGTTTTGCGAGCAGGTTGTTCTTGGAACAGGGTGTCTTCCAAATTGTTGGAAGGGTAAAGCCGTTCGCGAATCGTGCTTTCCGCCGCCCTGCAATTGTCGATGGGAATTTGACCTGCTTTCCGTGACATGTGGCTATCACTATGATATTGGTGGAAATAAGAAAGCATGCAGCACTAATTGCTTTTTGGGCCGCAATGGCCTTTTAATAGGTGAGGATGTTCTTCCGCCTGATGAAATACCTCCTAACCCGATCTATTCATGAACCGGCCTCCCCGGCGGAAGCCAGCGCAAGGACGAAATTATCTTAAATATTTCCAAATAATCC
>VFLI01000077.1 GCA_009885105.1 Spirochaetia bacterium | reverse complement strand
GGTTTTGATGCGAAACGATGCAAACATATACGTCACTTCACTCCTGCGTGGCCTCCAATATGACATAATCCGCAAAGATTATGTTCCGGATGTATTTTCGTGGAGGACAGGTGTACAGTAATGAATTGAATTACTTAATTCACTTTAGGATCTCCCTGAACCCCGGCCCCGTTAGCCCGAATAATTTATTAACCGCGGAGGTACTTCCAACCCCCTATGAGTGGCAGCTACAGGATCAGAGGATCCTCAGGCATATCGCAAGTAAGGGCAAAAGCAATGAAACCATCTGTTAACATGAAAAGCGAAAGGATATTCCGCACACAAGCATCCACATCCTTTTGCTTATAGTATTTCCCGTTATCGATTCCGGCTACAGCTTGCGTTATAATTTGATCCAGTAAGCCGCCAAGCACATAGATACCCAGCAGATTGGGGGGCTGCGTAACGACGGCATACAATACTGCTGCGTTTAGTACTGCATCGTTAATCTGCGCCTTGGCTTCTGAGCCCTTGATTCGACCCGCACCAAGACCAAGATTATCAATCAGTACACAACCCACGCCAATCCATCCCAGTAGCGCTGTGACTACGACGAATTGGAGCAGTTTCAGTTTCAGGTTTTCCTCCAGACTGGTGTCACGCCTTTCATCTTCATTTAGAACCCTATAATCGAACGCAGCGTTTGGATGGTCTGGGGACTGCAGGTATGAAAATTTCCCAGAGGTTGAACCATCATACAGTAGTACATTTTGCCATCGTTTGTTGCCTGCGAATCTCCGTTAAATCCGAGCGATGAACAGCTCTGTGCAGATGTAACATATCGTGCCAGTCTGTTGTCCGGAACTCGCGCCATGTATGACGCGCAAAGGTCTTCGTTCGATTGCCCACTGGCCTCCGCACAGCCATAGCCCATTGCGTTCTCATTAGGCCTGTTGCGACCTGCCATAATGCAGCTCTGTGAGGTCATTCCTTGAGCGACCGCACTCTCAGCAATCAACACCACAAAACCCATAACTGTTGTAATACCTGAAAGAATTATAATTGTAACGTATCTAAACATAGATTTGCCTCACAGTCCCGAATGAAATTGAAAATCATGGCACGTTCGCGTTCCCAGCGAATCTGCCACGCAAACATTAAAATAGAACGAACAAAGAAAACAGAATGTTGGTCCGCCTGTAAATGTCCCGGTAAACTGGAAAAGTCCGACGTCATATGCAGGCGGACTTGTGCTCCATGACAACTGAGGAAAAGGCAACGGGGGCGGTGCGGTGGTTGCGCTTCCGGTCGACCAAGTATAGGGCGGAACGCCTCCCGTTCCGGAAAATTGAAGGGCAAAAGGCAGAAACCAGCGCTGACCACAGTTGAGTCCATCCAAACATCCCCCGGCGCCGTATGGCCCGGAAGCAGCAAAATCCGGCGTTACCGGTTGACCCGGAGCGAATACATACCATGAAAGTATCAAATTTGTTGGATTTCCACTGTCATCATTGAGATCGATTGTAAGGCTTTTTGAGCCTGGTGTCCATTCACTTGCGGGCCGGAACGTCAATGTGTCATTGAAGATGAGCGTATCGGGATCGCGGGTGAAGATATAATCGGCAGATACTTCCGGACCCATAGGGCCACCGAAGGTTACGCCGTTGGCATCCATGGTCTCATTAAAATGAATCGTCACCGCCTGATTACGATCCAGTATTCTACCCGAAGGTGGATTGACGGAGAGGACATTAGCCTGAATTATTCATGAAAATAAAACTGTACAGCGGCCTCCCCGGCGGAATTTGCGTTAAATAACCACATTCAACAAAAATTCAGCCAAAAAGAGGCGCTGTGTGAAAAATCAAAAATCTACAG
>VFLI01000017.1 GCA_009885105.1 Spirochaetia bacterium | reverse complement strand
GACCCGCGCCGAAAAAAACTTGTAGCCTCAGGACCTTTACCCGCAGCCTGATTCCACGATCGGCGGCGCGAAACTGCGACGGATCGACCAAGAGATCTTAAACCAAATTATCTAAACAAATACCGGAAAGTAATTTTGCGAATCTTGTGTGTGCTGTGGTCCGCCGAATATAAATTTCCGCTGGAGTCTATCGCCAGATCGTACGGACCACCCAGAAGCGCGGCGGTTCCTTTTCCATCGGTGGACCCCATGACACCCGACCCGGCGATTGTCGTGACAAAGCCGCCGGGATCGATCTTTCGAAGTTTTTGAGCATTTGTGTCGTTTACGTACAGGTTTCCATTCGAATCCAGGGCAATGCCCAGCGGCAATGTAAAAGTCGCTGTTGTACCGGGTCCGTCGGTACTTCCAGCGCTTCCCGTTCCGGCGACGGTTGTGACCACACCGGCCGGAGTAATTTTTCGAATTCTTCTGTTTAAGGAATCAGCGGCATAAATGTTACCGGCTGGATCGATCGCTATGCCGCCCAGTTGATCGAAACTTGCCGAAGCCCCTGTTCCATCGGCGAATGCCGCTGCTCCCGAACCTGCCAGTGTCGTAACAACACCCGCGGCGGTTATTTTGCGAATCCTGTTACCGGTGCCATCGGGCACATAAAAGTTGCCGGCCGAGTCTGTTGCTATGTCGGAAGGGTTCTGAAATGTCGCCGCAGTACCGGTCGCATCAAAATTCCCGGAAACTCCGGATCCAGCAAAATCGGTCACATCGCCCCGGGTATTGATTATCCGAATTTTGCGGCTGTTATAATCAGAAATATACAGATTCCCGACAGAATCAAGCGCACAACCCAGTGGAAGATTGAATTGTGCCGCTGTCCCGTTGGCGTTCAGGTTCCCTGGAGTCCCAGAACCCGCAAAGGTTGTAACTACACCTGCAGGCGTGATACGGCGAATCCTGCAACCTGTCGTATCAGTGACGTAGATATTTCCGCTTCCGTCCAAACACAACCCTTCGGGATCGTTGAATGACGCAGCGCTTCCCGTCGCGTCCGTGCTGCCAACCAATCCTGACCCGGCGATTGTCGTGACAATTATATCAGGCGGGCTGATCGCTGTAAGAAGATTCAGCTCCGCAAAACCTATGTCGTCCGGGCCAATCAGTTTGCACGATGTGAGGAACAGAGTCGATACAAAAGACATTGTAATTATTATTTTTTTATAAGTTTTCATATTAAAAGCTCCAGCTGTAGGACAGCCATGTTTTTCTCTCAATCAGATACGCTTCGCCTGTCATGGCGAGACTCGCTTGATGCAGCGTGGTCTGCTGCGCCGGCGCAGGAGGCAGAGCACTTGCCGCGCTGTAGCCCGCATCGAAAATATTATAAACATACAGTCCTGCCAGAATCAACGAAGCAATATTGAAATTTTGCGCGGCGCCGTCCATCCGAGATTTCGCCCCATCAGCTCTGATTTTCGAGAACAGGGCCATGGCGGTAAAACTGGAAGAACCCGGAGAGCCTAAAAATCCCATCATCGATGCGCTGTTGTAATCGTTCTGCGCGGTATTATACTGGTTTTTATTCATGAAGGCGTACAGGCCGAAAAACACCGCGCCGCCCATAATGGCGTATCCCTTCCTGTCCGATCCGTTGTATATTTGACCCCAGCCTGGCAGAAGGGCCGATCTTAAGAGCGCGGATCCCCCATGCTTCCAGGAAAAACGTCCGCGGCTGGTAACGGCCCTGCCGTCGATCTGCGCGATGATCATTTCCATGGCGTCTTCGCTTGCATCGCCGTACTCATCGCGCAGGAATCGTCCCGTGCCCGTGTATTTTTTCCTGTCATGATCGACGTACGTCAGTTCCACCATGGGATCGTCGCCGATTTCAACTTTTATATGGACATAGATAAAAGCGTCTGCAGTCTTGAGCAGTTTGATTTCTCTTTCTTCCGTCAATCCGGATTGGGCGAGAGCCAGTTCTTTCAGTAAATCGGCGATTCGATCATTGTCGATAATCTGGAACCGGCCGGTGTCCTGAATGGCTGTCTCTACTGCGGTGCGTAAGGATCTTCTGGCTGTTTCAGAAATATCCCTGGAGGTTTCCACATCCACGATGATATTTTTTTTGCTCGTTTCATCTGCGAAAACAGCCCGGCCGTTGAAGAGAAAGATTGTTGTAAATAAAAATAAACTTATCTTAGATAGGATAGGATAGGATTTTTTCATAGCCCTCTCAATTTGAGAAGGATCGTTATAGAAAGCCGATTTTCTGTCAATCTTTATATAATATTTCTGTAAAATATCAATCACAGGAACGTGTGATATTTGTAAGGCAATCATACGGCAACCAAAAAAAATATTATTGGGCTGGCATTTTCTGCTTTTCATATTTTATTGAAATTACATCTCAATAATTAAGCCCCCATTTCTAAGTATTTTTAGCTTGACATTCTAAAACGGAAACAATTCAATGAAATATGTCCATGAGTCTTGAAGAAATCGAGGCGGCGGCAAAACAGTTGCCTCCGGAGGAACAGGAGATACTGATTTACGCGCTTCATGAAGAACTGGCTCCCGCAGATCAAGAACGTCTGGAGCGTCTATGGAGCGATGAAATTCATCGACGACATCAAGCGCGCGTTCTCAAAGTATCAAAGTCCCAGAATATTGAGGAAGCGGTTGGCGAGTTACGCATGAGGATGGATGAGGCAAGTAAGACTTGACACGCAGGCGAAGGATGATCTCGCAGATGCAGTTTTGTATTACGAACAGCGACGCAAAGGATTGGGCAGAGAATTCTTAGAAAAATTCCTGAAAGGTGTTCGTGCTATTGAAACTTTCCCTGCTGGTTATCAAATCAAGTTCGACCCGTATCGTTGTTACAATTTTGACCGTTTCCCTTATGGCATAGTATATGATTTTAATGATGAGGAAATTTATATTATTGCGATTCGAAATCATTATCGAGAACCCGGCCATTGGGCGAAGCGGCTAAAGTAATAAGTTTCGCCGTATCTATACCACTGTTGCAATAAGCGGATTGTGTTATTCTCACGGTCGCAGACAAATATATTCACACGACCATCCAGTTCCTTTCGATCCGCCAAATGAGCGATTTTTTATATTCTTCTTCTCGCAGATTCTGTATTTTCTATTGACATTTTGGGAAACCAGAGGCATCTTTTCTCTATGGGTTCTTTTTACACAGGCTGCAAAATTGAAAATGTCACTGACCGGTCAAAAGCGGCGACCGTAAGCCGTGTCCTTGTTGATACTGGCAGCGAATATACCTGGATTCCCTCCGCAACACTCGAAAAAATTGGTATCCAGCGGGAAAAAAAAGATCTGGAATTTATCATGACAAACGGCGTGAAAATAGCAAGATCGGTAGGTTTTGGGATCATTCGGGTCGGAGCATCGTTTACTGTGGACGAAGTCGTTTTCGGGGAAAAAGGTAATCTTCTATTGCTCGGAGCACGCTCTCTGGAGGGCCTATCACTCACTGTCGACCCGCGCCGAAAAAAACTTGTAGCCTCAGGACCTTTACCCGCAGCCTGATTCCACGATCGGCGGCGCGAAACTGCGAATCCCGCATTGACAGGCAAGATCGAATATTAAACTACGAGGTTCCCATCTGCATCCTCTGCAATCCCCCCGCATCCACCTCTCCGTCAACATGGCCATGACGCTGGACGGCAAGGTCATGCGTCCCGACGGCACCTGGCGCGGGCTCACCGGCAGCGAAGACCGCAGGCGCATGGACGTTCTTCGCATCGCAAACGATGTTCTGATTGTGGGAAAAAATTCCATCATCAACGACGATCCGGACGTGATTCCCAAACACGCGTCCGGCAGGCCTCCTCTGCCCGTTATGATATGCCGGACTCTGCCGCCCGTGGACCGCAAAATCTTCCGACAGACGATTCGCAGGCCGCTCGTTTTTCTCACGAAACGCCTTTCCGAGAAAGTGAGCGCCGATCTGGATGCTCTGGGCGCCGCCGCCGATCTGGTGTTTCTCGACGATTCAGAAATGCTTCCAGAAAGTATCCTTGAAAGACTGGGCGCAATGGGACATAATACGGCGCTTCTGGAGGGAGGGCCGAGGCTGAACTATTCCTTCTTCCAGGCCGATCTTGTGGACAGCCTGTTTCTGACTGTGGTTCCGCATATAATCGGACAGAGAGACCTGCCGGCGATTGTGGACGGAATCGGAGCGATGGACAGCTTTGATTTGAAAAAATGGCGCCTGGACACGCTCGATTTTGTGGGCAGTGAGATTTACTTAAAATATGAAAGGAACCGTGGAAATCACATCAGTATTTGATTGTCATAAAAAACACCTCCTGGATACAATAGCGTAAACTATGGAAGTTTCCACAGCCACGACGGGCAATTCCCGCACTCTTGATGTAAATGCCGTTCGGCTGAAATACTTCATACAGCACCTGAGTGAGAACAAAGCCACCAAGGAAACCGTCCAGGAATCTCTCAAGGAACTTCCCAGAGAGCACCAGGAAATCTGCCGGCTGCTCGACAGCTCGGTCTGGATTCCGATCGATGTCGAACATTTTATCATCCAGCGTCTGAGTGAAAAATTCAACTACTGGGAAGGCTTCCTGTCAGTCGGTAAAGAGTGCCTGATGCCGGTGCTCGTTCACATACTTCCCGCCAATCCGTGGATGCGCACCGCAGAAAACGTGATCGCGGGTCTGCCTTCTTTCATATCTCTCTTTCTGACAAACCTGTACACCTACATCGAGATGGACGACACGCCCAATACTTTTTCGCTCCATGTGGAATACCGGCTGGGCAGCAAGCCTTCCGCGATTGATCTTCTTTTCATTCAGGGAATGATCGGCGGGCTCATGGAATTCATCCGCACGGAAATGAGCGATCTCTATCTTGCCGAATCGGTGCTCGACGCTTCGCAGTGGCCCATCGAGCCGGATCCCCGGACAAAATGGAGCCAATCCCGGAATATTTTTCGAGTGGCCACGGACAACCTTTCGCGGGAACTGTCCGCCGGTACCAATCAGGACCAGCGCGTCGACGCGCAGAGACAGTTTGTGCGTCAGGTACTGGCGCGCTCCTCGCAGCTTTTACAGGACAAGCGGGAACTGGTGACGGCCGTGGAATATCTGAACCTGGCCAACAACGAGCTGGAGAAGCAGATTCGCGCGAATAAAAAAGAACTATACATGGCGGCCAACATTCAGGCCGGCATGATTCCCTCGCGCATACCCGACTGGGAGGGCCTGCAGTTCTGGACGCAGTATTCGCCTTTACAGGAGGTGTCCGGCGACCTCTACGATTTTTTTCCGCTGCCGGGGAACCGCCTGGCCCTGCTCGTCTGCGACGTTTCCGGACACGGAGTTCCCGCGGCTCTGATTTCGGCGATCGCCAAGCTTTCCTTCAACATGCACAAGGTTCATATGCCGTCGGATGTTTTCAGCAACGTCAATCTCGACCTGCTCAGTTTTGTGAAGCGGGAAGGATATCTGACGGCTTTTTACATGATCATCGACGCGGACTACAAAGTCGTGTACAGCATTGCTGCGGTGCCTTCGCCGCTCCTTTACCGAGCTTCCACCGGAGAGGTTGAAAGACTGAAGGGCAGCGGAACACTGATCGGCATGTTTCCGGACGCCGGCGAACTGTACATGAATCAGCAGACGTACCTGGAGCCGGGAGACAAACTTTTTATTTTCACAGACGGCCTGAACGAATCGATCAACACAAAAGGCGAGCAGTTCGGTGAAGGCAGAATCGCTCAGGCGATTGCCGAGACGAAAGGCCTGGACGTGCAGGAATCAATTTCGCACGTTCTTGCCCGGCACAGGGAATTCATTCTGGGAACGGAAATGCACGACGATCTCACGATCGTAGCCCTGATGGTCAGCGAACAGAAACGTGAATTCAATGCGCTCATGCTCAAAGCGCGCCGCCTGTACAGAAGGAAAAAACTGGCGGAGGCCTGCGAAACTCTGAGAACGGCCATCGGCATTTTCCACAGGCACCCGGAAGCTCTGTATCTGCTTGGAAAATATCTGGCCATGAACGGCCGGTACGATGAAGCGGAAGAAACGCTGACCCGGTTCATTGAACTCAAGCCCTACGACCACAACGGCTATACGATTCTGGCTCACTGCCTTTTCAAGCGCGGCTACTACGAACGGGCGGAACAGGAACTGCGCAAGTCGCTCAGTCTGCGCAGCGACAATCCATCCGCGCTGTACAATCTGGTGAAAGTTCAAAAGAAACTGAACAAAATCGGAGAGGCAAAAAATACTATGGCCGCTCTGGAATACCTGAAACCGTACGATCCCCGCGTCAAGGCCCTGGGCCAGGAATGAAAGTAAGATTTTTTAGCCACGAAATTTCACGAAAGAACACAAAATGGGGAAATATCCGCCACATCGCCCGGTCCATAACGGTGAATCTTTTACTCTTTATTACGTGGTTTTCGTGTAATTTCGTGGCTAAATCTTCTCCTTCCTCCAGGCACTCTGTGGTTAAATCTCTTACTCCGCGACTTCAAGGATCGCCAGGGTTTCCCCGACTTTTACAAACTCCCCGGCTTTTTTTTGTAGTGATAGTATCCTCCCCTCAAAAGGGCATTCCAGAGGAAAGGCCGCTTTTTCCGTAACCAGCTCGCAGAGTTCCTGATTTGCATGAACCCCGTCCCCGGATTTAACATTCCAGGAGATCAGTTCTATTTTATCCGCAGCGCCGATATCGGGAACATTGAGAGGGAGCTGTCGGGCCATAGTATGCCAGATTTTATCCCGGCAGACGCCCATCGACAGAAAAAATAAAAAAAAGTGCTTGCAGGAATTTCCACATATACTAATCATAATTGTAGCAACTTTTTGCATGTACCGTCCGATTCATAAACCAGAAAGGAGTTCTCTATGATCCGTAATGAAAATAAAGAGAAATTGAAAGAAATAGCCCTCCGACTTCTCAGCCGGGGTTATACTTTGATTTCCATCGCTCATATTCTGGAATTGAATCCGGACGTGATAGCACGCTGGGTTGATGAATTGTAAGATTGGATCAGTCAGCGGTTCAGTATTTTTTCCATCACTCCGTGATACCACGGGTCAAGGAGCAGCGACTGCATAAATCCGTTGTGCCCGCCGTATTTTTGAACGCTGATGGACAGATAACGGTGTTCTCCCAGGTTCGCAATATCGCCCGGATCGATAATCGGATCATCGGCCGATGTGAGAATCGTGGTCGGATTCTTAAGACGCGAAAGCTGCTTATTGCTCAGAGTGTAGCTCCGGAAATAGGTGTTCGCATCAGGAAACTCTGTGTATCGTGGGATGATTTTATCAGTCAGCTCCATTACGGATGAAGCATTCAGATTCTCAAGACTGTATTTATCGGGAAAGGCCGCCCGTTTCAGCTGCAGATCGTGCATCCATTTTTTCAGAAAGTACCGGCGCATGATAAACGACCGGTCCATGAGAAGCGTTGCCTTCATCGGATCGACAGCGGGACTGACGGCCACCGTATGCTTGAGTCCTGGAATCTTTCGATCAGTTGTGGAATGTCGCAGCGCCATTCTCAGCACAAAATTACCGCCCAGAGAAAAGCCTGCGAGATAAACCGGTTTTTTTTGGGCCAGGCGCGCCGCCCGGATGACTGCCTCATGCGTCTCAACCAGGAGGCTTCCGTTGAATGCGCCTTCATTCAGAAAGTGCGTTCCTCCGTGGTCGCGCAAATTTATCCGAAAAATATCAAAGCCTCTGCTGTAAAAATACTGCGCTGCCCGCCGCACGTACGCCGATTCACTGCCGCCCAGCCATCCGTGCACCAGAATCAGCAATCCTCGACTGACCGGTGAAATGGCATGTCGGCCGAGAAGACGGACATTCTTGCCGGCATCGAGAAGAACCTCTTTTGACTGTCTCTCGACTTCATGCTTACCCGGCAGAGAAAAGGATGCCAGAAAGGACTGAAAAAAGGGATTCCGGAGCAGTCGAGGCGGTTCAAAATCATGAAAATTGAGCCGGGCCCGGGGCGCGGGAATCCCAGAATTTGCTCTGGGTTTCTGTTTCTTTTCTGCTGAATTCTTCATTGAGCTCGATTCAGCGTCAATAAAATCCTGTACCCCTCCGCCGGCAAGCCTCCCAAAACTGCCGATACTCTTTAAGAGATTGCATATTTTTTGCCGCAAAAACGGAAATTCAATTGATTTGACAACCAGGACTGGCAATATTCACTGAGAGCGGCCCATTCATGACAAATTCCTATGAAGACACACTGCAGCTGCTCAGAACCGGTCCGGTGCACGGACTTTATCTTCTGTCGGGTGACAAACTCATATTCTGGCTGGCTTCCACAAAGAGCCACGAAACCGTACTGCGAGAGCTGGACTGGGCCAGTAGAAATGACATAATCCGCTTTGCCGTCAGAAGACCCTTCAGAAAACTCAAAGACTTTTATGTCGATATTGTTCCGGATGAGGACATCCACGCCCAGGAACATCTGATTTCCCGGTACAAAAGGTTCCGTCCGGCTCTGGTCGCGTACCATGATGACGATCTTCTCTTTCTCATGATGGCGGACATCGAGGCGGAGATCATCCAGCGCGCCCTGTTTCTATTTGTTTAGGGGCCTTAACCGGCCGGCAGACTGAGAATTTCCAGCTCCGGCAGAGCGCTTCCCATCAAACCCTGAAGATCCCCGTACATCGACGCAGTCAATTCCATGACAGTCGTAATTTCTTTTTCACGTCTGGCCCAGATCAGCTGCATGGCGCGCTTCTCTTTGTTGTGATTTTCCATCATCGACGCGAATTTTTCCGCGATGTTCGTCATTTTCTGACGGAAAGGAAGCGACGACAGATAGCTGTACAGCAGCTCCATTTTCTGATCCTTGCCGGACAGAGCGCTGCGCGCCTGATGCAGCTGCACAAGATTCGCGCGCAGCGTCGAGGCGATGACGGGAAATACGGTGAAATCCGTCACCCACACACCGTCCACAAAACCGGCATGCTTCATATCTCTGGGAAGAGTTTCGCTGACGATGATGCCGAACTCGCACTGCGCATTTCTCATATCGTCCTTAGTTTTTTCTATCCATTCCCCGCCCCAGGTTTTTGTCCGTTTTGATTCTACAAGTATGCGGCCGGCCTCCTGGCGGGAAGCTGTAAACACGGTCAGAAGAACATCCCCGCCCGTCTTTCCTTTGCCCACGCGTTCCACTGTGTCTCCGGGAAACATGGACTGCAGCTGAGAGGCGATTTCGATTTCCTGAACCGATCCCTGAAGCTCCGCGGAATTTGTCTCCGATTTTCTTTTGAGTTCCTCAATCTGTTTGCGCATGTCGGACATAACCTTTTCCTGGTCTGCGAATTTCATACGGTTTGATTCGGCGGCTTTGATTTCCGCTTCTTCCTGAATTTTCTTTCTCTGCGCTTCCACGGACAGCTCGAGGTTTTTCTGTTTTTCTTCCAGCTCGCGTTCGCGCTTCAAGAGAGAGAGCTGCGCGGCCCGGGATTCTTCCAGCAGTTTTTCTTTGTCAAGGATTGTTTCTTTCATGGCCGTCATTTCCAGAGAGAATTTCTCCGCTTCCTTTTCCCGCGCTTTTTTCTCCAGAGCGGCCGTCTCTTTTTCATAGAATTCTGCTTTTTCTATTTCAAATTTTTTCCTGAAATCATTCTCGATGTCGTTCTGGATGGCGTCGGTCAGAATGAATTCGTGCCGGCAGGCCGGGCAAGTGATGTTCTGTTTTTTCATTGATTGCTCCAAAAGCGGCTGTTGGCTCGCATTGATTTATGCTTAATTATAACCGGGTCCTGTGACATTCTACGGGGATTTTTGTAAAAAAAATTGGATTATGTCTCCCGGCAAGAAAAATAATCATTTTGCGGGGATTTTTGGAAAGCGGAAGATCACATAGCCCTGATTGCGGTAGAGTTCTTCGACTCGGCGGGTCGGAGTTGGATTCTCACGAACGGTTCGAAACAGAGTTTCGATGATCGTTTTGTGCGACGGGTATATTTTCAGCACCGCATACTCGATTCCCAGCGCATGCGGGATCAGATGCGCATTAACGGCATTCCCCTCGAAAAATGAGCGGACAAGCCCGTGTCTTTCTGGATCGCGCGCGAAAGAATAGATGGGATTGAGTCCGTTGAGATATCGATTGTGGACATTGGTGTAAAAGAAATACGGAAACTCGTCCCAGGACAGCATCACGACAGAATCCCGGGGCGTGTGCTTTTCCAGATATCGGGCAGCGTCAAAAGCTTCGGCTGGATTCATCTGCTCCACAAAAGGCCGCGTCCGCATATAGGTCTGGCTGCCGCCCCAGAGAAGCACACCCAGCGCTATTGCGGCAGCGGACGCGAACTGCCACCTGGGCGGCAAGCGCCAGTTCTGAATCGCCAGTGTAAGCACAAGAACCGGATGCAGATATTCAATGGCCCGCACGGACGAAAAAAGAGCGGCGATCAAAGCCAGAGACAGAAGCAGAAGCGATATGCCCAGTGTCGTGCGGTTCGTCCCAACAAGCAGCGCCGCTGCCAGCAGAGACAGGCATACACCCATGCCAACCAGCGCGACTTCCGTCGCCGGAATCTGCCATTCTGCCGTTTTCTCAAGTCCTGCCGGATGAAAGAATCGCCCGCCGATTTCATACCAGTAGCCGGCAAACTGGTACGGAAACGCAGGATGAAACATTACACCTGCGGCAATGCCCAAAATTCCCATCGCAGCCGGTTTTATCGCCGTAAAATCTTTCTGTACGGCGCAGGCCACAGCATAGATTCCCGCGAAGGCGACAAGAATTGGAAAACCAGGATATGTGTACACACTGATTAGCGCCGTTACAAACGCGGGAATCGCGCGCCTCTTGTGGACAAATCCTATAAATAAAAACATCAGTCCCAGAAAAAGCGGCCAGCCCCGGGCAAAGAGCATCCGGCCCGTAAAAATCGGCGAAGCGAAAAAGAACAGGATGGCCCAGAACCAGAGGCGCCGCCCTCCTTGAGCGCGAATGAGCGCCAGAAGAGATGTCGAGGCGAAAAGCATTGCCGCCATATTTGCCGCTTTCACCGCGTCTTCCGGGCTCATCACCAGAAGAAATGGAATATGCAGCAGCTGGTAGAGAATGTGATAGTCCACATACCGCACAGCCATGATGGAATGATCCATCCAGGGCAGAGTCCACTGCCAGCCCTGCTGCATGATTAGCTGCGCGATTTTTATATGCGCGTACGCGTCGCGGTCCGGCAGATAGTCGGCCAGATACGAAAGCGGCGCGATTAGGACGACGCAGAGCAGGCTCCATAGGAAGGGAGCGGCCCTGGCAAGATATTTTTTTAACTGAAACAAAAAGCCCTTTCCATAGAAGGAGGATTCTTTTTTCCGGAAAAATGTCTATTCAAGATGTTTCTCACGCGTGGGAAACATTTTAGGTTTACACTCCCGTGGAATTTTTTGAGTAACAAAATCGTATATTGACTTTGCATCAGCCAGGGCATTCCTGAATGTTTCTTCACTGGGATAGTAGTAGGATGAAGCGCTCGGTGGATAGCGAAATTCGGTTGCAAATGGGGTAAGCCTTTGTCCGTGGGCAAGATATTTTTTAAAATCTCTGAGCTTTTAATGTAAGAAATCCTTTTATTGCTTTTTCGGCGGACTGTTGGCAGTGATACACGGCCGTTTCCAGAATTGGATTTGGTGGTTCAGCCAGTTTTTCCGCAGATTCCAGATCTGCTTTGGCCGTGAGAAGCCAGTTGCGAACTGCCTGTAAGAGCGCTTCATCCATAGATCCGTTCGCCCTTCTCCAGAATTTTGCATTCTAATGATGCATAGACTCGTTTTCCAAAATCCATTTCTTTTTGCGATCGGACTATGATGTCAACAGGTTTTCTGATACCCGACAGGGCCGAGTATCCGCGGGTGGCCCTCTTCACTGAATCCTCATCAGTTTCGGGTACGATAACAAGGATATCAATATCGCTATCGATGTCTGGCAAACCCCACACCTGGGATCCAAAAACATAAATCGCTGATGGTTGAAATTCCACAACAAGGCGGTCTCGAATCTCATCCAGAACCTTTTGAATCGTAGTGTTATTCATATACATGTTCCGCCTTTAATACTTCCGCTGAATATGCAGGCCTCTTTCCATTTCATATAATGCTTAATAAGGCAGTCCCTGATTTTTCTTCAAGACAAAAAATCTTCCGGCCGTTGTAAAATTTGCGTGACATCATAATGATGTCACATTATATTGTTGGCATGATCCGAACCCAGATACAGCTCCCGGATGAACTATATAAAAAAGCGCGGGAGCTGGCCCGTGAGCATGAAATATCTCTGGCGGAGCTGGCTCGCCGTGGTCTTGAATATGTGCTTTCTGTGTACGCTGCCCCAAAACCCGCGCGACGAAAGTGGACACTGCCTGAAAGCGAGAAACTTGGCTGGAAAAATCTTTCTCATGCGAAAGTGCGGCAGATCCTGCTGGATGACGCCGAGGGCGTAAAAGATTGATATCTTTTGATTCCAATATTCTTCTTTATGCTTTTATAGCGGACAGTCCCAGGCATGCCGCGGCTTATGAATTTTTATTTTCGCTTTCAGAACGAGACGATGTTGTCCTGTCGGAATTCGTGCTGGTCGAATATTATACGGGCCTGAGAAATCCGGCGCTGGTGCGCAGACCTCTATCTGCGGCAAAAGCGGAGCGTAACATTCAGAAATTCAGGGAGCACCCGCGCTGGCGGCTTGTCGGTTTTTCCGAAAACAGCCGGAACCTTCACGATCGACTCTGGGCTGCCGCGGGAAAGTCAGGATTTGCGCGACGTCGTATCTATGATCTGCGGCTTGCCCTCTCTCTTCAAATGCATGGAGTGACAGATTTTGCCACCGTTAATGTGAAAGATTTTTCACGCTGCGGATTTGTGCGTGTCTGGGATCCTTTTGTATAACGACACAGAGCAGGCTCCAGAAGAAGTGAGTCGCCCGGTCGATATATTTCAGGACCCGAACCAATGATCCCAGAGGCGGTGGTACGCGAGCTGGATTTCTTTCACGATTTTCTCGAAGAATGCCACGTCGTTGTCGCCGGCGGAGGCGGGGGTTTCATTGTCGCCGATGACGTTTGTGTTACCGTAGCCAAGTCCGCACATCACCGTTGTTAAGCAACACAGTGGTATGATCCATTCCAACACTGATTTGAGAGATAGGAATCCCCAGATTGATGTTCCTGACCTGACCCCCAAAAACTGGAATGTAAAATCCTGAGGGGGCAGGAGATTTGGCAAATGATTCACAGAAATCGATTCACCAAGGATTTTAGAGAAAAGATCGTAATGGAGCTGGTGGCCGGCCAGAGTTCGGTAGCGCAGATCGCACAGCGAGAGGGCGTCAATCCGCAG
>VFLI01000062.1 GCA_009885105.1 Spirochaetia bacterium | reverse complement strand
TTCGTGAGACTAATCCGCACGACTTGACGGCGGAAGGCCAGGAAATTTCGTTGATCTGAATGATTTCTTCACAGGTTCGAAGGGATGAGCAATGCTCCGGCCACGACAACAACAAACTACACATACAATTGCACCAACGAAGGTTCAGGGGGCTGCACCTGTGCGGGACACACAATCAGCAACGGCATTAAAGTATCGGATTCGGTGTATACATTCGATACGACGGCACAGGATTCAGATTGCACATACAAACTGGAAGGGACAACCCCGGCAAACCTTATCGATCTCGACGAGGGTTCCGCGCTTGTGGATCCAAAGTATGCCACTTTCCAGGGCGCAGCCCCATTGAAAGTGACCGGCGCTGTGGGAATGTCGCTCAATACGATTCTGGTTATGCTCTCAAAAGATGTCTGCACTACGACTGTGACAACTACGTCCAACTACTCACTTTCAGCGGCACTCGGCACGGTTACCAGCGCTGTACGCTATGACAGCATTTCCGGAGACGCCGCAAATGACTCAAATAAAATACTGGTTACACATTCGACCAATCAGGGCGTGGGCCAGTACACGGCTGTCGTAGGGACAGGAATGCAGGAATCGGACTGCGCCACTGCCATCTCCAGTCTGGCGCTGAACAGAACTGCCAGCTTTGCCGGGTTCGGTGGTATTGTGGACGACATTGGCGATGGAGAGATTTTTAACGATCCATTCTCTGACGGTTCGAGCTTTGCCTTTGCCTTTGAGCACGGCGGGAAAATCTGGCTCGGACCCAATGACAACAATACCGGCGTGGTCCGACTGGATGCCGACGGTTCCAATCCGACTCTGGTGTCGCTGAGCATACTCACGGCTCAGGCTCCGGGCACATTCACGGGTTTCGGATTGAATCTGTTGCGTCCGGGCACAGTTGCCAGCGCGGGGGGAACGGCGCGTCGCTACACGCTCACTCCGGGCACGGACCTCAGTAAATTCACAAATGGCACAGCCAAATTCTATGTAACGGACTGCACCAGCGCGACAAACAATATCGGCACTGCCGTCACAACCACGACAATCAATGATGCCGGAGATTATGTGGAAGGAGACAGCGGCGTTGCTCCGGACACTGGCGTACCGGGCGGATGCAATGTGCGTCTGTACAGCCAGGATGGCCCGGCAACGAACAGAATGGATGGAGTGGATTCCTTTGTGAAGGCGCGCGTGGGCGGCCAGGATTATCTGATGTTTGGCGCTCATAATGAGGGAGGGGCAGGATTCAATGAGCTCTACTTCACACAGGACCAGGATGATTTACTGAACCTCAGCTACTGCAACATCAGCACAATAACATTAGGAAATGAAATTTCTTTGCAAACGATATACGGTGACGGTACACGCCTATTCATTGGATTTGCGGCCTCTTCCAATGCCCCTAAATTAGGATATTTAACAGGTTTGACGAACGCTGCAAGTCCATGCACGGGTCTGACCAACCAGATCATCAGTGCACCGGGAAATGCGGCAAACCGACTTCCTACGATTGGAGGAAGCGCAGGCAATGGATCTACCTATATTGGAATTGATACTATTGTAGAGTTTAATGATGGTACGAATAGGCTTTATGCAGCGAATAACGGCGGTGTGACCTACACGGCAACCATTCCTCCGATCTTAACTACGGCATGGACAAACGCTTTCACGGACGGGACAACCATGGGAGGAGCGACAACATTTTCAGGAACCACTCAGAGCATCCCTTCAACCAATAAACTTCGGCCGGGTGAGAAAGGTATACCATTCATGGTACCTTTCACAAACAGTACGCCAACAACTCATCTGTACATGGCAAGGAATAAAACAGACAATACAGCTGAGTTGTGGAGATGCAGCAGCACATGCTCGACAGCCACAAACTGGAATAAAATTTTAGATACGGCTGAAACGGGCAATGCCAACAACACCGATATCTCGATGGTGACTGTCAGCAAGAATTATCTCTACGTTGGCTTTGACAATAATACTGACGGCGCGGAGGTTTACAGATCTACGAATGGAGACGCATTCACAAAGGTAGGCAACAGCGGCTTCGGCGGATCGGCAGCGTCACGTTTAAAGAACAAACAAATTCTTTCCAATGCGCAAGTGCTTTACAACGGGAAGTACTATCTCTATATTACTATTGGATGTGTGTCTGACTTCTCCGATCAGGGCGCCTGCGACCGGAATGGGACTGTCGGCGAAACCAACTTTGCCATCAAGGTGTTCCGTCAGGTCGACTAAAAGAATGCGGATGATAAAACAGGATTGTTAATGAGAACCGTTGGATGCAGAATTGCGACGGGCATGGCGGCAGCTCTGGCAACAATCGTCATCACCGGTTGTGCGCCCCGGCTTCCCGCCGGAGCTTCACTGGTCCCTTTCAATAAAATGAATGTGCCGGCCAGCGCCAGAATTCTGTACCAGGCGGATATACGCGACGCACTGACGCCGGGCCGTCAGAGCGTTCTTTACTGGTTTGGCTCTTCCTCGCGAATGACTCACAGACTGTCCGCGCGTTTGATCAGCGATGAAAAAACCCTGCTGGTGCGCGCTTTTTCCGACGATGATAAAAAGGATATGACTGCCTGCAATTTTTCCGGGCTGCCGGAAACATCGGAAGGATGCGACCTCTCCGGCATTCCTGTGAACGGAAAATCGTACATGCTGGAATTGTATCTTGCGCCGGTCGGCAAACGGACGCTGGAAAATAATGCGAATATTCCCTACTATCTATTTGTGAGTCTGCAGGGAACCGATGAGGTGGAATTTATCACGAATAGCCGGACAGAAACGTCTGTTACTGGCAGTTATCATCAGGAGCAGTAATAACCATGGACGAAAAGAAAATCCAATTCGGAAAAATAATGAAGACCGGGACCTCTGCCGTTACAGCGGCTGTTCTGGGACTGCTGATGTTCTCCTGTCAACATGCACGAATCAATATCAAGGACAATCCGGTTTTTAAGGAATGCGAACGTCCGGCAGGGATCTTTTCGGAATCCGATCTGAAACGAAGATGCCAGGCGGCCCAGGAAGATTTTTACGCAAAGCGAAAGGCGGCTGCAGAAAAAGTCCATGAGGTCAGCCAGAATTTTATTGTCTGGGGCATGTATCCAAAATATGAATACAAAACGTCGGCCTTCTGTCCCCTGGGAGTCTCTGAAGTTTATTCATACGCAACGTGGAGAGACGAATTGTTTACAGAATTGACGCTGGGTTTTTATGCTCCGCGAACGTTACGGTTCACCTGCCTGTGAGCGGCAAGGAAATGAAGATGCTATATATTACCAACAATCAACAAATGAAACAAATACATATCTATCCCCTCTTAAAACTGGCGGGCATTCTCACAGTTCTTTTTCTGAGCTGTCTTTTTTCCGGCTGTCAGACCACCACCATCGTTTTTGACACTGTGAAACCGGCGCCGCTGAAATTACTTCCGGACAATGAACGTCGGTATGCCAGCATGGCACTGGGCATCTATGAGCTTTCCAAACCGGAAACAGCAACTTGCTCCGACGTTCCGGCAAAAGTTGTCATCAGGAGAAATGTTGTGGATGCTTTGATACATGCGACAATCGGCGGTATTTATACAACACGATCCATTGAAGTGTATTGCGGAGAGGAGACTGCCCCGCCGGCACAGGCAATACAGCCCGGTCAGCCGGCACAGCCTGTGAGAACCGGTCAGCCAGCGCAGCCTGGAAGAGCCGGTCAGCCGGCGCAGCCTGCGAGAACCGGTCAGCCGTCACAGCCTGCGAGAACCGGTCAACCGTCACAGCCTGCGAGAACCGGTCAGCCGGTAAAACCCAGATAGGGAGCGGAACTGAACTGTCGTCAGAGGACATGTGTCCTCCAAAAAAATCTCGATCAGGAATTCAGACCGATTCCAGCAGCCGGTTCAGATCCGCCGGCGAATTCGCCTGAGCGATAATGCGAATGATAGGTTCCGTGTTGCTGGAGCGCACGTGAAGCCAGGATTTGTCCGGAAATGTCAGATGCAGGCCGTCCCGTTCATCGGCGCTGGCCATTTTGAAAGTCTGGCGAATTTTTACCAGAAGATCCGCGGGGTTTCCTGAAATCTCGCGGCGTGTTTTTTTCATATATAGAGGCGGCAACCGCTTCATAAGTTCGTCCAGACTCCTGGCCTTCGCGGCCGCCATCGCGGAAAGAATCAAAGCGGCTCCAGTCAGGCTGTCGCGGCCGAAAGAAGCGACACCGGGATGAATCACTCCGCCGTTTCCTTCGCCGCCAAAAATAGAATGATGCCTTTTCATCATCTCAACAACATTCGCCTCCCCGACGGGCGAACGCAGAACCTTCGCCCGGTATATCGGCGCGATGACGTCGATCAAGTTTGCCGTGGAAAGATTCACAACCATTGTATGCCGGCCGGGCTTAGGAGCAAGCCCCATCAACGCAAGAGGCAGCGTGTATTCTTCATTAATCGTTCCTTTTTCCGGCGAACCGGTCACAAGTCTGTCGGCGTCCGGATCCAGGGCAAAGCCGACAGATGCTTTGGATTTTTTAATTAATTTCCCGAATTCTTTTAAAGCGGAAGGAGTCGGCTCCGGCGGCCTTGGAAATTCACCGGAAGCGATCTCATCGCAGTAAAGGCGAATCACGCGGCAGCCCAGTTCTTCCAGCAGGGCCGGAAGGGCATCGCGTCCCGCTCCGGCCACAGCATCGACGACAATGCGGTATTTTCGGCTGCGTATTTCTTTTAGATTTGGAATTATTTTTAATACCGATTTTATGTGTTCGTTTGTGCCGTCCGCGGTGATAACTTTTCCCATTTTATTGTAAGGCACAAGTTTTTTACTGGCGCCGAAGTTATCCGGATTCGCGCGGCGGCTCATCGCTTCGGAAAATTTTTCGAACATAGCCCGGTCGAAAAAGAAACCGCCGCTCTGAATCAATTTGAGTCCGTTCCATTCCGGCGGATTGTGGCTGGCGGATATTACGATCCCGCCATCGGCCTTGCGAAGTTTCACTACGGCCTTCACAGTCGGAGTCGGCGCCAGACCGATATCCAGAATTTCTTTGCCCTGAGCCGTTAAAGTTCCCACAATCAGATGCCGGAGCATCGGCCCGGTCGAGCGGGCATCGTTTCCAATGACGATTTTTTTCCCGGTGATGGCCCCAAAAGCAGTCGTGAAGGCGGCAATATTTTCAGGGTGCAGACCTTCCGGAATTATGCCTCGAATTCCGGAGATTGAAATCATCAGGTTTTTAGCAGGTTCGGTCACAGGACAGAATTGTAGTTGCTCGGCCGGGGGGGAACCAAAATCTTTGATGTTCAACAGCCCGGATGGTGGAATTTGGTAGACACGCAAGCTTGAGGTGCTTGTGCCGAAAGGTGTGGGGGTTCAAGTCCCCCTCCGGGCATAGACGGAGACTTTCTCTCGGCAATTCCCGCTGCAGTGAGCGACGGGCTCCCGGAGAGCGAGTCCGGCGAGTCTTCGAGTCCGCCCGAACTAGGACGCTCGTCGCGAACCTAAGCCCCACCTTCTGCTGCGATGAGCGCACGCTCCAGAGCGTTTGTCACCGTCGTGGACCAAACGGAAAGCCAAATTTTCGATGTAAACGGACTGGATGTTGTGAATCTGGACTCCGGGCCCTCAATCCCAGGGATTTGAAGCAGGAGTATTCAAAGAATTCTGAATGTCTTATTGCTATTATAATCTACATTCAAATTTATTGATTGACTATAGGCACGACTATAGTCATATAGTTATATGAAAGTCTCAAAAGGATTGTTGAAATCCAGAATGCTGGAATATTTCAGAAGAGTGGAATCCACCGGTGAAGAGCTGATTGTGACAGATCGCGGAGTACCTGTATTGAAAGTTCTTCCTCTACATAAAAAGATCACAGCAGCAGAGCTTTTCTCTGATGTCCGGGGCAAAGTCCATTTGCCAGAAAAAGAACTCCTCGAATCTACCGAAATCTTCCGGAAGGACTATTCTTTTTGATCCTGCTGGATACTCACACATTTCTCTGGTGGGCTCTGGAACCAAAGAATCTTTCAAAAAAGGCGGGCATTGCCTGTTCCGGCGGCGAAAAAACTGGTCTTTTAATCAGTTCGATTTCGTTCTTCGAAATTGAAATTAAAGTCAAGCAACAAAAGTTGAGCATTGGAATGACGACAGAAGAACTGCTCAACCGCATAAAAAGACTTGAATTTATCAAGGTTCTCTCCATTACTCCTGAAATCTGGATAGAATCAGTGTCGTTGAAATGGAAACATCAGGATCCTGTTGACAGAGTCCTTGTCGCCCATGCGAAAATGGAAAATTGTTCTATTGTTTCAAAAGATGAACATATCAGAAAGTTTTATTCAAAAACAATCTGGTAACTTGAGGGGCAAACTTTCTCTTGCAATTTCCACTACAGTGAGCGACGGGCTCCTGGCGAAACAATCCGCGAGTCCCCGAGACGGTTGAGCCAGGACACCCGGCGCGAACCGAACCTC
>VFLI01000095.1 GCA_009885105.1 Spirochaetia bacterium | reverse complement strand
TTCGACAAAGAAATGATCGATCGCGCCCCGGAATGGACCCTTGACGGCGCGAAGTTACTGGGTTAAAGAAGTTGGCAGGGCTAATTCTTGGCGTAATCCAGCACGACCTTGCCGGTATAGGCGCTCCAGTTGAAGCCAGTGGTAATAGAAATGACTGTGGTATCTGTATTTATTAGGATCGTATCTGAAGCTACATTGCTAGGATACGGCAGAGGACGAGTCGCGATTCCATTCGTTGCTGATCCGTAAATTTCAAGTATCTTGTCTACACCGGTAATACCATGGGCTACGGTATTGGTAGTGTTATTCGGCAATGCGCCAACATCAATTACTTTTCGATAAATCACTTTCCCATCGATCCATCTTTTGTGCGTGGCGATTTCCGTCGTGCTGAACTGCGGATCGATCGCGGCGAAATTCGCGTTCATTTTCGTCGAATCGAGCGATTCTCCCGGACTGAAAATGTTGGGAACCACGGCAAGAAGAGCGGTCGTTCCAATTCCCAGCGTGAA
Source organism: Spirochaetia bacterium (assembly GCA_009885105.1). Lineage (GTDB taxonomy): Bacteria > Spirochaetota > Leptospiria > Leptospirales > Leptonemataceae > VFLI01. Next base: position 7,632 of record VFLI01000095.1, on the reverse strand, counting down.
GAAAACTCCCGCGATGAAACTCCGGATGACTGTCTCCCGCATAGCGCTGATTTTTAATAGTTCTGCAATTTATTTCATATCTGTTTCCTTTCCAGGTATTGATTAAAATATAATAAAATAATTCAAACTTGTTTCTATTCTATCGCACAAATGTCAGGACAAGCTGATTGAGAATTGGATAGAGCACCGCCGCTGCGAGAAAAACAGCCAGTATCCAGCGGGTCTGAACGGCAATGTCTCTGTGCAGAACTGCATTGTCGCTTTTCATTTCGGATCTCAGGCCGGAGATGTCTCCTTTCAGCTCTGTCTGTAGACCGGCATTCACGGTTTTCACAGCGGAAAGATCTTCCTTCAGTTCGGCTTTTAAATCGGCTATATTTTCTTTAAACTCCGCTCTCAGGCCGATCATTTCAGTCCTGATGCCGGCAATATCCTCTTTAAGCTCGATTCTGAGTTTCGAGGTTTCTTCAACGAGCCGTCGCTCGAAACGGTCGCCGACTGTCTGGACGACATCTTCCTTGCTGCTGTGGAATGCCTGATTCAAAAAATCAACGAACTCGTCTGTGCCAGGCCGGCCGAGAAGATCTTCCAGTTTATGCGGGAATTTCGGTATTTGCACTGCCATATGTTTCATCCTCCATTCAATTCTGTCAACAGGTTTTGTTATAGAAGGGTATAAGATTTGCGGATCGTTGCGCGTTTTTTTTGGCCGGGTTATTTTTTTTTATTTCATACCAGGCTCTGAGGCGCTCACCGGAACACGCTGCCGCTGTTGAACCGATATAGCCTGTTGAACCGGCCGGCTCCGATTCGCTTTACCTGGCCGTCGCTTATCTTCATCGAGCCCCTGTCCTAACATTCGACAAAGAAATGATCGATCGCGCCCCGGAATGGACCCTTGACGGCGCGAAGTTTCTGGGAAGTTGATCGTTAGCCTGAATCATTCATGAACCACAGAGCTCACAGGGGGCAGAGAGGGGAAGAGCGCTTTGCTTTACATGCTATTTATGAATTGCACAATCGACGGATCGGTCAACACAGTGTTTTGCGATTTCCATTTTAAAATCACTTCGAATGGCAATTCAGCCTGATTTTATTCATCTCTGTGACCTCCGTGTCCTCTGTGGTAAAATTCTTTACGAACACTACGGGTCAGCAGGTGGCTTTGTTTTTCGCGTATGCACGCATTACTTCGTGTATTCAATGACTATTTTCCCGGTCCAGGCCGACCAATCCTGGCCGGTGCCTATCTGAACATTGGTTGCATCGACATAGACCTGGATCAATTGTGCTGTTGTAGGATGAACATATGGCAGTGGGTAATGGGCAAAACCTGGCTGGTTGGCGCTGCCGGAAACACTCACAAGCGTGTCAATGCTGCTGATGCCGTGCGCTACGGCTTTTCCGGTTGTGTTGGGCAGGCTGCCAACATCAATCACCTTGCGATAGATCGTCTTTCCGTCAATCCACTTGGCCTTTGTCGCTGTCTCGGTGGAATTGTAATCGAGCGAATCCGTGATTTCTTTGAAGGCTGCATTCATGACGCTGGAATCCAGAACCTCTCCCGGACCGAAAGTGTGGCTGATACTCAGCGCCAGAATTCCCGTCGCGCCGATTCCGGCCGCGAACAGCATACCGCCCAGGAATTTATTTAATAGATAATTTATTTGTTTTTTCATCTTTATTTCTCCCGCGCCGCCGTGTTTCGCAGTGCCCTCAGCGCCCCATCTTTAATATTCTCCTCATCTCCTCATCTCCATGTCCTCCGTGACTCCGTGGCAAATCTCGCCATCCCTCACCGGAACACACAGCCGCTGTTGAACCGGTACGGCAGATTGAAACGACAGGCGCCCACATTGATTCCGATCAGTATGCCCGTCGCGCTGTCCATGATGTTGTCGTATTTTGCATACACACAGCCGCCGAGCAAGAGCAATAGCGCAAGCGCCGCGGCCCGAATTGTGTTTTTTCTTGATTTCAAAACAGCGCCTCCATACCCAATCGTATTGATTTTCCGTCTGTCAGAGCGACAATATGCGGACTGTAGGACCGATTGTATGCATTTTTTCCCATAGGGTCGATGGCAAAATAGAGCGCATCGATTAGATTTACCGTCCACACAACTCCAAGAAGTGCGACGATCTGATTCGTGCGGCCTTCGCTCTGTTTGAGCTCCTGTCTTCGCGATTCAAATATTGGAATGCTGGCCAGAATACCTGCCTGTCCCACGGTTGCGATAGAAATGGGCAGGAGAACATCGTTGTAATCGTTTTGAGCCCTGCGAAATTTCTGATAAGAAATAATATAGTTGAGACTCAGGAATGCCATCACTCCGAAATACGTATACCCGCGCATCCTGTCGCCCCGGTATATCTGACTCCAGCCGGGAAAGGCGACGGCACGCATGAGACTGCCAAATGTTTTTTCGCGGGCTTCCTGTCTCTGGATTTTCTCAAGCGCCTCTCTTTTCTCATTTTCTTCTGCCAGCCGCTTTTCTACTTCTGTTTTTACAGCAGCGGCGACGAGACGATTGATTTCTGTCTGATCGGGACCCTGTTTCCAGGATACGGGAATGATATCGAGGCTGAGTATCTGACTGTTCTCGACACGCTGCAGATGTCCGGTCGGAAAAATGATGAACTGGTATCCGGCCTGCGGCACGGTTTTCACATCTTCAAAATGTCCGCCGTTTTTTAACACGACACGGTCTGCATACAGCGTATTCGCAGAAAAAATCACTGATACTACGACTGAGCCAGCGGCAAGAAATCGAATCACTGGACCGACTCCACCTCTGTTTTCGGCGCGCGAATGACACCGAACTGTGTGTGAATGGACACGATGCCGTCGTTCTCCTGCACGTAACCGCGATACCGGCGTCCGTCTTTCAGAATGACTTCCTGAAGACTGCCGTAGTGCTGCTGTATTTCTTCTTCAGATCCAAAACGAAGTTTTTCATCGATTGCTTTTTGCGGTTTTTGAGAAGGAGAGTTCAAACGCAATTGTTCATCAACGGCACGCTGCAGCAGTATTTTGTTCTCAGGAATTTCTCGGATCAGCTTTTGAATAATCTTCATATTATCATCTGAAATGTTGGGAATATTTACGCTCATTTCCGACAGAGCTCTCTTTTCATTCTCATCGATCGGTCGAAAACTCAGTTCGCCTTCATCGGTCGCTTCCGCCGTGTTCTGCGCTTCTACAATGAGCGAATGATTGCCGCCTCTATCGCTCATCAATAGCGATCCCGATTGAACGGATATCCTGGTCCGGCCTTCTTCATTGATCGCAAGAAATTCGGTTCCGCGCACCGATGCGATCGCTGTCGGCGTGGAAATTGTAATTCTGGATCCGGGCCCGAGTTTCTCAGATCGTAGGAAAATGCTCCCTGTCGTCAATTCCAGGCTGATATTAATGTATTCCTTTGTCGAAAGGATCATTGACTTTTCCACTTTCATGCTCGTAGCCGGTCCGATTCGGGCCATAAGTCCGCTCGTGAACTGTATGTCAGCGGACGATTCCGCCTCCGTGGAAAGAAGATCACCGGGCAACAGAAAAGCCATTCTTGTATAAAGAACATTCGATGATATCTTGTTCAGTTTTCCTTCTCTGGATAGGATGCTCACATCGCCCTTGACCTGCGTAACGACTCCGCCCTGCAGATCTTCAAACTGATCTGTGCCGGTTGAAATGAAATTGAACCATACAGCAATAAGCGCAGCAGCCGCTGTAAATCCTGTTACGGCAAAAAAAGTCTTTCTGGATCTAAACGGCTTCACATTGGAGATCGATGTTTTTTTCTCCTCTATCGCGCGCGTAAGGTGGGCCTGGACGGACAATCGGACTTTGTCAGGAAGCGGCTCTCGTTTCATCCGCAGAGCCTGCATCGACGCAGGCCAGTTCTCTGGCGTTGATTCGAGAAGTTTCTTTGTAAGTTCGTCTCTGTCCATTGTATTGTTGCTGTTCAGTACAGCTCCGCAGTATCAAATCCGTTCTTATGGAAAACATCCAGAAGAACAGTCAGTCCCTTCTGCATCAAACGATGCACCGTTGTCCGCGACTTCCCCGTCTTTTCGCAGATCTCATTTCCAGCCAGATCGTCAAGGAAACGATAGCGCAGCACCTCTGCCACTTCATCCGGCATGGCCGGACTGCCGAGGGTCTCCATCAGTAGTATATGTATCTCATGCGAGTTTGTTTCAATTTTTTTCTTTCCGACATTGTCGGACACTTCCCAGTCAAGAGGAACGACCTTCTTCCCGCGAAAAGTTTGAAGGTATTCATTCTTGGCCATCTGTATCAGATATCCGCCCGCGGACTGTCTTTTGATTTTACCTTTTCCAACCTGCTCTATGAATTTCATGAGAACGCTCTGCGACAGGTCGGCCGCCAAATCGGCGTCCCGGCACTGGATCTTCAGGTAGGTGTAGACTTCATCCCCTTTGACTTTCAGGTATGAGTCGAGCTCCTCCAGTGCCAGGTATTCGCTGTCGTTCATCGGATTGTGGACAATCGGGGATGAATCTTTAGAATTGCAACCAATTCTCAAGCTGAGGTCCAGGAATGGTGAAATTCATGTGGTCTGTTTGGTAAAAAATGCTATCTTTTTCCAAAAAGCGCGCAACGATGGATTGTATTTCTACCCTTTGAGGGCAGAGGCGCAAGTTTATGATACCAATACAGTATTTTATGATATGGGTGCTCGCCCTCGCTGTAATGGCTTTGATAGTGGGGGTCGTATTCTCCTTCGTCTACAAGTCAAAATTCGGAGACGAATTGAAACGGGGCGAACAGCATCTGGCAGAACTGGCGCATATGACCCTGCTCGCGGAACACCGAAGCCTGGATGAAAGCAAGCGGTACTGGGAAGAATCCCGGAAATTCTGGGAACGCGCAGACCAACGCTGGTCGGATCATGAACTGCTGATGCGGATGATTCTGGAACGTGTTGATAAAAAGAAAGAGTGAATACTGCAATAGACCCCGACAAAAAGAATATTGCCACATATCCGTGTAGTGTTCTTCTCCTTGCCCAAATCAGTTTTATAAGCTTTTTCTCCATGCTGGATTTGAAAAAGTCTTGCATTTCTCAATGAGACATAATACTTGAGCTGAGAAACTATAATAGCTGTGCAGCAGCAGTTTTTCTTCTTAATGAATAGGTGCAGTGAATTGTCCACAGAAATAAGCGTTTGCGGCATGTCCGTCCAAGAGCGAAGGCAGGATGCCGGAGCGCCCGGTCGAATCGGCCATGGATGGCCGTTTTCGGCCGGGTTGGGCGGGCAGGACGCAATGCTTTTTTGTGAACAAACAGGGCAACGCTGATGGACGCACTATGCGCAATCGACATTGGTTCCACCGTCTGCCGTGTGCTGATCGGCCGGCCGGATGCAAATGACAGCATGCAGATCATTGGAGTCGGAGCGGCGCCCTCAAGGGGTGTGAGGGCCGGGTCCATTGTCAATATTGACGCAACCATACAGTCCATCACTCAGGCCGCCCAGGAAGCGCAGCTCATGTCCGGGCTCCTGATAGAAGAAGCGGTCATCAGCATCACCGGCAAGCATCTCAAGGGCGAAAATTCGCGCGGTGTGGTTGCCGTGACGAACCGGGACCGAGTCGTCAGAGAATCCGACGTGCTTCGTGTAATTGAAGGCGCCCAGAATATCCGCATACCGGCGGATCAGGAAATACTGCATGTTCTTTCACGCGAGTTCACCGTGGATGATCAGGGCGGCATTCGCGATCCGATCGGCATGACCGGAGTTCGTCTGGAAGCGGAAGTTCATATTGTGACGGCCGGCGTCACGGCTATCACAAATCTGAATAAAGCTCTGGCCGGCGCGCAGATGCAAATCTCCAGCTGCGTGATGAGTTCGCTGGCCTCCTCGGAGGCGGTTCTGGGTTCGGCTGAAAAGGATATGGGTGTTGTCGTTGTGGATATCGGCGGCGGCGTCGCGGACATCATCGGATACCTGGACGGCGGCGTGTATTTTTCCTCCGTTGTGCCTCTGGGCGGCATTTATGTGACTCAGGATATTTCAATCGGTTTGAAGATACCGATCGAGACGGCGGAAATGGTAAAAAAAACTCACGGCTGTTCTCTTGTCTCCATCGTCGATCCAACGGAAAAAGTTGAGATACCTGGAATATCGGGGCGGCCGCCAAAGAGCGTGCTTCGACAGACGATTGCGGAAATCATCGAGCCCCGCATGAAAGAAATACTGGAACACGTGGACGCGGAAATCATGCGATGCGGAAAAAAATCGCAATTCTCAGGCGGCGTTGTGCTGACTGGAGGCGGAAGTTTGATCGAGGGAACTGTGTCTCTTGCGGAAGAAACTCTCGGCATGGTGGTCAGCCCCGGAATGCCACAGGGAATTTCGGGATTTTCGGAGCGAGCGGGCGGGCCGGAATTTGCGACGGCGGCCGGTCTTCTTTTCTACGCTTCGCGCATGGGAGAGCGGACATACCGGCCGGAACAGGCGGGCGAAGGCATGATGAGCCGCATTAAAAAATGGATTGTTGATAACTTATAGAGATTAATATATTTAATAGATATTTTTATAAAAAAATATCAGGAGTGAGCGATGCTGCAGCTGGAAGAAGATAAAAGTTCCCCAACCGTAATCAAAGTGATCGGAGTCGGAGGCGGGGGCATGAACGCCGTCAACCGCATGATCGACGCGGACATGGGCGGCGTCGAATTCATCGTCATGAACACGGACGAACAGGTTTTGAAAAAATCTTCGGCGGAAGAAAAAATCCAGATCGGTCAGAAGACCACGCGCGGCATGGGAGCCGGCGGCGACCCGGAGAAAGGGACAAAGGCAGCTCAGGAAGACCGCGACCGGATCGAGCAGATTCTGAAAGGCGCGGACATGGTTTTCATCACGGCCGGCATGGGCGGCGGCACAGGCACGGGAGCCGCCCCTATTGTTGCGGAAGTTGCGAAAAGCCTGGGCGCACTGACAGTCGGCGTCGTGACGCTGCCCTTCCAGATGGAAGGCAGGCGCCGGATGGAGCTGGCGATGAAGGGCATTGCCGCTCTGAAGGAACGCGTGGATACGCTGATCACAATCAAAAATGATTCAATATTTAAAGTAATCGACCGCTCAACTCCCGTAGAGACGGCCTTCAGCATGGTCGACGAGGTTCTGCTGAACGCGGTTCGCGGCATCTCGGACATCATCAACTATGCCGGCATCGTGAATGTCGATTTCGCCGATGTGCGCGCCATCATGGGTGAAACCGGCGATGCCATCATGGGCGCCGGAGAAGGTTTTGGCGAAAACCGGGTTCAGGACGCAGTGAGCCAGGCGATCAACAACGTTCTTCTCGACGACACCAGCATCGACGGAGCGACGGCTGTTCTCATCAACGTATGCGGCGGCGAAGATTTCTCCATGGCAGAATGGAAAGAAATCAATGAAATGATCAGCGCTCCGGTCGATCCGCGCGCCAACATCATTCTGGGCCTTGTGAAAGATGAAACCATGCGTGAAAGAGTCCGGGTCACTGTGATCGCGACGGGATTTCGGCGCAAGAAGCCGGAAATATCGCCCGACAAACAGGTCGGGCTGCGGGGCCACTGGAAGCAGGGAAGCGATCCGGAAGAGGTGCCGGCCATAA
>VFLI01000018.1 GCA_009885105.1 Spirochaetia bacterium | reverse complement strand
TGATCCCCTCTTCCCACTTACGTGTCTTTCGTGAGTTTTCGTGGCTGATCCCCTCTTCCCATTTTCGTGTCTTTCGTGAGTTTTCGTGGCTGATCCCCTCTTCCCACTTACGTGTCTTTCGTGGGTTTTCGTGGCTGATCCCCTCTTCCCACTTACTTGTCTTTCGTGAGTTTTCGTGGCTTATCCCCTCTTCGTTTAAACAAAAAAAAGCCCGCAACGGTCATGGACCGGAAACGGGCTCTTTGAGGACAGTATGGAGTCTAGAATTTATATGTAAGCTTCATATACGTGTAGTTTCCGATATAGCTCTTGGGCTGAGTGTCCATGAGCATGATACCCTGCATGGCTCCCGCTGAACTGCGGGGAACCAGCGATACATATCGGTTCTGCATATCATTGAGCTGCATTCTTTCATACATGTGACCAACCAGGAAGGTGAAAGCATCCGAAAGCGAATACTTCAGTTTTCCATGGTAGGTTTCCATGTGCATGTCATTGACATTTGTTTCATTGGCCATTATATAGTTGTTTGTGTCCAACGAGTTGGTCTGATAAGCCAGCGTGGTTCCCAGAGCATACACATTGTAGTCACCCAGCGGGCTGTTGTACTTGATAGTACCGTCGCTCACGGTTTCTTTGTATGTGATGTCCAGATTCAGTTTTCTTGGAATGATCCAGAAACTAAAACCCGCTCCAAAAGTATTGGTCCTTTCTGTTTGCTCCCCCGTCCAGTCGTTGAGGGAATACGGCAGCACATCCCATCCGTAGGGATTGCCCACCGAGTGTGCCAGTCCCCCGCCGGCAAGAGTCGAGCCGGGAGCCCACTGACGGCTTCTCATCTTGTACTGAGTCTTTTCCTGAACGGCAAATCCCAGAAGGTGCAGACGGTCTGAAAAAGCCCAGTCCGCATCACCGGTAAAGACATTGCGCATGCTGCTCGTGCGTCCGTAATCAGAATCCGGAAATTTATCCCGGCCGCCAAGGGCGGAAGCGCTCAGAGTCAGCCTGTCATTGGGCGTAAAAACCACCAGCAGACTGCCGTCATCGCGCTTGCGATTGGCTTCATCATATTTTCGCGTCATGGGATTCATGGCCGGCTGTGCAGCTCCCAGGAAAAAAGCCGGATTGGAAAGCAGGCTTTTTTCTGCGGGAACGTAGAATTCATAGTCACCGCCCCGGTTCGCATGCAGTCCGGACATTCGGATCGTCACCGACTTGCCGATTTTGTTGTCAATCGACCCGCGGTAGATGTCTTCACGCACGTGCTCGGATTCCCTTTCATGCCGGAACGTATTGTTGTTGTTGTAACCAACGCCAATGATCGTTTTTTCTTCCCGGAGATTGTACTTGAGATCCGCCGACAGATTTTTTCTGGCGTAGCTGCTCAATTCATTGTACCAGGTTCCTCCAGAATAGGCGGAATCATAGTTCACCCTTCCGCCCGGCATTACGAATTCTTCCCCTTTGTTGATGTACTTATAAACATTGTACTTCACACGCAGATGGAGGTTGCGTATTGGTTCAGAAGTCAACAGACCGTTGAAGGTAATCGTGTTGACGGCCTGTTCCGCTGTCAGTCTTGGCAGCATGTACTTGCTGGTATTGTCGAATGGCAGCACCAAACCGTAGCCGGCTCCCGCATTGAGAATCGCTGTGTTTGTGGTCATTGGAAGAAGGTCTTCATTCTGACGCATCCAGCCGCCGCCGCCTGTGAGGCTGATCCTTGTTTTCAGAGGCAGTTCCCGCAGCTGGACAGTTGCAGAGAGATTCTGAAACTTGTTGCTGGGGGCCAGAGCCATACGGCCAAATCGCGCGCCTTCATTGACGAATCGCGAAGTCGCGCCGGTGCCCGTGATTGACGGGGCCGCCGCAGGACTGCTGTCCGTTGTTCTGAAAGGATTGTCCCAGGACAGAGACTGTATATGATTCGTAAAGAGCGAAGCATAATAGTCGCCGGAAAAGTACACATGCTTGGATACATACTCTGCCTTGAAGCGAATGTCATCTGTTTTATAGGAAATCGGTTCCGGGATTTCTACGATGTTCGTAAAACCGCCCAGCGATGCGCCGATTGGTCTTGTTCCGTTTCTCTCTTCCCGTCCCCAGGAAATGCTGAAAGTCAACGGATTGAATGCCGTAACGTCCAGTTTTACATTTCCCCGCTGCCGGACAAGCCCCAGGTCTGTTGTGGGCGCGCCCGCAATGGCGTATTCCATCCTGGCATTTTGATCCGCCAGTCTGTTGTTGGCGGCGGCCAGATTGCCGGAGGGCTGTGTTGCCGCGCCCATTCCGATACGGAATGTATCTGATAAAATCAGATTGCCCGATCCAATACCTGCATACGGAGTTCTGGCATCCATAGCAAACCGGTGCGGGATTCTATTGTAATCGCCGCTGACTCGGAATGCGCCGGAAACTCCTGCTTCTGCGCGAAGTCTTGTATCCTGACGTCCAATCGCTGTGGCTCTCACCGAGGCAAATTGGCGGTTGTTTCTGAAATCCAGGCTGGCATTGCCGCTGGTTCCAGGGGAGAGGTCCCGGTATTCTTCAAACTTGGCAGACCGGTGGTCTACATCCCGGCCGCCCTGGATGATTTCCACAGACCCGGATGAAGTCCCGGAACTTTCAGCAGCCGGAGTCGGCTCCGCTGTTCCCGCAGGCTGGCCGCCTGCTGGTGTTTGCTGGGCTGTGACAGGAGCAAATGCCAGGAGCATTGCTGTCACAAAACCCACTATCAATGGTTTGTTGTGATATTGTTTTCTTCTCATGGTTTTTTCTCCTGTCAACGCAAGAAGTATTTTCCAGACGGATGATTGGACCCGTGCGTGGTGCTGTGACAATTGTTACAGCCGCTGTCGAATCCCCTGCTGGAAATAGAACTGTAGCTTGAGAATTCGCTGTATTCAAGTCTTTCTGCATAAGCAGTGCCTGGATGGCGCGAGTTCTGATGGCAGTTCTGGCACAACAGCGGAGGACGCTGAACCAGCAGTCTCTCGTTGTTGGAGCCGTGCGGTCTGTGACAGTTCTGGCAGTCTTCTGAAACAGGGGCGTGCTCAAAGAGGAACGGTCCGCGCTTTTCAGCATGGCATTCCCAGCACTTCTCGTTCACAGTATTGGCCGAAATCATCTTATCCGCAATGGTTCCGTGTGGATTGTGGCAATCCGAACACTCGATTTTGCCTTCGCGAATTGGATGGTGCGACATACGGTTCAGATCCGATGCAATGAATTTATGGCATTGCAGGCAGATGTCCGTTTTGGACTCCCGGGCCAGGTTCTGATCGCGTCCACCGTGAACGTTATGACACGAACCACAGCCTACGCCACGTTCCTCGTGGGGGCTGCCTTCCCAGAAGGCCTGTTTTCCTGTTGAATGGCAGGTCTCGCAGGTTGC
>VFLI01000108.1 GCA_009885105.1 Spirochaetia bacterium | reverse complement strand
TTTCGTGAGACTAATCCGCACGACTTGACGGCGGAAGGCCAGGAAATTTCGTTGATCTGAATGATTTCTTCACAGGTTCCCGTGGGTGGTTACTATTCTGGAGGTGGGAAAAAGAAAACCAGCAAGAAATATCCCGGGCACGTTCAAACAGTGCCTGTTAGCAGGAAAGGCCTCATCTGTCAACCACAAGGCTGTCACAGAGGCATGATATGATAGAATAAAGCCGGAGGCAGAGCATCGGACCCTTTCAATCCGGGGAATGTTTGTTGCTGGTCGGGTTGGGACGGTGAATCTGGTCGTTTCTACGGAAAATGGATATATTGTATCGTGCGCTCGGCCTGCTGAACTATGAACAGGGAAAAAATAATTGTGGCGATGTCCGGCGGTGTTGACAGCGCTGTGAGCGCGCTTCTGTTGATGGAGCAGGGGTACGATGTGATCGGCGTGAATCTGCGTGTGTGGGAGTACGAGGCGCCGGATTGTGACACCACAAAAAAATCCTGCTGCAGTCCGGAAGACATTCGTGACGCGCGCGATGTTGGCTTGAAACTGAGCATACCTTTTTATGTGATTCGCATGGAGAATGTTTTTCAAACCCGGGTCATGGATCGTTTTGTGGAAGATTACAAGTCCGGCCGCACGCCGAATCCCTGCGTGGAATGCAACACGTTTGTGAAGTTCGGCGCTCTGTTTGAAAAAGCGCGTTCTCTCGGAATCGAAAAAATCGCGACGGGACATTATGCCCGCACGCACAGAACTTCGCAGGGACGGTGGGCTGTCCGCGCCGGAGCTGACGAAAAAAAGAATCAGGCCTACTATCTGTACGGGCTCAACCAGGAGTCGATAGAGAACACACTCTTTCCTCTGGGAGAATTGAAGAAGCCGGAGGTCCGCGACCTGGCCAGAAAATTCAACCTTCCCGTAGCGGAAAAAGAAGAATCCCAGGAAATATGTTTTATACCGGACAATGATTACAGAAATTTTCTGTCGAAGCGCGGCGTCGAGTTCACGCCCGGATTCTTCCGCGACACGGAGGGACGGATACTGGGAAAGCATGCCGGTAAAGAAAAGTTCACAGTCGGGCAGAGAAAGGGGCTGGGCATCAGCTGGCCGAGGCCGCTTTTTGTTCTGCGAATCGAAGAGAACGGCGATGTGATTGTGGGCGTTGAGGAGCAGACGGAAAACCGTCATTTCCGCGTGGAGCAGATGAATTTCCAGGCTCTGGAAAAGCAGACTTTTATCCACGCAAAGGATGGAATGCAGTGCCGCGTTCAGATCCGCTACAAATCGCCTCCCGCCCGCGCTATAATCCGTTATACAGGTTTCAACGCCGAGACCAGCTGGAACGGCGCCCGGATTGGAGATCAGGCGGAGGTTGAAATTCTGGACACTGTCCGTTCCATTGCGCCGGGGCAGAGCGCTGTTTTTTTTCCCTCGCAGCAGGATGAGATGTCAGACTTTATTCTGGCCGGCGGAATCATAAGCCGATAGCGGTCTTCGTGTCTGCACTGTGAAGAAACGCGCTCAGATCGATGTCCGGAAATACGTTTATCTGCCGCAGATATTGCGAAATCATTTTCTCCGAATGGAACGCATCCGGAAATTCAAAGATCACATTTTTCATCGCCGATGTGAAGGTAACTTCGTTCAGGTTGAACAATTCAGAAAAATATCCGCGCTGTTCTTCCGGCAGATGGGCGCATGATTTTGTCGCTTCGCGCAGACGGCGGAGGATCAATTCTGCGATTTCTGGATCCTTCTCCACGAAACTGTTTTTTGCGAAAAGAGAAACCTGCGGCGACCTTCTGTCCGCGCCGGTTGTTGTCTCCCACAGATCGGACAGTCGGGACATAATCTGCAGATTGTTCTTTGAGGCGAGTTGGGAGGCGAGAGGTTCCGGCACAACGGCCGCAAGCACACTCTTCTCTTTCAACAGCCGGAAGGTATCGGCCAGCGCGGCATGTTCAATTTTGATGGATTCCCGAAATCCCGATTTTCTCAGGATGCAGCGGAATTGGAGATCCACCGGACTGCCCGCAGAGGGAACCAGGACCGTGGCGCGACGATCTGCCAGATCTCTAAGACTTTTCATGGCTGGATCACTGGTGACGACAACATAGATTCCCCAGTTGAAAGCAGCCATATGCTGCAGGGGAGCTCCGTCGAAAAAGGCCCTCAGACCTTCTGTGAAACCTGTCATAAGCAGATCGACCCGGCCCTTCAGAAGGTCGGACATCGCCGCTGTGTGATCGTTGAAAAAGATGTATTTGAAATGTATATTTTCGGAGGCAGAATTCTCTTTTTCGCACATCATGATTCCGGGCAGGGCTGCCAGGGTTCGGGGAAGTTTTATTTCAATGGTGGTTTTATTATTCATTTTCCGAGCTTTCTACAACTCAATAAGCTTAAATAGGAGTTAAAAACAACGGTTTGGGGCAATTTTTTTTGAATCAGACGGGATTCTTTTTTACCTGAAATCGGGTCTGCGGAATTCTCTACTCCAACGGCGGTTTACAGCCCGATAATATACCTGGTATCTTTACTAATGATAAAAAATCAGAAAATCAACAAATTATTCCCGGTTATCTTATGTCTCGCTGGGAGCGCGCAGATACTGGCTCAATCGCCTCCAATACCAGTATCCCGTTCGAACCGCGCCGGCCTTGAAAGTATTTACAGGTCGCTGCTGAAATCACGGGGTAGTCTGCCGGTTGACAATTTGGATGCCAACGGTCTGTGGGTCATTCCCGTCGACCGGCCTGCCGCGCAGCCGGGGGCAAATCACGCTTTGCCTTCGCCCAGGAATCCTGTTGTCATTCCAAACCCGGTTACTCCTTTGAGTACTGGCCGCGCCGCCGACCTCAGTCCAGCGCAGAGGGCAGAGCCGCCTGCAGCGCGACAGGAAACCCGCCGGAGCGAAACGCCGCCTGCAGCGCGACAGGAAATTCGCCGGACCGAACCGATGCCTGCGGTTGCCTCCAGAAGCACTACCGGCACGGCGGCCCGTAACAATATTCCTGCCGTGAATCTGCCAACAGAAGTGACTCCGACTCCGCGAACGCGTTACGCGTATCGGGCGCCGGATTTCTATAAAGGAATATATATAAATAATGTAACTGTTCGAACTCCGAGAATGTACAGGCCCATTCTTGAAAGAGCCGTCCAGGCTGGCATCAACACCCTGGTCGTGGATGTGCAGCCTCTCTTTCCCTCCGACGAGTTCATCAAGTACGCCAGAGAGTCGGGATTTTATCTGGTATCGAGGATTGTAGTTTTTGAAGGCGGGCTCAAAACATATCCGCCTCCGCTGGCCCATATCGGGATTATTGTGGACACCGCTGAAAAATCGGGCAGAAACGGTTTTATGGAGGTTCAGCTCGATTATATTCGCTTTGCGGACAATCCCAATATTGTTAATTTATCTCTGGCGCAGAGATATCGCATGCTGGAAGGAATATTAAAAATGACAACCGATCGTGTTCGGCCTCTGGGGCTGCGGGTCGGCGCGGACATATTCGGGAGAATCGCGTTCAATAGAGACGACTGGATCGGTCAGAAAATAGAAATTTTTGCGAATCATCTGGACACCATCTATCCAATGCTCTATCCTTCGCACTTCTATCATGAGCCGCACCGAATCAACGATCCTTACCGCACGATTCTCGAAGGAACTCAGAACTGCGTGAACCGCTCGGCCGGCAGAGCAAAAATTGTGGCATACATACAGGGCTTTCCGATGAGCATCGGCAGTCATACATACGATGCTTATCTGCGTAAACAGATACAGGCGTCGCACGATGCAGGCGGAGGCGGTTTTATCGTCTGGAATATAACAAACCACTACGACGCTTTTTTTCGAGCGCTGCTGCAGGTGGACCCGGGCAATCAATGGTAATGAGACCTCTGAGACTCCAGAATAATTTTTTTGCGGCCGGTGTGCTGCCGGAGTTGAATTTTCGATTTGTGCTCGCCGATATCGGGACCACGGCCCGCGAGGCTGAAAAGCTGCATCAGGCGTCGCCGCAGATGACGGCTCTCATGGGCGAAGTGATGCTCGGGTGTTTTTTTCTTTCAACCGCCGCCGTCAAACAGTCCCGGAGCACGATCAGTCTCCATCTCGAATGCGAAGGCCCTGCGGGAAGAATCATCGGATTTGCCTCCAATGACGGCGATGTCCGTTCACACACGTCGAATCCGGACGCATCCTGGGACGGCAGCCTTCACTCTGGAAAGAAAGGCGGGATCATGCGAATTCATAGATGGAAAGAAAATGAAGGCCGTGTGTATTCTTCAACCGTCGAAATGCGCGATGTCGCCCTTGACCGGAACCTTGAAGAATACATGGGTAAATCAGACCAGGTGCAGAGTTTTATAAAATTTCAATCGGAATTGGACAGCAGCGGAGTAAATCATCTCTGCGGTTATATGTTTCAGGCCCTGCCGGAGGCCGATGCGGATGATACCGATGCGTTGCTGGATCTTCTCAATGCCAGACGCCCGGCCCAACTTCTGGAAGATCTGAACGATCAATCCGGCGGCTCGATGCGCAGAGGCGGATTGTTTTTCAGCAGCGCTCGCATTCTGTCAACCGGGCATTTTTTTGCGTCCTGCACCTGTAATAAAGAAAAAGTAGAGGGCATGCTTGTCACAATGGGCTCCGATTCCTTGAAAGATCTGCTGCAACAGGAAGGTCGGATTGAAGTCAAATGTGAATTTTGTAAAAAAAAATATTTATTTTCCCCTACTGAAATTGATCGACTCCTTAACGGGATAAGCGGACAGTCGGCTTAGTATTTATATTTGAGGAGATATAGATTTGGATTACATCCCAATAAATTCTGTTGATGACCTTGATGTGGCCAGAATAAGCATTCGAGATATCAATCTGCGCTATATTGACAGAGCCGGTAATCGATTTGCCACCCGGTTCAATCCGAAAACGCGGAAAATTGAAATTGTTCACATTGTAAAAGGCCGCCAGGAAGCAATTCGGAAGCGCCAGCAGATAATCCGTGAAAAAAGCAGCACATCATCGACTCATGAAGAAGAATCTCATGATGATACTTATGACCAGGTTCCCGAATCCGCGCCGGATGATTATGAATTTTCCGGCAGCGTATCGATGAGCGCGGAAGCCGAATCGGCGGCCATGTCCGCGCCGTTTTTTGAAAATAAATTTTTAGAAGACACCGCATTCGATCTTGAGAAGGTAAAAGAGAGGAGCCAGGGAATAATAAACAATCTTAAAAAATCTCGGTTTTTCGATAATCACTCGGAAGCGGAGTTCTCTGAAATTGTTCGGGATATTGATATCGCCTGCTGGCAGAAATCGGAGGAGGCGGTGAACTACTTTCGTGAGTTGTATTCGTATCCGCGCTCCGTGGGGTACTACGCCGCGCGATTGACTGACGCTCGCCGCGATAAGGTCGAACAGATTGAGGGAGACGAGGGCAAGCTGGAATTGATCCGACGCTGGGAAACTCAGGAAGTCTTTGAAAACGCTTACAAACAGGTTGTCGAGGTCGCCATGAAACTTGCGGCGCTGCTCAAACCGATCACATCCGAAAATATGAAAATGCTGAACGGCTCGCAGCAGCAGGCTTTCAGCGATGCCAGGTCCGCCACCGATTATCTTGCGCTGAACTGCAAAGAGATGCTGCAGAAAATTGCCGCCTGGAAAAAAAGATTTCCATAAAGAATTAGATTTAATAATATTTTGAACAAGAAAGAGGCGCCGCCCTGTGAGATTGTAGAGGAGGCGAAAAATGAGTAAAAACTTCTGGATCAACTGGCTTAAAATCGCATCCGTGATAGTTATCATTGTCGGCCTGATTGCTGCGGCTGCAAGCACCCAGGCAGGGAGCCTGCCCTGGCTTTTTATTTTTGATTTATTAAAATGGCCGATCGACGGAAATCCTTCTTCATTTCAGGCCGATTCTTTTGCGCTCAATGCCGTTCTGGGCGGCGTGATGGCAGGCTGGGCCGTATTGATATTTCTACTTGTCTCAGGTCCCGTGGCGAAAGGCGATTTCGGGATGCTAAGATATTTACTGACAGCGCTTATAGTTTTTCTTCCCCCGATAGTAAAATTATTAAAAATCAGGAAGGCGTAGAAAAAATGGAATCGCTTAGAAAGCCGTGGATATTGGGATCAATTCTCATTTTTTTTCTCCCCGCTGCTGCGTATGCGGACGCCGGTCTTCCCATGATATTTCTCTCGTATCCATCAATGATAGTTTTGCTTTTGCCGGTAATTCTTATTGAAACCGCAGTTTTTACAAAGATGATACATGCTCCCTATAAAAAATCATTTATTCCAAACGGCATTGCCAATCTTGTTTCAACTCTGGCGGGATTCCCTCTGGCATGGGGATTCTTGTTTTTACTGGAAATGATAACCACCAATTTTAGCTGCGGCCCTGGATTTGATTCCATTCAAAACAGCATCATTACTGTAATCGAGGAAGCCGCCTGGCTCTGCCCCTGGGACAATCAATATTACTGGCTTATACCGGCTGCATTTATAATCAGTTTGATCGTCGCTTTTTTTATTTCTATTGTTATTGAATACTATGTCCTTAAAAGATTCTACAGAGAGCTTGAAAACAAAATATTGCGCAAAGCAGTTTTGTTTTCAAATATTGCATCGTACGGCATGCTGATTATACTGAGTATTGGATTTCTGGCATTTTCGATTATAAATAAATAATATATAATATATAGAATACGGCCAGGAGTATCCGAATGAATCGATAAATCGCAATTTTTTTCATATTTCTTGTGGTTCTCCTCATCGATGCCACCGCAACGCTGATTTTTCCTGTAATTTCCGGAACGATTTCGCTTCCATTATGACGAAAAGCCCCTGCCGGCGGCATTCCTTCTGTCTGCGGGCTGCCTCCTTCGTCTGCGAGCGGCCAATGGGATGCTTATGTCAAGAATACAGGTATTTTTCGGGTTGACCGGTTTCGTCGATAGGTGTGTAATCGCAGTATATTCTAAAAAACAAAAAGATCCACTTCATGCCTAAGTCGAAATGCGTCCTGATTCTTGTATGTGCCTGCCTTTTTGATGTCGGATGCTCCGGGAATCCGGAGCTTTTTACATTGAAAGAATGGGAATTCCGTCCTGGAACTCCGGCGCTGCATTCCGATTCACAGGCCGGGGCATGGAAGACTACTCGCCTGCCCTCTTACGGAAGAAGAATCGAGGGATTTGAAAATTATCGCGGCTGGCTGGTGTTTCGATCGCGTCTTCCTGGAGAGCTTTCGGCACAGCAGAAAAATCAGCTGGCCGTCGACGCCGGCATTCTGTCCGACGTTGCGCGCGTTTATATAAACGACGAGCTGGCGGGCGAGATGGGCAGCGTGGAACCCTACCGCACGGCGTCCATGATGTCGTTTCTGAAGACTGTCCCCACAGCTGTCCAGCTGAAGAGCGGCGAAAACTATCTGTATCTGGTCCTTTACACGGATGGTACGTATCCGATCTTCGCCACCGAGTACCCGAGGATTGGGAATGCAGAAACCGTATTTCGAGAACATTACAAGAACGAAATCATTTCCATCGTGCTGCTCGGTATATATCTACTGGTTGGAATGTACTATCTCTATCTGTGGAGCCGGCGAAAGAAGGATATCTACCATCTTTACTTCGGTCTCCTCTGCGTTCTGCTCTGCTTCTACTGGTTTTTCCGTCTGGGCAGCCGTGACGTCCTGTTTGGGAATCAGGTTCATATGCGCACCAGGTTCGAACTCAGCCTGCTGGCCTCATCTCTCCTGTTTTTTCGTTCTTCCTTTCTCAGTTTTTTCGCGGGAAGTACGACAGACTTGGCTTGATTGTCCTGCCGTTCTGTGTTGTCCTCACAGCGGTCACAGTATTCGGCCCGTACCGCGCAGCGTCGCTGTGTCTTACGACCTGGCAATTCTGCGTCATGCCGATTATGATGTACTATATTCTCTATATTTTCCGCGAACTCTACAGGAAAAACAGAAGCGCTCTCTATCTGATACCCGGCGTGGTGACTCTGATGGTGGGCGGCATTCACGACATCCTTGCCATCCGCGGCTGGGTGTCGACGCCGATGATCGCGCGGTTTGCCTTTCCCATTTTTATTCTGGGAGGCGCGCTGGTGCTGACCCGCAGATTTGTGCTCGTTCACAGCCAGGTCGAAGAGCTGCTGGGAAACGTTTATCGTCTGGAAAATTTCAGAAAGGAACTTCTTTCCATCGATCCGGGAGCCAGCATCAATGTTCTTCTGGAGAGAATCCTGGACGTCCTGAAAACTCTCTTTGAGTGCGAAATCGCCTTCGCGATCGTTCCGGATAAATTCGGCGAACTGCATTTCACCCAGGAACTGCCGGATGAAATTCAGAAATCCACATCGAGGACCAGCCGGCTGTACCAGCGGACAAGATTTTCCGTTGAATTTTTCGAGAATTACGGATCGGTGCTGCGGATATCAACGCTGAAACTGTACCCGTCTTCCGACGAGGGAAAAAAGCATCTCTTCAGTCTGAAAGCGACGGAGAGAATATTTCAGAAAGTCGCGTCCCTGGGCTACAGAATTGCGATCGCTCTTCCCCATGAATCGGAAATACTGGGAATGATATTTCTGGGCGATAAAAGGAGCAAAGTCGATTATTCCGACGCGGAAATTTCTCTCATCAAGACTTTTCAGTATTCGATCACGCAGGCGATTCGCAACAAGCTGCTCTTTTCTGAAATATCTCAGCTGAAGGGAGAGGCTGAGGAGCGTGTTGAAAAGCTTTCTGAATACGTCATTGAACGAAGCAATTCTTACCAGGTTGAGGTCGATGAGAAAATATTTCTTTATTCCAGCCGGTCCATGATAGATGTTTATGAAAAGGTAAAGAAATACGCCCAGGCCAACAAGCCCGTTCTGGTTACAGGAGAGACTGGCACAGGCAAAGAGCTGATCGCGCGCGCTGTGCACCATTTCAGAAAACCGAATGCGCCTTTTCTCGCCGTGAACTGCGCGGCCATTCCGGAAAATTTATGGGAGAGCGAAGTCTTTGGGCACGCCAGAGGAGCCTTCACCAGCGCTCAGGGCGCGCACAGCGGGTTGATTGAGCGCGCGAAAGAGGGGACTCTCTTTTTCGATGAAATCGGCGAAATGCCGCTGTCCGTTCAGCCCAAGATGCTGCGGCTTTTACAGGAACGAAAATTCGTCAGAGTCGGAGGCGAGAGCGAACTGGAGGCATCCTGCCAGTTTTTGTTCGCAACCAATCGGAGTCTTCTTGAGATGCAAAAAGA
Source organism: Spirochaetia bacterium (assembly GCA_009885105.1). Classification (GTDB taxonomy): domain Bacteria; phylum Spirochaetota; class Leptospiria; order Leptospirales; family Leptonemataceae; genus VFLI01. The sequence goes on along the minus strand of VFLI01000108.1, from coordinate 3,308 downwards.
AGGAAAGTTCCGCGAAGATCTTTATTACCGGATCAGTGTTTTTCAGATTGCTCTTCCGCCGTTGCGGGATCGTCGGGCCGAGATACCAGCTCTGGTGCGTTTTTTTCTTGAGAAATACTCGCGAGAGCTGAGGGGCCGCGAAACCGCAGTCGAACAGTCCGCTCTGTCCACGCTGTGCCGGTATTCCTGGCCGGGGAATGTGCGCGAACTGGAGAACTGTATCATTCAGGCCATCGTGCATTGCAAGAACGATGAGCTTCAGGTTGAAGATCTCCCTCCTGGGATCCGGATTTTCTCAGCGCACCGCACGACTCTGGAAAAACATACACCCGTTGAAGAAGAGAGCGCGGAATCTTTTGATAAAATTCTTGCGGATTACTCGCGGAAACTGATACTTTCGGCAATGACTAAAGCCAAGGGCAATAAAGTGCAGACGGCGAAACTACTCGGAATGAAGCGAACAACATTCTACAACAAGCTGAAAGAACTCGGACTGCGGTAGGCGGCCATCTCCAGACTGCCTCTCGTCATTCACAGTCAGGCGGCGAAGATGTTGAAGAGCAGCCAGGCCGGCAGACCAATGTAGAACGCCGCGCGTCCGATGCGTTCCAGCCAGCTCCGGATGTTGACCGCCTGACCCGGTCGCAGCAGCGCCGTCAGCATCGTGCCGGCTTCAATTACTGTGCGCAGAGCCGCTGCGGCAAGAACCACGCCGATTCCCCAGGCGGCCCACCAGAGCGCGAAGCCCAGTAGATAAGCTTTCAGGCCGAATGTGTAGTATTCGCCGAATGCGCTGCCGTAGGCGATGTTCTGGTGAAGAATGAACGCGGGAATCGCCAGGGCGAAGGAGAGCAGGACGAACTTTGCCAGAGGATGGTCGAGACGTCCGCGCCGTACAGCCAGCCGGGCCCGCGCATATGTCTTTGCAGGCGAGGCCTTGCTTTCCTCCTGGACGGGATTTCCCCCGGTTGCGGCCAGCGCCCGGGCCAGGGCAGCGGGATCCGCAAGCGCAAGACCAAACTTCCAGTATTCATTTGACGACAGCCGCAGCGAGGCGCCGGAGCCGGGAATTGGCACGAGCCACATTTCCACGGCTGCGATGTCCCGAACTGCGATTTCAAATCGCCGGGCGCGGCGTGTCAGCACGAGCATGCCATTTTCTATTGAGGCTCGCGCGGAAAAAATGAAAAGCACGCACCAGGCGGCGGCCTCAGGGAACAGGAAGAAAGCAGTGAAGATGCGGATCTGGGCCAGTGTATTTTGCAGAAAGGATGCGCCGAAGAGTATCGCCGCGCCCATACAGAGCAGGCTCAATCGCGCGAAGACACGCAAGAGACCCGCCGTGATGCGGGCGCCGTTCGGCAGCGCCGCAATGCCGGCGGGGACATCCGTTGAAATATCATATGCTGATGTCTCTGTCGCGCCAAGCCTGCGCAGCGAAGGAAACTTCGCCATCGCCGCTATACCGGCCAGAAGAATGAGGAAAAGAAAGCCGGCGCGCCCCACCCAGTCGCCCCATGCCACCATGAGTGTGCGCGGAGGTGTAGTCACCGGAAGCTCCGCAATCACGAGCGTCTGTTCGCCCATGCGCGAGCCGGCGATCACTGTGCCTGTCGCATCGATCACACCGCTGTAGCCGTTTGTGGTGACTCGGAACTGGGGCAGACGTGTTTCGATGCTGCGGAACGCCGCGACCTGCTGGTGCAATTGCGCGCCCTGATGGTAATCCGTAAACCAGGAATCGTTGGACATAGTAAGGATTGCCAGCGCGCCCAGCCGGGCGCCGTCGATGATCAGGCCGCTGTCCACGTCGTCCAGACAGATTGACGCCTGAACCGGTATTTCACGGCCGTCGGCCAGACGCAGCGGGAAAACGCGCGCGCCGTTGCCCGGCCGCCAGGTGCCGGTCCAGGGCAGCCAGCTTCGAAAAAAAGGTCCGTCGAGCCAGGCGGGCACGTACTCTGTGAGCGGAAAGAGGCGCGTCTTGCGGTAGAAGCCCAGGAGGCCTTTGCCCGGTTCGACAAATGCAGCCGCATTGTATTCGCCGTCCGCGTCAGTATCGTACGTGCCGAACACAAAAGGCACCCCGGCGGAATTGATAATGCTCTGGATTTCACGGTCGAGTTCGGCGCCAGCCTCACTTCTGGCATTGCCGAAAGTGGTGGGGTATACAGTCTCCGACCACAGCACCGCGTCCGCGCGCTGCCGCACGACGGCGTCGTAGGTCATCGCAAAATGAGTGTCGAGTACTTCGCGGACAACAGCGTAGGTGCCCTTCTCTTTGCGCTGGAGTTCGTAGTTCACAATGTTGGATTGAATCAATCCTATGCGCAGCGGCTTGCCGGCAGTTTCTTTGCTGCCTGAGAGCACGAAGAGGCCGTAGATCGCAAGGAACAGCGGAGGCAGTGCGGCAAGCGCAAGCGGTCTGGCTATTGCGCGCAGACCGTCAGCCCGGCGTAAAACCGCCGCCGCCACACCTTCATTTGAAAAAAGCAGAAGAAGCGTAAGTCCTGGCGCGCCGCCAAGATCGGCGGCCTGGCGCAGGAGTCGCGATGGATAAAGCAAGTGGCCCAATGTGTCGTCGAAAAGTTTTGGCACAAACCATTCTGTTGCCACCCAGGCTGCTACTCCGGCAAGCGAGCCTAACACAGGACCATACCTGCCTGCAGTCAGGCGCCGCACCAGAGCGAAAGCGAAAAATTGCGGCTGGAACAGCGGCGCGGCGAGTAACAGTACAGCCAGTCCGGTAGCAGCGCCGACCTGCGTATAGCTGCCGATGGCAGTCCCGAACCAGTAAAATACTGCCGCCGTGAAGGCAACCGACATCGCGTAAGCGGAGAGAAGCGTGCTGGAAATTGTCCCCTTCGCGTCAAGCGTGAGCAGCCACGGCACGAGGGCTACGAAACCCAGCGGCCAGCCGCCGCGGGTGTTCAGACCCGACAGGACAGCGCTGGCGGTGATGCCCGCCAGCATGCGAATAGCAGGATATTTTAATACAGGCAAAATTTTCAGAGTCCGGTACCTTCCTGTTTGATCGGCGCAGGGAGCACGATCTTACGAATCGGGAAGTTGAGCGGGGCCAGCTCCGGCGTTACGACGAGGTCTTTTGGCAGAGGTATCGGCCGGTTGTGGACGTCCTTTGGATGGAAGTCGGGATCAAACATTAGGATTGCCTCAATGCGCTGGCCGTCGTCGGTCGCCTGGTGGTGGCGGACGTAGCCTTCGGGGAGCACGAAATCCTCGGGCACCGCGAGCCCGACCAGAGGCGGGCGGGTGCCGGGCGGTGAGAAGGCGCCGAGGCCGGCATG
>VFLI01000109.1 GCA_009885105.1 Spirochaetia bacterium | reverse complement strand
ATCGCGCCCGAGTAGTACAGACCGTAGATGTTGTGATGCTCTTCCGGCTCGATTCCCTCCGCGCTTTCTGCGCCGGCAGGAAGATACTCACCGTCGTCGTTCTTAAAAAAAGAAACTCCCGATTTTAAAAGTGAGAGAGAACGTTCATTCCACGCTTTGCGCGCCTCCGGATTTGTAAAATCCATCATCCCTCCCCGGCCAAACCACCAGGGCGCATCGTTGTGCGCGAAAAGGCCTTTTCGTTTCCATTCTTCATAAAGTGAAAGAGCGGAATAATGCTCGAAAAGAGTAAGAGGCCTGGGAACATTGGGCCCGGAGATCAGGCGCACGAAGAGACGGAAGGCGTAGTGTTCTTTTGCATTTACAAAGGGCGTTGTGATCAGACCGATTTTGATACCCTGATTCTTCGCTTCCCTGAGAAATGCAGCTGGATCCGGAAAAAGACGTTTGCTCCAGGAAAAATTGTGGAATTTTTCTTCCCAGTGATAGTCGAGTATTATTGTGTCCAGAGGAATCTTTCTTCTATGAAAACTCTCCGCGAATTTGATCGTGTCGTTCTGATTCAGAACTGGAAAGCTGGTATTCCAGAGTCCGAGAGTCCATTTTGGCGGAAGTGGCGGCCGTCCCGTCAAACCTGTAAAAGTCTGTATCGCCCTGCGAATGCCTCCGTGAAAAAAGAACATATCCAGATGTGAAATATTCTTGATAATCACGGTGCTGCCGTTCCGGAATTGAATCCGGAGACGAGACGCATCCAGGAGAAAAAATCCCCAGCCCTGATTGGAAAAAAAATACGGTATGCTGGAATAGCTGAAAAATTTCTGTAAAAAATATGGAGAGTCCTGATTCCACATTGTGTAGTTAGAGCTTTTAATATGGAATCTGGAAAAGTTCATGCCAAGCCCGAAAAAGCTTTCCGACTGAGGACTATTAATTTCAACCGACCAGCGATTCCTCCGGCGCTGAATGCGCACACGGATCTTAGATGTAGCTTGATTATCGCAGTCCAGAGAAAATTCAATTGAATTTCCTGGGATTTTATTTTCTTCCTTCAGCGGCGTCTGTTCCAGTCCGGGCAGACACCTCTCCGCGTACAGCGCCCTGTTATTCTGCGCACATATTTGAATGAAATCTTTGTATGTTCGCCGGTATAGATCGAATTCACTCATCAAATCAAATCCTTCTCAATTTTTAAGGCGTAAGGGAACGGGACATCAATCAAGTTTCTACGACAATGGCGGTTATATTATCCTTTCCCCCTCCCTGATTTGCCGCCTGAATGAGTCGGGTGACTTTCTTTTCAGATTCATCGCCTGATTTTAATATATTTTCAATATCTGAATCTGATACCATTCCGTGGAGCCCGTCCGAACAGACCAGAAATTTCAATCCTGGCAACACTTTCTTGCTTCCAGTATCGGGAATGAGCTGTTCGGATGCCCCAAGCGCCTGCAGCACCACATTTCTCTGAGGATGCGTCTTTGCCTGTTCCTGGGTAATAACGCCTTTTTTTACGAGCTCATTCACAAAGGACTGATCGCTGGTGAGCTGCTGGAGTTTCCCGTTCTCAAAAACATACAGTCTTGTGTCTCCCACATGTGCGAAGGACATCATACCATCTGCGATAAGACATGCTGTTGCCACCGCGCCCATTCCTTTGCGGTTTGCATTCGCTTCTGCATCGTCGAGAACTGATGTGTGCGCAAATTTCATCGCATCGGAAAGCATCACAGAGGCTTCCGTATTCTTCTGAGCCATCGCATGATCGAGCGCTGCGTGGACAGCTATATCAGAGGCGATTTCACCGCCGGCCGCGCCGCCCATCCCATCCGCCACTATGAAAAAGAGAGCCAGGCCCTCTGTATCTGTCGTGAGTTTGCCGACCTTCTTTCCGTCATTCAGCGCGGCGATAATAAAATCATCTTCATTTGATGGTCTCACCACTCCCGTGTCGGTTTTTCCGGCGATAGAAATCTTCATTTGCTGCTGCCCCCAACGGCGATTTGGAAGAGTCGCATTCCGATTCTAAGCTCGTCGTTTTCCTTCAATTCAACAGGAGCTGTCAATCTGATAAATACTCCATTTTTACTATCCAGGTCCGTAATCAAAACGCCTTCAGGAGTTTCCTGAAATTCGCAATGATGCCGGGAGATAAATGGGTCCGATATTACTATTTCTCCCTCCTGGCGTCCGACACGGAGAGTTCCTGTCAGCGGAAATTCCTGCACTACTTTTTTTTCTTCATTGAGAAGGATCAATTTATATTGAGGCTTTTGTGAGACGGTAAAACTGAAAGCCACCATTGTTTCTCCGGAATTTGAAGCGGGGGACTGCTGGGGAATATCAGTTTTTTCGATTCGGAAAAATTTCTGTCCCACTCGAATTTCAGCGCCGGAACCCAGTGTGATGTTTTTTTTCATTCTAACGAATGTTCCGTTTTTACTCTCCAGGTCTTCAACAAACAGACTATCACCGACTCTGCTGAATTTGCAGTGTGTCCTGGAAATCAGAGAATCTGGTATCGTTATCACGCAACCCTGCCTGCCAACGTTTGCTCCGTCTTCTATTTGAAAAGCATCTTGTATCTCCCGACTCTCAGACAGGAGTAAAAGACGAAATTGAATTTCATGTTTTTGGATTGAGCCCAGAATCGCAGTGCCTCCTGTATTTGATATATTTTGAACACTGATTCTTTCTTTAGACTGGATCGGAGGAACAACTACGGCTTCCGGCGCTGCCACAACAGCCTGCCTGGGTTCTGTTGTTTTATGCTTTATTTCTTCTCTTTTAGCCTGCACCTCCGCACGGACCTCCAGGGATTTTCCGCATTCCTGACAGAATACGCTGGCTGGAGGATTCAGAAACCGACAGTGCTCGCATTCAACCGGAGACGCCACAAGTACTGTTTTGCCTCTGTTTACAATGGCTTTGCAATGAGGACATTCTTTAATCCCGGCCGGGATTTCTCTAAAACAACGCGGGCAATTCAATTCTCCACTCCTTTACTGATTTTTAATAATTTTATCAATCACATCACTCCCAATCTGAAATGGTTTTGTAGGTTCCCAGGATACAATAGTCTATCTTTTTCTTAATTTGATGTCAACCATTTCTTAATAGACTGTGAGAACTTCAGTTTATTTGGCTGTTTTGGCTGTTTAAGAATCATTATTTTTTTTGTTGCTTCAGAATCCCCTTACGAGTAATATTACAAAAGCAAAGTGAAGAAATTATGATATGTAACAATTGTGGTAAAGAGAACACAGAAAACGCACGGTTCTGCGGCTCTTGCGGAAACAAGATCGAAATATCTCTGAATGATCCGGACATTGAGCTTCTGACCAGGCTCCTGTCCCCCAAGTTCAACATCGAAAGAAAGCTGGGACAGGGCGGAATGGCAACCGTGTATCTGGCCGAGCAAACGGCATTGGAGAGAAAGGTAGTTATTAAGATACTGAACGTAGACCTGGCGCGTGACGGAGAAATGAGAGACCGGTTTCTTCGTGAAGCCCGGACCTCGGCCCGCCTGAAACATCCCCATATCATGGATGTAGTTGATGTCGGCATGGCAGAAGATCGCCCCTATTTCATAATGGAACATGTGGCGGGAGGTTCTGTGAAGGATCTGCTGCAGAAAGCGCTTCAGGAAGGCAAAGCCATAGACCCTCTAGCAGCAGTTCGGATTATGGTCCCGGTATTGCGCGGACTGCATTTTGCCCATGAACTGGGAGTTGTGCACAGAGATATAAAGCCGGACAATATCCTTCTGCGAAGTGAGACAGATCCGGTGATCGCGGATTTCGGCATTGCAAAGGTTGCCGGTGGTACTGTGAAGACCCAGACGGGTTTCACTATGGGAACGGTTTCGTATATGTCACCGGAACAGTGCCAGGGCCATCCCGTGGACGGCAGATCGGATGTGTATTCTGTCGGAATCACGCTTTATGAAATGATAATCGGAGAAGTGCCGTTTGCTGCGGACAATGCAATTGCTGTCGTGAATAAGCATATTTCGGAAGCAATGCCCAGGCTGTCGAAAAAAATGAAATCTTCCAGTGTGAGTATTTCCACAGCCAGTTTCGGTCCTGAAGTTACCCGGATTCGTAGTCTTGATGCAATTCTAGAAAAAGCCTGTGAAAAGGATCCGGGAAAGAGATATGCCACTGCCGGTGAATTTGCCAATGAACTGGGAAAACTGATCGGCGACCGGCCAGAGTCATCCAGTATGGGAGGGGCTGTAAAATGGGGTATCATTGGATCTGCCGCGGCTGTTCTCATTGCCGCGCTGGGATTTGGAGGATATCGATACTGGAGGTCCATGCATGACAATACCTTCATCAATTCCAATCCGCCTGGCGCCAGGGTCTTTAATGCAATTACAGGAGAAGAGCTTGGTGTGACACCGTTCGCTTATTATGACGATCATCCGGGACTGGAAAAATACCGCCTTACATTGACGGACTACCGGGAAGAGGTTGTTGAAATTGAATTGAAAGATTCAAACAATCCGGCGCCGCTTAAAGAAATCAATCTGGCGACCAATTTATCCCTGATCAGTGATCCTCCCGGCGCAACTGTAGTTATAAACGGCCAGGAAAAAGGCGTCACGCCGCGAAATATCTGGTTGGAGCCCGGTCAGAGTTATCATATAATAGTAAAGAAGGAAGGCTTCGTAGATGTCCCTGTTGAAATCGCTGTGGCCGGTGTTGAGAAAGTGGAACGCAGTGTTCAATTGTTTACCCCGGCTCAGGTCCAGGCAGCGGCGGCCCAACAGTGGAGCGGGGCCGCACCCCAGCAGCGTTCCGCTGGAGGCAATCCGGCGGTGCGCAGGGGGGCCATCCAGAATGAAGATGACACATCGTCCGGCACAACGGGCGGCGGAGCCATACGCAGGGGCGCCATTCAGAACGAGTAATTAATAATTCAATAGAGAGGAATTGAATATGAAAAAAATATTAACAATTGTGACATGTTTGATAGTTGCAGTGAGTGTCTACGCGGGCACCCAGGATTTCGCGCTGGTGAATCACTCCGGCACGGTCATTCAATATCTTTATGTAAAGAAGAACAGTACCGGTCCTGGCGGCGCCTGGGGAGATGATATTCTCGGCAGCGATGTACTGGGCAACAGACAAAAACTTCCAATTTCCTTTGAGGGTCAGCAGGAATGCAACTGGGATGTCCGTGTTAAGTTTGCAGACGGAAAAATCTATGATTTTCTGAATCAGAATCTTTGCACTATCTCCACCATTGAAGTTACCGCTCAGCATTATGCAACGAATTCCGGCGGAAGCGGAAGACCTATATCAGCCGGAAGACCAACTACCGTATCGGGCACTTCATCCGGACAACCGCGTGTTGAAGGCATATTGAGCGCTTCCGATACTTCCTTCAGTCCCAGCGGAAAGGATTTTTCTGTAATCAACAGAACCGGCGCCACCATCATGTATCTTTATATCAGCCCGGTATCGTCGGACGGCTGGGGAGAGGATATTCTGGGATCCAGCACAACACTGGGAAATGAAATGCGGGCCAATATCCGCATGGGCGATGTTTCCGAATGCAACTGGGATGTGAAGGTAAAAGACAACAATGAAAAGACATACACCTTTCGCAACCAGAACCTGTGTCAATTGAGTGACCTGGTGGTCACATCGGCGAATAAAGATTGAAATTATTGCTTTATTCTACAACAGTTAAGGATTGATTATATTGGAGCTTTACAGTTGAAAAAGTTTTCTTTGCGAATGACGCTGGGAATCATACTGCTGGCGTCAGTTGCTCTGAAAGCAGATCCGGAGATATCAGAACACGAGAATCCTCTTTTCGTGTATATAACAGAAGAGAACGATACAGTCAATTCGCTGGCCGACAGATTTGAAACAACTCCCGGCCGGATACGGAGCTGGAACCGCGACTACCATGGAATGGCCGGAGAAAAACTTCGGCTGCCGAATCGTTCCCCTCTGAAAGTAAAAAACATGGACAGTCCGGTTTCGCCGGAAGACTTCACCTCTTCATCGGGATTTCCTTCCGATGCGGTGAAGCGGTTCAACTTTCATTCGTTGAAAGATAAGAATACTCTCTCATCTTATGCAATACCGGAAAGATACTCTCCCTGGATTCTGTATCGTCCTTTTTTCAGCAACGGAATGGGCAATTTGACCTATCTGGCCTGGCCTCTCGTAATCGCTGTGATGCTTCTGACCGCAGTGATTGCTTTGGGAGTTCTAAAATTTTTCTATTTTCTGCTGAAGTTTCTGAAAACCCGGCAGACGACTGACACTGCGCCTCTTACTCAGCCAAAGAGTCCTTCGCTTATGGTGGAAATCACGTCGGGCAGCAGGAAAGGTGAAAAATTCAGCTTTCAAAAGAGCGATGTCGTGATAGGAAGATCACTGGAAAACGATCTCAGTTTCCCTGATGAATCGATCGTATCCGGCAGTCATGTGCATTTTTTTGCAAAAACAGACGGCTGGTTCTTGAAAGATATGGAAAGTTCAAACGGCACTCTTATAGGAAGACGCAAGGTCTTTGAACAGCGTGTCGCCATCAGCGAGGAGGTTGAATTGGGATTCGGCGGACCTAAAATTCGGGTGACTCCCTTTGTCCCGCAGCAGGCCGCCGCGCTGGGTATGAAAGGAACCACGTACATTGCCTCGGTTGTTTCTCAATCAATCAAAAGACGCACTTCTGTATATGCATACGGCTTTGCCGCTGTGGCGCTGGCGATCATCGGCCTGATTCTCGGTAATGTTATACTCTCAAGGAAGATTTCGCTTGTGGCGCAGAATGTCCGTTCCCATCAGCTGCAGATTGAAAAAATCCGCACAGATATGGATAGAATGGATGAGAATATTGCTGCACTGAAGACACGCCAGTCGGATTTGGAACAGAATCTACGCGGTCTGGAAGGCCGTTACGACGAAATTGCAAAGCAGGTTGCGGGAAATACGGGAGATATTGCGCGGATTAAAGAAATTTTGCAAAAACTTCCGGAAGCTCTGAAAAATGGCGGAGAAGCGATTGAAGAATTCTCCAGAGCAGTCCGTTCTCTGAATAATGCAGTTCTTGAGCCGAACGCCAGTGAAGACGATGTGGCGAAAAGAGTTCAGGAGGTCGAAGTCCAGTACGACAGGGTGGCGCACTATGTGAATGTTGTGAACATTGCGGATGATTATTTCAATCGTCCGGAATCGTCATCCAGCGGATCCTCCGATGTGGCGCTTTTACAGGAGACGGTCAATCAGAGCCGGTCCAATCTTGAAACAGTGGTGCGACCGGCCATGGAAACTCTGAACAGTCTGGTATCAAACAATATTGTGCGGCCGGGATCTGATCTCCAGCGGGAAGTCCAGGGAACAGGACCGTTGTCGTCTCTTCTGTGACGGCCGCGTCGAATCTTTAAGTCGGCTGTCATTCTGGACATCTATGCGAAAAACAAGTAAAATAAATTTAATATCTATTGTCTGTTTTCTGTCGGCGGCATTTACTGCGATTTCCGCTAAAGACAGAATACAAATCGACAATTTTGAATACAGAGGACCGCAGGCAGAGAAATGGATTTCGGACGGGTTTCGCGATACTGTCACCGCGCAGCTTGGAAGGATTTCCGCGATTGAGGCGATAACGACGGAGGATCAGCAGCGTGCGCTGAGACTGATAACGGACAGAATCAAATCCGGCGAAGATCTTGATGTGCAGCGAGAAATCGCTCGTGTTCTCCAGGCGGATTTTATCTGCAAAGGTTCGCTGACCAACGGTACGGAGATTCAGATCAACATGCAGCTCCTGAAGGAGCCTGATTTTCGCGTTTACCGAACTGCGACCATCACTGTAAATAAAAATGAGATCCCCCGGGGATGGGAAGTTGCTGTAATCCGGCTTCTGGGCGAAATCAACGCCGATGTTCCGGATGATGAGCGGCGTCATATTCAGATTCCACCCACGGAAAAACGGGAAGCGTACGAGGCCTACAGTCAGGGGCTGGCGCTGATGAATACGTATCCCGCTCAAGCTCTGACATATTTTTTACGCGCACTGGTTCTGGATCCAAATTATGCGGACGCGCTGCTTCGAGCCGGACAGGTAAATGAAAGGCTGGGCAGCTACGATGAGGCGATACGGCAGCTTTCCCGCCGCCTCCAGATACTGGACAATGCCAGGCAGAGAAATACGACAGCTTACGGGGACACTCTCGCGAATATCGGATCCGTCTACGATTCCAGAGGTAATTTCAGACAGGCAGTCGATTTCTATAAACAGGCAGCGGCGATTCTTGAATCGATGGGAAGAACAGAAACAGCCTCATACGCGACGACTCTGAATAATATCGCCGTCGCGTATCGCAGCGCGGGCGAACTCAATCTCGCCATGAGCAATTATCAAAAATCAATGTCCATCCGGGAAAAAATCGACGGTCAAAAATCTGCCGGGTACGCGGCAAGTCTTCAGGGAGTCGGAGCGGTCTATTTTACGCGGGGCAATATCGATCAGGCGCTGGAGTATACGACACGGGCCGCCAGGCTGATGAAGGACGAACTGAATCTGGGAGAGACCTCGCTCTATGCCTCAACACTGCATTCGGTGGCCTCAATTCTGGCGGCGCAGCAGAAGTTCGATGAAGCCCTGCAGTTTTTCAATCGTGCCAATGATATTCGACAAAAACTGGGTATGCAAAATTCAGATGAATATTCCACTACTCTTGCAGGCATCAGTCGTGTTTATTTTTCCCGGTCGGATTATAATCAGGCGCTGCTGATTCTGAACCAGGCAAAAGCGATCAAGGATCGTCTCAATCTGCAGCAGACCCCGGGCTATGCCAGCGTGCTGAGCGGGATCGGCGGCGTCTATTTCAGACAGGACCGGGTGCAGGAAGCGCTGGCCCAGTTTGAAGCTGCCGGAGCCATATACAGAAAACTCGGTCTGGAAGATGTGCTGGAAAATGCGGACATACTTTCCGCTGTTGCTATTATCTATTATGAGAAATTGAAAAATCCATGCCGGGCCAGGCAGGAGATGACGCGCGTCGTTGCAATATACAGAAAACTGGAACGGCCCGATATCGGTCCCAGACAGCAATTCCTGGACAGAATTACAAACGAATGCAAACAGTGAATCGGATCCGATTCGTCGGCAATTGTATAAGTATTAAGGAGAAAGAAATGAAGTTATTGAATAAATTCGGAAGAGTCCTTCTTGGAACGGCGGTGTTTTCATCGGCGCTGCTGTGCTCATCGGGGCCGGTTCAGAATCCGCAGCAAGCAAACAATCAACTCGTGCAGCAGTCTAACAGCGACGGATTTGTCGAAACAGTCGGATTCGGCGAAACGGCGGCTGATGCTGATACAGAAGCAAAAACGCTGATGCTTGAACAGGTTGTGGGAAGCATTGTCGAAAGCGACAGTTCCGTCGCGGACGCGCAGCTGCAGTATTATTTTGTATCGCGCTATACAGACGGCTTTGTGAAGAATTATCAGAGACTGGAAATCCAGAATACGGCCGGAGGATTCCGTGTAAAAGCCCGCGGACAGGTCAGTCAGAGCGCCGTGGGCAGCGCTCTGCGCGAACGTCGGCGTGAAATTGGCAATCCTAAGATGATGATACTGATGAACGAATCGATGTTCGGAGTCAATTCACGGCCGGGATTTACAAAGACAGAGATAGAATTTCAGGCACAGATGAAAACAGAGGGTTTTGAATTCATTGATGAAGAGCAGTTCAAAAGATTCCTGGCCCGCGAAAAAGGACTCCAATCAACGATATACGGCAATCCATCCGCGGAGGAGACAGCGTTAAAGGCGGCGGCAGAACTCAATACAGACATACTTGTAATTGGCATGTCAAAAACTACATCGGCCGGTGAAATTCGGGACAGCGGACTTTTTTCAGTTAAAACAGAAATAATGTACAAAGTTGTGAATGTTGGGACAGCCGGGACGATGGCGGCTTCGAATCAGTTTGCCATCGCTTCGCAGATAGATCAGAGCCTTGCCGCCACGACCGCAATAAAGAAAGCCACAGAAAAACTTGTGTCAGAGATGAAGGTTCAGATCGGCTCCGACTGGCAGGCCGGCGGAACATCGAGAGTGGTTTTTTCAGGAATCTCGATGGGCGAATTTACCGGCAGCGATCTTTACGAAATCATGAACCGACTCCGCGGCGTTACATCCGTGGACCCGCGCGGCGACCAGGGATCGGGCCCTGTCGTTGAGGTCCGATGTTTCTGCAGCACTTTCCAGCTGTCACGAAATTTGGCGAGACGCTCATGGGAGAGCAAATACAATATAGAAGTGAAGGATGTCCGGGGAAGCAATGCGCAGATTCAGGTCCGGCGAAAACCATAGTAGATTTTAGAAAATCCAGGTCAGAGTCGGCTGAACATCATCCGTGGGCTCATCATTATCCCACAATTTCTTATTGACACATTTCTATAAGCAGATAAAAAGATTCAGTAAAATCAGTTGAGTTTAAAAAAAAATTATTATGCATGATTATCAATTTTTCTGTCCTCTCCCTTTGCGAATAGTAACTGACGGTAAGCCGTTGTGAAACGAACCGAGATCGAAATAACTTCGGAGGGATATGTCCATGCATCCGGATATTTTCGTATTACGGCGGATGAACCATCCACCGGAAACTGGAAGGCAGAGCTTTCCAGACTGGTTGAGGAGACATCTCAAATCAGGGAAACATACGGCAAAGCAATGTCCGATGACGGCCGTCTTGTCGGAGATGAACGTTTTCGCCTGATCGAGGAGCTGGACGATGTCATGGATCATCTGATAATCATTCGATCCCTGATTGCTGAGAAAACTAGTTTCACAATCACAGATTCCACCATCAATTACCACCATCAGCTGAATATCCGCATCCAGAAGAAGGACTGGGAAGCCGATGGCACAGTTGGATACTTTAGAAAAATTAATTTCAAGAAATTCGGCGAATGGCTGAAAAATCTGATTGAGAAGCTTCAGGTATTGATCCGATCTCTGGCTCAGGCCGCATCGGACGGAGTCATAGATGAAGTGGAAAGAAACAGTCTGAACAAAATTCTGGATCGAATGATTTTTTCTGTTCTGATAGTCCGGCATCAGATTGAGCGGGCAGAGATCGAATAAACGTCGTGAAAACCTGAAAAATACTTTTTTTTGGTTGAAATTTACCGCTGTGGTTGTTAATAGATTCATAGCAGGGCATCGCCCACGGGCAAAAAATTTTCTTGTGAGATAATATATGAAAGAAAAAATAAAAGTGCTGATTGGTCAAATGATGGTTGCGGACGGGATAATCACAATCGAGCAGCTCAATGAAGCGCTTGAGATTCAAAAAGGTCAACTGGACAAACCGGGCTCAGAAGTCAAAAGGGTAGGAGTTATACTGCAGAATCTCGGTTATCTGGACAAAGAGACATTGGAAAAATACATTAACAAAGTTATTTTAGCAAATTTCTAAAGTGAACGGACTGCTTGTACTGCACATGATTTCTCTTGGGATGTGGGCAGGTTGTATTACCGTAGAAATGCTCCTGGAACAGACGCATCGCGGCGATTTCACTCAAAAAAAAGCGATGGCCAGGATACATTATCTTATTGATAAATACGTGGAACTGCCCCTGCTCCTGCTTGTCCTGTGCAGTGGTTTTCTGCTGTTGAATACAGAGCGGCTTTCTGGAAAGTATCTGCTCAAGGTAATCTGCGGTCTCTGGCCTGTTGTTATAAATCTTCTATGTTTGATTCCGGTATTTCGCCGCAGGCATGCCGCGGATAGAAATGATGAAAAATCTGTGGATAATTACACCTGGTGGATTTACGCCGCCTTTTTCAGCGGACTGGCCGGCGGCGCTGTTGCTCTGGTTCTGGGACTGAATCTCGGTGGAATAATTTGAATTCAGCTGAAGCTGTACGGCCTGGAATAGATACCCGTCTCTAAGACGATGGAAGTTATCAGGCCGGCCGGTGTCACATCAAAAGCCGGATTGATAACAGGAATGTTTTGGGCCGTGATCAGATTTCCGCGCAGATAGCGCACTTCATCGGGATGACGGTTTTCGATAATGATGTCTTCCCCTGAAGCTGTCCCGGCGTCAAGCGTGGTCGTCGGTGCGCATACATAGAATGGGATATTATAATGCAGGGCGAGAATTGCCAGTCCCAGAGTTCCTATTTTGTTCGCGGTATCGCCGTTGGCGGCGATGCGGTCAGCGCCGACCATAACCAGATCAATCTTTTCCGTTTTCATTATGTATGCAGCCATATTGTCTGTGAACAAAACAGTTCGTATTCCCGATGAGTCGAGTTCCCAGGCTGTCAGCCTGGCTCCCTGAAGAAGCGGCCTTGTTTCGCCTGCGAAAACGGTGATATCTTTTCCCTGATTATTTGCCGTGTAGAAAGCTCCAATCGCTGTGCCGATCCCCGCCGTGGCCAGAGCTCCCGTGTTGCAGTGAGTCAGTAACCTGGCATTGTGCGGTATGAGAGATGCGCCCAGCTCGCCGATCTGCCTGCATGTTTGAATATCGCTCTGTTTGATCTGTTCGGACGCCTGTTTCGTTTTTTCCAGAAGATCATTTTCTTCGCATCCGCTTCCATTGCGCGCCATCAATTCGACGTCCTTTACGATCTGTCTCATGGCATTTGACAGATTGACCGCGGTCGGCCGCGTGCTGTTTAAAAAATCTGCCGTCTCTTTTAATTTGGAAAGGAAGTCATCCGTATTCTTCACCGTCCCATTCTCAACGGCGGATTTCATTTCGAGATAGAGAGCCTGCGCTGCCGTAACGGCGATCATAGGCGCCCCGCGAACCTTCATTTCCTGAATCGCAGCAGCGGCGTCTCTGGATCCTTTGATTTCCAGAAATTCTACTTTGAAAGGCAGAAGGGTCTGATCGATAATAAAAAACCGTTCGCCCTCTATCCGAAGCGCTGAGTGAATTCTGTCTACGGATGGTTCATTCATGGCTCATATTCCGGAAAATACTGGAAGAAAAGATTTCTGGGCACTATTTCGTAACCCGTGCCGTAGAACCGGTCAAAATCTTTGCTGAAGGGAACTTCAGGCGTGACATGGAAGGGAATGCTGTTTTCAAATCCGGTCATTTCGTCAACAGATATAGCCATGCCCGGGACGATCTGTGTTTTCATAAAAGACCAATCCTGCTTGAATCGCAGAGTATCTGATCTCATTTCTTTTCCGCGCTCTGCCAGCATCAAAAGCCGCTTCAACGGACAGCCGCTGTCAGAATAAGGCACCAGATTGATTTTCAGTCTTGTAAATGCAAGACCCAGATCTTCCCAGATCTTCTGCACATTGGCGCTGGGATGCATTCTGGCGAGCCGGATGTCGCTGGTGAGCCGGTCAAGTGTCAAGGCTTTTATGGTGTTGCCAGCTCCGAATTCGCCTTCCCAGAGCCAGCGATAAATATCGCCTGCTTTGGCCTGTCTGTATTTGTCCAGAAAATCTTCGGCCACGCGGCTCTTCAGCTCGAACTCGACAAAATAGTTGTCACCCAGATGCTCAAACATATTACCAATTCCGGGTCTGAAATTCCTTACCCTGTCGCAGTCTCTTTAAATTGTCGCGGTGGCGATAGACAATCAAAATCAGACTCAATAAACTGAGGATAAGAATTCCGGAATTCTTTGAATTCCATGGATCCTTCCAGTAAACAATAAAATATGAGACGGGCAGAAAAACCGCGCCGATCAGACTCCCCACAGAAAAAATTCTTGTGACAAGGATTGCGATGGCAGCCAGTACAGCGCTCATGACGATCCCTTCCGGAAATATAATAATAAAAATTCCCAGAGAAGTCGCTACGCCCTTCCCGCCCTGGAACCTTAAAAAAGGCGACCAGATATGACCGGCTGCGGTGAGGAACCCTGCTGAAATTTCATAGTACAGGGAATAATCATTCTGTATGAGACGCCCCACGAGAAGAACCGGCAGCGCTCCCTTCAGAGTATCAAGTATGAAAACGATGATACCAGGCACAGGGCCGATAACGCGATACACGTTGGAAGCCCCTGGATTTCCGGAACCATGTTCCCGGATATCAATCCCCCCGTACAGTCTGGCAAAAATATAAGCAAAGGGTATGCTTCCGGTAAAAAAAGAACCTAGTGCGAGAGCGCCAATTAACAGATGCGAATCAGTCATTTTCATTACCGGATTTTTCGCGGATATGAATGCTGATCGGGATTCCCTCCAGCGAGTATTCCTTGCGAATCTTATTTTCAAAAAAAGCAGAAAAGTTGCCGCGAAAGGCTTTTTTATCTCGGACAAAAAATACAAATTCAGGAGGCTCGTTCTCCGCCTGTGTCGCATAGAAAATTTTTGCCCGGGCCTGGGTCGCCTTCAGCTGTCCGTTCCAGAGGCGGATAAGATTGTTCAGTTTGGCGGTGGTGATTCTAGTTTTCATTTTTTCATCCAGCTGCAGACAGGCCTGAATCAGTTTGTCCAGCCTTTGCCCTGATTTTGCCGAGCAAAAAATAATGGGAATATTTTCAGAGTGCGGAAAAAAGAAATGAATTCTGTCCTCATATTCCTCGATGCTTTTCTCTGTTTTATCGCTCACCGCATCCCATTTATTCACTGCGATGAGACACGGTTTTTTGTATTTCACAATGCTGGCCGATATTTTTTTATCAAAATCCGTAATGCCTTCCAGAGCGTCGATCAGATGAATGACGATGCGCGAATCCTTGATTGCGCGAAGCGTTCTGGAAATTGAATAGAAATCAACTCTGTGTTTTTCTTTTTTTAGAAATTTTGAACGCCGCAAACCGGCCGTATCCACAATACGGATCGGACGTCCGTTGTATGTGAAAATTGAATCTACGGTGTCCCTGGTTGTGCCGGGCACATCGGAGACCAAAGAAAGTTCTTTCTGCAAGAGTCTGTTAAAGAGCGAAGATTTTCCGGAATTCGGCCTGCCTACTATGGCAATCCTGAGATCTTCATCTGCAGAATCGGAGATCACAGTTGAAATCTCTTTTGTCTGGGGCAGGTCTTTTTGTTCCCTCGATGATTCAGCCAGACCCGGCAGTTTATCCGCCATAAGTTCGAGAAGCGTGGAAAGATTGCGCCGACCTTCAGCGGAAACACCAATGGCGTCTTTCAGGCCGATGCGGTAAAACTCTTCCATTTCATCGGATTCTCTCTCTGCGGAATCGACCTTGTTCACAACATAGATTACGGGGATTGCAAATTTTCGCAGAAGATCGATCAGAAAAAAGTCATATTGAACCGGCGAAGGTCCTTCCATTAAGAGAAGAATTAAATCCATTTTGCGAAGATGTTCCATCGCGTTTTTCAGCGCCATATCTTCCAGTTCATCAGGATTTTCGATGTCCAGGCCGGGAGTATCTGACAGTAGAAAGTGGAGACCATGTTTGCGGACCTCCACTTCAATTATATCGCGGGTCAGACCGGGAGTACGATCCGTGATCGCTCTTTTTTTCCCGAATATTGCATTCAACAGAGTGGACTTTCCAGCATTGCGTCGTCCGCATATGGCCACACGGGCCGGTTTTTTATTTTTTCTGCTCATTATTTTCCGCTGGAATTACGCCGCATGGCGCGGTCTATTTCAGTTTTTGCCTGCGCTTTCTTTTCATCCTGACGTTTATCTTCCGTTTTCTTTCCCCGTGCCACACCGAGCAGGACTTTCACTCGTCCTTTATCGTTAAAATAAAGCTTCAACGGTATTACGGTCAGCCTTTTTTCGCGGATTTTTGAAGTCAGTTTTACAATTTCTTTCTTGTGGAGAAGAAGTTTCCTTGTCCTTTTTTCCTCATGACCGTAAGGGCCTGCGCTCTGATACGGTTCAATCCTGAGATTGATCAGAGTCATTTCTCCGTTGGCCGTCACCGCATAGGCATCGGCAAATTCCGCTTTTCCCAGACGAAGGCTTTTCACTTCGCTGCCCATGAGGCTGATTCCGGCTTCGAGAGTTTCCAGAACTTCATAATTTCGCCGGGACTTCTTATTTTCAAGAACCGGCGGCTTTTTGGTGCCTTCTGACATAGATGCTGCTGAGATTTAAGCATGCGGGAAAATTGTAAATTCTTTAATTCGTCAGTCTGCCCGCCACGAATTGATGCCTGCATTTACACGATTTCGCGCGCGCGAGCTGGCTGCGAAAGGACAGGGATTGCATAGCTCCGCAGGCAGAATTATCGTTCGATATTTCCGGACAGAAAGGGCAGACCATGAGTTTTTCTGATCTCATTGTCAGTTCTCTCAAAATCTGCAGAGTCCAGAGCGATAATGCGATTGCCTTCCAGCGTCAGTACAACGGGTTCTCTTTTTATCTTTGCCTCTTCAAGGCGTGACGCCAGCTGAGAGAGATTGATCACGGCTACACCGTTCACGGCCTGAACAATGAAACGATTCGTTCTGTATCCTCGGTTTCCTGCTGCAGGCAGAATTCTGTCGAGTATTACATATCTTTCTCTTTCTATAGATTTTCTAAAGACTGATCTCTCCGCAAGGTAATGAAGTCTTTGCGGGGCATCCGGTGTCTCTGTCAGATATTTCTTACTCAGCTCTACGAAAACCAGTCCGCTCTGTACAAGAAAAGAAGGCCTGTCAAAGCTTGCCGGCACAAGATAATTTTCCTGGGAAAAGGGAGCGATTCCGAGACTCGTTCTTCGTATCTGGGCTGCTCGCACTGCATGGATGACAACCGCATCTTTTCTATCGCGAAAGCGGCCGTTCTTCAGTATCAGCGCGCAGACGGCCGGTATTCTGCCGAATACTGGATCGACCAATGTGCCCCCCGGCTCGATTCGTTTTTCATCGATGGAAATAATCACATCGCCGGTCAGAAGATTGTCCATTGCGGGATTGAAAGGAAGGACATCCGTAACAAGCAGCGCGGCAGTATCCGGTTTCAATCCCAGATAGGATCTCTGAACCGCGCCGTTTATAAATACAGTGCGAAAGCCGGGGTCCATTACTATTGTCCCGGTATTCTGCGGAATTTCGTTGCGCACATAGGGCTGAACATCAAGTTCTCCTGCCGGCGGCGGACTGAGCTGCGACAGCGCTTCCACAAACTGCGAGATGAAAATCGAAGGGACAGCGCTTCCGTATCTTGCCGAAGCGTTATATTCCCGGACTACTCCCATTATTTTATTTTCATGCACGAGCAGATCACCGGGGCGTATTCCAGGATTCCACCCGCTGAAGATCAGCTGAGGTATTTCCGTATTTCCATCCGGCGAAGGAGCCGCTCCAATATTTTCAAAAAAAACAGTGTGCTCGCGCAGCGATGCCCGTTCGACCGGGTCCAGGCTCAGACACTTCCACTGCACATGCCGATTTGTGTAATCATGCCGGTCCGGCAGTCGCAGAGACCCGCTTCTTTCCTGCTGTGGTTTAATTGGATTGGCAGGATCATCGCTCTGAGGCACCGGGATTTGCATGCGAAGAACACCCAGACGAAGCTCCCTGTCGCGGGCAATAAGGAGCGCGGAATATTCTTCGCTGTTCTGCAGTCTCACAGAGTAGGAAATAACATTCTTGGTTTCAAGACTGCCTGCCAGCACCAGTCCGTCGTCCAGAAGAACTCCGGTAACACGGTGGACTTCAAGATTGTCTTCTTTCCATGGCTGGCTGTGAGGTATGGTTCGCACAATCGCGGATACTTCCACGAGCGAAGAATTACGGATTTCATAGACACGCAGATCATCATCCCGGGCATAAAGCTGACAGAACGCTGCAAACACCGCTGCAGCCACGAATCGCATCAGGAGTTTCAATCTAGCGGACACGACCGTTCTCCTGAACATTGTATCTTTTTTCAATGTTTCGGTCCGTTTCTTCCAGAGATGAATTGAGTATCACCAGCGGATTTTCCATATCTGCAAACTTTATCACCAGATAACGGGTTTGCGCTGATTTCCACTCTCTTGCGAATTCGAGCATATTGCGGACCGGCCGGCCGTTCAGCGAGGATACAATCTTATTAACGAAGATTTCTGAACCTGTGTTCGCCGAATCGGAAAGAATACCTGTCAGAACTATATTGGTATCCTGCATCTCCCCGATTGAATCTTCCAGGTGGCAGTGATATCTGTACATCGCCGTCAATTCCCGGCCGACATCCGTTGAATTCATCAGATCATAGTCAAGCTCTTGAAATACAAGCCCGGCGCTGAGAAAATATTTCCGGGCCGGATCGGTTCCTTTTCTCATCAGCAAACTTGCGGGATCCGCCGTCAGAGGCAGCGTTATCTCCCTCGCGAGCGGAACCCCGCGGCGCAGAATACTGACCCAGATTTTATCCGATTGAAGCTTGTTGAGATATTCGTCAAAATTCGTTTTTTCCGTTTCCGTGACGACTTCGCCGGCGGCATTGATAAAATATGTTCCCAGTTTGTAGATTATATCGCCAGGCTGCATCACAGCCCTTGCCGGCGAAGAAGCGGCGATTCTCTGAACGATGAGACCACCGTTCAATGCGTTGGTTTTCAATCCGGTGTATTTCTGAAGAAATTCATTCTCTACGGGAGAGTATGTGAATGTGCGCACGGCAAAACCGTCATATCTTCCATCCGCGATATCATCCAGCGCATGCACAATCACATCCGAATGAATGACATAGGAGCGATTCTCTCTGCCGATATGGAGGATACCTGAAATTCTGTTTGCAACGACGACAGCGCCCCCCGCCGGAACAGCGTCATTATTCCCGTTCATCTGAATATAAAAAACCTTGCGGCGGTCTATGTCGCTGTTATCGATTTGAGCATAGGCGCTTCCGATTACTGGATACTGCCTGGCAATCGCGGACTGACTCTGCGATTCAAAACCGTAGAGAGAAACTATGGCGCCCGGCGACGGTATGTTTTTTTCAAAATCCAGCGCGGACGTATCCTGAAAAAAAGAATCATTTTCTACAATCAGGAATGCCAGACCGCAGTCAATGCCCAGAAAAGCGATTCGTGCCGCAAAGGGGACGCCGTCACGGGATTTTCGAACCTCAATCGATACGGCGTAGCGCACCGTTTCCAAATCAGTCAGGATCATTTTATTCTTCAGTATGATTCCGCTGCTTCGGGTTTCCAGAATTTCTGGAATTGCATAAGGACGATCGGGCTTCGTGAATCGTTTCACAGCCCGTATCAGCACGATGGATCGTTCAGGCGCCGGCGGCGCGGCCGGAGTTGGATTTACGGGAGAAGGATTTTGACCGGTGTTTGTGGTTGTGCCGCCGGGCGTTGTATTCGGTGTATTTTGGCCCGGTGTCGCGCCCTGCGAGTGAATCTCACTCAGAAAGATTATAAAAATGCCCAGGATGAGAAACGAGGATGATGTTCGTAATCTATTGGTCATTTCACAATCCGGACTGCGGAGCCTGCCTTATATTACTTATCGTATCCCATTCCAGATAGAATTGATCGTCTTTTTTTAAAATACCTTGAAATCGCAGCTCGCCATACAATCGGCTTCCCCGACGGATATCTCGAAGCAATTCAATGTTTTCAGGGGTCAGCAGGGTGGATACACGGTCCAGAGAATGCGGCGCGCAGCTGATGGACAAATCCAGGCGGAATCTGTCCTCTCCGGCAGCCCGGCGGGGCGCCTCGCGAACTATGAGCGGGCATGCTTCCTCAAAACGTATGCTTCGATCCTTAGGCATCACAGTCTGAAATTCTTCAATCCAGCGGTTTGTCAGAGCGCTCCTGGAAAGCGCCTGCTGAAAAATCAGGGCGATTGATCTGCTGATTGTTGGCGTCGTCAGAAGCTCGGTCTCTGTCATGGAAGGATTCTGCGAGCGCAGGATTTCCAGGAATGGATTCTTGTAGTTTACCTTTGTCTCATGCCACTGCCAGCGGAAATTTCCGGCCTGGATGGTATAGTTTTTCAACTGAAATATTCCAGTAATTTCCCTGCCCGTCGGAAGAGAAAACAAATAACGGCGGTCTGTGTCATTACTTCCGGCAAGAAACACAAGAGAAAATCTCGTGGCAGGTGCCTGACCAAGACAGGAGATCCTGAATTCCGCAGCCTCCGTTCCCGACTGAAGTTTTACCAGCGGACAATTCTCTCCGAACCGGTAATAGCTGTTCAGATGCAATAAATCAAAAAGATCCTCGCGCATTTTCTGCTGCTGCGAGGTTCTTTCACATTCGGACTCTGCGGGCTTCATTTCCCAAATACCTGTAAAAACTGCAAATGGAAACTCTTTCACATTGCGGATATCGACATTTTCCGGTCGAATGCCCGGACCGGGAATATTTGGAACAATATTGCAGCAGCCGACACCCGTTCGCTCCGGCCTGTTTTCCGAGAATAACGGAAAGACCAGCAGCGCCGGTACAAGCACAAACAACGCATGAAGCGAAACTTTTTGCCGGGCTGTGCATTCAGTATTCGATCTCATCTCATTCGCTCGCCTTTTTGAATTGCGGAGAACCGGGAGTCCCCGTTACATTCAGACACAGTCGCCCGCCAGCCGTTCCTCCGCCTGCAAGATACAGACCGAAAAGGACATTGTTGATATTCTCCAGGTCCGGTTTCGGTGTCAGGCAAACTACAGTTTCAAGACGGGTGGCCGTCAGACCGGCGGACAATCGGCCGGTGCCGCTGACGGTAATATCGAACACATTGCTTTTAATAGATGTGCCGTTGAGAGTGATTCTGCCTTCGTTAAACTTCGCATTGATAATCAAGGATGAAATTTTAACATCTGCCGCGTTGATCGGAATCGGAAGGCCTTCCACCGGCAGACTGGTTATGTCGATCGGACCGGTCCGGACCTGCAATTCGCCTTTCCATCGATCCAGGCTTTCCATGACGTCTTGAAGATCAACTGCCGTGGAAATGGAGCGAAACACACAGGCGAAACTCGACATGGAAACGTCAAAATTCTGCACGTTCAGCGTTCCGTGCGGATGACCGATCATCATCTCGCGATATCCCAGCTGCGATTGTATTTCTTCAGCCTGGATTGAAGACCCGTCGGGGAGGAATATTTTTAAACCGGAAATTTTATCAGGCTCAAAAAGATTCAAATCAAGACTCATAAAATCAATCCGCATCATGCGGGAATATTTCGCAAGAACGGCACGAACGACAAGATCCAGCGGCAGGAATACCACTGCGGAAAAGATGATGAATGATATCAAAATGGTGGCGCCGACAGTTAATTTCTGCCTCAGGGTCAGCCGTACGGTCTCAAACTCTTCATCATGAATCTCAAGAAGGGCTTCTTCGGCCGACATATCCTCGTCGATATCTTTCTGTATTTCCTGCTTTGCCATAATGATTACTGTATTCTCACTTTCGGCTTTCGTATTACCAGAGTAATTTTAACATCGTAAATTTCTTTTCCCGGAAGCGATTTTCGAAATATCAGGCCTCCGATGCTGGCGTTGACTCTTTTTCCATATTCGATGTCGTGTATAAATCCGATGATATCCTTCAACGCTACGCCGTTGAGAGAAATTTCGTTTACAAGCATCTCCTCGGTACGCGATGATGTGTCTGTTCTCTCTCGCAAATCCTGCGGTTTCATTTTGTATTTTTCCAGCAGAGCATTTGTCTGAGAGATAAATTCATTCATATCGGGAAGCGACTGCGGGGACGGCAGTGAATTGATATCATCTTTGAGACGGCCTATTTTCAGCACATTCTCTCTTTCCTGCGCAACCCTCTGGGCTATACCGCCTCGCATTTGAGAAATCTTGTAGCCCAGAAATATTACAATAAGCAGCCCCAGAAGAAATCCTCCGGCCATAACAAAAAGTCTTTCTCTTGGATTGAGTTGGTCCAGCATATCAGTTGCAATCCACCCCGAAGGCTGTTGTATTCTGTTTGAGCGTCAGTTTCATGGTCAGGCGCACTTTTTGGTTGGGAAGAAGATTTCGATTCACGACTTCGACTTTTGAAAAAATACTGCTGGCCTGGTATTTCTCCTGCAGCGAGCCCACCTGCGCAATATTGTCAACTTCAGCGTCTATGGTAAGATCATTATCTGTATAGCTGAACCGTTTCAACTCAAATTTCAGCTCGGTTGGCGACGGCGTTCTGTCAGTGAGATCCTTCAGGAGTTCAAGTACCGTGACCCCTCCTGTCTGTCCCTTTACTGTTTGCAGACGCGCCTGACAGAGACGCTTTGCCTCTGCGATAAGGTCTTCTTTCAGCGTCATGCCTGGAATCTGTTTGGCGATCTCCTGGAGCTGCAGCTGGTACGCCTTGATCTGACGCTGGTCCAGAAGAATGCTTATCAGAAATGAAACGAGCAGAAGTATTATAGACGCCGAAACGAAAAGCACGGGCGTCGCCAGAGTATTGAAATTAAATTCGCTCCTGCGAAGAGTGTTGCCGAAGGGACCGCTGAGAAAATCCATCCGCTGAACGGCTTTCAGCCTGTAGTGTTCTCCCGTCCCCAGGGCAGTCGCCCACAGCGCAATATTGGAATCGCCTCCCATCTCCAGCGGGTATCTTCTTACTGTGGATTCAAGACTTTTTTCAAGAAACTCAAAGCTGCCCGTCAGAAGAGAACCGCCTCCGGAAACGAAGTAGTGGTCGGGCGTCTGACACGGCAGAGAAAGAATAGATCGTTCGATGTCGTCGGCCAGATCCGTGAAGACTTCCCTGGATAATTTGACGATCTTTGCGTAAACTTTTTTGTCGATTCGATTACGCTTGAAAAACTGTTCTGGTTTCTCCGGCCGGCGGCCGTCATCTGAGATATCAACATCCAGTTCGATCTTTTTCTGTTCTGCAGCCTGATAGTCGATTTCCAAAATTTCAGAAATTATTTTTGTGATCGCATTTCCGCCGTAGGGAATCTGCCGTGAATAGACAAGCATCCCGTCTTTGATCGCATTGATGATTGTGTATTCCCCGCCGATATCTATCTGCCCCACCACGCGTCCCTGATACTCTGCCGGCTCCAGCAGATTGACGATGCTGGCCAGACCCACTGAATCCACGGAGAGCATTCGGATCGATGCGGTTCCCCGCATCAGCGGAACAACAAGCGCCTCCAGATTTTCATGCTTTGTGGTGAAAGTTATCACATTTGAATTTTCTTCGCCGATGTCCCAGGCGCTGCCAACGACTTCTGCTTCGTCAAGGGATACCGGCACAAGATTTTCAACTTCGGAAGTCATCACTTCCTGTATGTGTTTCAGATTCACCACGGGAATTCGTATGTCGCGCACATAGGTTCGGTCGACCGGAAGATTCAGAATGAAATTCTGCTCTTCCGGAAAAAAAGACTGTATGAAACGCACCACATTGTACTCGTACTCTCCCAGTTCCTCGCTGCCGGGTTTTTCGCCTTCCTCAGGCTTCAGCGTAACGATTGGAAGACTTTCGACTCGAAGAATACTCTTTCCTCCGGGACCTGATTGATACAGGATTCCTTTGATCAGGGTCGATCCATAGTCGATGACCAGATAATTTTCCGAAAATAAAGGCAAATCAATCCTCTGAGTAATAGATTAAACGGTTGTTGTTTTTATCGTACAGGCCCATCACCCGACGAACCACACCCGTATTGACGGTATTAGTATTATCGGGCAGAGGGATGATGGAACCGACTCCGGTAATCCGATAAATTTCACCTTCAGTTTTAATAAGTCCGGAAACCTGGCCCCCCGTCCCCACCAGTTCTTCATACAGCGACACACCCAGAGGCGTCTGTTTTTGAAAATCCGGCAGATTGCGCAGCTCACCGATGTCCTTTAAATACCAACCTTTAGATTTTCTCAGTTTATAAATCGCAAGTACTCCCTCCCGGGTCATAGATTCGGACAGACTCATCAGTACATGATATCTTGCGGCATTGATATTCACTTTGTCTTCCAGACGCTCCCCGAATGGGACATAAGCAGTGAGATTGTTTGCCGCAATCCAGTCTTCCGGCTTGATCAGATTTTTTTCTTCTTCTGTTTGAAAGGAAAGATTTTTTTGGTTTTCCAGCCATCCGGCCGGTGCCCGGGACTCATAGATCATCTTGTATTCGATTCCTTTCACCTGGCAGAGTTCCGACAGAGAGAACATTCTGTAATTTTTTATTTTTCGAGGCGGATTTAAGTGATCGTAATACGACAACTCCGCGCCGTTGCCCTCGACATGATCGTTCTCGTCGATCCAGTCTATGACAGCGTTGATGGTGTCCACCGGTATTCTGTACTGATT
>VFLI01000102.1 GCA_009885105.1 Spirochaetia bacterium | reverse complement strand
ACGTACCGGAGCAGTACGGCGGCACGGGGATGAGCCATCTGGCATATACGGTAAGTATGGAAGAAATTTCCAGGTGGTGCGCTTCGACGGCTGTAATATATTCTGCGCATCTGTCGCTCTGCATCGACCCGATCAATACTTTCGGCACCGAGGAGCAGAAAAAAAGACTTCTCCCGGATCTCACGGCGGGCAGAAAACTCGGATGTTTTGGTCTTTCGGAGCCGCAATCAGGTTCGGATGCGCACAACATGCTGACAAAGGCCGTGCTGAAGGGCGACAAATGGATTGTGAACGGTACCAAGAATTTCATCACCAACGGCAGAGAAGCCGGCGTCTGCATCCTGATCTGTAAGGCGGATACGGGGACCAAAACAGGTCATATCGC
This sequence comes from Spirochaetia bacterium, assembly GCA_009885105.1. GTDB lineage: Bacteria > Spirochaetota > Leptospiria > Leptospirales > Leptonemataceae > VFLI01. The sequence goes on along the minus strand of VFLI01000102.1, from coordinate 9,430 downwards.
GCTTGTCGTCGATCGTGAAGAGTCGCCCTTCACATCCGGCAAACCGGAGGATAAAATGGGAATTCGCGGCAGCTCCACAACAACGCTGATGTTCGAGGACTGCGAAGTGCCGGCCGCCAATCTGCTCGGAAGAATCGGCGGCGGTTTCAAGATCGCTATGGACACTCTGGACGGCGGCCGAATCGGAATCGCGGCGCAGGCTCTGGGCATCGCGCAGGGCGCGCTGGAACTGGCAGTAAAATATTCAAAGGAAAGAAAAGCCTTCGATCAAAAAGTCGCCGATTTTCAGGGCATCCAGTGGTTCATCGCTGAGATGGCCATGAAGGTCGAGGCAGCGCGTCTTCTAACTTACAAAGCCTCCTGGCTGAAGAGTCAGGATGAAGATTATACGACCGCCGCGGCGATGGCAAAACTTTTCGCATCGGAAAATTCCGCGTACGTCGTTTCCAAGGCCGTTCAGATACACGGCGGATACGGCTACGTTACAGAATACGATGTGGAGCGAATGTACCGGGACCAGCGTATCACGGAAATCTACGAAGGCACAAGCGAAATTCAAAGAGCCGTGATCGCAAAAACCGTTCTGCGTCAGTACTGAAAAAAATGCTGGCCTTTTCATGAGGCGCTGAAATTTGTCGGATCACAGGACGCTCTCAGCCGAGTGGCGTACCAATATTCATGAACCAGACTTCCACCGGCCTTATCCGCAGCCTCACTCTGAAACTGGAGCTTTTCACCAGCCTTGTGCCGATTCCCAGTTTTGTCTATTTCATTGCCGTCACCGGCGCTTTTCACAAACCCGAACAGCTTCAAACAGTGGCGATCTGCGGCCTGGTGTGCGGGGGCGGAACTGTTGCCTGGGGAATTCTGGTACGAATCAGGCGCATCAGATCCATCTTTCGCGATCTTGACCGGCTCGCAGCGCAGGATGCCGGTCTGTCAGCAGAAGATAAAATCAAAATCAAGCTGAAAGTCCTTCACTACCCTTACCGGGAAGGGAGGATGATCATATACCGCTGGGTTATAGGTTATCTTGCCGGATTTTCTTTATATTTTCTTATTCTTGGTGAGCTTCCCTTTGAGGGGATTTTTGCGGAGACTTTTGCGCTCATTTTTGTGCTGCCCATTTCTTTCGTTATGTATCTGTTCGTCACGGAAGGCGCCATGCGGGATCTGCTGCAGAGATCGATCCTGAGCGCCATCGAAGTGCCTTCCGAACGGGTCCACTATGTGGGTTATTTCAGAAGGCTGCTGTTGTCCATCACCTCGGTGACGGTCACGCCTCTGGCGGTTTTTGCCTATCTCTTCTATGTAAGTTTTTATGGGAAACTGAGCTTTGCGGATCCTTTAATTCCCATCGCATTTCTTTCTTCCCAGGCAGTCCTGTCGATGCTCATTGTTGCCTATGTGGTTGCGCGCGCCGTCAAGGGGGGACTCTTTGCGACGAATAAAATTCTCAAGGCGCTGGGAGAGGGCGAGTTCAACGTGCAGAGCGCCCGCACATCGACCGACGAATTCGGAGAACAGGGGCACCTTCTCGGAATCGTTGTCTCCAAACTCAGGCATGTGTACGATCAGATCAACAGCATGAACGAGAATCTGGAAATCAAAATTGAGGAAAAAACAAACGAACTCAGACAGACGCTAACGGAAGTGGAAAAACTGAAGTTGGAACCGGTTGGAAACGCTTCTCTCGTTTATAAAAGCCAGATCATGCACAAGCTGATGGAAAATCTGGACCGCGTGGCAAAGACTCCACGCCCGGTTCTGATCACCGGAGAGACGGGGACGGGAAAGGAGCTGATCGCAAAACTCATCGCCGTCAGATCGCTGCGCCCGGAAAGTCCCTTTGTGGCCATCAACTGCGCGGCCGTGCCGGCTTCTCTCTGGGAGGATGAACTTTTCGGCCATGCGAAAGGAGCCTATACGGATGCCCGGGTGGAGCGTATCGGACGGATCGCAGAGGCCGCAGACGGCACACTTTTTTTCGACGAAATAGGAGAACTGCCGATCGATATCCAGCCAAAATTGCTGCGGGTGCTGCAGGAAAATCAATTTTCTGCCGTCGGCGCAAACGGCATTCAGGAATCCAAATGTCGTTTTGTTTTTGCAACGAACCGTGATCTGAACGCCATGATGGAAGCCGGACAGTTCCGCTCGGACCTTTATTATCGCATAGCCAGCATTCAGCTGCAGATTCCGCCTCTCCGGCAAAGACGTGTGGATATATCTGCCATCGCCGACTATTTTCTCAGCCGATTCGAGGAAGAATTCGGTCCCCCGCACCGCAGGCTGGAAACGGAAGCTCTGGAGGCGCTGATCAATTATCGATGGCCAGGGAATATTCGTGAATTAGAGAATGTTCTGGTTCGGGCTGTCCTGCGCACACCCGGCGAATGGATTCTACGGTCGGATCTGGACGAGCTTGAGACCGATCCCATGCTTTCCGCCTCGCAGTGGGAGGCCGGCGAGTTAGAACTGGGCGATCTAAATTTTGATGAACGGGTCAACACATTCAAACGGCGCATCATTCAAACAGCTATAACGCAGGCGAACGGCAACAAATCCCGCGCAGCGGAGCTTCTGGGAATCGGTCGCGGCCGTCTGCGCAGCCAGCTGGCCGAACTTGGTCTTGAGTGAGCGGCTGTACATCGCCAAATGGCTGTACAGAGCCAGCAACCGTTCCTGATCCGGACTGAAAGTTGTCAGAATTTGCCTGCCAGGAAGATTATTTCCAGAATGACTACACTTGTGCGCGGTCTCAAGGCCCGGGTACAGAAGTTGCAACTCTTCTGGGGTCTTCAAGTCAGTTACAAAAACAAAAAAATTCAGGGATCCATGCGATCTCAGGGGGAAAGAATGAAAAAGTTGCTATTAATAGGATTATTGATCAGTCTGACCGGCATATTTACCACGGCACAGGCGACCGTACGAAAAACAACCTATCCGGTTGTGTTTGCTCACGGCCTGGCCGGTTTCAACAATATTCTGGGTTACTATTATTTCGGTGATGACGGCGCCGGCGGAAATTTCGTCGGCGATGCCTGCGATGCATTCCTGGAAATCGTCTGCAACGGCGGCCTGAACAGCGCTCAGAAATCCTTCGCTGCCAGTGTCACTCCCTTCCAGACTTCGGAAGTGCGCGGCACGCAGCTTGCGGATCAGATCCAGAGCTACATGACAAGCGTGGGAGCCTCTTATGTGAACATCGTCGGCCATTCGCAGGGCGGGATCGACGGAAGAAAAGCTGCGATTGTTCTGAAGCAGAGAAAAGGATACACTGTCGTAAAAACTCTGATATCCGTAACTTCTCCTCATAGAGGATCGCCGGTTGCGAAGTACATTCTGGATCTCGGTCCGGGAGTTACAAATGTAGTCGACACTCTGGCAAAATACTACGGCAGCATCGTATACGGCGCCGGAAATGACGGCGTGGCGGCTGCAAAACAGCTGGTATACAACGACTACAGCTCGACAGACGGCGTTACAACGGGTATGAAAGCTTTCAACCTGTCCTATCCGGCCACGGGTAATATTGCCAATCGAATCGCTTCTCTGGTGTTCGCGCAGCAGGGGATCGACATGAATCCGGCTCTCTGGCTTCTGTCGAATGGATTTTACAACATTGACGCAGACGGCGCGGCCTGCGCGACCATCGATTCAGATTGCGACAATGACGGCGCCGCCGGACGCGGTAACGGAAACAGAAGCGACACGGACGACGACGGTCTTGTGGGAATCAACTCTGCACAGATGGGATACCGTCTCACCTACAGCACCTGCTTTCTGTGCGACGATTACATGGGCACGAACAGCACTCTGGGATCTGTTGACACGATCAACGCCCCGTCTTCGACGCAGCAGTCTTCTCATGCAAGCGCGGTCGCCCAGGATCACCTGGACGAAACGGGCGTTCCTCCGGACACAATGAGTGAATATGAATTCTATGCGGCTGTGATCGACTACATAGCCGCCTACGGCGGTTGATTCGAATAAAACACTCTATCTGCTGAAAGCCGCCCCATAAACGGGGCGGTTTTTTTTGTTACGGGCATAGGCTTACAAGAAAATTCTTCCAGAACAAGGGGAAAAAAATAAACAATAACGCCCAAGGTTTTGTTACAACCGCGGGGCGTACCAGATAGAAGCCGCGGCAGTATTATTTTTTATAACCGCGCGGACATAAAACCAGAAGCAAACCATGCATAAAAGGACATTTTGGCCGAGGAAAATACTGGATTAGCTGATATGCGCTGCAACAATTGTGCATGCAGAAAACGCACGAACCAGAGGAGACGCAGGAATTGCAGCGGCGATTCTTGCGGAAAAGACGATTACTATGGCGGCATTCAGTATGAACATCAACAGAGTCAAAGTTAAAAAAGTCGAATACCTTAACCAGAAATAAAAAGGGTATGAGATACGCGGGCATGTACGGAAACACTGTACGGTAGCTTCCTTCAGGAAGTTTTTTCCTCCGCTATCCAGTCCGGGTGTCGTTCGTTACCCCAGGGTTTGTTGCCATAAATTGCGTCTATTTTTTCCTCATTAATTATCTGCAATTCAGCGTCAATCGTCTCAACAGCGGATTTTAATCGCAGAAGATAACGGTCATCACCTGCTTTTTCAATGCTTTCTATTTCGTAATTCGGCAACCGCAGCCTCTCGGAATAATGTCCAGGACCCGTCAGGAAAGCTGTGAAATGAGAAAGATCCACATCCATGTAATTTTCATAAGATATCCATGGTATTTCGATAAAAATCTGTCAATCTGAAAAATAACCGAAATCCTCAAAGGAAACGCTCTAAAAAGTGCTTTTTTACCTGAACAGCATATTTACTTTACTCTTAATGAACACTTCAAAATTAAGAATCGCTCAGTCCCTCGTTCTTCCCTGCGGCGCTGTTATAAAAAACCGTCTGGGTAAGTCGGCTATGAGCGAACGTCTGGGCACGATCGACAACCGGCCCATGAAGAATCTGGCCGTACTGTTCTCGCGCTGGGCGCAGGGCGGCGCGGGTCTGCTGATAACAGGAAATGTTATGATCGACAGAAAGGCGCTTGGCGAACCGTGCAATGTGGCCGTGGAAAATGAGAAAGATCTCGCGGCGCTTGCCGAATGGGCTGCTGCCGGTGCTCAGAATGGTACCGATCTCTGGATGCAGATCAATCATCCCGGCAAGCAGGCGCCGCGTGGACTCAACCGGGAGACTGTGGCTCCTTCAGCCGTCCCGTTTCGCAGAGATCTGGCGGCATTTTTTCCAGAACCGCGTGAGCTGACACGGGAAGAAATTGAAGAAATTATCCTTCGTTTCGGAGCCACAGCGGCGATCGCGAAAAAAGGCGGCTTCACGGGAGTGCAAATCCACGGAGCGCATGGATATCTTGTCAGTCAGTTTCTCTCTCCGCATCACAACCGCCGCGATGACGACTGGGGCGGCAGCCCTGAAAGGAGAATGAGTTTTGTTCTGGAAGTTGTTCGTGAAATCCGAAGACAGGTCGGCGAGGCATTTCCGATAGGGATCAAGTTAAATTCCGCCGATTTTCAGAAGGGCGGTTTTGAAGAGGATGAATCGCTCAATGTGCTTCGTGCACTGGAAAAAGAAAAAATCGATCTTATAGAAATTTCCGGCGGCACTTACGAAGCTCCGGTTATGACGGGCGCCGCCTCTGCGGATTCGCCGCCGGCGCCCCGTGAAAGCACACGGCAGCGTGAAGCTTATTTTTTGGAATTCGCAGAGAAGGCGCGAAAAGCAGTCCGCACACCGCTCATGCTGACGGGCGGCTTTCGCACACTGGCGGGAATTAACTCGGCTGTTGAGTCCGGCGCGATTGATATAGCGGGGATGGCAAGACTACTGGCTGTCGAACCGGATGCTCCTTCGCGATTTTTAAAAGGCGAGGAAGCCATTCATACAGTAAAACCAGTTACAACCGGCATTGCTCCAGTTGACAAAATGGCGTTGATGGAACTGGCCTGGTACAAAAGGCAGATCCACCGCTTGGGAGAAGGAAAAAATCCAAAGCCCGATGAATCTGCTCTGCGGGCTCTCGCCGGCGAACTATGGACCACCGGTCTGGACACCTTTCGCAACCGGCATATGAGGGCATGAGCTGTAATGAGATCGTTATTTCTGAAATTTGAAATTGTCTGCGGAAAATGCGGGGAATCGCTGGCTGTCAACAGTGCGGCGGAGAGCATCCTATGTGTGCGATGTTTTTCGCACACAAACATTCCGGTAGAATTCTGGCAGTCTCTAGTCACACCGCAGCTTGTGCAGGCCAGCAAAATGGACACCGAGACCGACACATGGGCAAACGGCATAACTGCCGGCATCGGGTCTTACAAAATGGAATTTGGCCGCCAGACTCCCCGGTGCCAGAATTGCGAGACAAAATGGAACCTGGAAGAACTAATTGAAAAATATAAAAATAACAGCATAAGCATGAATGAACCAGGAAAAATCGCCTGTCTGGAATGCAAAAAAATTTGGAGTTTCCGCCGACCGCCCGATTGGTTTGACAGGGTCATGCCTTTCACGCGTTTTCTCGTCGGCGAGACTTCAGAAGACGCTCAGAAAGTGTCTTTCAAGGGCGAGTCTTCCGTCTCAATTTTTTGTTACAACTGCGGCGGGCCGCTTTTTCTGAATGGATCAGAACGCACCGTTCGCTGTGAACATTGCGGCAATGACTGCCTTGTGCCCGACGACATCTGGCTGCGGCTGCACCCCGTTTTGGTTTCGCATCCCTGGTACATCATCATCGATATCGCTGAAGGCACAGATATTTTACCGGAAGACATCCATGAATGTATCGATCTGGCGGCCTTGCCCGATGATGACACCGCCCTGTTGTGGGAGGAAAGCGGAGAATACCGAATCGGGAGGTATCACAAATCGGGAGTGTTGCTCTGGAGCATGCGGGATTTTTTCAGTTCTGATTACGCGCGTCTTTTTTATGTTGAGTCCTCAAATACTCTCTGGGTGCTGGACCACGACGAAGAGGTCGTTCATGCCTTCGCCGCAGACAGCGGTAAAAGGCTGTTGACAATAGAGAATGAAGAAGGTGAACCGGAAATTATCGCAGTAAAAGACAATTACAATGTGACAGTCTGTTCGGATGATACGATTCTCGTTTATCGCCGCTGGGAAAAGGATAATTCGCCAAACAACATTTCCGAACAGATAAGAAGGGCGGGGCCGCATATTTTGACCGCCTCCGAAATTGAAAAATTAAATCAGAGAACCGGACTTTGGGGTATGCGGCGTTTCGACGAAAATGGCAGACGGATTCCTCTCTGGCCTGGTCATCAGGACTCGGAGCTGGATCAGGCAGTTCCGGAATGGAGCGCGCTGAGGGACCACCCGGTTCATCCCCCAAACAATGCCATGCTGGAATCCGGCCCGGACGGCACGCTTTATGTGATCGATCCGATAAGCATTTTTTTTGCGCGCTACGATCGAAGCGGAAAATATCTTGGAATTGTTGCACCCGACCAAAAAATTGTGGAAAGTGCTGAGGATTGCGCGGTGTCCCGGGACGGCACGCTGTACATTATTTTCAATCACAGAAAAAAAATAGGCCGGGAGAGCTGGTCTCACATCGCGCGTATTGGACTGGACGGAAAATTTGAACTTCTCGTGGGTCCCCACGCCAAAAAGTATAATTATTCCATTGGCAACTGGTCCAGGAGACTTTCAGTCACACCGAATGGGTCCATACATACTTGCGCCTGGCAGTTCAAGGACCTGCGCGCGCTGAATCCCGACGGATCGACTCTGTGGCTCGGCCTCTGGACCTCAGGCTACGACCGGACCCAGGCCGAAGAGCTGGACGCAGCTCGAAAGAAAAAAAGCTGAGAGATTCCCTCGATTCTGAGCAGCTGGGTCGCGATTCACGCAGCGCCTCGCGCTTTTGCCTGCATCACCATCGTTACGATAAAGAGAGCCAGAAATACAAGAACAAAAGCAAGACCGATTTTCGCAATTGTCCTGAGAAGCCGTTCTTTGTCTTTTCTCGCCGATGATTCCACAAAGGAGAGAAAGGCAAGTGCGCCGAAAATCGCCAGGAGCGAGAACATTACAGAAGGCAGGCCCGTGATTTTTGCAGAGCTTCTCGATGTAGAGCCTCCAAAATAGATCTCACCGGCGATGAGTCCCCAGATTCCATAGACTGCCATGCCAGCGCAGACAACAGCCATGAAAATTCTCTGGCCTTTTGTAACCGGTTTTTTTTCTGATTCGCTCAAATGTTTTCCCTCACCAGGCGCCTTTTATATTCTCTCGATCACTGCCGCTATTCCCATTCCGCCGCCAATGCACAGGGTCGCCAGTCCGTACCGCTTGTTGCGTCTTTCCAGTTCGTCGACGAGAGTTCCCAGGAGTATCGCGCCCGTTCCTCCGAGAGGATGGCCCAGAGCAATCGCTCCGCCGTTGACGTTGACTTTATCGCGCGGAATGTTCAGTTCTTTCATGACATAAAGAACGACGGCGGAAAATGCTTCATTGATTTCAAAAAGATCGATGTCATCGACCGTCAGTCCCGCTTTCTGCAGGGCGAGTTTTGAAGCGGGCACGGGTCCCGTCAGCATTATGGTCGGCTCGGAGCCGGATGCAGCCACTGATACGATTCGCGCGCGCGGTTTCAGTCCGTACTCTTTTTTTGCTTTTTCGCTGCCCAGTAGAACTGTAGCAGCGCCGTCGACCATACCGGAAGCATTTCCCAGGGTATGCACATGTTCGATCTTTGTCAGTTCCGGATAGGCCTTCAGCGCGATCGCATCGAGCTCTTTTTCGCCGACTGTTTTAAAAACAGCGCCCAGACCGGAGAGAAATTCCATGTCGCTTTCGATGCGCGGATGTTCGTCTTTCGTCACCATATTGCCGTCGGCGCCTTTTATTGGAATTATGCTTTTTTTGAAATAATCATTTTTGACGGCATGATCCGCTTTCTGCTGCGATTCGAAGGCGAAGGTGTCCACATCCTTGCGTGAAAATCCATATTTTGTCGCGATAAGATCGGCGGAGATTCCCTGCGGAACAAGATGATACTTTTCCTGAATCACGGGATTGCCGATATTCATGTCGAGACCCTCGACATCCGAGCCCATTTTAACCCGGCTCATCGATTCGACGCCGCCCGCGACGATCAGGTCTGAAATTCCGGAGCCGATCATACCGACAGCGTTGTTGATTGCCTGCAGACCCGATCCACAAAAGCGATTCACGGTGTATCCCGGAACATTCTGAGGCCACTCGGCGGCCATCACGGAATAGCGCGCAATGCAACCGCCCTGTTCCTGAACCTGCGCCACGCAGCCCAGAATCACATCTTCTACTTTGGAAGCGTCGAGCTTGTTGCGATCCTTGAGCGCTTTGAGCGTTTCAGCCACCAGATTCTGTGGATGCATGGGTCCCAGAACCCCTCGTT
>VFLI01000031.1 GCA_009885105.1 Spirochaetia bacterium | reverse complement strand
CGCGGAGCGGGGCGCCCAAAATTATTCCGCAGTGCCCGCAGTGCCCGCTGTGGTCCAAATTCTTCAATTTCTTCACAGGTTCCTGGGGGCGGGGAAATCCGTCCTCGATCATTCCTGAAGTTTAAACATTAGCATTGTGGCGTCATCGATCAGCCGGCGGTCAGAACTGCTCTGCTTGATCCCGTCCATCACGTAAGTCAGTATTGCGTCAAAAGGCTTCAATGCTCCATCAAGCAGCAACTGATAGAATTTCTGGATATCCAGGATATTCTGGGTATCGTCAAGAATCTCAAAACACCCGTCTGTAAAAAAATAGACAATATCATTCTTCAACAGTTGAAATTCACTCGTATCAAAATCCTTTTCTGGAAAAAGACCCAGGGCCCGTCCTCGCGCGTTGAAAGAAATCAGACGCCCGTCACGGATCACCACGGGATTCTCATGCCCGGCGGTCGCGAACTGAAGGAGTCTCCGCCGCACATCGATATTCGCATAAAGGGCTGTGATAAACTCGCCGGCCAGATTCTGCGCCATATTCCGATTCAGAGCTGTAAGAACATCGGAGGGCGTTTTCGCGGGATCATCAATCTTATTCGCATACAGCGACATTTTCAGCATCGACGAAATCAGAGCCGACGATACTCCGTGGCCGGAAACATCGGCGATCATCAGACCGAACCGCTCGTTTTCCAGAGGAATGATATCCAGCATATCCCCGCCGACACCGTCCGCCGGCAGATATCGAAAATCAAAAGCGATGCCCGGATGATTTGTACGGTGATCCGGCAAAAGCCGCCGCTGAACGAGTTCTGCCAGGCGCAGTTCTTCCTTGAATTTACGATTATTCTCTTTCAGCTGCTTCAAGAACGACCACTCTCTCTGGTTTCGTCCCCAGGTGGCCGTGCCGACAAATATTCCGCCGATGGACATGCCGATTAAATTCGCAATGTGACCGGCCGTCTCGCTTCCGGTTAAAGAAAGTCCCAGGCCGTATTTCAGAATCAAAATGTATTCGGTTAATGTCGCCGCGATAAGAGCGATGTGCTTGTATGGCTCGAAGTACAGAAGAAAACCCGAAACTATGGTCAGCAGGCATACAGTGAAAATTGCAGCGCTGTGATCGTGCAGAAAATATACATTTGCGCACTGTCCGAACAACCAGACAAAGCACTGGAAGAAAAGCAGATTGCGGTCTGATATGCTTTTTTTCTTTACGAAGGAGTATAATCCCGATGAAACGAGAAGAATCATCATAGTGATCCGCAGAAATTCATTTTTGGGATCGTACGTGCCGGCGATATACTTGTCAGTAAATATAAAGAACAGATGCGTCGGGCCAAGAGCGATTCCCGTCCATCGCACAAAAATCTGCGCCTGCAGGTCCATGTATCGCAAAAATTCCGCCCGCTCGGAGCGGATCAGGTCCAGCCGGTTCGTTCGGAATATCTGAAATATCTTCAAAAAATTTCCTCCAGTACATAGAACAGATTGTTCTCCGTGCCAAAAATCATTCTTTTTCCGGAAATTACCGGCGAATTCAGAACCGGACCGTCAAGATCCATCTGCCAGAGAATTTTTCCATCACGAACAGAAAGGCAGACGAGTTTTGGTTTCACGCCGCCTCCATCCTTTTCGTTTTCATCACCGCGAACTCCAAAGTAGACCCTGTCGCCGGCAATGGTCGGCGCGCTGCTGGTTGGATAGTCAAATTCCGCTTTCCAGACCACTTCGCCTGTTTCTGTGTTAAAGGCCCGGACAAAAATATCACCGCTGGTAAATATCACAAAATTTCTCCAGACGGAAGGAGCAAGGTAATCAAGAAGAGCCACATGCCTCATGAAGGCAGTATCGCGGTTGACAGGAGTTTTTTCGCCGAGATCGACAGTATCCGTGACCTCCCATACCTGTTCACCTGTCTTTCTGTCTGCCGCGTAATAGTGCAGCTCCACCGGCGACCGGTAAATGCTGCTCGCATAGTAGACCTGCTTTTCGTCGAGGGCCGGGAATGAATACCATACGGAATACTGACTGGGCACGGGAACAGTCCAGAGAAACTTTCGCGTCTTCATCTCATACGCGCCGAAACTTCGCTCCAGAGGCGCCCAGTACACAATCCCGTCGTACACCTGAAATGTATGATGTGACCAGACCGGATTTTCGATTCTGTCCTTCTCCAGACCCTGCAGGTCCAGAAAGAATGTGGCGCCGGTGTCGCTGGTAAATATGATTGTGTCTTCGTATCGCAGCACCAGGGACTGCACGGTATTTCCGGTCTGAAACTGCCAGATTTTTTTTCCGCCGTCCTGCTCTATCGCGTACACATTCCCGTCGTTGGAACCAAAATACACATTCTTATCATCCGCAAACGGGACTGAATTTACAGCGGCGTTGGTTTTGAACGACCAGCGCATGTAGCCCGTATCCGCGTCGAGAGCGTAAAAATTTGCGTCATTGGATCCGAAAAAAATCATCGAACCGCGGATAATCGGCGGATTGAAAGATCGGGCCTCCTCCATCGGATTGTTTTTGTCAGCTTCCTGCAGAGGCAGTTTCCAGCGAAGCCCGAGCGGCGGATAGATGGCATTTCGCGTCGCTCCTGACCCGAATTCACCGCGGTACGTGATCCAGTCGACCTGCTGCCTGCAGGAAAACAGAATGATCAATGCCAAAAGAGATAGGCCGCGCAGAAGCAGTTGTGGTGATTTCAGCATCATAATCCTAATAGTAAATCGGACGCAGCGTGAAGATGCGCCGGAAGAAGGCATAGATTCCCGGTTTTTTTATTTTTTGAACAGTCTGCGTGTGAATCTTTCTCAGATCCTGCCAGGCGCGCCGCTTCTCGCCCTCAGGATAGATCTCTCTGTATCGGAGCATCGTATACAGAGCGGCGAATTCTTTCAGATCCTGCAGCTTCCTGGAGAACTCCAGAGCCGTCAGATGGCGCTCTTTGAGCGGATACCCCTCTGCAGCGAGCCGGATAAAAAGCAATGTGAAGAGGGCTCGCAGAGCTTCCGGTGTTTCGCCGCGAGATTTAATTTTCAACACCAGCACTCGGCCGATTCGGTAACCGTAAAGTCCCGCCACAAAAAAGGCCGCGACCATTCCCAGAATTTTCAGGACAAATCTCCAGGGGAAAGGCTTCTTCTGCGGATTGGCTCTCTCTTCTATCAGCGGTATGACGACATCCTGGTTGTTTGGATCCATTTCCGGTTTTGGCGGTATGGCAAAAGCCGTGCTCTCGAAATCAATCCAGCCGTAATCCGGAAGATACAGCTGCACCCAGGCATGATGGTGCGAAGTCGTCACGAGGTACAGATCTTCCATGGGAAATTTTTGAAGCAGCGGAATACTGCGCCGGAGCTGCCGGACGCCTCCTCGGTGATACGGAGTCTGCATATCCCGCGCCGCCAGATATCCCGTTACGACACGCGAAGGAATTCCGGCGATACGGGCCAGAATCGCCACCGTATGCGAGAATTCCGTACAGTCGCCGGTCTTTGTCTGAAAAAGAAATGTGTCCAGTTTGGGAATCTTCGTGTCCTCATCGTAGCCCAGTTCGTATCGGTGTCCTTTTAGGCTTTTCAGAACCGCTTCGATTTTTTCGAAATAGCCCCTTTTTCCGGCCAGCGCTGTCTGGACAAAATTGTTAAACCGTATTCTGTACCGCGCCGCCAGATCGACGCGAAGGTATCTCTCGTATTCTTTTTTTTCCTCCGGCGAAAGCCCGGAAATACGCCTCCAGTCTTCGGGCGTGCTGACATTGATGAGGGACACTGCCGTATACGACAGATCGAATGGATGGTATTTTCTGTCCATCACCGTCGGCTCAATTGATTTCGGTCTGTAGGCGAGAACACGGTTCTCAATAGTAGAAAGATAGAAAATTGGATATGGCTGCCGTTTCTTATCAGTCACAGTTTCCGTGTCGCGCCACGTTTCGAGAAAGCGCGCATGTGTCAGCCGGTTCAATCGGTCGTCTTTCGCCATGGACAGACCCGCCTCAGGATCGAATTCGTCCCAGTAAGCTTCCGCCGCGTATACGGGCGAAACCGGACTGGCGATCACCATCACGGCCATCTGTTTTCCGCCGCTTCCGCCGCTCTGCTGCATGTTGTCCCACTGATCGGACGGCACTCCTTCCAGTTTCTGATTGGGGCGGCCCCTGCTTCGTCCGCGGCTGGACTGACCGCCCTGGTCCTGGCGTTCCTGATCGCCCTGCTGGCCTTGATTCTCCTGACCCTCGTTTCCCTGCTGGCCGCCCTGCTGTCCATCTCCAGACCGGCTGCCGCCGCGGTGCTCATCCGGCAGTTCCTGATTCGGTTTTACTTCCTGTCTCTGGTTTCCGCCGCCCTGAAGTTCCGACGGATATTTTTCTTCTCTGTCGCCGAGCGGGAGTCCGTTCCGATTGTGATCCTCCTGCTCCTTCTCCCCTTTGCCTCCCCGGTCCTGGGGCTCCCCTTCCATAGAAAGATCGCGCGGAGTCGGCGGCGGCTCGTCGTTGAATCCGTTCACAACCGGAATGTGTTTTACAAAATCAGCCGGCAGAGCGATGGCGAGAACAAGAAGAACTGGCACCGCAAAAACTGCAAGCCAGACGAGTTCCCGGCGTTTTTTTTCGCGCGACAGGTCCGGGAAAGCCGCCAGGTACAGAATGACTCCGTGCAAAAGAAATGCGATCACCGCGACGACCAGCAGAACAACTGTCCAGGTCGAGCTTTCGCGCGAAACTTCTTCCGAGGCCCGCGTGAAATCCAGAATCTTATAGTACACGCCGCCCAGAGCGAACATCTCCAGCCCGGCCAGAGCGATTCCGCGGCCGCTGCTGCCGAAAACAAGCTTCGTCCAGACATAAGAGAGAAACGCAGCAAACGAGAAAAAGAAAGCAGCCTGCCTCCATCCGGAAAGAGAGAAAAACTCAAAAGGAAAACTTATGTGTGTCAGAGCAAAGCCAATCACTGAAGCGGCGCTGATGAGCGCGCCTGTCCAGAAACGAAAACGAGGAGGCTTAATATAGAAGGCAAAAATCATTTGAGCGGGAATGAGAAAAAACCAGGCGAGAATCCCGGTTCTGTCGTACGGCACGGCGACGGCCGGATGAAACGCCGGAATGCTCACAGCCAGGAAATACAGAAACAGACGGGAAAAAAATAGAAAATGCATAATATATAAAACCTATACCAATCGAACTGATAGCTTCTCTTCTATTAGACTGCCGCGCACAGCAGCCGGCGGCGTTTTTTTTGGTTTGTCGGGCCGAAATATCCAGGGCCCCGGCAGAACACCCATTCCCTCTCCAAAAAACCTTACCTTTCTTGTTTTACCGCTTCCGCCTCTCGTGGTCCGAAAAACATTAAATCTGGCCGACGGCCACAGACCCATGAATGCTCCGAGTCCCGAATCGTAGGAAGTAGAAAAAACAAAAATTTCATGGATATTCACATCCGTTTCATGAAACGAAGCCGGCTCAGACATGAAGGGCAGCACGCTGACCGTCTGAGCAAATTTTTCCATATCCTGTTCTGTCTCAATAAAAAAAACTCCAGCTCCGGTCTGGATACGGAACCGGTAGTCCGGATGCTCTTTCTTTACGGCATTTATGAACGACAGCAGCCAGCTTTTGGCGTAATTCAGATGCATGATCGATACGACCGTGTCTTTTCCAGGCTGCGTGAAATGGCGGAAGGCAACGTTCAGCAGCTGCGATTCCTCCTGAGAAATGGGAGAAATCTTCGTGATCAATTCTGAAACGCGGATCGACGCCTTCCAGTTGATATCCTTCAATCTGTCCCCGGGTATGTACTCGCGCATGTAATACTTTTCATCTTCCGAACTCTGCTTCTTGCGGGCCGTATCGCTGGAAAATATGGAATGCAGTTTCATGGGCGATCGTTCAGAAAAAAACGGCGGCCTCACGGAAAGAGTGCGAATCTGAGGGCCGGAGAGCCTTGTTTTTGTAAGACCGAACACATCCCGAATGAAAAGCTGACCTCTGACATGCAGAGCGCCGCAGACCGGAAAATACAGAGGCAGATGAATCTCGCCGCCGGTGTTTGATGCGGCCTCCGCATAAAGATAGAGCCGTGACGATCTCCCCGCGTCCAGATAGCCGCGCAGAGAAAAATGGAGCCGATAAAAATAATGCACGCTTAGTTCGCCGGTAAAAAGCCGCTGCTCTATTCCGGACATTCGCGCGTAAAGCGGCGCAGCGCTGTCCCATAAGATATGAAGCTTCCCGGATCGCAGAGCCTGCAGTCTGCCGTCCAGCGCCAGCATCAGAATCACAACCAGAGAAATCACAGAAAACAGCAGCGCGAAGGGATTGCCGCCGTTAGCTGCGGTATACAGAAGATAAAACGCCGCGGCGAGAAGTAGACTCCCCGTTACGGTAAGCGGATAGTAATCAATTGCATTGCGGATTTTTTCCAGCCAGACGAATTTACTGAGCCGTCCCTGCATGGCGTGCCGGGCCTAAACGCGGACTTCTTTGATGATTCGTTCCAGCACTGTCTCCGGGGGTTGAGCCGGATCTTCAAGTTCCAGGCGGTGGCAGAGAGCCGGGAACGCCAGCTCTTTGACAAGGTCGATCGTTACGTAATTCATTCCCCGAAGCAGAGCCAGAGCGCGCGCCAGACGGGCCAGCTTTATGCCGGCTCGCGGACTTGTGCCGGTTACAACGCCGGGATATCCGCGCGATTTTCGCACCAGGCTCACGATATAGTTGGCCACATCGTCGTTCATTGTGATAGAATCCACAAGTTTCTGCCAGGCCAGGAGCTCTCCGGCCTCGACAACAGGCCCGAATCCTTTCCAGGAATCGTCGCGGCCGTGCTTTTTTACAATATTGACTTCGCTGTCGTGAACAGGGTATCCAATCGACAGACGAATCATAAATCGGTCCAGCTGCGGAGCGGGCAGAGGAAAAAGATGAACTCCGCGGAGGTTCATCGTCGCTATGATAAAAAACGGATCCGGCAGACTGTAGGTTTTTCCCTCAATGCTCACCGTCTGTTCTTCCATCGCCTGAAAAAAACTTCCCTGCGTTTTTGGCGTGAGGAGATTGATCTCATCACACAGAACAAAGTGTGAGAATATAGGGCCTCGGTTGAAGAGGTAGTGGTTTGATGTCATATCAAACCGGTTGAATCCAAGAATATCCTGGGGAAGCAGATCCACCGTGCACTGTATGCGGTTGAAGTTGTCGATATGAATGCCTTCCGGCGATTCAGTCATCTTGCCCCACTCAATGCTGCCGGCCAGCGCCCGGGCCAGGGATGTTTTTCCAACGCCGTGCGAGTCAGCAAGTATAACATGCCCGCCGGCGATTTTCGCGGCGATGATATATTCCACCTTGTTGGTCTGTATTGATATGACCGACTTGATATTGGCGACAAGACGGTTGATGCTTTCTTTTGCAGCGCGGTAATAGGATGGATCGATCGCTTCCGGTTCAACCGGGGCGTCAGTCTTTGCTTGAGTTGGCATCCAGATTACTTCATTTTATACTTTTTCTTGAACCGGTCCACACGTCCGGCGGCATCAATCAGTTTCTGAGTGCCCGTATAAAATGGATGGCAGGCCGAGCAAACCTCAACATGCATATCCGATCGCGTCGATTTTGTCTGAAATACCGAACCGCAAGCGCACTTGATCGTTACTTCTTTGTATTCCGGATGTATTCCTGTTTTCATATTCTCCCGGCCTCAACTCAAATTACGACTCCGCCCGTCGACCGGATCGCAATATTTCTGCTAAATGGCATAAAAATTGAATCTGCCAATCCAGTCAATAATGAAAATTACCAACCTGAGCCTGACTGCCGTTTGCGGAGCAGAGGAGCTTCCGGGCAAAAAAATGCCGCCGCCGGGGCGCTGCTTTCTGGACAGTTGCGATGGATGAAAATCGGATCACCAGCCGCCTCGCACATCCGGGCGGCTTAAAGTCTGACGAATGTGTTCGGATTCTCTGGCAACCTCTGCGTGGTCAACCGAACCGGCTGCCTGTGTTTTTTCGCCTCTTTCATCACGCTCGCGCATCAGCTGATTGACATGATAGTTGAGCGCCGGAGAACTGCTGATTATCTCACGAATCGACTCCTGAGCGATCTGTAAGACGACCCCTTCTCCTTTTGCCTGGATTGTGGCGTTTCTGAGATTGCTCGACAAACTGCCCCATTCGCCGAACATCGCGCCTGCCGTGAGACTGTTGACTTTTTCTCCGTCTCTCACAACTTCAAATTCACCTTTAAGAATGATATAGAACTCTCGAGTCTGTGTCCCCTGATGAACGACTGATTCTCCGTCTTTTACGCGCAGACGATTTCCCTCCGCTGCCAGGCGCATGTTGACCAGGTTGGAAAGCGTTGAAAAAGGAAAATTGATTTCCAGTTCTTTGCGGACGCTCCACATCTGCTTGATTGTTTCAATGCGATTTTCTGAAAGCAGAAATCTGTAAAAAAGCTCTTCCGGTATCTCGCCCAGGGTCACCGGTGTTTTTGCGACTATGCTCGCGCTTCGTTTTTCCACACGGGTAACCACCGCCATTTCACCGATCAGATCTCCGGCCTCTTTGACCGTGAGCTCACGGAGGCGCACGCCGTCATGGTGACGGACTGATACCACGCCCGAAAGGATGACATACATCATTCCGCTGCTTCGTTCGTTCTGCTTCATGATCACATCGCCCGCATTGTATTTGATCAAATGCACATTCGAGAGCAGCGTTGTTTCCCAGCTCTCGCTGATGCCGGGATAATGCCTGTGCAGTATCTGCATGGTTTTAATGATAAATGCGGAGTCGTTTGACTCCTGCAGAGTGAATCTTTTGCCATGCTGCGCAAGAGAAAACGTCGTATCAAACTCTTCCGGAAGTTTTTCCAGATGAACAAAAATCACTCGATGCGACTGCGACTCCAGCGAGTCTCGCGGATCGCCGTGCAGAATACCCATGCCGCCGTCCGCAATCAGTATATCATAGGATTCGCGGTACAGCTGCAGGAGCCTGCGATATTTACTCTCGCGAACCTGACCCTGACCGGCCATTCTTTCAATTTCGCCGAGGGATTTATTGTCTCCGACAAAGACGATTCGTCTCACATGCCCCTCGCAGGGCATACTGAAGGTCGCCCCGATTGTGGGGATAGAATGCACTGTATAATGCGGCTGAATCGTTATGCCAAGAAATTCATTTTCGCGGTCCGGCACAAGTTCCACGAAATCGAAATACGACTGAAATTCTGAAATTTCGTGGCCCGTCATCAACGACAGTTTCCGGCAGGCCATCCAGAAAATCTCCTTCGTTCCTAGAAATTGCATCTTGTTATTTGCAAGCACAAGCGGAAACATATTGCAGTGGTCGTCATGAACATGCGTGAGGAATATCGATTTGATTTGATTGCGCGCGATGCCTCTGGCGTTCAGGGCATATTCCAGATACGGCATGCAGTCGATCAGCATGTAGTCGGCATTGAAGCTGAGAACGAGACCGGAACACGGCTGGCGGGCTGAAAAACCGGAGGCGCCTCCCAGAACATCGACTCCAAATCTGGCAGGAATGATGGGCACAAAATCCGGTCTCAGATCGTATGCCGGCAATTGCGGCGTAGAAAAATTGATATCAATAATTTCTCCGTTGAGTTCGTATACATTCAATGCCTTTCGGCGAAGTCGAAAATGCGGCGTTTCCAGTGTGCCGTCAGCGGCAAAACTGATAAAATTTACAAAGCCGTCAATGGGTATCTCCCTGCCGTCAGCGTCCTTCATTGCCAGAAGCCGGGATTCGCGGTAAAGATCCTGATACACGGGATTGTCGCCCAGCGCCGCATATTCATCCATTGTGGGCCCCAGAAGCGTCAGTTTCAGCAATTCACGATTGCGATGCAGCTCGTCACGTTCGCCCAGGATGGTCAGCTTGCGGCCCTTCTGGAAATTCCCCTGCACAAACAAAAACAGATACAGCGGAAATTCCGTGGCGTTCTGCAGAACCCCGAATCTTTCAACGGTATCCGGTATCGTTATATACTCGGGAAGAGGTATATTGCGAATCATCAGAGACTTTATGATTTCCGGCGGGCAGCCGAAAAGCACAGAATACTCGCCGTTTGAATAAACTTTAACGCCGGGAATGAGTTCTGTAATCATTGAGGACCAGTTTATCAGGCGAATTAGAAATGGACTACAAATTTTCTTGCCGCAGAGCTCTGCTTGAAGGAAGGCAAAGATTGAATAGTAAAGGAAAAATTACTTTCCCGGATGGAACCGCCTATTTATATTAACAATATTATGAAAACAAGTTTCTATTATCGGATGTCCCTTTTTTTACTTCTGCCAGTCATTTTGCTGCTTTTACCGTACTGCAAGAAGTCGGCCGGCGGATCGATTCGAATCACATCCCTGGTTGGGAAGGCAGATAAAAACTCCGGTGACAGCTGGCAGCCGGTCGCGCCCGGCGAGCTGATCAACCAGAACGACACGGTGAGAACTCAAGAAAATTCAATAATGGATCTGAGTCTTTACGGTCAGGTTGCAATACGACTTCTGGGAAGCACTGAATTTTCAGCCGCATCTCTGGCAAGAGACAGCATGAACTTCAAAATAGATAACGGCAATATACTTGTAAAAGTCGGCCGTCTGCGATCGGGCAGCAGAGTCGCCGTTGAATCTCCGACTGCCGTGGCCAGCGTTCGGGGTACTCAATTCTGGGGACAGGTGAACAGAGCCGGGGGTTCCGGCGTTTTTGCCGTGAGGGAAGGCGCCGTGGAAATCCATCTAAAAATATCCCAAAAAGATATTGTTGTCACCCAGGGCCAGGCTGTGGATATTTCTGCGGACCAGCTGACAATTGAAACGCGCGGAGCGAAAGATGCAGAGATGCATGCCATGAGCCAGATTGACGAAATGGCAATTGAGCAGGAATAGCGAAACATCGGGAATGCCGGAATTTTACAGAATCCTTCTTAAAAATGACGCATTTGTCCTGGTCGACAAGGTTTCCGGTATCTCCTCCCATCCTTCTCCCAATGATGCATCTCCCAATGTGGTCGATGAACTGGCACGATCGGGAATTAAAGCCGCGCCCGTGGCAAGGCTGGACAACCAGGCGTCCGGACTGCTTCTACTATCGGGAAGTCCGGTGTTCATCAATTCGGTTGGAACTATAAATAAAACATATCAGGCTCTGGTTCTCGGGCACGCAGATGAAAGCGGGACAGTGGACCGCCCGCTGGTCGTTAAAAAATTCAAAACAAAAATAAAAGTAAAACAGGATGCCGTGACAAACTTTGAGACGGTTCGGACCGTCGGACCTTCCGCCTCTCTTCTGAAAATTCAGATCGACACGGGCCGGCATCACCAGATCCGAAGACATCTTCGTTCGCTCGGACATCCGGTGATCGGCGACTTTCGCCACGGATATGCCGATAAAAATCTTCTGCTTCAAAATCAGTACGGGAAAAAAATACGACTGTTCCTGCACTGTTCCGACATTTCCTTTCACTGGAAAAACAAAGAAAAGAATTTCCATTCCGAGCTGCCGCCCGATTTTCAGCAGTTCATGGTTTTTATGGAGAAAACACAGATTCAGGAAATTTCATGACATCTGCATGAAGCTCACTCAAATACACATAACGAATGAAAGACGATAAGCGTGCTGGCAAAAGCGCGCCGCCATATCTCAGCCGGACGGCACATTCATGCTGGCCAGAAAATCCTCGTTCGTCTTGGTTCCTTTCATTCTGTCGATGAGAAGCTCCATCGCTTCTGTTGTCGACATAGGACTCAGAGCCTTGCGAAGAATGAAAACTCTGTTCAGAACATCCGGCGCCAGCAGCAGTTCTTCCTTTCTCGTGCCCGATTTGTTGATATCGATGGCCGGAAAAATCCGCTTGTCCGAAAGACGACGGTCGAGATGAATTTCCATATTGCCCGTGCCTTTGAATTCCTCAAAAATAACCTCGTCCATGCGGGAACCTGTGTCGATCAGAGCGGTGGCAATAATCGTAAGCGAACCGCCGTGTTCGATATTTCTCGCAGCGCCAAAAAATCTCTTGGGTTTGTGGAGTGCGTTTGAGTCCACGCCGCCGGAAAGAATCTTGCCGGAAGTCGGTATGACCTGGTTGTAGGCGCGCGCCAGACGAGTGATAGAATCGAGAAGGATTACAACGTCTTTTCCATGCTCCACCTGACGCTTGGCTTTTTCAATCACCATTTCCGCGACCTGCACATGGCGGGAGGCCGGCTCGTCAAACGTCGAGCTGACAACCTCGCCCTTGACGTTGCGGGCCATGTCCGTTACTTCTTCCGGACGTTCGTCGATCAGAAGAACCATCAAAAGAATTTCAGGATGATTGGCCGTGATTGCATTGGCGATGTTCTGCATCAGAATCGTTTTACCGGTCCGGGGCGGAGCCACGATCAGACCGCGCTGGCCTTTTCCAATCGGCACCATCAGATCGATGATTCGCGTGTCCATCAGAGCCGGATTGTATTCCATCCGTATTTTTGAGTCGGGATACAGCGGTGTCAGGTTGTCGAAAAGGATGCGTTTGTGAGCTGCCTCCGGGCCCTCTCCATTTACGGTGTCCACACGAAGCATGGCAAAGAATCGTTCCGACTCTTTGGGCGGACGAATCTGTCCCTGGATTGTATCTCCCGTGCGAAGACCGAAAAGCCGTATCTGCGAAGGCGAAACATAAATATCATCCGGACCCGGCAGATAGTTGTAATCCGAACTGCGCAGAAACCCGTAACCCTCTGAGAGTTTTTCCAGGGTGCCGCCGGCATAAACGACGCCGTTCTGCTCCGCCTGTTTCTGTAAAATTGCAAAGATAACATTCTGTCTTTTCAGACCGGATGTGTTTTCCACACCCATTGTATCCGCTATGGCGGTCAGTTCTTCAATTGGTTTTCTTTTGAGCTCCGTCAGGTCAATTGGCTCCGGTGTGGGCCCTGTATAATGACGGTTGGGACGCCGCTGCGGCGGTCTGCGGTTGCTCTGATCCTGATCGTCGACGCCTTCATAGGCCGGCTGATCGTTTGAATTTTCAAGGTACGTTTCCGCCTCGGCGATGTCCGCCTGCGCCAGGGATTCCCTGCTTTTTTCCCTTGTAGTTCTTTTAACTGACATATTCGCTCCTGTGTCTAATGGTAAATAATTCTATGATGATGGCAAAAAATATTAGAGAAATGAGCCGATGATTTGAAAATTCCGTTTCAGGAGATTGATCGGTCGAACAATCAGGAAAATGTTTATTCAGTTTCCTATTTAGTAGATGGATGTAATTACCGAAAAACCCGATATTTCGTCAAGAAGAATATTTTCTTAGAATCGCACCAACCCCCAGGGATTTACTGATCTGCCGGACCGTATCAATTCAAAATGCAGATGCGGTCCCGTGCTCAATCCTGTATTGCCTGAAACGGCAATGACCTGTCCGGCTTCCACATACTGTCCGCTGCGCACAGAGATGGAGCTGAGATGAGCGTAAAGAGTCTTAAAAACCGCATCGTGTTCTATGATGACCACATTACCGTAAGAACCAAGGTATCCCGCAAAGTGTATCCGGCCCGCTCTCGATGCTTTGACCGCGCCGTACGACATGGCGAAATCAATGCCCGCATGCATCTGCCGGTACCCGTACAGCGGATGAATTCTCATACCGTAGCCGGAAGTGATGTATCCCCAGCCCGGTCTGACATAAAGCGGAGGCGGCGGAGGTATTTTCGCATTGGGAAGAAATACTGGAGTTCCCGGTTCCAGAATATCCAGGTCGGCAAGCTCAGGATTGTCGTGGATCAATTCGCTTATTTTGACAGAATAGAAATCTGCGACGCCGGCCACTGAGTCTCCGATCCGAACGCGATACACGAGTCCGGGGCGATTCGGCACACGAACCGTCTGCCCCTGCATGAGCGCCGAACGAGTCGAAATCCGCGATTCGCGCGCAATCATCTCCACGGTGACGCGGTACCGGGCGGCAAGCGATGCCAGTGTTTCTCCGGACCGGACCACATGATTGACAGCGCCGCTGCTTCCCGGCGGAGGAGCGATGCCCTCGCCCTCTCTGAGTATTTGAGATTTCAATTCTTCGGATTTTTCGTCCAGTTCACGCGGCGAAAGATTTCCGTTCAGGCTGTCCGACACGCCGTATTCATCTATGGACGAAGCCTTGCCCGCATTGGAAAGAACGCCCATCGTACCGAGAAAGACGGACAGGATGGCGGCGACAGTGGCGCCCTGAACTCGGTATTTTTTTCTGCCGAACTCGATTTTACCGACTATCGGATAATCTTTGCCCGGGAATGAATAGAGAAAGGTTCCGCCTCCGAGATGCATCAAGGAAAAACGTCCTTTCAGATGGAACAGTCTTGTGCCCCTGCGGTTTTTAAATCGACGGTGATACATTTTGAATTACTATATTTATTATCGACCCTGCAATTTCAGGCCCTATGCCTTTTTTCGAGAAAGCGCCTGGACAGCGGCGCCGATTGCGGAAAAATTCAGAATATTTCTATTTGTCTTTATCGCCGAGTTTCAGACCGCCGTACGACTCTTCCACAACCTTCTTCACATCTTTCTTTTGACCGCCGGTAATTGTTATTTCCCCCCTGGCCACTACGCCAGGGACCAGATGCAAAACCGGTGTCTGGATATCTCCCAGGAGTTTTCCGGATTTGTCCAGACGAACTTCATTTTCCGCCGCAATATTTCCGATCATGGTTCCGGCAACAACAACAGTTTTAGCCACGATGTTTGTCTTGACCTTGCCGGTCTCTCCCACAACAAGCGCTTCTTCTGTTTTGATTTCACCTTCAAACTTACCGTCAATCCGCAGTGATCCGGAAATATAAAATTTTCCTTCAAAAATCGAACCCGGTCCGATGATACTGTTCATTGAATCGTTGCGGCTGGCCATAGGGAGCAGTTTCTGGCAGGAGGTCAATTTCTACAATCAAAAAAATTATGAGAGACAGAGTGGAAGCCTGTTACTTTTTTCGGAAAAAACTGTGGCCCGATCCGCCGAAAAGATGAAGCTGCCACGAAAGGGCACGAAAAATACGAAAGAAGATAGTCCTCGTTGTCACTCCTCCCCTTTCGGCGCCTTTCGTGAATTTTCGTGGCTTATCCCTTCCCCGCGACCTCGGTATCTTTACAGTGCATGAACAGGACAGGTTAACTATGGTAATAAAAAGCGCCCTGATACTGGGATCAACGGGCCTGACGGGCCGACATCTGCTGGATCTGCTGCTGGCCGATCCGGAATATGAATCGATCATCACTGTAGTCAGACAGAAAACAGACCGGGCCGACGGCGCGGACGGAAAGCTTCTGGAGAAGGTCCTGGATCTCAACCGGCTCTCCGAATTTCCCGATCTGTTCCGGGTTCAGGATGTGTTCTGCTGCCTGGGCACCACAATCAAAAAAGCCGGCTCGCAGGAAGCGTTCCGCCAGGTCGATTTTGTTTATCCCCTGGAAGCGGCAAGGCTCGCCGAGAAAAGCGGCGCCGGCAGTTTTTATATCATCACGGCTCTCGGCTCCGATCCGCATTCCCTGGTTTTCTACAATCGCGTCAAAGGCGAGCTTGAGAGCGCGCTGCGAAAAATAAAAATCCCCGCCGTGCATGTGTTTCGCCCTTCGCTCCTGCTGGGACATCGCGGCGAATCCAGAACAGGCGAGGAAATCGGACTGAAACTGACAGGAATGTTCGGATTTCTTCTGTCGGGGCCGCTTCTGAAACTTCGCCCCATCCGCGCGGAAAAAGTCGCACAGTGCATGCACAAATTTTCAAAATCGGGACAGGCCGGATTTTTTATCCACGAATCGGATGAAATGCAGAGGATGTAACCGTGCCCCGCCCGCCGGATGCTACATTCTAATATTTTATCAGGAAGTCTCATGCAGAATTCAACCAAGATAATCGCGACTCTCGGACCGTCCTCTTTTGCGCCGCAGGAAATTACGGACCTGATCAATGCCGGTGTGGACTGTTTTCGCGTGAATTTTTCTCACGGAGACGGCAATGCGCACCAGCCTCATATCGACGCAGTGCGGGCAGCATCAAAAATTCTCAATGTTCATATTCCGATTCTTGCGGATATACAGGGACCAAAAATTCGAGTGGGAAACATGCCCCGTGAGGGGGCTCGTCTTATTGAAGGCGAACAATTCATTCTCACCGGCGAGGATGTGGAAACGGGCAGCGCAAAAATCGCAAATACTTCGTATCAATTCTTAACCAGAGACGCAGGACCGGGCACGCGAATTCTCCTGGCCGAAGGCACAATTGAGCTTCATGTTGAAAAAATCCAGGGAAAAGAGGTTCTCTGCCGCGTCATAACGGGCGGGCTTCTGTTCTCGCACAAAGGACTCAACATGCCCGGGACACGCATGTCCGTGGAAACTCTGACGGAGAAAGATGTGGCGGATCTGGCATTCATTTCTGAAAGCGACATTGACATGGTCGCCATTTCTTTCGTGCGGTCGGTTGAGGACCTGAATCAGGCGCGCCGGCTTCTGCTCGGAAAGAAAATTCCTGTGATGGCCAAGCTGGAGAGACCGGAAGCGCTGGAGAACCTGGACGCCATACTCGACGCGTCCGACGGTGTAATGATAGCCCGCGGCGATCTGGGAGTGGAGATGAATTTCGAAACGATTCCCGTATTGCAGAAGAAAATACTGCAGAAGGCCGCCGTGCGGGGCAAATGGGTGATTGTGGCCACACAGATGCTGGGGTCGATGGTGAATTCTCCCCGGCCTTCGCGCGCGGAAGTGTCCGATGTGGCCAATGCCGTTCTGGACGGAACGGACGCCGTGATGCTTTCTGAAGAAACTGCCACCGGCAAATATCCGACAGAAGCGGTGGATGCGATGGCCCGGATCGTGCAGGAGGCCGAATCGATCCTGCCGCATTCCGTCCCGGAATTTGACGCCGACATCATGACCTTTGCGGCGGGGGCCGCGGGCGCCGCTGTCAGCGCGGCGGAACGAATCCATGCAAAGGCGATCATAGCTCTGGCCGGTTCCGGCGTAACGGCCCTTCTTCTCTCAAAATGGAGACCCAGCATCCCGATTCTGGCTCTGAGCGCGCACGAACCGACTCTGCGAAGGCTGAACGTTCTTCGCGGGGTCATTCCGGTGAAAATCCTGGAGAAATCGGACATGGAAACACAGATCCGTATGGCCGACGGCTGTTTGATCCAGAAAAAGCGGGCTGAAGCCGGCGATCCCGTGATTGTCGTCGCGGCGATTCCTCTGGGCCAGAAAAAAGAAACCAATACAATTCGATTTCATAAAGTCCGATCACAGGACGCAGCGCCGATTTGAAAAAATTCCGCCAATTCCTTTTACTCTTCAGCCTGCTCGCTCTTCCCGCATTTTTTTTTCAGGGATGGAAGCTGCACCGTGAGATGCCGGGAGCGCGCTCCGGCGACGAGCCGCACTATCTTGTCATGCTCTTCAGCATCATCAAGGACGGCGATTTGATAGTCGGCAACAACTATGATTCCCCGGATCTGGCGCGCGGAGCGTATCTTTCAGGCCTGACCATCGATCATCATTCGTACTTTGTTCACAGAACCACAAAGGAAATCATTCCCTGGGAAAAAGTGTACGAAATGAAGGCCGATTCATCGTCCTCCGCAGAGAAATCCGGCCGCGCCGAATCACAAAACATCCGCTATCAGATTTCCTTACGAAACGATCACAAAGATTTTCGACCCGCCGATTACGATGAAACCGCTCTGCATCCGCATGGCTATCCAATGCTGCTGGCTCCCTTTCTCTACTATTTTATAAAAAATGACAGCCCCAATTTTGAATCGATCATAGCGCTGCTGCAGACCGCTCTGTATGCCTTTGCCCTTCTGCGGATGCTGAACATGTTTCAGAGAAAGCGGGGCCGCCCCGGAATCCTGACAGCCGCTCTCATGGCCATGGCCCTTCCCTGCTGGTACTACAATTTGAGTTTCTATCCGGAAGGTCCGGCTTCGTCGTTGATGATCCTGGCCTTCGTGTCTTTCATTCGAAAGGAAAGGCGGGTCCTCTCTCTCCTGCTGGGGCTCCTGCTTTTTATCAAAGAAATCTACGGTCCGGTCTGCGCTCTGTATTTTATCGCCGATGTCTACTTTTACCGCGAATGGAAAAAAAGTCTTCGACTCCTTGTCTTCCCGGCTCTGGCCTTCCTGTTTTTTCTTATCAAGTCCTGGATGCTGTTCGGCCAGATTCGAACCTACATACCTTTTGAGATCAACCCGGATCCGATAGGCGCCTGGAAAGCCCTCTGGATATCCGCCGATTCCGGTATGCTGTCCTACACACCGGCCCTGATTCTGATGCTGGCCGCCTGCCTGATCTACCAGCGATCCGACAGGAGGGTGCTCCTGCCGGCAATTCTCCTGCTCGCGCATCTTTTGATAGCAGTGTTCCACACCTCCTGGTCCGGCGGTCCCACATACGGGGCACGGCCAATGGTTTCAAATTTCGGACCGTTGTTGGTTGGTTATCTATTATGGAAGAAATCGGAGTTGAAAGGGTGTATTACACGAGTATTCTGGGCTGCCCCGGCTCTGGTTTTCTGGTCGATTTCACTCTTAAACGGCTTTTATGCAGCCACACACCTGAAAACGGCCTATTTTTCCAGGCCAGTTGTGGACCTATTTGGGACGACCGAGCCGTTCTGGAAATGACAGTTACTGGCAGGAAAACTCATGCGGATCGTTTAGACGAAAAATCATATCATTTATATGAAATAATTGCTGGTTTTTTTCAACCCAGTCGTTTTTTTATTGACTCCCTGCTCCTGCCAGTTCGACTCAATCTAATTTTTTGCGTCTGTGGGCCTTGAGGGCACTCCAGGCTCGAAACGGTATGAATTTGACGCGACAGTCTGTCGCGTTGCGGACAGGAAGTCCGCGGAGGCCGCAAGGCCGCATCCTGACGCGCCGCAGCATAAAACAGGATGTTTTTGAAGCGGCGCATTAGTAATGAAAAAAAAATAAAGTGGAGGATAGTCTTTAAATGAAAAAAATAGTAAGCATTCTAATTGTGGCTGTGTCACTGTTAGCTTCCAGTGTTTATGCGGAAGGCAGTTTCATCGGTCTGGGTGTGGGTCTTCATTTTGACCTGGGATCCCTGGCAAATACAATAACAAAAGACGGTCTGGATTCAACTGTTGGCCAGCCAAACATGACCGGCGCGTCCGGCGGCTTTGGTTGTAACCCTGCTATTCAAGCATATAACGCCAACTCATATGCGGGTGCCGGAGCGGTACTCAGCTGCCAGGGTGAAAAACAAGGAACAAAACAGGCCCTGATTATGGCTGAAAATAAACTTCTGGGAATGGAAAAAGCCCTTCCTGGTTTCTACAGTGCCAATGCAACGGGACCAATGACCGGTATCGTTCTGGACGCATTCTGGGAACGAGAAGGTGTGAATACTTTCTGGAGAATCGGAGCATCGTATACCCAGAAAATCAAGGGTGGTCATACTGACGCAGCCATGCTCGGAATCAAATGGTACGATGTTGACTGGAATTATAAATCTCTCGTTGTGCCGTTCTATTTTGGACTGAAAGCCGGAGTAGGCGAATCTGGAAGTGTCTATGCCGGTATCGGTGTAAACTATGCCATGGGCGGCTGGAGTGTCGGTGGAAACAACTTCGGGGATTTCCCGACTACCGTTCTGGGAGGTTTGTTTGGACCCGTGGGTTCAAATACGGTTAAAGTTTCTGCGCCAGACGGAGTCAGCGGTACACGTGTATTTGATCGCGGTGGCCCCCTCATTGGTGAGGCGATCAATTTCAAAGTAAGAGGATACGGTTTCAATGCCATTATCGGCGTTGAGAAAAAACTGGAAAGCGGAAGCAAACTCTTCATTGAAATTGAAGATATTTTCGGAGGCGGTTACGGCGTCGTACAGAGTAAAACCCAGGCTGCAAGCCAGGGTCTGGCACCATTCCCTGTGTATCCAATCAGCCTCGGCGGCACAAGATACAAATTCGGTTACAAGATTTCGATGTAATTTTTGTTACACTCGAAACAAAAAAAGCCGCTCTTCGCAGAGCGGCTTTTTTTTTATCTATCGTACGCATCGTCTGTCAACAGATCCAGGGTCGCCGTGTCCAGGCAGGTCTCGCCGGAATCCAATGATATTTTTCTGCAAGATGATTGATACAGGTCGCTCAGGCAGACGATGCCGTGGACCGGGTGACTGAGATCCTCGCAGTAAGACTCACGCTCGCTGCGGATTCCGTCTTCGTGTATCCAGCCCGTGCTGACAAGACCGCCGGAGGACCGCACCTCCACCACGACATGATAGACAAATCCGCCCAGCTCTTTTAAGAATACGCGCGCCTTCTCATCGCTGGACTGCGCCACAGCTTTTCGCATGTAGTGCGTCTCGGGATCTCCGTAGCGGGCGTATCGGCCTGTTTTTTCGTCAAAATCGAGAAGTAGACGGACAATATTGCGAAATTCCTCTTTTCTGCCGGTCAGTTCCATCCAGAAACTCCCCTCTGCTGCTATTGTTTTCATAGTTACCTCCAGTTTTCCGGGCGTTTCCGTCCGTTATTGTTACAGGGTAGAAAAGTTTTTATCGTTGCGCGGTTTTTAGAAGATTTTTTCACGCTGAGGGCGCAAAGAGCGCAGAGAGAGGTTTTTTCAGGACGCCGGTTGGCGTCCCGGAACGCCTTCCAAACATTGATGTTTTCTTTTTTCCTCCTCTTTCTCTGCGGCCTCATTTGTTTGAGGCAGTATATGAAACTATGTTGCAGATCGAATTGAAAAGAAAAGGATTGTCAGTGATCTGGCGTCCTGCCATTCCTCTCCTCTCTGCGTCTCTGCTGTCTCTGCGTGAAAATATTTACTCTTAAATACATATGAATCTCATCCGACAAGCTATTATCGTGCAACCCCTGGAAGCAAAGCAGCGCCTGGATTTGTTCATGAGCCGCAAGTTCCCGGTGATCGGCCGATCCTCCTGGCAGAAGCGGATTCTGGAAGGACTGGTCTTTGTGAACGAACTGCAATGCCGGCCGTCGCGGCGAATTTCTCCGGGAGAAAAAGTTGAATTCCTCTATGAAAGAAGGCCGGAGCCGCCTGTGGACAGGAATGCCCGTATTCTGATGGACGACCCTTCCTTTCTCATAGTTGACAAACCGGCCAATCTTCCCGTGCATCCATCGGGAGTGTATTTTCAAAACACTCTGTACTATGTTCTCAAAGAAAAATTCGGAGCCGATTTTAAAGGCTATTTTGCGCATCGACTGGACAGGGAAACGAGCGGTCTTTTGGTTCTGGGTCGCGATAAAAAATCGGCGGCCTTCTTGCAGAGGGCGTTTCGCGGCGGACAGGTTATAAAGGAATACCTGACGATTGTTCACGGAGATTTTCCAGAATATCTGGAGGCGGCCGGATATCTGTCGCAGGGAAACGGCCCGGTACGGAAAAGACGCATATTCACAAGAATAAAACGATCGGTCGAGGGAGAACAGACGGCGCATTCAGAGTTCACGCTTGTATCGCGCAAAGGCGGCCTGAGTCTGATTCTAGTACGGCTGCACACGGGAAGAATGCATCAGATCCGAGCCACTCTGTCTTCTCTGGGATTTCCGGTGGCAGGGGACAGGCTGTACGGGCTCGATGAAAATCTGTATCTGAAATTCATCCACGGAGAAGAGACAGACGAAGACCGCGAGAGGCTCATTCTGGGACGATCTGCGCTGCACAGCCACAGGCTCTGCTTTGAGCATCCGGAAAAGAAAGAGAGCGTCGACTGTCGCAGCGAGATGCCGGAAGATATGCGCAGGGTAATGGAATAGCCGATGAAAAAAGCCGCCTGGGACAGTTCAGCGGACTGGTACGATTCTCTCATCGGGGAGCACGGTTCCGAATATCATCAGAAGATCGTGCTGCCCGGCATCATAAAGCTTCTGTCGCCGCTGCCGGGTGAACGGATCCTGGACGTCGGCTGCGGCCAGGGAGTGCTCTGCCGTCTGCTTGCGGAAAAAAAAGTGCGGTCTGTCGGCATTGATGTCTCAGAGCAGATGATTCTATCGGCCGAAAAAAGATCTGCAGGCAGGGATATCCGGTTTATCGCCGGTGATGCGGCCACCGTGAAACTTACGGATACCTTCGATGCGGCGGCTCTGGCTCTTTGCATCCAGAACATGAACGATCCGGCCGCAGTGATCGGCAATATTTCCAGATACATCCGGCCGGAGGGACGGATCGCCGTGGCAATGCTGCACCCGTGTTTTCGCATACCCAGGCAGAGCTCATGGGAATACGACGAATCAAAAAAACTTCAGTTTCGCCGGATCGACCGTTATCTCACGCCTCTGGAAATTCCCATATTCACAAATCCCGGCCGCGATTCGTCGATACAGACGATAACATACCACAGACCGGTCGGTTTTTATTTCAATCTGCTTGCGGACTGTGGATTGCGGATCACCCGGGTCGAGGAATGGACTTCCCACAGAGAAAGCGCGGGCAAACGGGCGAAAGCGGAGAACCGGGCACGGCGGGAATTTCCTCTATTTATGGCTGTCCTGGCCGTAAAATCAAAACAATAGCCTTTTTCTGAGAAACAAAATCTTCGCCTGAAATTCCGGAATACACATTTTCAACGATAAAACCGCCGCGGGCCGACAGTTCGACTATCTCATCCAGATGGAATATTCGTATGTTGTGTGTGTCGGAAATTGATTTGGAACCGGCAAGACCAGACGCAGAAAATTCCAGCTTCAGTTCGACGATTGCGGGCTTTTTTCGCAGCAGTCTGAACTCGCGCAGCCGGTCCAGTCCGCCGATCCGGAAACCGCGGCTTGGTATACGGCCCCGGCCTATTTTCAGAATCGGATTTGCATTCCAGATTTCCAGAGCCAGAAGGCCGCCCGGATTCAGGGACGAGAGCGCAGACTTCATAAATCCCAGAATTGATGAGTCGTCGTGGAGATAGCCGAGAGAACCCCGCAGGCAGATTAATAGATCGAATGGAACCTGCGTGGAAAATTTACGAAAATCTCCCTGCTCAAATGAACTCAGTGGAAAACGCCGCTTCGCCTCCGCGATCATATCCGGCGAGCTGTCCAGACCGCATGCGTCAAAACCAAGCCGGCTCAGCGCATTTACATGTTCGCCGGTGCCGCAGCCCAGGTCCAGAATTCGATTTATGTTCCGACTCCGGCAGAGCCGGTCTATGCTTTCGATTTCTTTTTCAAAGCTGCGGCCGAATGATTCAAAACGAAAATAATGCGGGGACATAGCCCCGTACAATTTCAAGATCTGCGCTCCAGAATTTTTCTGACACAATCCGCGTCGGCAGCCTGCAGAACCTCGCGCGCCTGCAGCTCACACTCCGAGAGAGTTGAATGCCTGATGATTTCTGCGACCGGGCCGAGAAAAATACTGCTCATGCTCAATTCGCGCAGCCCCAGCCCGATCAACAGCCGGGTCAGATCCGTCCGGGATGCAATTTCACCGCAAATAGAAACAGGCACAGATGCTTTCCTCAATACAGCGTCGATCATACGAAACAGAGCCGGCTGAAAATAAATGGAATCGTCCTGTCCCGCGCGGTCCAGTCCCAGCGTGAACTGAGCCAGGTCATTTGTTCCGAGACTGAAAAAATCCACACAACCCGAAAAGACATCCGCCATCAGACAGGAGGCAGGGGTTTCCAGCATTATCCCTGTCGGGACTTCAGGGGCATCCGGAATTTCTTTTAATATATTTAAATAATATTTCTTATATTCTTCAATTTCTTCGCGGAAAGAAACAAGCGGAAGCATGATCCGGCATCGGCACGGCTGTGTGCCGGTTCTTGCAGCGGCGCGAAGAATTGCGCGCAGCTGAGATCCCAGAATCTGTTTCTCATGAAGAAGCAGCCTGATTCCGCGGTATCCCTCCTTCATGGCCTGCCCGAGATTTGCCGCCAGAGCCATCGGCAGTTTGTCCCCTCCAAGATCCAGCAGCCGGAAGGTGACGGTTTTTCCGGAATAGCTGCGCAGAATATTCGAATAGATTTCCGTTTCTTTCTCCGTGTTTCCTGCGAGATCCGGATATTTCATGTAAAGAAATTCGGTGCGAAAAAGTCCCACTCCTTCATAATTGCCGGCGGCGGCATACGATTCATCGTCGGCATTGATCCAGAGAGATATCGTTTCCTTACTTTTCAGTATGACCGGCAAATCGCTCAGTGACTGCCCCTTCTTTTCCTGTTTATAAAATTCGGCGGCCTGTAATTCATCAGGATGGATCGTCAATATTCCCTGGACAGCGTCGAGAAGAATATCGTCCTGATTTTTCAACGAGGCAAGAAGACCCGTCACGCCTACCAGGGCCGGAATCCCCCGGCTTCGCGCGAGAATTGCCATATGACCCGTGATGCCGCCGTCCTGTGTGGCGATTCCGGAAATCGGAGTCCTGATATGAAGCATGAGGGAGGGACCGATTTCACGCGCAATCAGAATGGCATCCGATGGAAGACTCCTTAAATACGCCACTCGAACATCGCCTTCCGCCACAGGGATGAGATTGGACAGAATACGGTTGGCGACATCTTCCAGGTCCGCCGCTCTTTCGCGGAAAATTTCGTTATTGAGTTTCTGAAGTTTTTCCTTGATCGAATCGACGCAGAGAGAAAAAGCCCATTCGGAATTTATCCTCCTTTCCCGGATAAGCTTCTTTGTTTCATCCACTATCATCGGATCCTGGAGCTGCATCAGATGACTTTCAAAAATTTCCTTGTGTTCCTGAGAGAGATCTGAATTTTCGATCAGCAGTGTGATTTGTTCTTTGCTCTTCAAAACAGCGTCGTCAAATCGACTGATCTGTGAATCAATTTCAGATTCAGTCAGGGAAACCTGCGGCACTGTCATTTGAAAATCCGGAAGAAAAAAGGCTCTGCCAGGAGCGCGGCCCGGCGAAGCGCAGAGCCCGCGCAGAACAGTCATGGGTTCACGGGCAGCTGGCACACTATCGTTCCCTGTTTTTCTTAATTGCAATGTATGTAGTGTCGTCGTTCAAACCGCGAAACAGGCTGAAAAATTTTATTTCCCGCCGCATTTTGTGAAGCAGGCCGCGAGCAGATCTGGTATGAGATTTTACCAGATTGTTCTTGATTCTTTCAACACCGTAAAATTCGCCTTTTACATTCTGACATTCATAAGCGCCGTCAGAGTAAAGAAGCATAATATCGCCCGTATTGAGATTGCACCGGCCGCCGTTAAATAGAAAATCCGAGTAGATTCCGACGGGAATTCCTTTGACTTCCATCTCCTCCACGATTTTTTCGCGGCTGCGAAAAACAAGAATCGGCGGGCTGCCGGCGCAGCAGAATTCCACCGTGCCGCTGTGCATATCGAGAATCAGAATGATGAATGTGGCAAACTGCTCGGCGCCGAAAAACTCCTGACTTATCTGATTCACCTTGCGCATCATAACAGAAGGAATTACACTCTTCATCCGGATGGATTCTCTCAGAACGTTGGCCAGTTCGATTGCAAGCAATCCCGCTTCCAGTCCCTTGCCGCTGACATCGCTGAGTGTGATGGCGATGCGGCCCTCTTCCAGAGGAAAATAACCAAAGAAGTCGCCGCTCACCTGGAATTTTGGAATGGTAAGACCGGCTACATCAAACCGTCGGTCGCTGTACATGAAGGTGGGATTCATGCCCAGATTGTTGCATATGAATAGATAGAGTTCTTTTTCGTTCAGTATTTTAAGATCAACCAAAAGCCTCCCGATGGGATTTCCGGTCTCCTGAGATACATTCAACACCCTGTCGGCATCCTCGACGGAGATCAATCGATGATCTTTTAGTATTTCCAGAACACTGAGTGCCATAATTTATACTGATGAAGGTCTATTCAGCTTCTTCAATCCGGTAAAGCCATTATTTTCCATATGTCTGGAAATTGTTGAAACAGCCGCCCTGGAATCCATACGCCGATGCTAAAAAATTCTTTACGCTCCAGAAGGGGACATAAAAAAATTATCAAGGCCATGAAAATAAGCTTGTACTATGAATGCTCCTGATTTTTTCTAATATACCGAGTACAGAAATATAACCCTTTTATCCTAGTAGAAATAACGGACAATCGACCATAAATCATGCCAAAAATCCTTCAATCCAACATTGATCTTCTGAAAAAATACCAGACTTTGCTGGAAGACATGGATCCCCTGCGCCCGATGGGGCGGGTTCTTGAGGTGACCAAAATGTCGATCCTGTCGGAGGGGCCGCCCGATATTGGCATCGGAGACGTTTGTCAGGTGGAGGTTTCCGGGAAATCCAAACATCTTCAAGCGGAAGTGGTAGGATTTCAGGGCCACAAACTGGTTCTGATGCCTTTTGGAACCACTACAGGAGTTTTTCCGAACGCCGTGGTGCTGGCTTCCGGCCGGCAGCTGACAATACAGGTCGGGGATGAAATGCTGGGCCGAATTCTCGACGGGCTCGGTCGACCTCTGGATGGAAAGCAGCCTCTTATGACAGCGGAACAGAGAATTGCGGATGCCGAGCCTCCCGGTCCAACCAAAAGAATTCCGATAAGAAAACCGCTTGAAACTGGCATCAAGGCCATAGACAGTCTCTTGACCATCGGCTGCGGTCAGAGAATCGGAATTTTTGCAGGCACGGGCGTCGGCAAATCGACCCTGCTCGGAATGATCGCGCGCTATACACAGGCGGATATCAATGTTATCTGCCTGGTGGGAGAACGGGGACGAGAGGTTCGTGAATTTGTGGAAAACGATCTGGGCGAGGAAGGCTTGAAAAAATCCGTAGTGCTTGTGGCCACAAGCGACCGCAGCGCCGCGGAAAAAGTTTATGTGGCTGGATTTGCAGCGGCCACCGCGGAGTATTTCCGCGATCAGGGAAAAAATGTAAACCTGTTCATGGACTCTCTCACGCGCTACTGTATGGCCCTGCGCGAAATCGGCATCGCTTCCAATGAGCAGCTGGGACCCGGCGGTTATCCCCCTAACGTCTGGCACAGCCTGAGTCGTCTTGTGGAGCGCTCCGGCGCTCTGAAACAGGGAACCATCACCGGTTTCTATTCCGTACTGGTTGAGGGAGACGATCTCAATGATCCTGTGGCGGATAACGCCCGCGGTATGCTGGACGGACACATTGTGCTTTCGCGCCGGCTCGCGAACAGAAAACACTATCCCTCCATCGAAATTACAGAATCGATATCGCGGGTCATGGACAAGGTAATCGAGCCGGAACACCTGGATGACGCCAATCGTATGGCCGCTCTTCTTTCGGCTTACAGAGAAAATGAAGAACTCTTAAATCTGGGCGCCTACGCCAGGGGCAGCAATCCGCTGATGGACGAAGCGATTGAAAAAATGCCGCTGATCAACAGCCTTCTGCAGCAGAAAATCGAGGAAGGCAGCTCGCTGGCCCAGGCGGTTCAGACTCTGCACGAAATCCTGAGACCGCCGGAGGAAACCTTCTATTAAGAAATTCAAGTTTCCGCTGGATGCGCTCATGCGCGTGCGAAAAATAAAAGAAGACCTGGCTCTGCGAGATCTGGCAAAGGTTATGATTCGTGTCAACGAACAGGAAGCCCTGAAAGATCAGGCAGTCCGCCTTCTTTCCGATGAAATGAACACTTTCGAGAGCCGGTATCGTGATGAATTTGCCATCGATCTTTTTCAGATGTACGATCTGTATCTGGAAAGACTGAATTCGGAGGCCGACACTGCCCGGGCCAGACTGGAAGAAATCCGGCCGGAGCTCGAAAAAGAGCGGGCCAAACTTCTGGAAGCCAGAAGGAACCTTAGAATTGTCGAAATATTAAAAGAAAATTATAGAAAAAGATACGATTACGAGCTCAGACGGCATGAAAAAAAGCAGATGGATGAAGCGAACATGCGCAGGGGCGAGAAAAAAATAACGGAGTACAGGCATGAATTTGCAAGACCTGACGGATCCAGCGAAGAACAGTATCTGGAAGAGGATACGCTCGATACAGAATTTCCTCCCGCAGAGAAACAAAAAGGAGACATTGTCTCCGAGTTTCTGGACAGTCTCAAAAAAGGCAGAAAAAGTTGAATTGCAACAGGATCATATCAATGAAATATCAGCGTATCGTGCGGCGTCGGCTGAGATAGAGATGATTTCAGCGCGCCTGAAGAAGACTGTTGAAAAATGGGCGCTCCAGGAGCAGTGATTGATTATGGGACGTTTTTCAGATAAATTAAAAATCCTTTACCTGCTTCTGGTTATCCTGTTCGCCATCGCTGTGTGTATTTATCTTCTCGACACCTGGAGGGTGATCCGGCTCGAGGACCATCTGCCTTTTCTGACCTCGGAGGTGCCGCGAGTGGAAGAATCGGACGACAGCCCGACCGAGCTGGAAATAGAAAGACTGAACAAGGAAATGGACCGCCTCAAGGATGAGGAAATTCGCATCCAGGAAGAGGCCGCCAAGGTCAACGCGGACAAGGAAGAGCTCGCCAGAGAACGCGAAAGGATTGAAGAAACCAAAAAGGGACTGGAAGAGGAAAAAAAGCAGCTGGAGGAAAAGCGTCTGGCAGAATTGCAGCGCGCCAGAATGATACAGAGCATGGCGGCCAGAATCACCGCAATGCCTCCCGACGATGCCATCGCAATTATGGCTGGCTGGAGCAATCCGGACCTGGTTGATGTTTTTATCCAGATGGAGAAGACATCGGAAGATCAGGGACAGCCGTCCATTGTGCCCTATCTGATGACAAAGCTTCCCCGTGAACGGGCTGCTCTGATCACCAGTCTCATGATGGATGAAGAAGCCCGCCGGCTTCCTCAGATAGAATAAGCCGCCTTCATGAGTCTTCGCAAGAAAATCTATTCTCGAATCAGCCGTCTCATGGGTCTGCATCCCGATGTGACAAATCTGATCGCAGGCGGATTCAAGCTCACCAATCCGGCGCAGGCGGCCTACCCATCAGAGAATCTGCCATTTGCATCTCGCGTGATCGCCTCTGGTCTCTGGAACTACTGTTTTTTTCAATTCTACAGGCATTTCGCCGGTCCCTACTGGGTGGAGCGTCAGTACAATCCGGACGATCCCTCTTTCATACCGCGCGCCGGTTCGATGCTCAGCGTGAACATGACTCACCGGACCTGGATGGGATTTCGGGGGCCGGATTCTAATTCGTTTTCTATTGTCGATCCGGCCGGTTCGATAAGTCCTATTGTCGGATATTACAGCCTGGAACTGGCGCTGCGCGAAAACGGAAAACTGCTTCTGCCGACGCGGGGCGATCTGAAAGTCCGACAATCGCTGCCGCGAAATCTTCCTCTCCCCGTGACGGAGCTGACTTCAGACCATGCAAATCTTACCTGGACCGCAGCGGGACTTTCAGAAAGCGACGGAGTGCTGTCGGAAATCGAGTATGATATCAAATCGGAGAAACCCCTTGAGATTATTGTGGGCGTGCGTCCTTTCAATCCGGAAGGCGCGGCGCTTATCCATTCGATGCGTTTCAACAGTTTTGAGGATTCAACGGGCCTGCTTGAGATCAACGGCGAAAGTGAAATTCGATTTCTATCCCGTCCGGATGAAATTCGTTTCGGAACTCTGGAAACGGGAGACGCATACAACGCGCTTTTGCCGGGCGTCGAGGCTCTCTGTCAGTATGGAATCTGCACGGCGGCCGTTGTTTACCAGCGCAAAGGCAGAGGACGAATCGGTTTTCTTGCAAGAACATACGACAGCCGCCTTTATGAAAAGGACGATTCTTCTCGGCATAAAAAAAAGAATATCTGGTTTCTGCGCAAACTGCCCGGTGAGATAAAATCGGACGTCCGGCCTCCGCTTCATATAAAGAAAAAAAATCCTCCCGTGAAACTGCCCGGCAGAGAGGATTCGGTTCACTATGAAATTGAGAAAACAGCGGAACGCTGGCGTCATCTTCTGGAGAAAGGAGCCGCCTTTCAATGCTCCCGCGATCTCTGGAACCGGGCAGCCCGGATTTTTTCCGCTCATCTGCTTTCTCTTCAGACCGGAAATGAGATCACACCAGGCGCTTTTACATACCGGCAATTCTGGTTTCGTGACGCGACATTCATGCTGTCAGCCCTGTCCAACTGGAATTTTGAAAGCGAAACTAAAAAAGTGCTGGAATCGTATCCGGCCAGACAGGACAAAAAAGGATTTTTCAAGTCACACGAAGGCGAATGGGATTCGAACGGTCAGGCCATATGGACGCTCGCCTGGCATTTAAAGAATTTCCGGGACGAAGCGCTTCTGAAACGGATTTACCCGTCTGTAAAAAAAGGAGCCGCCTGGATCAGCGCCAAAAGAAGAACGGGATTGAAAAAGAAAATTCTCCCGCCCGGATTCAGCGCCGAACATCTCGGTCCGGCCGATCATTACTACTGGGACAATCTCTGGAGCATTGCCGGACTGCTTTCCGCCGCCTACTGCGCAAAAGAAATGGGCGAGATGAAGGACTGCGACTTTTTCCGGAAAGAAGCCTCAGAATACGCGGACGATCTGGCCGCCCTGACCCGCGATGAGCGGGAAAAAAACGGACTTCTCACAGCCGCGCCCGGCCGCCCCGTCGATCCAGGCATGATCGGATCCATCTGCGCCATGTATCCCCTGGACCTGGAGCTGTTTCCCCGAGAACAATTAAAAAATACAATTAAAGTTATTTACAAAAAATTTTTTCACGAGGGCCTGTTTTTTCATCCCATCATACATTCCGGTTACAACGTCTATCTCAGCGTACAGACAGCTCAGTGCTTTTTCCGGTTGGGCGATGTTCGTACAGCCCGGAAAATTCTAAAAAAAGTCCTGAAAATTCGCTCTCCGCTCTGGACCTATCCGGAGGCGGTGCATCCGCTGACCGGCGGAGGAGTCATGGGGGACGGCTTCCATGGCTGGGCATTTGCGGAAATCTTAATGCTTCTTCGCGAATTCGCACTGCACCGCGAAAAGAAAACTCTGGAGATTTTTCGCGGGCTGCGGCGTGCCGAACTTCAGGGAGATCTAAAATTCGGGCCGTTTCCCATGGAAGGCGGCGCCGTTACAATTTCAGGGAATGTCGGGAAAGACAACGGTCTTTTGCGAATTCGGCTGGACGACCTGAAAAAGAACTCCCTTGAAAAAATAAAAATCTGGCTTCCAGGCTTTCGCCGCAGGAAGATGAAAATTAAGCTTTCAAAAGGGAAAGCGGTTAAAGAGAGGGGCCGAATAATCGTTACAGATTTTCAGGACGATATTGAAATTCGCTGGAGAGAAGACCAGTAGCGGCCGGTAAACCAGGCGAAGTGAGGCGGAAGCGGGTCTGTTGCTTTAATATTTTTACGGGGTACTGATTGACAGTCAGGCGGTGATTTCCATCATGTCTCGTGTCCTCAATGACAGGCACGTTGTTTAAGATTACAACCTTCGGGGAGTCTCACGGACCCGGTGTGGGAGTCGTTGTGGACGGCTGTCCGGCCGGATTGTTTCTGGATCTGAATCTGATTCAATCAGCCCTGACCCGGCGCCGACCGGGACAGAGTCATCTCACAACACCCCGCAAAGAACCGGATGAATTTGAAATTCTCAGCGGCCTTTTTGAAGGAAAAACTCTCGGCACGCCTCTGACCTTTTATGTTAAAAATAAAGATATCAAATCGGGAGATTACAACCGATGGTCGGATACGTACCGGCCCTCGCATGCGGATTACACTTACGACGCTAAATACGGACATCGCTCTTTCCAGGGAGGGGGCCGGGCGTCCGTGAGAGAAACTATCGGACGGGTTGCCGCCGGCGCCGTTGCGGAACAGATTTTGAAAGATGAACTCGGCGTCTCGACCGTGGCCTGGGTGGATTCAATAGAGAAAATACAGTCCAACTCTCACGAAAATCCTCCCCTTGACAGAGCGGCTGTCGATTCCAATATCGTGCGATGTCCCGACGAATCCGCAGCGCAAAATATGATCAGTCTCATTGAACAGACAAAGAAAAACGGCGACTCTGTCGGCGGGACAATCGGCGTGATTGTAAGAAATATTCCGCCCGGTCTGGGAGACCCTGTTTTTCAAAAACTGGAAGCGGAACTGGCCTCAGCCTGTCTGAGCATTCCGGCCTGCAAAGGATTTGAATCCGGCAGCGGCTTTGCCGGCGCTCTCATGAAAGGCAGTCAGCACAATGACGAATTCATTCGCGCGGAAAACTTTCAGGATCGATCGGAACTCAAAGGCATTTTCCACGTCCCCGAGGTGCGGACAAAAACAAACCACTCGGGAGGCATACAGGGAGGCATCTCGAACGGTATGCCGGTTTATCTTCGTCTGGCCTTCAAGCCAACTGCGACAATCCACAAATCGCAGATGACAGTCAATGAATCCGGCAAAGAAGTTGAAATGCTGGCCGGCGGCAGGCACGATCCCTGTGTCCTGCCTCGGGCGGTACCGATTGTTGAGGCTGTTGTAAACCTGGTTCTGGTTGACGCCTATCTCAGGCAGCGCGCGCAGAATCCGGACTGGTGGCTGCGGCACCGCAAAAACGGATCGATTCCCGATTGAGCATGAAACCGATTCTCCGGATCATTTTTATCTGCGCCCTGACGCTTCTGAATCTGTCCTGCATACAGGATATCAGCTACCAGTCATGTAAAAACGACTGCGATGACAAACACGATCTCTGTGAGCGCACCGGCATGCTCTACGGGAGGACTCCCGACGGCAGCCAGGTGAATATTATTCTTTCATATTTTTACTGTCAGGCGGAGCAAAATGTTTGCAGAAAAACATGCTCCAATGTAGAATCGCGTGAATAGGGCTCTTTATCATATATGAATAGTAACAATCTTCTATTAAAATCCAAACTCGTCGCCCGGCTGGGGCAGATGACTTTTCTGACTGCTGCTGCTCTTCTTGTGACAGCCTGTTCCACATCAAAACTGCCGCCCCTTGATCCAGAGATATTTATTTCCGATCTGGAAAAAGCCATTGCGCGGGATTATGTGTACAGCGGCTCAGAGACCGAT
This sequence comes from Spirochaetia bacterium, assembly GCA_009885105.1. Lineage (GTDB taxonomy): Bacteria > Spirochaetota > Leptospiria > Leptospirales > Leptonemataceae > VFLI01. The sequence continues at coordinate 45,967 of VFLI01000031.1, read as the reverse complement.
TCTCCCCGATGGTCGATGGATATGCTTTACTCGGCGGCGCTGCAATCGCTGGGTCAGAAAACTGAGGCGGGCTCCCGGGCGGCTCTTCTGGATTATCTCAAAAAAATGAGACCGGAAGAACTGCGGCCGGCGCTCTATACGGCTCTCAGGGGATTTCTAAATGCGCTGCCCGTCGGCAAAAATGATTTTGGGAAACCGGAAAGCCTCAAATGGGCAAGAGATCCGGATCGCTCTGCCGGTGTCGGTATGGTTCTGCGAATGACCGATCCTGGAAAATTTCTGATTCTGGACTGCCTGGAAGGCTCGGCCGCGCACCGCGAAAATATTCAGTCGGGCCTCTTCCTTGAAAAAGTCGACGGACGCGAAGTCGGGAATATGGATCTGGATGAAGTGGTGGGCCGCATCCGGGGACCGGCCGACAGTGAAGTAAAAATCAATTACGGCGGCAGAAGCGCAACGCTCGTTCGCACCGAGGTGGTGTTCCGCAATATTGTCAATGTCTCCTGGAATCTGCCAGACGAATCGAAGGTGGAATACATCCTGCTGCGATCCACAGTTTCGGGGACTGCCAATCAGGTTCAGGGCTTGATATCCGGCCTGGGTCCCCGGAAAGCTTTGATCATAGATCTGCGAAAACTTCACCAGGGTGATTTTGAGGAAAGCTTTCGCACCGCGGATCTGTTTGTGGGCAGCGGACGACTCGGATCGATGATGATGCGCAATGAACCGATCCGCCATTTTGACGCAGACGTCGACAGAATCTATACAGGAAAGGTGTATCTGATTCTTGGAAAAAATTCCTCGCCATTTGCGGAGACGCTTGCGATGGCCATGCTGACGTCACCGGACACAATTCTGATGGGGCAGGATTTTCCAGGAAACGGATTTATCGCGAAGGTCTCAAATATCAACGGCGGTATCGAGCTTCGTCTTACCGGAGGATTGATACTCAATTCAGAAGAAAAACCTCTGTATTCCGCCAGTCTGCCGATCGCCGTCCAGGTGGACGATTATCTGCCAGTAAGACCGATTCTTTCACAGCCGGACAATCAGGATCCCGCGCAGAATAAACTGGCTGAAATTCTTGGTATAAAATAAGCGACGGAAGTATTGAGCGCCTGTTCCTACCTGGCATCAATCGGCTGTCAAACCTTATCCTTCTCCAGCCAGACGTACAGCACAGGCAGGAGCAGCATCGTCAGGAATGTCGACGTTATCAAACCCCCGATCACGACGGTCGCCAGAGGCCGTTGAACTTCCGCCCCGATTCCGGTGTTGAGCGCCATCGGAACAAATCCCAGGCTGGCCACAAGCGCCGTCATGAGGACCGGACGAAGTCGGGATTGCGCCGTTTCGACAGCCGTTTCCAGAGCGTTTTTTCCTTCCTTTCGCAGCTCTTTCATAAAGTGCATGAGCACAATGCCGTTTAGAATTGCGATCCCTGAGACGGCAATAAAACCCACTGCGGCGGAAATACTGAAAGGAATCCCCCGCGCGGCCAGGCTGAAAATACCTCCGGTGATCGCGAACGGCACGGCTGTGTAAACAAGAAGAGCGTGGCGAACACTGCCGAGATCGCGCAGGAGAAATAAAAATATTAACATAAGCGTGACGGGAACGACGATCATGAGACGAATCCTGGCTTTGCGAAGGTTCTCGAACTGACCTCCCCACTCGATGCGATAGCCAGTCGGTATGTCCAGTCCGCTTGCGATTTTTTGTTTTGCTTCCTGCACGTAGCTGTCCACATCACGGCCGGAAAGAAAGATGGCCAGCGCCGCGTATCTCTGCCCGTACATTCTTGAAATTGTGGTGATCTGTTCCCTGATTTCAATTTTGCTTAAATTGTGGAGCGGCAGCGTGCCCCCCTCAGGCAATTCCACGGGAAGATTTCTGATTTCCGAAATGTTGTTGCGAATCGCTTCATCGATATGCGCGATAACCGGAATCCTTCGATCACCCATATAGTAGCTGCCGACGCGATGGCCGCTCATTGCCGTGGCGAATGTTTCATTCAAATCGGACAGCTGCACCCCGTAGATTGCCATTCTCCGCGGATCGGCCCGCATTTCAAGAACAGACGATTTTTGCAGGGCTGTCAGCGCATCCATTTCGGCTTCGGCGGTGCCAGGGATAGGTTTTACGATCGATTCTGCTTTTTCTACAAGTTCCATCAGTGTTTCAAGATCGGGACCCAGGATCCGTAAAGTAATGTCCGCCCGGCTGCCTTCCAGAATCTCATTGAAGCGCATTTGTATGGGCTGCGTGGGGGCGAGTTCCTGACCGGGCGCTTCGCGCTCAACAGCTTCGCGAATAGCCTCGTACAGTTCGTCTTTCGTTCGTCTGCGGCCGTTTACCCGCGGCCAGTCATTGCGGTCCTTTTTAAGCATAACGAAGGTATCAGAAAGATTGATCCCCATTGGATCGAGGCCCGACTCAGAAGTCCCGAACCGTGAAAAAACCTCCTCGACTTCTCCGAATCGGCGGATGATTTGATCTGTTTTTTTCTGCATTTCGACAGACCTGTCTATGCCGATGGTGGATTCCCTGAAAATGTTGATCACAAGGTCTCCTTCATCGAGGAGAGGCACAAAATCCGAACCCATGCGATAAAACACAAAGAGCGACGCCGTAAAAATTGCGACGGCCGTGCATACGACCGGAATACGCCAGGCGAGAACATGGCCAAGCAGGCGAGTGTAAATTCTGCGAAGAAAACCCAGCAGAAACGAGTCGCCCGATTGTTTGCGTTTTGAGATTGTAAAGAATACCAGAACAGGCATGATGCAGAGGGCCACAATGAGACTTGCCCCGAGAGCCATGATCACCGTCATCGCCATCGGCCGGAATATTTTTCCCTCAATTCCGGCGAAGCTCAGAATGGGAACATACACAAGCATAATAATGCCAAGCCCGAACGCCACCGGGCGGCCGACTTCCGTCACCGCTTCAAAAACGCACCTGTACTTTTCATCGCGCGACATAATGCCGCTCGGTCGCTCATCGAGTCTTCGCATGACATTGTCTATAATTACAATGGAAGCGTCCACGAGGAGCCCGAAATCGACGGCGCCGAGGCTCATCAGATTGGCGGAAAGACCAAAATACTTCATTCCGCCTGCCGCCATGAGCATGGAAAAAGGGATTGCGAGAGCCACAAGCAGCGACGCGCGAACGTTGCCGAGAAAAAGAAGCAGCACGACAACGACAAGAGCTGCGCCTACGCCCAGATTCTCAGCCACTGTGCGGATTGTCGCGTCCACAAGAAAGGCCCGGCTGTATACTGGTTCAATTTCGATTCCTTCGGGAAGCGGAAGATTCCGAATCGCCTGCGCCGAATCATGAGCAACCTGTCTGCTGTTCGAGCCGGAAAGCATGAGCACTGTTCCCAGTACTGTCTCTTCGCCATTTTGAGTGGCGGCTCCAAGACGGAGAGCATGCCCTTCCACGACACGGGTCACCTGCCCGACTCGAATAGGATTTCCGAAAACATCAAGCCGCACGGGAAGATTTGCAAGTTCGGCGAGGCTGCCCACAGTCATCCCCCCTTTAAGAATAATCTGTTTTCCATCCTTCTGGATATATCCGCCTCCCGCCGTCTCCCCGAGACCGTGCAAAGAGCGAATGATCTGGCCTATCGTAACGCCGTGCGCTTCCATTTTCATTGGCTGAAGGTCAAAGTGTATTTCCTGCTTAAAACCGCCGATTGAATCGACATCAGCGACGCCCGGAACGCGCTTGAGAGCAGGCCGGACGACAAAATCCTGGACTGTTCGCAGTTCCATAAGTTTTTCTCGAGCTGACTTCAAATTCAAAACCGAATCTTGCTTCGCCTTCACCGTGTACATGAGCACTTCGCCAAGTCCTGTCGTGACAGGCGCAAGTTCGGGATTCACTTCGCCGGGAAGATTTTCCCGGACTCCGGCCAGACGCTCGCCAATCTGCTGCCTGGCCTTCCAGATGTCCGTTCCTTCGTTCAATGTCACAACTACCTGGGACAGTCCATAGCGCGAAAGCGAACGAATCTGTTCGACTCCGGGGACGCCGGTAAGTTCCGTTTCGATGGGAAATGTAATCGTCTTTTCAATCCTGTCCGGGTCAAGACCCCCCGTTCGTGTGTTTACAATCACCTGAACGGGCGTGATATCAGGAACCGCGTCGATGGGGATACTGAGCAGGGCAAGAAAACCGGCAATAAATACAATGCCGGCGATTCCGAGCGTCCAGAGGCGATTTTCAAGAACAATTCGAATTAATTTTGAAATCATGTTACTCCACCTGAAAATCGCGCGATGAGGCGATCGTAAGAAGATTTATATATTTTTCCAGAAATTCAACCTGCGCGTTGAAAATTAACAGATGGGCCTCATGCGTTTCATTCTCCAGTTCCAGAAACGTGAGAAGCTCTACCCGGCTTTTTAGAAAGTCCTGATCAATGCGATTCATGGACGCGTCAATTTGCGTCAATCTGCCGACCGGAAACGCGCGCAGATTCATGCGGGCCGTGGAATATTCCGCGAACCCGGCCTCGATTTGCCGGCGAATGCTTCTTGTCTCGTATTGAAATTGATTGCGGGCAATTTGAACATCCGATTCAAACGCTCGAATCGCATGCTGGTTGCGATTGAAAACGGGGATCGGTATCGTAAACCCGGCTCCAAAATATCGTTCTCCCACGCTGCCTCCGTCTCGGTAAATGGCGGAAACACCGAAGTCCGGATAGGCCTCGGACTGGGCCAGAGAAAGCTCCGCCTCCCGCTCCCGGACAGAAATTCGACTTCTTTCCAGCGTTTTGTTCGCGATAAGGGCGCCAGAAATGAGCGAATCCCTGTCAAGCTCCGGTCCGTTCACAAACCAGGGCAAACTCACTTCGATTTTCTCCGGAAGGTCTACAAAGAAGTTCAACTGCGACTGAAAAACATCCGCCGCCAGGTTGATTCCACGCATCGAACTTTCGATACGCTCCAGTTTTCTTTCTACCAAAAGTTTTTCGGCGATTTTTTGCGGTGATGCAAAGGGACGACTCCCAAGATAGGCATGCAAAAGCCGCATTCGAGCGACTCTGTCTCCCAGATGCTTTTTTATTTCTTCGGTTGCCGCAAGCCCATAGGCGAGGCGGACCACTTCGTAACGCACAAATAATCTGAATTCTTCCGCGTCCGAGCGAGCTTGATCGACCGCCGCCTGAAACACATCGCGGCGACGACCGCTTTTTCCGGGAAAATAGAAAGGTTGAAAAATACGAACTTCGACGCCCGACCCGGATTTTCCATCCGATGATACCTGGCCGAACGAAGTTTCGACAAATGGATTTTGCCATGCGATTGCCTGATCGAGCCGGGCTTCGCCGGCAGAAACGGCCAGGATTTTCGATCGCAAGAGTTCGGAACGATTTTCCGCCCGTTCGATAAGGCTCTGCAAATCTAACTGTCTCCCGGGATCGGAATGCTCAGGCGCTTCCGCGCCGAGGAAATTGAACGAAACAAAAGCAAAGAAAGTAATGATTACAACGCGCCGAAATATTGAGTAACTATATGTAGATGATACCATGATATGTCTGCCTCCAGTTATTAGAAATCGCGACGACAGAATGGTGTCGCCCTGTCAAAATGTTTAAATAAATCGTTAGACTGGATACGCGGGAGGCGCGCGGGGGGAATTTACATAAAGAGAATATCGTTCATAATAAAGTTCGATTTCCGGTGTCAGAGTTATGACAATCGTTTGTTCCGGCATCGTCACATTTACGTGACCGAGTTCCAGAGGGATGGGAATGCCATAAAAAATATAACTCACTAAATCCGCTGCATCGATGACATGTGAGAGAGGTGACTCCGGAGGACAATCGTCGTTGCGGCAATCCGCGCGCCTTTCCAGATCAAAAGAGCAGCGGGGGGCGCAGGGATGCTCTGCGGATTCCACGGAACTGTGGCAAATATGCAGGCCCAGAAATGGGCTGACCACAAGAGCAAACAGATGCAGACAAAGGAAAAATGAAATGTTCTTTTTAATATTTGACAGGTTCATTTCAACTCCTGGCATGAACTCTGGAAGCAAATGAAGGGTAAAGCTATTTTTTCCCAAGCCATCCATAATGGTAAGGCGGCAGTTCGATCAAGGCATCGTCCACAGTAAAGCCGGCCGAAATCATCCACTTTCGGACTTGTTCCGGTTTCGGACGTATGTCCATCGTTGGACCACGCGGAGTATTCGCATCGTAATTCCAGTGAATGCAGCCAACGAGTCCGTCTGGACGGAGTATTCGCCAGGCTTCTGCAAGGATTTCAAGGGGTGTTTCGTGATGTAAAATATTGAAAAGCATTACATAATCGACACAATTTGCCTGCAAACCTGTTGTGTCCGCAATCACGTCGCGCAGAATTGCCTTGATGTTGGAAACTCCCGCATCAGCCGCGCGGTTTTCTGTATCCCTGACCATCGATTCCTCAATATCATAGGTATAGATTGTTCCTCTGACTTCGCGAGCCGCAGGTATGGTAAAAGTTCCGTAACCACAGCCAACCTCGGCCAGATCGGACGCAGTTGAATCTATCCGCATTTTTCTCAAAATCAACGGAACATCAAAAAGAGTCTCCCAGTATTCCGATTCAGGCATACCGCTGTCTCTAACTTTCATTTTTTCAGAAAAATTAGTGGACGAAAAATCGTCAATCATATATTCTAACATTTATTTGAATATATGGATACCGGAAAACAATTCAAAAGTCTGGTGTATGCAAGACTGGCACAAGTTGCCAAATGCCTGGGAGATCCGGGACGTCTGGAGCTTCTCGACATGGTTTTGCAGGCGCCGAAGAGCGTGGAGCAGCTGGCGGGCGAAACGAAAATGACCGTCGCCACGGTTTCTCACCATCTTCAGATTCTGAAACAGGCAGGGGTAGTCACATCCAGGAAGGATGGGCGCTATGTCGTCTATTCCCAGACAACTCTCGGTCGTGATCTGTTTACGCACCTTTGCGCAGCCGGAGAGACGCACATAGCCGAGATTCGGATGGCCATGCAGGATTTTTTTGGTCGTGATGACATCGAGTCGTTTGATGAACGAGAGTTGATCAGGCGGGTTCGTGACGGCGAGATTCTCTTGATCGACGTGCGGCCGGAGGGAGAGTACGCGGCAGGCCATATCCCAGGCGCAATCTCCATTCCGCTCAAGGAGATCGAAAAGAAACTCAAATCTCTGCCGCGCAGCAAGGATATTTTCGCCTACTGTCGCGGACGGTATTGTGTCCTTTCAGCGGAAGCCGCAAAAGCTCTTCGCAGAAAAGGATACCGCGTCTCACGATTGAACCGCGGTCCGCTGGATTTTCAGGCGAAGGGTATAACGCTATCAGGAGGAGTACAATGAAGGTTGAAATTACAATGAAGCTCGGAATCGTAATACATTCCAGCGAGCCTGAAACGGTATGGAATGCGGTGCGTCTCGCGAATTTCTCGCTGCAGAAGGGAGATAAAGTAAAAATATTTCTTCTCGGGCGCGGAGTGGAAGCTGAATCTCTTGACACAGATCAATTTCCCGTTTCAGCAGAGCTGCGCAAGTTCGTCGAGACCGGCGGCAACATACTCGCATGCGGAACGTGCCTGAAAATCAGACAGAAAGCAGGAACAGATTTATGTCCTATTTCTACCATGGCGGATCTTTATGCATTGATTGGAGAATCGGAGAAGATCCTAACTTTTTAACACAACTGGAGAATTTATGAAAAACATAGTGATCATCGGCGCCGGCACAGGCACGTATCCCGAAAAACTTCCGGGATTTCGATTCTGGCTGAAAATGGTTATGTCAAAGTCGATCCCCGGACTCTGGAGACCTCCGCTGCGAATGTATTTGCCATCGGTGATGTAACGACGATTGTACTGAAAAATGGAAAACCCCTTCCGAAAGCGGGGGTATTTGCGCACAATGAAGCCGAGATCGTCTCCTCAATTGTTGCCGGGCGGATTGCGGGAAAGGAAAGTCAAAAGCGATTTGCCGGACTCGGCGCATGCTTTCTCGAAACAGGTTACGGGAGAGCGGGCTATGCATCGGGAGATTTTTTTGCCGACCCGGCGCCCGATGTGCGCATGAAGGCTCCTTCGCGCTTCTCGCATTTCTCCAAAGTGTTATTTGAAAAATGGTGGCTCTGGAAATGGTATTGAAGATTTGTAGTGAAGGAGATTTGTAATGAACAAAACAGGATTTCAAACTCGATGCGTCCACTCGGGCGATCACATTGTCTGTCTGGGAGATGTTTACGGCAGTACGTTTGATCTGCTGGGAAGCAATCTTCCGGAGCTTGGCGTCACCACGACGTTTCTTGACGGCAGCCAGATTTCTCTTTTAGGCGAAAGAATCAAATACGGGGGTTCGGGGGCATGATGAGTTTTCTTCTGCCCGGAGACGCGAAACAGACAGCGAAGGTTGTGGATCGATTGAAAATCTTTTCAATCGCCCCGAGTCTCGGCGGAGTCGAAAGTCTTGTGACGCAGCCAATCACCACCACCCATCATGCAATGAGCGAAGAAGATCGCAGTCGCAGGGGAATCATATGAGAAACGAACAAAGGAAAAATACTATTTTGGCAATCGCGATAATTTTTGCCGCAATTATTTTTATCGGCAACTGCGACAAAAATGAATCACAGAATGAGCGATCGATTATTGAGAATATTGATGCCGTTAAATTCAAGGAGCTGATCCAGTCGGGGAATGGAAATATTCTGGATGTAAGAACGCCCGAGGAAGTTCTTAGAGGAAAAATCAGCAATGCCAGTACGGTTAATTTTTACAATGAAGATTTTACAGCGAAGATCAATCTGATTCAAAAAAATAGACCGATCTATGTTTATTGCCGATCCGGGGCCAGAAGCTCCCAGGCAGCCGAAATACTGAAAGAAAATGGATTTATCAAAATATACAATTTAGTCGGAGGAATATCCGGCTGGGAGAATCATGGATTTCCGGTTGTCAGGCCCGAAAATGTCTTTGATGAAAAAATACAAACGATGTCTCTGGCTGATTTCAATAATCTCCTGAAAACAGATAAACCTGTGCTCGCAAACTTTCACACACAATGGTGTTCTCCGTGCATAAAAATGGCGCCCATTGTTGATGGAATTGCGGAAAAATATAAAAACAAAGTAGTCGTAGTCCGGATCGACATTGATAACAGTAAAGAGATCGGAAATGCTTACAGCATCCAGGGCGTGCCTGTTTTCATACTGTTTAAAAGAGGCGAGGAAAAATGGAAGCACAATGGTGAAATCTCAGAAACGAAACTGCTGGATGAAATTAATATATTAATTCAATAATATAATTAATTAAATAACTATAATCTTGCCGCGGCTATCCGATACTATGCTTCGCGAGGCGGGGCCGTCAATGCATCATTGTTCTCGCCGATCGCGCCTGTACGTCTATTGTAAGAGTTTTTGCGGAAAGTATGATGCCTGTGCTGACTTCCACAATTCTTGAGATCACGCTGATTCCCTGAGGATTGCGCTCGATTCGCGTAATTACTATAACCTGTGCGCCCGCCAACTGCCCGATACTCTGCGAATCGGAAGTTTCATACAGACCGCTTGCCTGTTTTCCCTGCTGCTGAAGTATCTGCGAAATCCGGCTTTGCTCTATCACTTTGAACTTTCCGGTATTTACAAGAGCGGCTGCCAACTCTTCCGCCTTTGCTTTTCCCTGTTCCGATTCCGGAATGTCTGAGCTGAAATAAAACGGCATCACGGCGATGGTGAGATTTTTATCTCCCGCCGTTTTCGCGAAATGTTCGGCAATCTCACTGATGGCCTCTTCCTGCCGCTGCAGCCGGGTTTCGTGGCTCCGGCAGGAAAAAAGTAAAATTGCTGCTGCGACACAAGAGTATTTAATAAATCCGCCCATTTGTCTGTTCACAATCCGATTGCGGGAATCTGTTTGCCTCAGAGATACTTTGAAGCTCATATAGACGGCGGTCAATAAGATTTTATTGCGCAAAGCATCTCAACCATGGACTCCAGCCGGAATTGCGGAAACAACATTGGACACTGCGAATGTTCCCTTTGCGGCGCTGTACGCGTACACTATGAAGTAGTATGTCGTTCCATTTGTAAGTCCTGTAACTATGAGTCCGACTCCGGGAGTGTTTGCGACGAGCGTTGAACCGGGAACATTCTGACCGACCTGAGCGGATGTCGCGTAATAAACCGGATAGTACTCGGCGCCGCTCACTTCATTCCAGGACAGTCCGACTTGACCATTGCCCGGTACGCCCGCAAGAACGAGCGCGGGCACAGCCGCGGAAGGGACATTTCCGCCGGTTCTGCCTGCGGACAGGAGCGCCATCAGCATTGGCGAGTCGCAAGACTTATCTGTGCCGGAATGATGCGATTGCATTGCGTCCTGCGAACAGTCATTTCCCATTCCGCCCATCATGCCGCAGCCTGTGAAGAAAGCCAGGGCAATGAAAATAATACTATAAATTCCTTTATTCATGTAAATTAGACGCCAGAGAGGCAGATTTGGTTTTATGATAAAAGTCATAATGTGGACCATTTTTTAGGGTTCCACATTATATTAAATTGTAAACGAATTTTTATCATTTTTTTGACTTGACCGGTTTGCATCGAGATACCTGTTAATGAAGTAAAATCCCCGCGAAAATCAATAAAAATATGGAAGATTTAAAGTCTGTCATCCAGCGATATAAAAGCGAACCTTCTTCGGTATACAACACATGGTTCATAAGCAGCGCAGATCGCTTAAAAGCGTTTCGAGCGATCTCGGAGCATTGACCGGTTTCATACAGAGTGATTGCCGCGGCGAACGACAGAACGAAGACTTATAAAGATGGAAGACTTGCTGAATTTTCATTACAGACTCTTCCGGAATTGAATGTCGCGCCGGAAATCTTAAACACCATTAAGCTCATCGACATATTGTGGCTCGACGCAATAGACGATTCAGTGATTGCGGCGTTTGAAGTTGAAAAGACCGGCGATTCGGGCCAATAAAATTTCGATCCAGTACATCCTCTTTTCCGATCTACGGGAACACTGCGACACTATTTGTAAATTTGGCAACGATCATGGAGTGATGCTGAAAATCGCAAAATCGTCCGAATGAAGCGAAGTGATAGCTGGTTCCCATCCAGGCGTTATCAAAGATGTATGACAAAAGTCATGCCAATTCCTACCCTGTAAGTAGGAAAACTGGTTGACGATGAAATTCTTTTCGCTATAATTAATACTTACCGGGATTCGGTTGGACTATGCATCGAAAATTTGCACGGCAATGGGGATTAAGTTTCACGGCAGTTTTAATCCTGCCGGCGCTCTTATTTCGCCTGACCCTATGCAGTACAACACTCTGCTCTTTCCACTCAAATACTTCAAAAACCTCGAACGAGGAAGCGCCGTGCCACAAACACGGTTCTCAGCCGGAAAAGAAATCGAGCGATGATTGCTGTCAGAATGCAACATCCTTAAAGGAAAACTCGAAAGACAGCATATCCCTTACACCTTTTTTCTATTACCGGCACGTCCGCATCGCTCTGCAACATGAGTCTACGTTTTCTTGGTCAACAACGATATTCGGGTCCGAAACGGGGTTCCCTCCGCCAGATCTTGTCATTCGTCTTCAAACGCTTTTGATTTAGGCTGCTTCCTTTCCACTTTTTGAACTCGTGCCTCAGCGCACGAGGAAGGAGGCAAGCTATTTGAATATTTTAAACAATGCGGAACGACAATTTATAAGAAAGTTTACACCGGCTCAGCAAAGATATCCGAGATACTGGACGAACATTTTGCCAGAGCCACAATTTCCGGTACAGCGGAAAAAGGCGACGTCGTTGCGCTGGATGGTCGTTGATCTGGATTGAAATAGTTTAGGATACCATTAAAGGAGATGAAAATGAAGAACAATAAATTACTGATGGGAATCGTAATAACCGCCCTTCTTGCCGCAAGCTTGAGCCAGGTCCAGTCGCAGGAACAACATTCGCAGGAAAGGGGCAAATGCTTCGACCTGAAAACTTGCAAAGACACGAACGCCTGCGGCGGTCAAGGGTGGCTCTACATGTCAATGGATGCCTGTATGAAAGCGGGAGGCACATTCGAACATGAGGGTTCGGGCGGCGGCCATTCGAACGGTGAGCATTCAGGTGGCGGCCATTCGGACGGCGGACACTCGGGTGGTCATATGCATTGAGAATTGGATCGATATGGTCACCGGGCATTACGGCGCGAAAATGACGCATATACATGGCGTCGGACCGAAAGGCGACTGGCTGGAGTTGCGCGAGTAGTATGATGGAATTTTATTTATTAATTATATTAAATAACAAAAGGAGTAATGAGATGAACATAAAGAAGTTAATTTTAGTGGGAACGATCCTCGCCGTCATTATGACGTATTTCACAGCGTGTGCCGGGGCCAAGCCTAAAATCACAGTATATAAGAATCCAAGCTGTGGATGCTGCGCAGCGTGGGCGAATCATTTGCGGGAGAATGGCTTTGAAGTTACCGTTATCGAGTCGAGCACGGTGGCGGAGGTCAGAAACGAGCTGGGTGTACCGGAAAGACTCACGAGCTGTCATACGGCTCAGGTGGGCGGCTATGCAATCGAGGGCCACGTTCCCGCTTCATCCATCAAGCGCCTGCTGAATGAGAAACCGGCGGTCATTGGATTGTCGGTTCTTGGAATGCCTGTCGGTTCACCCGGTATGGAACAAGGCGGCGCGCATGATCCTTACAAAGTCGTCAGCTTTTCGAAAGATGGATCAACGGCTGTGTTTGACTCTTTTGATTAGAGCTTATGAATATTAAAAATAGCACAGAGAAAATCAGGAAGAAATATGACCGCGTCGCGGGGATCTACGATTTCATGGAGAGACCGATGGAGGCCATGCTGTTTCGGAAATCGCGGATCGAGATGCTGCGAGGTTTGTCCGGCCGCGATCTGGGTATAAAAAAGAATGAAACTGAATAAAATCGAATTTGCTCTGATGAACAATCCACTGCGCGCCTTCATCCAGCGACATTATGAGGCACCGCTTTTGGCCCGGCTGGGCGGTTCGGTCGAGGGACTGAAAGCGCTTGAAATCGGATGCGGTCGCGGTGTGGGCGCGGAAATATTGATACAACGATTTAAAGTGGGAGAACTTGTGGCATTCGATCTGGATCCCGCGATGATAGATCGTGCCCGTGTTCGTCTGGCCAGTTATATCCCCGGCAAGGTCAGTGTGATGGTCGGTGATGCCTGCGCGATCGATGCCACCGATGCTTCTTTTGACGCGGTCTTCGACTTCGGAATCATCCACCATATTCCGGACTGGCAGAAAGCAGTCGGGGAAGTGCGACGAGTCCTGAAACCCGGAGGACGCTTTTTCTTCGAGGAGGTGACGCGCAAAGCGCTGAGTCGCTCGGCGTACAGGAAGTTTCTCGTCCATCCGGAAGAAAACCGATTCAGCCCCGTTGAATTCATAAGCGAACTGGAAAAACAGGAAATCAAAGTCGACGGCAATTATGTCGAACGCTGGTTCGGCGATTTTTTTATCGGAGTGGGAAAGCGCTTATGAATCTGACCACAGTCATACGACTTCTTTATCATCGTCGTAAATTGATGCAACGCGACTACTGGGACAGGCGGCGATTGTTAACTCATCAGGCGAAATCATTAAACGACCTGCGTTCGTTTGCCTATCAGCATTCGGCGTTTTACGGGCGATTTCATGCCGGGTTATATGACGCTCCCCTGAGCGAATTGCCTGTTGTGACAAAGGCGATGCTGATGGAGAAATACGATGACATTCTGACGGACTCGCGCATCACGCTGTCCGATTTGACGGGCTATATCGAAACCGGTGGAATCGAAGAGCGTTTTCGAGATCGATACCGGGTTGCCTCCACATCGGGAAGCATGGGCAGGCGCGGAATTTTTCTCTGGAACAACGACGAGTGGATGACAGTGCTTGCTTCTTTCGCGCGGGCCAACACATGGTCCGGCGTCACGGCCTCGCTTACACGAAGGATGAAACTGGCTATCGTTAGCTCTACGACTCCGTATCATCAGTCTGCAAGAGCTGGAGCGACACTGCGAAGCTGGTGGGTTCCGACTTTGCGAATAGACGCCAACCAGCCGATGGAAGATACGGTTAAAGAGCTCAATTCTTTTCAGCCGGAGTCGCTTGTCGCTTACGCCTCCATGGCGCGTGTTCTTGCCGATGAGCAGATCGCCGGGCGCCTCAAGATAAGGCCGCGCGCCGTTTTTAGCGCATCTGAAGTACTGACTGTCCAGGTCCGACAGCTCATTCACAGGGCCTGGGGAATTTGGCCGTTCAATGAATATGCCGCGACCGAAACTGCCAGTATCGCCGCTGAATGTGAGCAGCATCAGAATCTGCATCTTTTCGAGGATTTGGTCATCCCTGAAGTAGTGGATGAAAATAACAATCCGGTATCACCGGATGAATACGGCGCGAAGCTTCTGGTAACTGTACTCTTCAGCCGAACATTGCCGCTTATACGTTACGAAATCAGCGACCGCGTGAAGTTGTCCGAGGCCATTTGTCCCTGCAGTCGTCCTTTCGCGCTCATCAGCGACATAGAAGGCCGCATGGAAGATGTTCTTTATATTCCAGACAATAGCGGCAAGCTTATTCGCATTCATCCTATATTTTTTCATAAAATACTGGACCCTCTCCCCTCTAACGGCTGGCAGGTAATTCAAGAGACGGACCGATTGCGGCTGCTTATCGCGGGCGATCAGAAAACCGTAAACCAGAATGATCTGATTCGGATTTTAAGCAAAGGTTTGGAGAACTCCGGCGCCATCGCACCGCCAATCCAGATTGAATTCGTTTCGGCAATTCCGCGAACGAAAATGGGAAAGGCCCCATTTATCGTGGCGAGGAGAGCGAAGATATGAGCAAACACAACTGGCATGTTTACGCTCGAATCCCGGTCCGGCCTCTTCTCTGGACGATCGGAGGCATAGCGCTGGCCACGGCATTGCACGCCGGCGCGAATCTTTACGATTCCGATCTGCTGAAGGCTGTGGCCCTTCGTATTTATTATTTTCCCATACTCTTTGGGGCGCTATCCGCGGGGATGGTTGTGGGAGGCGCGGGGGGTCTCACAGCGGCGATCTTTCATATGGGGGTGATGTACGGCGCCGGGCATTCCGGACACGAAGGGCATGGCGGCATATTGATGACGGAACATCTGGTTGAGGCGCCCTTTTTTTTGCTGGTGGGCGTCCTGACCGGCGCTCTGCGCGATCACGAGCAGCACGAAAAAAAGCATCGTCAGCAGGTCACAGAAATTTTTGGGCGCTATGTCTCGCCCCAGGTTGTCGATCGTATACTGTCTGAAAAACAGCTCAACGTGGAGGGAGAAGAAACCGAGGCCACAGTGCTATTTTCTGATCTGCGCGATTTCACCGGCCTGTCGGAAAAATTACATCCGCATGAATTATTAAATTTTCTCAATATTTATTTTGAGGAAATGGTGAAAGTCATACTCGATCATGAGGGATTTCTGGATAAATTCATCGGTGACGGAATCATGGCCATTTTTGGCGTGCCGCTCAAACGCGAGAATGATGCAACCCAGGCAGTGAACGCCGCGATTCAGATGATGCACAGCCTGATGGCGTTGAATGACCGGGAACCTTTCAAAACAAGACCTGTTTCCATGAGAATCGGAATGCATACCGGAATCGTCGTCGCCGGCAGCGTCGGCTCATCGCGGCGCATGGAGTACACCGTTATGGGCGATACGGTGAATGTCGCATCCAGGATCGAGTCTCTCAATAAGATTTATGGATCCGATATCCTGATCACGGATACGACTTACAGGAGACTGCATGCGGATGCTAACATTCTGACACGAGAGGTAGATGCTGTGCGCGTGAAGGGACGATCCACGCCCTGTGTTCTTTTCGAAGTCTTCAGCTGCTGTCCCCCTGATGTGATCGATCGAAAACAAATCACTCTAGCAGATTTCACGCGTGCTCTGCAATTCTACAAAAGCGGAGAATTTGACCTTGCCACTGATGCCTTTCAGGTCGTACTGGGTGCGTATCCGTCGGATAAGATCAGTCGTATGTATATGGAACGTATCAGGGTTCTCAAACGAAACAAACCAGAGTTCTGGGATGGCGTCTTCGAGTATGCGCAAAAGTAGCAAGTAGTTCGGGAGAACAAAATGGAAAGTCAATGGATATATGATTTCTCCGAATTGAACAAGAATTCTGTTGGCATCGCCGGCGGGAAAGGCGCTAACCTGGGCGAAATGTTCAATGCCGGATTTCCGGTTCCTCCCGGGTTCGTCATCGCGGCGGATGCTTACAGAGAAATAACCCAAACGGGGGGGCTTGCCTCGCAAATTCGAGACAGGCTGAAGATTGCATCAGACGATCTTGCAAAAATAGAGCAGGCTTCCGCCGATATTCAGTCGTGGATTTTGTCAGCATCCCTGCCCGATGATATCGCAGAGGCAATAACCGGTGGCTACTTGCGGATTGCCGGAGCGCAGCTCGCTCAGGCAGGCGACGCAAGACCGGATCAAGAACACGGCAATCTCTATTCTGTAGCCGTCCGCTCCAGCGCCACTGCCGAGGATTTGCCTGATGCTTCATTTGCCGGACAGCAGGAAACTTTTCTGAATATCAGGGGCAAAGACATGGTTTTAACCGCTGTGCGTAAATGCTGGGCGAGTCTCTGGGAGAGCCGGGCCGTACATTACCGAATGCGCATGGGCTACGATCATTTTTCTGTGAATCTCGCAGTCGTCGTGCAACGCATGGTGGAGGCCGATGTCGCCGGCGTTCTGTTCACCGCCAATCCGATGAATTCCTCACGAAGTGAGTTTATGGTGACTGCCAGTTACGGCCTCGGCGAATCTGTCGTCAGCGGTCTGGTTACGCCTGATATTTTTGTTTTAAGGACCAGCGGAAAAATACAAACCCGTCAACTGGGAACCAAGGAAAAAAAAGTTGTTTCTACAGAACTCGGAACCAAGATCAGGCCGACCTCGCAGGAAGATCGTATCCGATATTGTCTATCAGATCGCGAGCTGACGACGCTGGCTAATCTCGGGCGTAAGGTTATGTCACATTACAATTTCCCGCAGGATATCGAATGGGCATTCTCGCAGGGAAAGCTTTATCTTTTGCAGAGTCGTCCGATTACAACGTCGCTTTCTGAAACTGAGAGACCGCTCAGATTCGGAGGGAAAATCCTGGCTAAGAAAATGGCTACGGATCTGTCGGAACATTTTCCCGAACCTCTCAAACCGATGGATTTTTTTATTCTCCGAAACGCAATCGACGGGATGCTGTCGCTTGCGGCAGACATCGGATTTCGTTCCTTTTCAGCGGACGCTTTTATAGAAGAATTTCCTGATGGCCGGATCGCGTTTCGGCCGAAATTGCCCGGCCCCTCTTTTAAGCTTCTCTGGAAACTGCCCCATCGTTTTTTTAGGGCGCTGTTTGACGACCCGATCGACGCCTGGTCGCCCATGTCGAAGGAGTTTTTGCGAGAAGTTGAGGATTTGTCCAATGTAGACTTAAACACCCTGGACGCGACGCTCCTTGTCGACCATATTCACAAAATCTTTTCGATACTGGATCGATATATGCCTGCGCGATTTCAAAAAATATTTCTTTGCGGTATTCTGCATGAATCGCTTACGAAATTCTGGATTAGACGGGCCGTCGGCAAAACGAGGGCTGCCATCCTGAACCAGAAGGTCTTTCTTGCCGTGCCGTATTCCACGGCCCTGATGAATCGTGACATGGATCGTCTGGCACAATCGGCAAGCCGGCATGGCATAAAAAGCAGCGAATTTCTTGCGGCGCTGGATTGTTTTCTGGCAGTCTGGGGACACAATCCATCGCGCGGCATGGTAAGCGTACCGAGTGTTCCGACATGGAGGGAGAATCCCGAGGCAGTTCTGGGTTTGGTAAAAGCGCTGAGCGTCGATTTCCCGGCGCCCGCGACAGAATCTGTTGAATCCAGGTATAAGGTCGAGTTTGCAGCCGCGCACAAAGAAATCTGCGACCGCCTGAGCGCACCGATGGCCCGGCTGTTCAACGGCAGTTTACGCCGCGCTCGCAATTATCTTATCGCCCGAGAGGATGGTTTTGTGCCTTATGGAAAAGCTGTCACACAAATGCGTAAAGCGCTCCAGGCTCTTGGCAATTTGCTGCACCGGAGTAATACGCTGGCAGATTCTGAAGATGTATTTTATCTGCGCAATAAAGAGCTGTCTCAGGCAATTCGCGGAGAGATCGCCGATCTTCGGCAGCGGGTGATGCGGAGACGGCGGGGTTTCAGCAAAGTCGAGACGGCCTGGTCAGAAGGAGAAAATTGGTTCGTCGCATCTGGAAGTATTCCCCCGCAGATCAAATTGGCGTCTCGACCGGCGAATGAAGGTGAAGCTCTTCGCGGTATCGGAGCAAGTCATGGTCTGGCGAGAGGCCCGGTGTGCATTGTGCGCAATCAATCCGAATTCGGCAAAGTGAAAAAAGGGGATATTCTTGTCGCGCCATCCACCGCCCCGGCCTGGACACCCCTTTTTGGAGTGGCCGCCGCTGTCGTAACAGAAATCGGCGGGCCGCTTTCTCACGCCGCAATCGTCGCGCGCGAATTTGGCATCCCGGCCGTTCTGGCAGTTGACAGAGTAACGTCTATCTTCCAGGACGGAGAATTTTTGCTCGTGGACGGTACAGCGGGTTTTGTACGCAGAGAAAAAAAAGATCATCCGCGTTAATTTTCAAGTTCGACGATATTCCCCTGTTCCACTTTTCCCGATATCACTGTCGCCTTTGCAAAGTGTTCATCCTCGAACTCGGTAATGCGAACGACACCCGCATCGGTCCTGAGAAAGCCTGACGCTCTGCCTCCGCCCTGCGATATCTGTTCAAATAATTATAGATAGCAATAGATGTACCAACAGAATAACTGAATGAATCGCACAAACTAGAGGCAACATAACTATAATTCTTGCAAATGTTCATTCTATTATACACCGGTCAATATCACGTCACACAGCGCACATGATATCTGTAGCCGTGAGAATCATTGGCTGTCGAGCCGTTGTACATATACATGATGTAGACCTTACTTTCGTCGAAGGGCGTTGACGACCAGTACCAGAGCGACGGCGATCGCAGGGTTTCCGATCGGCTGTCAAAGCCGGCAAGAAGCTCGTCTTTTGTCGGCAGTCGCATACCGCGATTGGCGCAGGCTTTCTGCGCCTCTTTCCAGCTCATTTCGCCTTCGTACGATCCCCAGCGAAGACTGCCGGCGGAAACAGGCCGCATCCTCAAAGCCGAATCCGGAATCTCGCGCGGAGCGCCGGAAATATTGATCGAATAATTTCGCCTGCTTATTTTTTGCCAGTTCAACCATAAGCTATCTGGAAATTTATTCCGCCAGCGCGGATGAAAGATCCTCTGATTAAATCGTGTGCATCAACAGAATCGGAATTCGCAGCGGCAGAGCGGCTATTCTTCCTTCAGCTTCCACCCGCCAAGCGCCGTTTATCCATTTTTCATCGAGGATTCAAGAATCCTCTATATAGCCCTCACTGGATGAAATGATTAAATCGACCCGGGATTGACTGTTTGAAGTTTCCGACCTGGTTCGAACAAAATTGCGACTTCCCGATTCGAGAATTTCTCTGCGGGCGTTTTGTCTGGCTTCCTCCGCAGTGGATCCGAATCCGACTCCACGAAAAATATCTGACCTGGAATTCCGCGCAGGCATTATGCAGCCAGCCAGAACCAAGAAAGAAGCCGTAATGCAGAAAAACAGGGACATCATGGAATGCTCCGCAAAGCGTTGAGGATACGCCTGTCAATATTTCAAGGCAATTCCCCGCCATTTGTCAATCTTAATAATAAAAAAAATAAGCGTAATTTCTCAGCGAAAAAGAGAAGCAAAGATTAAGAAACCGCTAATAAACGCCAATAAACGCCAATCGGAAAAGAGAATAAGCTAACGTTAATGTCCTCAGCGGTTTCCATTCCGGATCTTATTAGCGTTTATTCGCGTGTATTCGCGGTTAAATCCTTAAAGCCTTTTTATCACTTATCCTCCTCCAGGAGGATGAATCCGGGAACCGCTTCTTTATCACGCTGTCCGGCGCGGTACATATCCATATAGATCCGAAAAGCAGGCGGCAGTTTGGGTTCTTCGCGGAAGAGGTCCAGAAATTTTGTTCCGATGCTGCGTGTGTCGTTTTTTCTGGCGGGATTCAGAATTCGAAACCTGTCCAGCACATGCCCCTGCGGCCCGAGCACAGCATCCAGCCATTCGTAGGACACAGGATCCCCTTCCGGCGAGCGCAGACGTTTGAGATATTCACGTTCGCCTTCCGGCCTGTCACACAGAACCGGATTGTCAACGCTGCCTTTCTGCCTTCCCTTGATATCCACAAAGGTTGTGCAGGAGGAAACGATAAATATACAGTAAGAAAAGAATAAGAATTTCACGCAGAGAAGCAGAGAAAGAGGAGGAAGACGAAAGAAAATATTAATGGATGGCAAGCGTTCCGGAACGTTAATTCCCTTCTTCGCGTTCCTTCTCTTCTCTGTGCCCTCCGCGGCTCTGCGTGAGAAATTCTTCATCTTTTCCTCAATGCCGGAAATGCCGCATGCCTGTAAACACCATAGCAATTTTATGCTCGTTGGCGGCGTCGATCACTTCCTGATCCCGTACAGAGCCTCCCGGCTGAATGACCGCTTTTGCGCCTGCGCGGGCCAGCGAATCCAGACCGTCCCGGAACGGGAAGAAAGCGTCTGACGCAACGACGGAATTTTTTAGATCCAGGCCGTTTTTTTGAGCCTTCATTACGGCGATATCGACCGAATCAATCCGGCTCATCTGGCCGGCCCCGATTCCCAGCGATGCATTCTGCGAACAAAAAACAATCGCATTCGATTTTACATGCTTGACCAGCCGCCATGCAAAATCCAGGGCCTGCATTGTATCTGAGTCCGGAACAGTTTCCGTGACCGTTTTCCATGAATCGGCCGGAGCATACGCCGAATCGAAATCCTGGTACAGAACTCCGCCGAGAATCTGGCGAATTTCCATTCCGCCTTCCAGGAAAGCGGCCGCATTGTGATATTCGATCAGCCTGAGATTTTTTTTATCCGCCAGAACTTTCAGCGCTCCGGCAGAAAAGGACGGGGCTATGACTCCCTCTGCGAAATTTTCCGCGATAAGCGACGCTGTTGATTCGTCCAGTTCGTCTGAAACAGCGATCACGCCTCCGAAGGCGCTGACCGGATCGCAATTCCGCGCAAGCAGGAATGCATCCGCCAGTTTTCCCGCATTGGCCGAGGCGCCGCAGGGATTGAGATGTTTGACAATCACGGCTCCGGGGCCGGGAAGCGAAAGCGCCGCGAACAGAGCAGAACTGAAATCCAGCAGATTGTTGAATGAGAGCTCCTTTCCCTGCAACTGCCGCGTCCCCGGTATGCCGGTTATTCTTTCTTTTTCCAGATCCACTGCCGGCCGGTAGTATGCGGCTTCCTGATGAGGATTTTCGCCGTAACGCAGTCCCTGTGTTTTTCTGTAAGTCAGCGTGAGATTCTCTGGAAATTTTATTCCGGCGTTTTTATTCAGGTAACCGGCAATCATCGCATCGTAAGCGGCCGTGTGGTTGAATACGGTTCTCGACAGCCTCAGGGAAAGTTCCTGGGTGACGCCTCCGGCCCGGACCGCGTCCATGACGGCGGAATAATCAGCGGGATCGCAGACTGCGGCTGTAAATCGGTAATTTTTTGCCGCGCTGCGAAGCATGGCAGGACCGCCGATATCAATATTTTCCACCGCCTCGTCAAAAGTAGCGCCGGTTCGGGCGATTGTGGCGGCAAATGGATAGAGATTCACGACAACCAGATCGATGCCGGAAATACCGTGCTCAGTCATGGAGCGCACATGATCTTTATTGTCGCGCAGAGCCAGAAGCCCTCCGTGAATTTTGGGATGGAGAGTTTTCAGCCGGCCGTCCATCATCTCCGGAAAGCCCGTGTAATCTTCAATGGCGCCCGTGGCAAGGCCGGCATCGCGAAGCGTTTTCAGCGTGCCGCCTGTGGATAGAATTTCTGCGCCGTTTTCACTCAGGAAGCGGGCGAATTCAACGATTCCTGTTTTGTCGGATACGGAGATGAGAGCGCGTTTGATTGAGATCATATATTATTGTATATTGTTTTATATTATTATATATTGTTTTATATACTGCCCGGTATTGTTGTGTATCAGTCAGAGTATCTGACTGATTCGGGGAGCCAACTTTTCAATGAATTAATGCAATCGCCTCTGCAGCGATGAAAACGGTCAATCCGAAAAAATGGATGGCAACAAAATCAGTCAACACCAGAATTCAGGATTTCGAATATGAATTCTGGTGTTGAAGGCAGAGGAATGCTGGATTTATCTGCGTTTTAACAGACTGTTTTCGTGCCTCTTCTCAGGTAGAATGAATACGTGACTGCCAGGCAGAGCAAATAGTAGCCCATAAACAGCACGAGAGCCGCTGCCGGAGTTCCCAGAAGATCTATCGATGTGCCAAAACTTTTGGGAATGAAGAAAGCGCCGTATGCGGCAAAGGCTGAAGTGATACCCACGACAGCGCCGGATTGTTTGTTCGCTGTATGAGTGGCATCTCCTGGGCTCGAATGGCGATTTTTCGAAAGATATATGATAGGAATCATTCTATAGGTTGAACCGTTTCCGATACCGGCGCAGATAAACAGGATCATGAACATAATGAAGAATCCGAGGAACGAGCCGCTGGATCTGGTTGTGGCCAGAAGAAAGTACAGTGCGCCCGCCAGAGCGAACATCATGCAGATGAAATTCCAGAAAGTCACTTTCGCGCCTCCAATTTTATCAGAGATCCAGCTGCCCAGAGGGCGAACCAGCAAGCCCAGATGGAATCATTCTCAATGTCCCAATGTTCCAGATCGTAACGGGAACGATCCGCGGTTACAACAGTGACAAAAGATAGGGAATCAGAAATGACCGCTTCCGAGGCCGAATCTATTTTTGTGTTTGATTTCATGCATATGCCTAAGCAAGAAGCAAGCCAACGGCGGTCTGCAATGGCCCTGCAGTGATGCGTCTTCTCCTGAAACGGACAGCCTGTATGCCGAGGGAATTTTCCCGACCCCGGATGGCAAAGCCAGACTTCTGACTGTGCGCGGTGCAGCTTGAGAAAATGTGAATGAATTGAGCAGAGAGCAGAAGCTTTCTTACCGTATCTTGACTTTTCGCCCGCTGATTTCCAGCCGCTCTTCCGAATAGAGCCGGACAGCCTCCACAACAATACGATGTTCGACTTTCAGAATCAACGCCGAAAGACTCTGCGGCGTGGCATCCGGAGGAACCGGAACAGCTTCCTGGAGAATGACCGGACCGGAGTCGACGCCTTCATCGACAAAATGCACAGTGGCGCCGGAAATTTTCACTCCGTAATCGACAGCCTGTTTCTGAGCCTTAAGACCCGGAAAGGCCGGCAGAAGCGCCGGATGGATGTTTATCATCCTGTTGGAAAATTTCTGAACCAGCCGGCTGTCGATGATACGCATGTATCCCAGCGTCAGAATCAGTTCCGGATCAAAAGCATTCACGGCCTCAAAGAGCGCTTCATGAAAATCCTTTTTATCCGCATGGGCAGAAAAATCCACAACCCGAACAGCAATTCCCTGTTCCCTGGCAAAACTTTCCGCTCCCGTATCCGGGCGATCGGTGACCAGCCCCAGTATGTTTACTTTAGATATTTTACTTTCATTCACGGCTCCAACTACGGCCCGAAAATTGCTGCCCCGGCCGGATGCCATCACAACGGTGCGAATCATGTCTGCGTATCCAGAAATCGGATGGAACGAATGAATTCTGAAATCAGCTCACCCGTTTCCCTGGTCGGAATTTCATCCGAATTGTACATAACAATCAGAAGCCTGCGTCTGAGAGAAAGCATGTGCACGAGCCAGAATCTGTCCTGGCTGATAAACTCGCAGGCGGCGGAGGCAAAATCAACATCTTCAACCAGAGCGATCTTGTCTCTCTCATACTCTATGGAATGACGAAAAAGGAACTGCTGCATTTCTTCCTCAATTCGGATTTCTGAATCTTTAATAACAGAGGCCACCTGGAGCGCGCCGCTGCCGTTTGGATCGTAAAAAGCGGGAATGTCCTCAATGATTTCATGGAGCCAGAAAACGGGATACTGCAGCTCAAAGAAAGTTCCCTGAAATTTCTTTTTGATTCCGGCCCCGGCCATGGTCCAGAGTCAAACAGGCCTTTTTAAGGTCAAACCGAAAGAAAAACCATTGTATTGCTCGAGTGCCCAAAACCTGGTAGCAAAAAGCGTTCCTTTAATTCAAAAAGCATCGCAGCATTATTTTCAGGTTCAATATATATGAATAAACAAACCATTCCTTCCAAAATCAGCAAACAGGAGGCTCTGGATTACCATTCCTCCGGCAAACCCGGCAAGATCGAGGTTGTGCCGACAAAACCACACAGCACGCAGAGAGACCTTTCGCTCGCCTATTCGCCGGGTGTTGCGGAACCCTGCCTGGAAATTGCAAAAAATCCGGAAGATGTTTATAAGTACACGGCAAAAGGAAATCTTGTTGCCGTTATTTCAAACGGCACGGCCGTTCTGGGGCTCGGCGATATTGGAGCGCTGGCCGGCAAACCTGTGATGGAAGGCAAAGGAATGCTGTTCAAGATCTACGCCGGGATCGATGTTTTTGATATCGAAGTGGACACAAAAGACACGGAGATTTTCATACAGACCGTGAAAGCAATCGCTCCTACGTTTGGCGGCATAAACCTTGAAGATATCAAAGCGCCCGAATGCTTTGAAATTGAAACTCGTTTGAAGGAAGAGCTGGACATCCCTCTGATGCACGATGATCAGCACGGCACTGCCATCATTTCAACGGCAGCACTCATCAATGCCTGCGAACTTACAAAAAAAGATCTTTCTAAAATAAAACTTGTCATGAACGGAGCCGGAGCGGCTGCGATATCCTGCGCGAAACTATATGTTTCCGTCGGAGTAAAAAGAGAAAATATCCTGATGCTGGACAGCAAAGGAGTAATCTCAGATGAGAGAAAAGATCTGGACGCACAAAAGAAGGCTTTTGCGGTGAAAACTTCCGCGAGAACCCTTGCCGAGGCCATGAAAGATGCGGATGTTTTTATCGGGCTGTCCAAAGGAAATATCGTGAGCAACGCGATGGTCCGGAGCATGGCTAAAAATCCAATCGTTCTGGCTCTTGCGAATCCCGATCCTGAAATATCCTATGAGGAAGCCATGGCTTCCAGGGATGACATCATTGTCGCCACGGGGCGATCCGATCATCCCAATCAGGTGAATAATGTGCTGGGATTTCCATTTATCTTTCGGGGAGCTCTGGATGTTCGCGCAACGAAAATCAACGAAGAAATGAAACTTGCGGCAGTTTACGCAATAGCATCTCTGGCAAAAGAACCGGTTCCGGATTCAGTCAATCTTGCATACAATACACGCAATCTTGTTTTTGGAAAAGATTATATCATTCCCAAACCGATCGATCCACGGTTGATTTACACAGTATCGCCCGCCGTGGCGAAAGCCGCAATGGAGTCGGGCGCCGCAAAAAAGAAAATTACCGACTGGGAAGAATACAAGAATGAACTGATCACTCTGATGGGACAGGACAACAAACTGATCCGGACCTTCACGGAAAAAGCAAAACGAAATCCAAAACGAGTCGTGTTTGCCGAGGCAGACAACTACAAAATCTTAAAATCGGCGCTGGCGCTCAAGGAGGAGGGAGTCGCCTATCCAATTCTTCTGGGCGACATCGAGCGCATCAACAGCATGGCAAAGGAATACAGTATTGACCTTTCGGATATGGAAATGATTGATCCTCTGAGCGATGAAATGTCCGCCCTGTCTTTGCAGTTCTCTGAAGCTTTTCTGGAGAAACGACAGCGACGCGGCGTCACAATATATGAGGCACGACGGTCGATGAAAGACAGACATCATTTCGGGGCGATGATGGTGGAGAAGGGCATGGCCGATGCGATGATATCCGGAGTCACACGGAGCTATGCCAGTCCGATAAAAATCGCGCTGCAGACAATTGGTATGCAGGAAGGCGTGCGGCTGGCCGCGGGAATGTACATAATTACAACAGGCAAAGGAACTTTCTTTTTTGCAGACACAACGGTGAACGTGGACCCGACAACCCAGGATCTTATAGATATCACACTCCTGGTTGCGCAGTCGGTCAAACGATTCGGCATCACGCCGCGAATTGCCATGCTGTCCTATTCCAACTTCGGCTCGTCCGAGGGCGATGAGCCCACAAAAGTTCGCGATGCGGTGAACTATCTGCACCGGAATCATCCGGACATTATCGTCGACGGAGAATTGCAGGCAAATTTTGCCACAAACGCCTCGCTCCTGAAAGATCAGTTCCCCTTCTCCACTCTGGCCAATAAAAATGTGAACACTCTGATATTCCCAAACCTTTCATCAGGAAATATCGCTTACAAACTCATCTATGAAATCGGCGGCGCGGAGGTCATCGGCCCGATTCTGCTGGGTTTGAAAAAACCGATGCATGTGCTGCCCCTGGACTGCTCTGTGCGGGAAATCGTGAATCTGGCCACAATCGCTGTGGTTGAAGCGCAGGAACTCAGCAAAGAGTAGGCCCCGGTGAGCTCCAGGCCAGTTCCTTTACTTGACGCACAGAAGCCGGGATAGATTTTGAACTACCGTGTTTGGACCCTACAGAAAACGAAAAAATCCGCTGTACATACTGACATCCATTGTCATTATTCTGCTTCTGGCTGTTGTGACCGGAAGTGTGGCGATTTTGGCCGCGGGCGTTCTGATAGTTCTGGTCGTTTTTTATCCTCTCTTTTCATTTCTGTGGGACAGACTCTACGGCCTGGAGGACATAGCAGACCAGGTATTTCACGCTCATACAGATGACGGCTGGAATATTGCCATGCATTTCCACAGACCCAGGTATCCAAAACCGGGCGCCTATCCTGTAATACTTTCGCACGGCATCGCCGTGAACAAATTTGGCGTCGATATGGACCGGGCTCACAGTCTGGCCTATTTCCTGAAACAGAACGGCTATCCGGTTTTTGTTCTCAGCCTCAGGGGTGTCGGCAAATCGTACCATTCATCCCGTTATGGTTACCGTGATTTCTGTTTTGATGATATTGTGGAAAACGATGTGCCGGCTGTGATCCAGAAAGTGAAGCAGCTGACAGGCACACCCAGAGTGAACTGGATCGGCCACAGCATGGGCGCCATGATCGCGTACGGTTTTCTGGGAAGGCAGCTTCCTGGACATGAAAGCATTTCAACGCTGACATCGCTCGGCGGACCGGGCCGTATTGACCATGCGCGAACCACCATCTGGGGCGCTCTTTCTAAATATCCCTGGCTGAGCCAGATGCTCGATCTGAAGTTCGGCGCGCAGGTCGTCTCGCCAATAACAGGTCGTTTCATCACTCCAATAGAAGAACTCGTATACAATAAGGAAGTCGTCAACAGCGCCACCATTCGGCGCATGATGAAAAACGGCGTGGAGAATATTGCCCCTGGCCTTGCGCTGCAATTCATAGACTGGATTAAAAGTGGAAATGAATTCACAAAGGACGGAAGTTACAACTACCGCGATTCTTTTCCAAAAATCACGCTGCCGGCTCTTTTTATCGCGGGAGCACGCGACCATATTGCCAGCCGCGATGTTGTAAAATTCGCATTTGATAAAACCGCCAGCAAAGCGAAAGAATTCCATGTCATGGGACGGGAAGAAGGCATTCCTGTGGATTACTGCCATACGGGTCTGGTTCTCGGGGACAGGGCCGTCCTGGATGTTTTTCCAATCATTCTCGACTGGCTGAATACTTACGGCTGCGAAGTAAAAAAGATTTATTTCTGGAAAGTGATATACAACAAATTCAAAAACAGAAGACGTCAGAAAAAAACAAACGTGCGCAAACAGCAGGACCGCAAATACCGCGACGTGATTTCTTCTTAACTCTAACGAATTATGAGCCACGGAGAGTACGGAAAAGATAACAGGATAAACAGGATGTTCAGGATAAATATTTCGGCAATTCAAATCATCATGCCAGTCCTGTCTATCCTGTTAACTCTATCTCTCACTCAGTGCCGTGGATTCTCGGCGCGCGATACGGCTGTGGGCTGGGATTATTTTTCCGACACCCGTCTGTGCACAACCGGTTCGCTGCAGCAGGAAACGGATATCCGCTATCTGGGCCTGTATCAGGCCTACCGGCAGCAATTTAAAGAAGAAAACAGAAAGAGCGCTTTTGCTGTCATCGCCGGTGACTCGATAGCGGCCCTCTTTGTTCCTGAAAGAACTCAAAAATATCTTCCTGAATTCGACATTGCCAACCGCGGAATCGGCGGCGACACATCGACTCTATTCCTGCAGCGCTTCTCGGAGGATATCGTGCCTCTATCTCCGAAGGTGATTGTGCTTTCGATCGGAGGTAATGACCTTCTGGGCGGCCGGTGCATCAATTCAATTCTGACAAATATTCAGAGCATTCTCACAACCATGCGAAGCATGACTTCTGCAAAAATTCTCGTAATGTCAATACCGCCCGTTCTGACCTGGAAGGCCAACAGCATAGCGCCGTTTTACAATGAGAAACTTGATTCACTGGTTGGCGCAGTTCCGGGCGCCTCTTTTATTGATTTCTGGCCGACCATGTCGGAGATCGACCGACCGATGCTGAAACAGGAGTTCTGGCAGGAGATACCGGGACGCGGATACGATTCCGTTCATTTTAACGAACGCGGCTATGAAAACTGGGCGAATCTTCTGCGGCCGGAACTCAAAAAAATTCAAAGATAGATCAATCTGAAGCAGAGTCACAGAGGGCGCTGTCGAATCCGATCCCTTTCTTCTCCGTGATTTTGGCGTCGCGAGGCGAATTGATTTCTTAAAACTCGATCCTGGTGCCCACATTGACCCCGTAGGTGCCTCTGGCAATAATTCCTTCCACCGTTACTTTAAGCCAGAGCAGGTTGACCTCAACGCCCACTTTTCCGTACGGCATCCGGGAAGGAACGGCCCCGCTTCCATTCAGCATAATTGCCAGGGATGCGTCCGGTATAGTGAAACCCGCAAGGGCAGCCTGTTCGCTGGTGAAATAAACGCGGCCCGTTCTTGACATGGAAAAATCCATGTATCCCTTGCTTATCGCAACGCCGCCGCCGAGATATATATTGAAAAAATACAGAAGCTGCAGACCTGTTTTAATTTCCAGAGGCATTGTCCAGATGCTGCTCTGCCAGGACATACGATTGTTCCCGTCCCAGCTCACTGTTGTGCCAGTTGTCGGTGAAAAAGTCACGATCGACTGATCCTGCGAATACAGAGCGTCCATGCGCGACTGGTAGTAGCCGGCGCCGATGGACACGCCAAGAAAATGCAGGAGAGGCCCGCCAACAATGTCATTTCCTTCCACAAGATGGTAGCGCACTTCCATTCCCCGGGAATAAACACTTGCGCTGACATCCCCTTTGGCGCTGGAACCCGGATTGTACTTTTCAGTTTTCTCAAAACCGCTGGCATAGATATCAAAACGACCCAGCAGAGAACCCAGAACGGAGCGAGTTTCCGGATGCATGGGATCGTACTCCATACCCAGAAGAGCTCCCAGATTCACTCCAACAAAAAAACGTGGATTGACGGCGACTCCGGCGCTGGGCACTTTCTCAAAAGTTCCCAGACCTGCTATTTGCACATTCGAATACGATATTTCTTTATAACCGGCGCCAAGATTGCCCCCGAACGTAAATCCGTAAAGATTCACTGTTCCGATGGGCGGGCTGGTCAAATTCGCCACGACCGCTGCGGCTGCCATATCATCAAAGAGTTTGTTGGAATACTGATTCTGGAATTCCGCCAGAATTCTGGTAAAATCGGCGGGTGTAAAAGGAAGAAAGTCGCATCCGGGACCCGTACAGGTCATGGCCGATAGATTCTCAGCCCGGGCAGACGAGGCCCCGAAAATCAGACCGATGCTCAGAATTACTGTCAGGGTACGCCTGGCTCTTAAAACGTTCATAAAATACAGATTCCCGAAGCTTTCCGCTCTTCTTTTATAATAACAAGAATACCCGCAGATATTTGCAGGTTACAGCGCTATTTTATTTATATGACGAGAAGAAACGACCTTTTTTGGAACTCTGCCTTATTTTTTTTTCACCTCCTTGACATTTTCCGCCCATCCCGCCGGATACCATTAAAATATGAGAAGCAAGATACTTTTCACCGCAGTTTTCACCGTATACAGCCTGATATTCTACTGTATTTTTTATTTTATATTTGGCAAAATGGGCCTTTCTCTGCTGCAGATTCCGGATACAGTCACTGGAGATAAATTTCTGGAAATTGCCGGGGTTTTTACCGCCATCACATTTCTGTCCTATGTGGGGACCAGTTACATACTGTACGGCAATGCGTCGGGCAAAAGCAGGGATTTGCGTGAAAAATGATCCATGAAGACCCGTCCTGTGTTGATGCAAAAAACGGCCCGATCCCCGGAGGAGCTGTGCGGTCTTTGCGCCGATTTTTTTCAAACCTATATGACAGCTCACAATCGCTGCCTGCTGCTTCTTGAGGGCAATCTGGGCTCCGGTAAAACTGCCTTTGTCCGCTGTCTGGGAAAAATTCTCGGCATTGCGGAAAAAATTCAGAGTCCCACATTCAATCTGCTGAACATCCACACGGGAAAGCTTGGGAAATTATATCATTATGATTTATATAGAATCCAGAATCCCGCGCAGATTGAGTTTCTGGGATTTCCCGAATTCTGGGAACAGACCGAACCGTCGGGCATCGTCGTTCATGCGATTGAATGGTGGCAGAAGGCCGGCGATATGATTCCGAACAGCGAAGATGTTTTTTTAATCAAACTGGAATATAATCTGGACGATGACGACGGTCTGAGGTTTCTGACAATATACGGCTTTAAAAGCTGATTCTCAATGAATGTCTGTCTGGCAATGGATGCCACAAACCGCTGGATAAGCGCGGGAATTTTTGGACCTGGCTTTGAATTTCAAGAAACCATCGACGGTCCGCGTGATTCATTTCCGCTTCTGCTCCCGCTGATTCAAAAGCAGCTGCGCAGCGCACAGCTCGACCGTCCGGACTGGATTGTCTGCGCCGTGGGACCGGGTTCTTTCACAGGACTGCGAATCTGCGTTACGACGGCAAGAGATCTTTCGCAGATGTGGGATATTCCCGTCTTTGGAATTGACTCGCTGTCATTTTATTGCTATGATTATATAAGGAAGACTTCCGAAGCGGACGGCCCGGAGTCGTCAGATTCGGAACGCTTCTTGAAAAAAGAATTTGCTCTGATGATTGACGGAAAACAAAAGAAGGTTTACGCCAGACGCGTATCTCTGAATATTTCTCCCGGGGATATTCCTCAGACGGAGCTGTATGACGCGCCGCCGTCGCAATTTATCGGCGGTGATACGATTCTCGTAGCAGATGATCCGGAGACTGTCCGCGGCTATATGAATGAAACAGACGGCCGTGCAGCAGATACAGCGGCCGGATCGATTCGGATTGAGAAGATGGCGCTGCCGGAAACAAAAAATCTCATGGAGCTGGCCGTGCTCTGCGAAGGCCGGAGCAGAGCGCATACGTACGAACAGCTGCTGCCGCGCTACATGCGGGACAATCCAGCAACAGCAAAGGCACAAGGGCCGGGAGTAGAAAACCGCCAATGAACGCCAATGAACGCGAATCAAAGAATGAATTGATTATCAATTTTGGACGCACAAAGATGGAATGGAAAAGATATGCCAACACAATTTCATATTAATACAAACCCAACAAGACAGACGTTTATGGCCACCATTAAGGCGCATCGAAAATTAGAAAGGGATAATTTGCGTTTATTCGCGTGGATTCGCGGTTAAAATTCTTACTCGAGTACATTAGACTATGAAAAAAACACAAAAACTCCTCCACATTCTGGAGAAACACGCAGGCGAAAAAATCAATTTAAGTAATTTATTAAAAGAATTAACTGATTCCCCTGCCCCCAACAGAACGGACCGCCGCGACAAGAAAAAGCGGTTTTCCCGGGAGAGATTCCCCGTGTCCGAGGATGATCCAAAAATGATTCTGGCCGAACTGGAACTGCTGAACATGCTCGACATGGACGGCAAGTATGTGATCCCACGGAAACCTTTCGCCGCAGTCGCAAAAATATCCATGAGCCCGCAGGGTATGGTCTTTGCTCATGTGCGCGGATCCGATCCGATGTCGCGCGACACCTTCATACCCGGGATGTACGCCATGGGCAGCCTGCCCGGCGACGAGGTTCTCGTGCGTATGACAGGAAAGAAGCGCGATCGTTTCGAAGGAACTGTGATCAAGATTCTGAAGCGCGGCAGAACTCTGTACCGGATGAAACTTCTGTCGGAACGTCAGCGTTCGCTTATACCGGGTCTTGTTCTGGACACTCCCGGAAATATCACGGCCTGCCTGAACACGGATCGTATACCGGCCGACACTCTATCTCAGCTGAAACCGGAAACAACCACCATTGTCACTCTGACCGGACAGTGGATACGGCATATGGGCGCTCCCTTCATGGAAGCGGAATTCGTCCGATTTGAAGACGACACGGATCCGGACTTCAGCCGCATACTTATGAAATACAATCTGGAGCCTGTCTATCCCTCCAGCATACAGATTTCCGACTATCCGGAGGAAATCGACGAGCGCACCACCACAGACTGGAAACAGCGTGTCGACCTCCGCGCTCTTCCGACTGTGACGATAGACGGAGACGACTCCAAGGATTTTGACGATGCAATTTCGCTCGTTCAGACAAAGAAATCGCTCTGGAAACTCTTTGTGCATATCGCCGATGTTTCCTATTACGTGAAGCCGGGCTCTCCTCTGGACAAGGAAGCGATGCAGCGCGCCACCTCCGTGTATCTTTCCAACCGCGTCGTACCGATGCTGCCTCCGGTTCTCTCGGAAAATCTCTGTTCTCTGGTGGCCGGCAAAAATCGCCTGGCATTCACGGCGGAGATTGACGTGCATCCAGCCGACGGGAAAATACTGGGCGCGAAAATGTACAAATCCGTCATCCGCGTCGATAAAAGACTGACTTACCGCACAGCAGAGGATGAACTGGATCAGAACAGGGGCGACCTGCCCGTCGATCTCCAGGCCATGTGGAAACTGGCCCAGGCGCAGAAAAAAACCCGCATGAAAGCGGGGCGTATGGATTTGAACATACCGGAAGCCGTCTGGCAGCGCACCAACACCGGCGAAATCCAGTCTGTCTCCTTTAAGGAAAGGCTCAAGTCCAGCATGCTGATAGAAGAATTCATGCTCAGCGCGAACACAGTTACGGCGGAGTATCTGCGCCTGAAACACGCAAATGTTCTCTATCGTGTGCATGAACCGATGGACGAAAGCAAGGTGGAAAATCTCAACGCCTTTTTCACAATTTACAATGTTCCGTACGAACTGAAGAATTCCGATCCGCACTCTCTGCAGAAGGCCCTTCAGATCGTGAAAGACCATCCGAAACGCGAAACTCTGGAGCGCATATTCAACATGCTGCTTCTTAGATCCTTCATGCAGGCGAACTACCGCGGCGCCAGCGAAGGCCACTGGGGTCTGGCGCTGCGCGACTACTGCCATTTCACATCGCCCATACGGAGATATCCGGATCTGGTCGTGCACCGGGAGCTGGACGCGCTTCTGACCCGGAAATCGCACGCGCACACAAAGCATGAAATCGACGAACTGGGTTTTCACACCAGCGAACAGGAAAGAAAAGCCATGGAGGCCGAACGCGATATGGCCCGACTTCGCATGATTCGTTTTATCGAACAGAAAGGTCTCAAGAATTTTAAGGGTTTCATAACGGGCTTCCGGCCGGACCGTGTTTTCCTGGAACTGGAATCTTTTCCAGCAGAAGGAGTCGTGCATTTTTCGCATCTCACCAACGATTCGGAATTGATACTGCCGGATAAATTTTCCGTATATGTAAAAAAACTCAGCCGGCCGGCTTTTCTGGGCGAAGAATGGAACCTGGAACTGGAACGCATCGACACGGAGG
The DNA here is from genome assembly GCA_009885105.1 of Spirochaetia bacterium. Taxonomy (GTDB): domain Bacteria; phylum Spirochaetota; class Leptospiria; order Leptospirales; family Leptonemataceae; genus VFLI01. Next base: position 11,792 of record VFLI01000031.1, on the reverse strand, counting down.
AAATCCGAATCTATTTCAAGCCGGTATGGCCCGGCCAGCAGCCTCAGAGTGAACAACCGGGCCGAGAAGGTCAACGGCCGTCCAAGGGACAGCGGCAACTGCCGGGCCAGCAGAATCGGTCCGGACAGCAGAGTCAGCAAGGACAGAGAGAATCACAGGGACAACGGAGTCGTAGCAATGCGCCGAAAAGAATTCCAGGTCGAAAACGCCACAGATATTAAAGAATTTTTAGCATCCATGAGTTTTGGATTTCTGGGCACTTCGGGCTCAGATTATCCGCATATCACGCCTGTCAATTTTGTGTATTTTGAGGACGCCGTGTACTTCCACGGGGCCCGGGCCGGACAGAAGATGAAGGACATCGCCGGCAGCGAAAAGGTTAGCTTCGCCGTGGCACGCGAATTCGCTCTGATACCATCGTATTTCTCAGATTCGGAGATAGCCTGTCCAGCAACGGCATTCTTCAAGTCTGTTCTGATTTACGGACGCGCAAAAATCGTCGAATCGCTCGATGAGAAAGCCCGCGTTCTAACGGCCTTCATGGAAAAGCTGCAGCCGCAGGGCGGATATGTACCGCTCGATCCGGCGGATCCAAAATACAAAGAACTCAAATCTGTCAGTGTTGTGAAGATAGAAATCGAATCGATGACGGCGAAATTCAAATTCGGGCAGAACCAGAAAGAAGAAAAGTGGAACGCCATTGCCGGACAGCTGGAAAAAAGAAACGAACCAGGCGATGCTGAGACGGTGGAGAATATGAGGAAGACCTGTCCGTTTGGGGAATTGTAAGAGGTAAAACCGCTTCGCAATTGGCGGGGGGGTTGTGTTCAGCCTCCTTTACAGTGGGAAGTCTCATGATCGCAATAATCATAGATGTTTTGATCAGAAGTCACCGTGGCTGTCTGATTCCTTCGTTTGTAGACCAATCAAAGCGATACCCTGCAAAAATCCTGAAAATTGATCCAAATCTGCCGGACTGGGGAAAAACTTGAGGTTCTCGCCATTGTATGAAGGCGATATAGGCGGGGTGTGCGAGAGGCGCTGCAGGTAGAAATCCCCGCAAATCTGGATACGCAGTAAATTTCTCTTGAAGATCGTCAAAATACACGCTTCCGAATTCGAAACCAATGACAAAGTCACCGGGAGTGAATTTGACACCCAGGGATAAGCCTCCATAGAAACGCCGGTATTGCTTACGCTCGAATGTTACGTAAGGGAGTTCTGCCCCTTCTCGCTTAAATGGATTGACATCAGCTGTAAAAAATAATGGAAAATGTTTATTATAAATGTCTGTCCGTCCTCCGAGAATACCAAAAAATCCAGAAGCAAAGATGGGGAATCCTGCAAATAATCGTCGGCCAGCGAAAAAGTGTATATTCTTTTTTCTTCCGTAGAAGTCGCAGTCTCCCAGGAAAATCTCACCATTACAATCAATAAAAACGTCAGCATGGCGATTGAACGCTTCCTTATTGCGGTCATTGACTATCCAAGTTCCGAATTGGATACCCAGCCAATTCCGCTCAGTTGCATAGTATGCTAACGATAAATCCGAATAAAAATCAAGAGGCAGAGCTGTCACTTCCCAGCGCAGCTTTCCCGCCGCTTGGTTTTCGGATTGAGGAGAGGATTTTTCTTCTGCCAGAAGATCCATCCAACAAAGAGAAAACAGGCACAGAATCGAATAACAGTTTATACGGGACATTACTGCGCGACCTTTTAATTGCCAGCTGAGCCAAGAACTGATCCACACGCTAGAACTACTGCCTGTCTTGCTGTAACGGTATAAATTCCTACTGGCGTGTCTATACTAATTGAAGGTCCTGGATTTAAAGTGTAGTAGGCTAACGCTCCAGAGCAATAAGCTTTTTGCGCATTATTATCTGAGTATTCATAACTCAGTCCATTGAATCGTGCTTGAGGTATCTCAAAAGCGCCGCAAAGATCTCCACACTGCCTTCTTCTGTGCTTTTTTTTCTGATTTTGATTATGCTCTGTCAGTAAGAAATTAACTATTAGCTGACATTTATCGGGATCAGCTGCGGTGTCGCAGGCATGATCGGAAATCATCAAGTAAATGAGTTTCTGTTCGCCAGATGGTTTATATCCATGCTGAATATCATTCCACCATTCAGGTATTTTATGAGCATTTTCATAAAGATAACCGACCCAGAACGCCACCATTCCGACAACAGCAATAAGAATTGAAGAAAGAATCACGCCAACCATCATCAACAAATACCCAACAACCTGAAGCGGGTGAGCCATCACATACTCGCCTGCCTTCTTCAAACCACAGTCACTCGCAGAAGGGCAATTATGATCCTTACCAAAAACTAAATTTGAATAAGTATCTCCAGCCCTTTTCAATCCCCCTGAAATCCATTTTGCTCCGTTCCCTATGTTGGTCCCGACAAATTTTGCCCCATTTCCTATGTTGGTCCCGGCCAATGCAATCCCACCCTGCATCGCTTTCACAATCTCCCCAAAATCCGTTGTATTCCCCGTCGGATCCGTAAAATTGATCGGATTGTTATGCGCATACTGGTAGCGATCGTAGTTGTCCATGCCGGCGTGTTCGCTGTGAACAGCGTCGGGCTGGAGAAAGCGACCCGCTTCCTGGTCGTATGTTCGGGCTGGCCGCCCCGCCACCGGAAACCGGCGGCGTCGGGCATCGCTGGGACTTGTGCATGGATGCACTGACGTCGCGAAGGACATGGATGTCCGAGAGCGGCGCTGACGGAGTAGATTGACACTGCACGATGTACCTTTATCCTTTACCGAACTAACTGCATTCATAAAGCGGTCGGTATGCCCATGATTATTCTGAACCGGATGCTGATTTTTCTTTTTTATTATCTTGTTCATTTCCGGAGGGCGATGCTTCCTCTGCGCACCAAATTTCACTTATGCTATTCATCATTAGTTTTATCCTTACAATCCGTCTTCCGTCGCAAAAATCTCGAAGGTCTAATACTTTATCGAGAAAGGAATCCGGGCTGTAGAAAACTCGATCCGGGTGTGAGGAGATCACATCTTTGTTATTAATATCATATATAACATTTTTATGAATAAAATTTTCCTCCTCCGAAAAATGCACAGTAGCGATGGCACAGCGCAGCAGAGCAAATACAAGAATGACGGGAAGAAATTTCACTGGCATATAGCTCCGAAGGTATGTGGGCAAATTAAACCCAAAGTTAACCCGCAGACAGCCCCGTCCAATAAACTGTCATAGGCGATAATCCTGACAATTTTTTTTTCTACTGGACAAAAATCTGTTTGAAAAAAATTCCTTTGCGGTATCAGCCAAAAAACAGAATAGAAAAAGACCTTCGTTTCTATTCTGACTTCCCTGGCAGGATCATATTTGTAGTCTTGGATTATATATTCTTTGCGCATACACTCAAAAATAAAAAGAAACAATACGGATACGGCGAATTTTCTTGCAATTGTGCCCTTCATTTTATTTCTCACAACCGCTATCGTGGATAATTAAAGAACAGCCATATTGCGGCAATCTACATATCACGTTCTTGTTTATCATTGGCTTTTTATGCGAGATGTTGCTTTAGCTGCACAGCCAGAAAGGATCGCGTTCATGTTTAACCCTGGATGACTTGTTTTCTACTCCTTCCTCTTCGGCAAGTAATGCAGCCGGGGTAATATAAAGAAGTAGGCAAAGAATTATAGTATATCTACTCATTTCAATACCCCGGACAATATCCATGCCCTGCCTGTTGGCAAAGTATAACAGCCAGCAGATTTGACTCGATTCTATTATGATATTGTTGCGTCTTGGCATCCCCACGCTTTTGCTTATTCCATCTGTAAGCTTCATACCCTATGCTAATCATGCTTACAGCCCCAATAATGGGCAAAGCAAACAGAGTTGCACTGGCAATTAAGTATCCCGAGTGCACGGCGTCAGCAATTGCAAAAAGCACATTTTCCATAATGTAAGCGCAAACTTCAGCAGCAAATGTACACCCAGTAATAATTGCGGCAGCCACAACCTGAACAACTGTACCAGCCACAAATCCTTTCTTCGCAAATTCATCCGCCGCCTTACCATCCCAGTGGATATGATTAAGACTCGATTTATGCAATCCTCCATACAAAGCCCCTGCGACATACCCTATAGCTCCAAACGCATTAAACCAGAGGATTGGCGCGAGGATGATGGCTATAATAACCGCCGCCGCCGCTACCGTCCAGATCGTGGCCACAAGCACAATTCCGGCTGCCGTCCCCAGGGCCGCGGCCATGAAAGCAGGATTTACGAAACTCAGAAATACAGCCGTTCCCTCAGCCGCGTCTTTTAGCGCGTCCAGTCCATCATAATTGTCATGACGACTGTACGTTCCCCCGGTGGCCATCTCATGCAGCGTATTCCCCATGGAAGTTCCAGCCCACTTTGCGGCGTTACCCATAGAAGTCCCAGCCCATTTCATTCCACCGGTAATTGGGTCAGAAACTACATTACGCCAATCAAAATTACGCCAGTCAAAAACCTTCATTGGTAACGGAATTGGCACGCCCGGTATCGTTCCTGCAGGCACAGTCGTTCCAGGACCCATCTCACCAAAAGCTGTTGTATTCCCCGTCGGATCTGTGAAATTCACTGGATTGTTGTGTGCATACTGGTAGCGATCGTAGTTGTCCATGCCGGCGTGTTCGCTATGAACAGCATCGGGCTGCAGAAAGCGACCCGCTTCCTGATCGTATGTGCGGGCGTTGTAATTATACAGGCCGGTTTCGTAATCGTATTCCTGGCCGGTGAATTTCTGCAGAGCCAGAAACGGCACGCCGTCGCCGTCTGTGTCCGCGTTGGTCAGCGCCATGTTCAGCTCGCCAAAGGGTTTGTAGACATAGCGGCAGACGAGTTTTCCGGTAGCGTCGGTTACAAGATGATTCGACTGCACCTGATTTGTGATATAATAATGATGACCCAGAAGCCCATCGACATCGGGACTGATTGTGCCATCAACGGGAATCGCTCCTGGAGGAAGTTCGGTTCCAATACAACCAAAGGTTCCGTAAAAGATAACAACCATCGCAAGAGATACACCGCGTAGAAACGGCACGGGAAAAAGCAATGATGTGTGATTTTTTCGATCGCGGCTGTCGTGCTTTTTCCAGAGAAACAGGATGAGAGATAGCGCGAAGAGAGAAGTTACAGTAAAGGATATATAGTATAATTTTTGATAAATATTCTCATCATACGCGACTGCGCCGTACATGCCTTCACCGATCATGCCGAAAATCCCGCCAATGCGTGATATTCCGCCATTTCCCAGAATTTCCGGGAGTCGTCCCAGACCGGCCAGAATCCTGTCCCGGTAGTAGATGGATGAAGCGGGGGCCTCGGCAAGCTCATAAATCGCATTGAAACCGAAAGTCGCCAGCGGTCCATCGATTTTTGAAACAAGCAGGGTGTGGATTTCCTGCCCGCCGTCCGAACGGATCTGGTATTCCGGCGACAGGTAGTGCGTCGTTATGTCGATTCCGTTGGCATCAAAGCGTTTTTCAAAACGATTTCCGTCCACGTCATAGAGAAAAGTGGTGTCGCTTGCGCCGTTTGCGTCGTATGTATGAACGCTACGCAGTCGATTATTGTATGCATATGTAAAGTTCTTTGTTTCTCCGCCCGCTCGGCTGCGCAGAGCGACGTTCCCGCGCCCCGGCCCGCCGCTGACATCGTACGTGTAAGAAAGATCGGAAGCTGTATTCAGACGATGCGGATTTGCCGCGTTGTAGGAAAGCATCCTGTCCCCGAACTGGCGCGGCTGCCCGTCCACTCCGTATGTATAATTCAATGATTTCTGGGGGGAAGTCGCGTCGCCGTAGGGACCGGTCGCGGCGATAAGACGGCTTGCTGGATCGTATTGAAAAGATTCGCTGAGGTCGACGCCGCCTGTCTGCGTGTTGTCCGTGACGTTCAATAGAAGACCTGTGTCGCCGACCGTATAATTGTAATCGGCGATCTGGCCTGATACAACGCTCTCGGCGCGCATGCGGGTGAGATTGCCCGCCGCGCTTCCGTAGTCATACGCGATGCTGACTCCGTTGCCGTACACGACTCCTGGGACCTTACCGAGGGCGTTCGGAGGCTGATACTGGGCCAGCACTGCGCCATTGCCATCGGATACGATATGCCCGTCAGGATCGTAAAGCTTTATATTTTTTACAATCCCTTCCGGATAATAATCGTAGATAATGCGCAGATTTACGGCCGGATACGCGCGGGATACGAGCATGCCATTGGGCGCGTAGGTGTGCACGATGTCGAATTTCTTGATTTTTCCGTTCGCTGTGTAGGTTCTTTCGATTCGCTCTATTTTTCCGGAAACATTATCGTAGTGTATGCGCCGGTGACCGGATTCGTCCTGAATGCTGGTCAGTCGCCCCGCTCCAAAGGCGCTTTCGCCTTCATCGTATACGTATGCGGCGATAACGGTTCCTGCCACGCTTGCGTTTCTGAGAGTGGTCACGCGGCCGTTGGCATCATGAGTTTTGCAGGTTGTCGCGCCGTCCGGCGGCGCTGTGCATTCCGGCTGCCCGGCCGCGTTGTATGCAAACGTGGTAACGCCCTTGTCCGGATCAAAGACCCCCGTCTTGCGACCGTAGGAATCGTAATTGATCCGTGATGTCAGAGCGGGATTGTCGGAAATACCCGTACGGGTGACGCCAGTCCCCCGGCTGATGGCCACGATCTGGCCGAAAGAATTGTAATGATACCGGATCCGCGTCCATCCGTTCTGTCTGGTCGTAGGCGAAGACGCAGTTGCAAATGTCGTCTGGTATTCCGTCTGGATGACTTTATCGTCCAGAGTTTTGTACGTATAGATTGTCTGCCCACCGGGACGATTTTCGGCAATGGCATAGCCGCGATGTGTGACGCCCCCTTCGCTGCCAAAACTCGCCGTCTCTATATTTTGCGGATCGCTCAGAATCGTAATCGTGCCGGACGGGCCTGGCATATCCACGCGCGTCACACGCCCCAGAAAATCGTTCTGATAGCTAACGACGCCGCCCGTCGCGCCGCCCGACGGATACGGAAGCGTCTCGGAAATTTTACGCATATGCGCGTCATAGGAACTGTCCTGACGTATCATGCCGATGGCGCCCTGCCCCTCATTGTACGTTTCCAGCCCCCATTCATTGAGAGCGGTGTTTTCCGCGCGCATAGAATCGCCGTCGAAAGCGACGGACTTTGAAATAACAAGACCGCCGCCGGGCTGCGGAGTATAGTTGACTTCCTGTAATGTTGTATTTACAAAAGCAATGCTGGAAGGGCCGCGCGAAGTGACGGTGGGACGCTCGTAATCGTCATAGCTTTGAACATTATACGTCCCCGAAGGATCTTTTTCCCACAGTTTCAAACCGCGTTTGAGATCGTAGCCCATCTGTGTGAAAATTCCGCCCACGGTAACTTTGACCGGAAACTGGGCGATTTCAGAATCATACTCGATTGAAACAGTCTGACCGTTTACAGTGCGTCCGGTTAGATTTCCGGCGGCGTTGTATTGCAATGTCGTCGTGACGAGCGAACTCTCGCTGAGCCCCTGCGAAAGCCCGGTCATATTTCCGCTCGAATCGTACGCGAAGGCGGAATAGCTCTGGCCGTTCCCGTTGATGCTCTGGGAATCCGCCCGGCCGGCTGGATTTGAGGCCGGATAGCTCAGCGTAACTTCCGTCGTCGAATCGTCGCCGGGATTCGCCAGATCGCGCTCGTTGAAACTGCGCGTGGGCGTTCCAAAGGAATCGAAAGCCGTAAAACTCTGGCGCGTGGAAATCGCGGGCGTGGTGGAATAGTCGGTGGTTTGGCTGGATAACTCTGCAATCTTGATCAGCTGCGGATGCGCGTATCCGGCAGGCCTGCCATATACCGGGATTGTCTGCGAAACGACGCTGTTGTCGCTTGTTTTAAGAACGTCCAGCTGCCGCAGAATTCCGGCGCCCTCGTAACCGAGCGTCGGATGGTTCTGCCAGAAATATTTCACCGTATACGTCGCGCCGGGGATTGCGGGCCCTCCCGAAAAAACGTACGGACGAATCGTGATTTGCGAAAATCCCAGGCCGCGCGCGTCGTCCCTGCCGGGACCGATCTTGATTCTGCTGTCCGAATATTGATACGCAGTCTCGGCTTTGGGTCCGCCGCGACCGGAAATGCGGACACTCTGTACGACAAACTGCGGCGATGAATTGGCAATGACAGAAAACCCCCCAAAATTCTGACTCACAGCGGGATTCGTTCCCGATGAATTGGGCAGAGGCGCATACGTGATCGTCTGGGTTTTGCCGTCCCCGTTTGTGATTTGCGTGAGAAGCCCCGGCCGCGAAGGCGCAAGCGACACCACCGCTATAGTGGAGGCCAGTCCCGGTCCGACCAGATCCGCGCGTCCGTCGCCGTTGGTATCCGCCATGGCGAGCAGCTGCGAATTCATGGCATTTTCATCCCAGAGTCCGGGCAGATCGAATTCGTCCGTTTCGCCGCCGCCGTCCGTACTGCCGTAAAAGAAATCTTTGCGAAAAAGATTGACGCGCGCCTGGTAGCCGGTTCCCGTATTGATGAAGCGAACCAGATCGAGCATTCCGTCGCCGTTTACGTCGGCAAGTTGTCGGCGACGTTTATCTCCGATATTTGTAATTTGATTACTAATGGGAGGCGCAAAAGCACGGCCGGTACCGAGAGAAACACGCATCACATCTTGAATAGTTGCATCCTGTCTGATAAAATCCGCAAATCCATCACTATTTACATCAGCAAGCGCCCGAAAATCCTGATGTCCTCGTTTGACAACATCGAAATCCCCCAGCAACGTAAACGAACCATCCCCGTTTCCCTTAAAGACGCGTATGGTATCTCCCACGTCGCCTGAAAGAATTTCGCAGAAATCCACATAGCCGTCCCCATCAAAATCGGCCATCTGGCGAAAGGCGTCCGCGCCCGTAACGCCGGAATCCACACCGGTGGTTTGAACGTCGGAGGAAAACACCGCTCCGTTGGAAAGCGCAACAGACAGGTTGTTCGCGTCTAACAGCCGGGCATAGTCAGCCTTGCCATCACTATTTACGTCGATCCATTGTGAAAACGTATTGTTCCCGACTCCATTGGTTAGGGTCCAGGTTCCATATGTAAAAAAGCCGCTTCCGTTGCTCAGTGAAACGAGAGGCGTCCCCAGGCTTTTTCTCACATAATCCGCGCGGGAGTCGCCGTTTACGTCGACGTACGTTTGTGTTCCGGGATCGCCAAAAGGCTGCCCTGTATCGGCGGTGCCGGTCGATCCCACGGGACTGTTTTCATTGAGGAAGGTGGCAAGAACGCTATCGGCGTTGATAAAATTTGAGATGAGCCCAAAAAGACCTATATTTCTTGTAAAATCCAGTTTCCCGTCGCCGTTGATATCGCCGACATTCCAGGTATTCCCCACCGCGCAGCGGGCCGGACCTCCGGCAGCATGGTACGCGATGCAAGCAGTACAGGCAATCGTATTGATGGGATGCAGACCGCATTCCCCACAGGCAGCTTCGCCAAGATTGCAAAAATTCTGATCGACCGGACCTAAACCCATATCCGCTGTATTTGTCGAGCGCGCACTGTACCCAATATCTTCGTTTGAATACGAAAAAGAAAGCGGCGCGCGAATCTCGTTTCCGGCGACAAATTCGCGTACTCGAGCCAGGAAACTCATGAGCGTGAGCGGGCTTTCCGTATATTCCAGATCGTACCTGCGAGTTTCGCTTCCATTGTATTCAATGACGATACTGTTCAGCCTCTGCGTCTGAGTCCCGCGCACGCCGCCTGAAAAACCCGTGCTGATATCCGGACGATCCTCATATTCAAAATCGACGCTTCTGATAGTAAGAGATAGAGACGAATTTTGCGTGTACTCAATGCGCTGCGGATACAGAAATCCACCGTCTTTCCAGTATGCGACAGTCCAGTAGTCTCCATGCGAATCTTCCACGCGGTTGAGTTCCCATGTGCGAACACTGGACAGATGCGGCGACGGCCCGTTTAAGACAGAATCCAGCGTGGCGCCAAAGAAGTATTTCTTCCCATCGGGAAGTATGGCTGTCCAGGAACAGGGGCCGTCACCGCAAGCGCCCGCTGGATAATAGAAGATATTCCCGTCGTATTTGTTTTTATACAGCCCCGGCGATACCAGCACAAGCTCCCCGCCCAGGGAAGAACTGTATCGATCCGCCCCGGAGTAATTTATCCCCCTTGAGGAATCGCGGGCTATCGTTGCCAGTCCGGACAGATTCCAACCCGGTCCCATCATTCCATTTCCCGCGCTGCTGGAATAGATCAGATTCAGATCCGGGCCCATTCCTGCTGTAGCCGGGGGAACTTCTATTTTTACAGTGATGATGGCTGCCCCCGAATCGCCAACCGTCACATCCGGCAGTCCCTGCGAGGGAAAAAGACTGCCGCCGCCGGATGCGGATATAAAAAAACCTGAAGGAAGAAGAACGCAAAAAAGCGCTATGAAAGCGCGAGAGAGAAGGCTGTTTTTATTTTTCAAGAAAAACTGCTTTAATAATTTTATTTTTTTTCGCATAGTATTTTCTCTTTTTTTATGGTGATATTTTTCTGATGACATGGTTGCCGGTATCTGAAACGAACACATTTCCGGAGGAGTCGACTGCGATTCCTCCCGTCCCATTGAATTTTGCCAGATTGGCAGGACCATCAAGGTATGAGGAAACTCCGGTACCTGCATAAGTGGTTACATTTCCCAAAGAGTTTATTTTTCTGATCCGGTGGGAATCAGTAACAAAAATATTTCCAGCGCTATCGAGCGCCACAGCATTGGGACTGCTAAATTGAGCGCTTGTACTGGTTCCATCCAGAGTACCGGAAACTCCGCTACCGGCTAGGGTTGTGACATTTTGGGATGAATCAATTTTCCGTATTTTTTTACTTGTGCCATCCGCAACATATAGATTATCTATGGCGTCGCGAGTCATTCCAGCCGGACTGCAAAATGAGGCAAAAATACCGTTACCAGTAGCACTTCCACAAGTCCCTGAGCCAGCAAATATAGTAACATCTTGATTGCTGGCCGCAATACGGCGGATCCGTCTGTAGCTGGTATCCGCCACAAAAACATCACCGACATTATCGACCGCAAGGCCACTTGGGAAACAGAAGTCGGCGGCAATACCAATTCCGCCTGTTGGACCAGTGCAGGCATTGGCGGCATTGCCGGCATATGTCGTTACATTTCGCGATGTATCGATTTTACGGATCAGGCTGTTTGTTTCTTCAGATACATAAAGATTTCCACTCGCATCAATAGCAACAGCGGTTGGCAGGCAGAAACTTGCAGAAATCCCATTGCCATTGACACTCGAACATGCCCCCGACCCGGCTATAGTCGTTACAACGCCTGCCGGTGTGATCATCCGCACTTTATTTCCGCCTACAAAATAAATATTCCCAGAAGCATCCATCGCCATACCACCGGGACTTGTCAAACAAGCAGCCGTTCCTGTACCGTCATTGCTTCCATAATTAGGCCAGCATCCGGCAAACGTAGATACTGTGGGCTGAGGGGCGGGCCGGGTCAGCAGATAGAGCAGGGATAGAGTAATGAGTTTGTCATCGCCTTTTCCGCCACCGCATGCGGTTAGAATCAGGAATGGCAGATATAGCAGGATTCCTGTGAAGATTTTTTGCATTTTTGACATAGTATCATCTTTTTCTTCGTTTTAAATAGCAGGAGGACTTTTATCCCGCCCTTAATGGCAGCGGTCAACAGAATTATTTTTATTATTATTAT